>NZ_SGVY01000003.1 GCF_004535825.1 Segatella hominis | reverse complement strand
CGCTTTATGGGGTAAGGGGATTTTGTGTCTGCGACATTTCTGTTGTGCAAGAAATATGTACAATAAAATGAATTTTGTCGCTTTGCAAGCAAAATCCCACTAAACCCTATAGGTTGCGGATTTGAGGTTGAACAAAGTAAATCTTATAACAATTTGGCCGTTTCTGCTAAGGGATTAGCTCAATATTATGCTTTGACCAATCAACCAGATTTAGCAACAAAGTATGCTTTGCTAAGTTCTGAATATAATGATTCTGATTTAGTTCGAGTAAGAAAAACACAATTGCATCAGCTACAAGCTATGTATGATTATAGCAGAAACAAAAGACTTGCTATGGTAGCAGAACAGAAATCCGAGAAAAGAATTATGGTCATTTATGTTGTTATATTGTGTAGTATCATTCTGTTTTGTCTCTCTATTTTTATCTATAAATTGCAGATGAATAAAAAAAATCATAGAATATCTCTTATTCAGCAATTATATAATGATAGTTTGTTAAAACTTCAATCAAATCAAAGAGAATTGCAGCGAGTTAAAGACCTTAATGAATTAGAAGTAATACAACAAAAGGAAGAAGTTATAATGAACTTAAAAAATACAATAAAAGATATTCGTGAAAAATTCTCAGGTTCATTACTTACTGATACTGATATTATTTTACAAAATTCAGCAATATTTAGAAAAATACAATTTATAACATTACATCCAAAAGAGAAATTATCAAATGAGGATTGGATAGAGTTAAGTGACTTTATAGAGCAATTAATACCGTCTTTTCCACAAATGCTTAAAAATCGTCTAACGGAAAAAGAATATCATATTTGTCTATTAATAAGACTTCATATTTCACCATCTTCTATAAGTAATCTTGTAGGATTATCAAATTCTGGAGTTTCACTTTCCAGAAAAAGGATGTTGGAAAAAGTGTGTGGAAAAGATGGAACGGCTAAAGATTTCGATAAATTTATTCTTTCTTTGGTCTAAATTATCATTTTAAAATTTCAGTAAAATATTTCAAAACTACCTGAGTATCAGTAATTTTTAATTATTTGTAAATTTTCAGTAAATTATTATTTTTGATTGTTGAGTATTGTTTGCAAAAAGTTTTATATATTTGCACTCGAATTATAAACAATATAAAAATGAATAAAATCAATCGACTTTTATTTGGTGGGGTACTTCTATTCTGTACTTTGCCAATCATGTCTAAGACATACTATTAGAAGATTATTCAATAATAAAAGTTAAGTATATGAGACAGTTAATAAAAAAGTTATTACTACTACTTATGTTAGTTTATCCACTAACAGGTGTTGCTCAAACAGAAGTTATTTCAGAAAAGTATAAACTGGAAAAAAAATGTTTGAATAAAGAAATCGTAAAGAATAAGCGATATTCTTATCATCATATAGGTGAGTTTTATAAGTTGAAAGATTTGGAACTTACTAATAAAATAAAACCAAAGTCTGTTGACTTTTCTGCTTTTAGAAATAGGGTTGATGAAATAAAATTCCGTAATGAGGTTTTAAATACAGTAAATAAGCTTCTCTCTCAGCATGAGAAAAAACTCTTATCTGAAAATCAATGCAATTTACTTTTTGCTTTCTATATAGATGAAAGTTATAAGACTATTATGGTAGAAATTGTCAGTTATAAAGAAGCTGATAATATTCTTTCTGTAAGAAAAATAGTTAAAATTATAGATAAAATAAAAAAGAAAAGGTTGAAAGGTATTATACCTATACCTAAAGGGAATTATATCAAACTAACAATAGTGAGGAGATATAATGCATAGTTTATAGTACTAAATTGATAGCATTATGCTAACTAACATTTTTTTCGTTATAAAAATATTGCTAAAAAATAGAATATGAAAAAGTTATTGCTGGTATGTTTTGCTTGTTTCTTTTATTTGTTTTCTTTTGCTCAAAAAGAAAATTCGAAAGATTCAGTTTCTTTTAATATTCCTGTCTATTTGGTTGATGGGGTGGAAGTTCTATCTTTGGATAGCATTTCAAAAGATGATATAGAGTCTGTTGATATAGTAAAAGATCCGAAAATATTGAAGTATTTCTATCCTCGTATGGGTGGTTTAATGCTTATTAAAACAAAATCTCAAAAACAACTTCGCTCTATTATACAGAAGTATAAAGAAGAATTGAAAAAAAATAAAAAACATCCAACAAAGAAAGGGGAAATTAGGATAAGATAACTAATTAAAATCATATCAACTATGCGTAGTATTATATTATTGTTAGTCTGTTTGTTCAGCATATGCCTGAAGGCACAGACAGAGTTTAGAGTGTATCAGAAAGAATCTAAGAAAAGCTGGTATTATATAAGTGCGCCAATCAATGGCACGAAACTTAATGATATTTTGATAACTACTGGAGATGCTGGTTTTTATATCAAGGAGCATGACTTCAATGAACTGTTTCCTGACCACTCTTTTGCAAAGTCCAAGTTGAAGGTGCGGTCTATAGAATGTTTTAGAAAAAAGTATCTTGTGAAGAATATTTTTGTGGGAAAATTCAATGTGGGGAATGTTTGCTTTGTTGGAAATATCTTCGTGCTGGAAAATTCTTATCCGTTTACTGCAAAACTTGATGTGCAAAACCTCTGCAACTTTTCCGACTCTACCAAAAACGTTATCAATCTTAATTTTGCTGAGCAAAAGTTGGCTTTTGTGGATATGAATGCCGTGGATACTACAAAGTTAAGCAAGTTTGACATCCTTTCTGTCTATCCTTCAATTGTAATAAAGGTGCCAATAACTATCCGACAGAATGGAAAAATGTGGAACTTGGAAGGAAACATGAGGCTGTATCTGAGTAATGCAGAGTTGATAGAGTTTTATCCAAGTAAGTGTCTGGATGAGTTTTGCAGACAAACGAAGGTGAAACTGATAGATGTTTATAATGACTATTTGGATAGCTATAAAGCCATCAGATATGATAAGTTAAAGATAGGTACTAAGTATTTTCCTAATCATTTTATTCCCATCATGAAAAATATCTCTATTAAAAACAGTTTTGGCAGTATCAATGGGTCGTTCTTTAAGGGGAATTTTTATATTGACTTGAAGAAAAATAAGCTATATTACGAATAAAAAGTGCGAATTCCGAGCCTTAGTCATTCTTCTTTTCTTTTTAAAGTCATATATTTAATATTAAAAATAGTAAAAACTTTCTCTATATGAAAAGTTTAGGTTAATTTTGCAACTCAAAAGATATTAATATCATATATGAGTTTAACAAGTATAGTAAGCAACGTCTTCAAACCTCGCCAAAAGGAGTTGGAGAAGTACCTTTATGATGCAGAACATATGCAGCATAAAGTACTCATGCACCTTATCAATAAGGGCAAAAATACAGAATATGGCGTTAAGCATCTACTAAATACGACTGATAGTTACGAGAAATTCGCAAAAAATGTACCTGTCAATTCCTATGAGGAACTGAAAGGGGATATCGACCGTATGCGCCACGGAGAGCAGGATGTTCTCTGGCCTGGAACCGTGAAATGGTATGCTAAGTCGTCTGGTACTACCAATGACAAGAGTAAGTTTATCCCTGTTTCACGAGACGGATTGCATGGCATCCACTATGCCGGTGGCTTTGATGCTGTGGCATATTATCTCCGTAATAATCCGAAAAGTAAACTGTTTGATGGCAAGAGTCTGATTCTCGGCGGTAGCCATTCACCTAATTATAATGTAGAGGGAAGTCTGGTGGGAGACCTGAGTGCCATCCTCATCGAAAATATCAATCCACTTGCCAATCTGGTACGTGTTCCTAAGAAGCAGACAGCTCTTCTGAGCGATTTCGAGGTGAAACGCGACCGCATTGCCCGTGAAACGATGAATAAGAACGTAACCAATATCTCGGGTGTTCCAAGTTGGATGCTCAGCGTATTGGTTCGTGTGATGGAACTTTCCGGCAAGAAGCATCTGGAGGAGGTATGGCCTAATCTGGAGGTCTTCTTCCATGGCGGTATCGCTTTTACTCCTTATCGCCAGCAGTATGAGCAGCTCATTACTTCTCCTAACATGCATTATATGGAAACCTATAATGCCAGCGAAGGATTCTTCGGTTTGCAGGATGATCCGTCAGACCCTTCCATGTCGCTCATGGTGGATTATGATGTCTTCTATGAATTTATCCCGATGGATGAATTTGGTACCGACAATCCTACCGTAGTGCCATTGCAGGGAGTGGAGATAGGCAAGAACTATGCGATGGTTATTACTACTTCCTGTGGATTGTGGCGCTATCTCATTGGTGATACAGTCATGTTTACCAGCAAGAATCCATATAAGTTTGTCATCACGGGTCGTACCAAGTATTTCATCAATGCCTTTGGCGAAGAACTGATTATGGACAATGCCGAGAAGGGACTGAAGTATGCTTGTGATAAGACAGGAGCCCAGGTGGCAGAATACACGGCAGCACCTGTGTTTATGGACAGTAATGCGAAGTGCCGCCATCAGTGGCTGATAGAGTTCTCTAAGGAACCGGCAAGTCTCGATGAGTTTGCCACATTGCTGGATCAGCATCTGCAGGAAATCAACAGTGATTATGAGGCAAAGCGCTTCCACGATGTTACCCTCCAGCATCTGGAGATTGTGAAGGCCCGTCCTAATCTCTTCAACGACTGGCTCAAGAGCAAGGGCAAGTTGGGTGGACAGCATAAGATACCTCGTCTGAGCAACAGCCGTAAGAATATCGACGAGATGCTCCAGATGAATCAGTAGATCATGGCTTCATCCGGAAGTTTATGATATATTAAAGGATAAGAATAATTAGCAGAAAGGTAAGAATAATGAAGAAGATATTAGATTTTTTAGTTGGAAACAGCCAGAAGGAAAAAACTCTGTTTTTGCCTCTCTATCTGCTTGCTTTTCTGCTTTTGGTTTCCTGTGCCAAGATGGGACAGCCAGACGGAGGATGGTATGATGAAACTCCGCCTAAGGTGATAGGTGCCGACCCGGCAGATGGCGGAGTAGGGGTGAAGAGCAAGAAAGTAAGCATCTACTTCGATGAGTTTATCAAGCTCGACAATCCTTCTGAGAAAGTCATCGTGTCTCCACCTCAGTTGGAGGCTCCAGAAATCAAGGCTGCGGGTAAGAAAATCACCGTCTCTCTGGTCGATTCCCTGAAGCCGAATACGACTTATACCATCGATTTCTCTGATGCTATCAGCGATAACAATGAGAACAATCCGATGGGTAACTTCACCTATAGTTTTTCTACGGGCGAGGCTATCGACACCATGGAAGTATCCGGATATGTGCTCGAAGCAGAAAATCTGGAACCCATCAAGGGTATTTTGGTGGGTCTGTATAGCGATCAGGCTGATTCTGCATTCAAGACCAAGCCGATGCTCCGAGTGAGCCGTACGGATAGCCGTGGCCGTTTCGTAGTGAAGGGTATTGCACCAGGCTCTTATCGCATCTATGCCTTGCAGGATATGGATGGCAACTATATGTTCAATCAGAAAAGCGAGAAATTAGCTTTCTCTCATGACATCATCGTACCTTCCTGCAAGCCGGACGTCAGACAGGATACCACTTGGATAGATACCCTTCATATCAAATCTATCGCCCAGGTGGATTACACCCATTTCTATCCAGACGATATCGTGCTGAGAGCATTCACCGAAACGCTTACCGACCGCTATTTTCTGAAGTCAGAGCGCAAGGAGCCCAACAATTTCTCTCTCTTCTTCAGTTATGGAGATAGCATCCTGCCTACCATCAAGGGTCTGAATTTCAATGAGAAAGATGCTTTCCTGCTGGAGGCAGTAGAGAAGAAGGATACCCTTACTTACTGGTTGAAAGATACTGCGTTGGTCAATCAGGACACGCTGCGGATGGAATTGGCTTATCGCATGACCGACAGTACCGGCGTATTGGTGGATAAGCTTGATACATTGGAGATATTGGCAAAGACTCCATACGCCAAGCGACAGAAACAGCTCAATAAGGAACTGGAAGACTGGACCAAGAAACAGGAAAAACTCAAGAAGAAAGGGGAGCCTTATGATTCCATCATGCCTCTCAAGCCATTGGAAGTGCAGGTGGGCGTCTCATCCCAGTTGGATCCGGATAAGAACATCCGATTTACGTTCCCTACGCCTCTCTCAAAGGTAGATACGGCAGGCATTCATCTTTATGCCAAGCATGATACGCTCTGGTATCGGGCACCTTTCGAGTTTAAACCGGTTCCGAATAAATTGAGGGAATATGAGTTGCGAGGCGAATGGCGTCCGAATATCGAATATAGTCTGGAAGTGGATTCTGCGGCATTCGAAGACATCTACGGATTGGCTACCAAGGCTATCAAACAGGGATTCAAGGTATCTTCGCTGGATGAGTATGGTACTCTTCTGGTCAATATCACCAGTTTGACTGACGAACCGCTGCTTGTACAGTTGCTCAATGGTCAGGATCAGGTAGTCAAGGAAATGAAGGCCATCAATGGTGTGGCAGAATTTTATTATCTGAAGCCACAGAAATATTACTTGCGCCTGATAGTGGACCGCAACAATAACGGCAAGTGGGATACGGGCTGTTATGATGAAGACCAGCAGGCAGAAGAAGTATATTACTATCCTGGAGCTATCGAATGTAAGGCGAAGTGGGATGTCACGGAATCTTGGGATCCTAAGGAGAAACCATTGTCACACCAGAAGCCAGGTGCCATCACCAAGCAGAAGCCAGACAAGGAGAAGAAAGTAAAGAACCAGAATGTAGAGCGTGCCAAGAAACTTGGCATACAATACATTCCTAAAATATGATGAACTATGAAAAGAATGAAGTCATTGTGGATAGCAGTATTATTGCTGATGGTCAGCACTACAGTGTCTGCCCAGTGTACTTTCCGTAATACAGCCTTCAAGTCGGGTGAGTTTCTCACTTACAATTTGTATTACAACTGGAAGTTTGTGTGGGTGAAGGCTGGTACAGCCAGCATGTCTATTGTGCAGAGTACCAAGAATGGCAAGCCCGCTTATCGCACCTCATTGGTGACGAGAGGAAATCACAAGGTAGATGATTTCTTTGTCCTTCGTGATACGCTTTTGAGCTATACGGGTACCGATATGTCTCCGATGTATTTCCGCAAGGGAGCTCGTGAGGGCAAGCGATATACGGTAGATGAGGATTTCTACAGCTATTCTGGCGGCAAGTGTCATGTCAAGATGCATCGTAAGCACAATGACGGTTCTCATTCCTGGAAGAAGGTCAGCTATGATGATTGCGTATTTGACATGCTGAACATCTTCCTCCGTGCCCGTAGTTTCGATCCTGCCAACTGGAAGAAGGGTTATGTAGTCAAGTTCCCGATTGTGGATGGCGATGGCCGTACTCCTGCCCAGATTAAGTTTGCGGGCAGAGAAACCATCAAGGCCGACAATGGTGTGAAGTATCGTTGTTTGCGTCTGGCTTATCAGGAGTATGAGAAGGGCAAGTATAAGCGCATCGTCGATTTCTACATTACTGATGATGAAAATCATGTACCCGTACGTCTGGACATGTTCCTGAAGTTTGGTAGTGCCAAGGCCTTCCTCATTGGTATGAAGGGCGTTAGAAATCCTGTTACTTCTATCGTGAAGTAAGAAGTGGAGAAAATATAAAAAAAATACAGTCTTACTCATTATAGTATTGGGTAAAACTGTATTTTCTTTATTTGTAAGGGAGATAAATTATTGAGAGAGAATGGATAGACAGAGCTTTGAAAAATTATTTAAGGACAATTATTCCAAAGCCTACTATCTTGCCTTGCGCATCTTGCATGATGACGAGGCAAGCAAGGATGTTGTATCCGATGCTTTCGAACTGGTTTGGAAAAGAGTCCGGTATCAAGATGTTGATAATATTTCTTCCTATCTGTTGACCACAGTAAAGAATGTCAGCTTAGACTATATTCGTAGGCAGGATATTCGTTCTCGTTATGTATTGGCGAGTATGAAGGAAACAGAAATGGTGGTCAATTCTGTTTATGACCATTGGGATGTTCATGAAGAGAAAATAAAGGCGATAATGGGTGCTTTAACTGAGTTGACTCCACGAACCCAACAGATTGTACAACTCTGTTATGTGGAGCATAAGAAATACCGAGAGGTCGCGGCGGAGTTGGATATCAGCGAGAGTGCCGTGAAAAAACATATCATGCAGGCACTCAGTTATATGCGGCAAAAATTCAAAGATGCTGAGTTTTACTAAACTTAACTTATTCTAACGAAATATTAAGACGTTAAAGGTACCATATTTTCTTGAAACTTCGTTTTAAAAGAAAAAAGATTCCAATGAAAGAAGAAAAAGATATAAAACAGCAAGTCTTAGATGCAATGGACGATTCTGTAGAGGATATGCTTCAGCATTCAGATGCACAACTCGAATCCGAGGTGGGCATGGAGACCTTGTGCGATATACTGGATTTGGACGAAGCCGCTAATCGCCAATTTGGACCTGTTCCTGATGTGAATGCTGCATGGGATAAGTTCAGTAAAGATAAGATGGACGAAGAATATGAGGAGGAAGAATCTGAGAGCCATCCGATATTCAAGACTTTGTTACGTTATATTGCAGCCTGTGCTGCAGCTATTCTGCTGATTGTAGTCTTGATGATCTGGAATCATCAGCAGCCGGGTCAAAAACCGATGGCGGAAGTCAAGGATTCAGTAGAAAATCAAATTGCTAAGATAGAATCTCCACAATCTCATGAAGTATCTGCATCAGAATCAGTAAAAACGATTGAGATTAAAGCAGGAGAGCAGAAGACTGTTACTTTGCCTGATGGCACAGAAGTATGTCTTAATTCAAAGAGTATCCTGAAATATCCAGAGAATTTTGGTAAAGACAATCGTAATGTAGAGTTTTATGGTGAGGGATATTTCAAAGTACACCATGATGCTAATCTTCCTTTTATTATCAAGACTCATTCCGTTTCAACCAAGGTATTAGGTACAGAATTTAATCTTCGTTGTTATAACAATGAGGATGTACATGTCACTTTGGTACAAGGTTCTGTGGAGGTATCTCTTGACCAGAGCAAGGTGAGAATTTCCCCAAAACAAGATGCTTATATAGAAAATGGCAAGGTCATGGTTCAGAATGTCAACCCTAAAGACTTTACGAGTTGGAAGGATGGCGTCTTGTATTTCGACAATGCTTCTTTGCGTACCATTTTACAGCAGTTGGGACGAGTATATGATGTGAATATAGTTTGTCGTGACGAGCAATTGCTCAACAAGCATTTCCATTATATGTGCAATATAAAGGATAGTTTAGAGAATGCTCTTAAGTTGCTCAATGAGAGTTCTGAGGTTAATGTCAAGCTTCAGGATAATGTGATAGTTATAGAGTAATTACCGTTTCTATAGTCATGTCCGTCTCTTAAATTCGCTTCTAAAGTAGTGATAAAGGAAGATGTCTTCTGAGACATGTTTTATATTGCATAGTTATTCAAATTTTACCATTTGTATCGTTGAAATAATTAAGAATATCGCCTAAAAAGTTACAAAATAGAACTTTTTAGGCGAATTTTCTTTCAATTAGGGTACCCTGTTTCGATAATGGCACGTCATAATGGCATATAAAAGAGAAATAATATTCATTAATTAATAATAAAATGCTGTTATGAGAAAGAAGAGAATTCTGTTTTCTACATGCTTGGCATTGCTGGTGTCTGGTTATACAGGTAGTTACGCTGTAGCCCAGACTAATGGTGTGAAGTATGAGCAAATGATCAGTTCCAAGCCTTTGACTTCGGTATTGAAAGAGTTGGAAGAGAGATTTAGTACCAAGATTATTTTCTCTTATGAGGATCTTGATGCCTACAAAGTGAATGCTAATGTGAAAGCCAATAGCATTGAGAGTGCATTGAAGCAAGTGTTAGCTGGTCTCCCTGTGACCTATACGCAAAACAATGGTGTCATTTCTGTCAAAGTTATCTCTCCGAATTCTACTGTAGGACAGGCTGCAAAGGTTACGATTTCTGGTCGTGTGCTTGATGATAAGGGTGATCCGATTCCTGCTGCAACTGTTACGTTGCAAGGCAAGAAGGGTATAGGTACAGTTACTGATTTCAACGGTAATTTTACGATGAATCTTGACCAAGGTAAGGGTGAGACCTTGTTGGTTTCGTTTCTTGGTATGAAAACTTCTTCTTATTTTGTTAATTGTCGTAAGAACGTTAGCAATATTACAGTTACATTGAGCGATGATAAACAGTTGCTTGATGAGGTTGTAGTTATTGGTTATGGAACAGCTAAGGCTAAAGATTTAACAGGTTCTGTATCTCGTCTTTCTGAGAAAGATGTGGAGATGGCTCCAATGACTTCTAATATTGCCAGTATGATTCAAGGTAAGGCTGCTGGTGTCAATGTCATGATTTCCAATGCTTCTCCTACTTCTCCTGTTTCTTTGGTTATCCGTGGACAGTCTTCTCTTTCTGGCGATGGTCAGCCTTTGTGGGTGATTGATGGTGTGCCACAGTATTCAGCCAGTATTTCAGGTGATGTAAGCAATACTTTGTATAATTTGGATTTGAACGATGTACAGAGTATTGATATTTTGAAGGATGCTTCTGCTACAGCTATTTATGGTTCTCGTGCAGCTAATGGTGTTGTTATTGTTACTACGAAAACGGGTTCTGAAGGTATGAAACCTACCATCGAGTTCAATGCTCGTTATGGTTGGCAGGAACTTAATTCCAACGATATGAAGACTTTGAATGCCGAGGAGTATAAGACTTATTCAAAGAAAGCAAATTTGTTGGAGGCTTTTCGTAATGGTGGCATGACCTATTTTAATAGAAAATACATGGATTTGGATAAGTTCAACCTGATTAATACCAGTCAATGGGATATGACTGATATAGATAACTTATGGTTGCCAAATGCTTATTATAATGGTCATGATAACTATTGGGATATGATGACCCAAAGTGCTGCTGTCCAAAACTATAATGTTTCTATTCGTGGTGGTTCTCCTAAGACCTCTTACTATGCATCTGTTAGTTATAAGGATCAGGATGGTATTGTCAAGGGTAGTAATTCACGAACCTTTGGTGGACGTTTCAACTTTGAGTCAATGGTTTCTGACAAGTTGAAATTTGGTATGAATATGGATGCTTCTTCCCGTAGTGCTAATCAGAAGGATAATATGATTTATCGCCTGATTAAAATGCGCCCTGATTATCCTGCTTACAACGAAGATGGTACTATCAATACGATTGACTACTATACAAAGAATCCTCTTGTAGAATTGAAGGATTTGAATTATAGTGTTTCCAGAAATATCAATGCATCTGGTTTCTTGGAGTATAACATCTTCAAATTTTTGAAATTCCGTACCACTTTGAATGCCCAGTATGGCAATGCCAAGTCAGAGAGTTTCACACGCCGTTATTATGATTCTGGCACAAACTCAGGAACTCAGAGTGATACACAAAACTATACGATAGTATGGGATAACTTGTTGACTTTCTATAAAACTATGGGCAAGCATGACTTGCAAGCTATGTTGGGTCATTCCGTAGAACATATATCTACTGATTATATGTCAGCTTCTGGTACAAACTACCCTGATGATGACATTTTGACCAACTTAGGTAGTGCTGCCAATAGAAGTAAGATGAATAGTAACAAGAGTGCTGCTTCTTTGGTTTCAGTCTTTGCTCGTGCTCAATATAAGTATAACGACAGATATTTATTAACAGGTACTTTCCGTACTGATGGTTCTTCTCGCTTTGGTAAGGATAACCGTTGGGGTTATTTCCCTTCAGTAGCTGCAGGTTGGATTATGACTGAAGAGGAGTTTATGAAACCTCTGAAAGATGTCGTAAGTTATTTGAAGTTGAGAGCTTCTTATGGTTTGACAGGTTCTCAGAACTTAGGCTATTATGACTTTACCAGTTATATGGGTTCTAATATGTTCAATAAGCAGCCTGGAACTTATCCATCAACTTTGGGTAATAACACTTTGCAGTGGGAATCTCAGACACAGACGGATATAGGTCTTGACTATGGTTTCTTGGATGACCGTATCCGTGGTTCGTTTGGTTGGTATCGTAAGTATGTTGATAACTTGATAACAAATCGTCCTGTTCCGATTTCTTCAGGTTTCTCCTCTGCTGACCAGAATATAGGTGCCATTAGTAATACTGGTATAGAATTCGATATTACTGCAGATATCATCAAGAATCATGATATGACTTGGGAGGTCAACTTCAATGCAGCTCATAACCGTGGAATCTTGGAGAAATTGAATGGAGTTGCCAAGTACTTGGGTGGTACAGCCTATGCCAACTACAAGATAGAGGAAGGCGGCAAGTTAGGTCGTTTTTATGGATATGTAGATGCAGGTCGTTTGTATGAAAATGGCGAGGAAGTTTGGGCATGTAAACCAATTGATCCTTCTACAGGAAAACCAACCAACTATCGTGTTACTTCATGGACAGAAAATGTAGGTGATGTTTATGTTGTCGATCTTGATGGTGACGGAAAGATTACTGCTGATGGTGACCGTACTTATATAGGTGATGCCATTCCTGATATGTTTGGAGGTTTTGGCACTACATTGTATTGGAAAGGCTTGATGTGTAATTTGACATTTACCTATTCTATAGGTGGTCAGCGTTATTGGAGTGATGAAGCTTCTACATTTGGCGGTACCAATGCGTATAATACATTGAATATAGTGAAAGATAGCTATACAATGGTTGGCAATAACAATCCAAAGTATCCTGTAGTAACTCACTATGGTATGGGTCAGAATAGTGTATTTACAAACCGCTGGTTGCATGATGCTTCTTATATGCGTCTGAGTGCCTTAAACCTCTCTTACAAGTTCCCTGTGGAATGGTTCCGTAAGTCTGTGGTTAAAGGAATAGAGTTGACATTCCAGGCAACCAACTTGTTTACCATAACGAAGTATCCAGGCATGGATCCTCAGGGTAACTTCAATGCTGGTGCGGGATTGTATGGATATGGTACAGATTATAGTACTTATCCTTCTGCAAAGACATTTAATGTAGGCGTGAAAGTAACGATTAAATAAAGAAACAATGAAGAAAATTAAAATATTCAGTTTGTTGCTGGCTGGAAGTTTGTGCTTTACAGCTTGTGATGACTATCTTACAGAAACTCCAAAGCATTCCTTGACTACAGATAATGCAGTCTTGGATTATTCTGGTGCAAAAAATGCTGTAAACGGCATTTATGGTGTATATGAGACTGGCGGTTCTAATCTGGGAGGATATTTGTATTCTTACCTTCAGTGCATGGCTGGATTTTGGACATATAGCAATGAGATGTATTCTATGAGCTATAAGCAGAGTTCAAGTGCTACTGCCAGTCAATGGTCTCAGTTATATGATATTATTAATACTTGTAATGCTGCCATCAATGGTATAAACAAGTTGGATGATAGTAGTTTTCCTTCTGTAGCTGACAAAAACTCACTCTTAGGCGAGGCTCGTTGTTTTCGTGGCTATTGTAATTTGGAATTATTGTGGCTCTATGGACATTGGTTTGACAAGGCTGATTCTCCATACGGTATCATCTATCGTGACCAGACTTCTGAATTGTCTAACTTGATGGTAGGCAGAAGTACAGTAGGTGAGAGTTATCAATATATTCTTGATGATTTAGAGTTTGCAGAACAGAATGCTCCAGATTATACCACTGCATATCGTATGAATAAACTCTTTGCCAAGGCTATGCATGCAAAGTTGTTGCTGGTTCGTGGATGGGAAGGAGATTATGCTAAAGCTTTGACATTGGTCAACGAATTATTGGCAAACAATTCTGGTTGGCAGATGGAAACCGATTTGGCTAAACTTTACGAAAATGGCTGGAATTCCAAGGAAAACTGTTTCTCACATTATTTGGGTGATAATACGGATTCTTATTATGGTATTTCTGGTTATGAATTTATGTACTCATACGGCTTCTATTATAGCAATAAGTTTACGGATTTGGTTCAGGAATGGCTTGATAATGATGCACGCCATGATGTAACTTTTGGTACTGCTCGTGCTCCAGAAACATGGGATACCAGTACTAAAGATAATATCTTGACCAAGCTTTATCATCGCGGCCGCTATGCAGGAAAGAATGATATGTATGCTACTTATCCTATGCGTTATGCCGAGTTATATTTGATGAAAGCTGAATTGTTGGCTCGAACTAATCCTTCTGATATTCAGGGTGCTTTGGCTCCTCTGAATGAGATGAGAGCCAAATACACCAATCCTGTAATGGAACCTGTCACAGGTATCAGTACACATCAGGAATTGATGGATGCGATTTTCAAGGAATACGTAGTGGCTTTGTTCATGGAGAATGAAACCCCTTGGTTTGCATCTTTACGTTTCGAGCATGATGGAAAACCATGGATTTATACATTAAAGCCAGAAGTCAATTTCAGTGAGAATCAGTATTGCTGGCCTATTCCTGATGATGAGATTCATGCTCATAGCAATGTTATAGAGCAAAATCCTGGACTTGAATAATAAAAATAAGTAATAAGATAAGACAATGAAGAAGATTATATTTAGTATGTTAGTTCTCTTTGGAGGATTGATGGCGTCATGTAGTGATGATATGGATTTGGTCATTCCTCATGCCGATAATATCACTTTTTCGGAATTAGAGATTCCAACTCGTTTCTCTCATGTCATTCCTGACAATGGGTTCTCTGTTGCGGGTATGAATTTCAATACAGTGAAGGCTGGTAAACAATTGGCAGGTGGTTTCTGTTATAGTAATCGTTCTTTGCGCTCTTTCACGTGGGGAGGTGACGAGACAGCTGTTGACTCTATGCGCTATAGTGTTTGGTCAACCAAGCCTAATAATACAGGTACATATTTGGTTTGCCATATCAATGGTGATGATGCTTACTTTACTTTGGACAAGCCAAAGAAGATTGAGTACATTCTTGTATCTAATACAACATGGGATTATCTTGCTATGACTTGTGGTGATACATACGGAACAGCGGAAAAGCCTATGCAAAATCCTAATATTCCCAGCAAACCAAAGGGAATTTGGCATACATACGTTGAAGGCGGTGTAAAGAAGTTTGGGGAAAATGACTATTTCATAGTTACAGCTAAGGGTTACCTTGCTGGTAGTGAAACAGGAAGTGTTAGTTTCGACTTGGCTTGCAAGAAAGGACATAACGCAGACCATCCTACTTGGGATTATGTAGTAGCTGATTGGATGAAGATGGATCTTACGGCTTTGGGTACTGTTGATAAGGTAGTATTCTATTTAGATTCCTCTGATAAGGATGAAAATGGTAAAATGCGTACACCTGCTTGGTTCTGTCTTGATGGTTTTCAATTTGCAAAGTAATACAACTAATAATATCAATAAATGATTAGCAAAAGAATATTTAGTATTGCATTGACATGGCTTGCCGCTATGTCAATGCACGCAGGAACTTATACTTTTAAAATTGCTCATCCAGAGGAAGGAGCAAAGTTGAAGTTGACTTGGTGTGCATCCAATGAAATAATGGATGTAGATGTAGTGAATGGTGTAGTTACTGTAAAAAAGGATGGTTTCACTCCACAGTACGTACAGGTACGTTATGGTAAATCTTTCAGTCGTAATTTATATCTGGAGTCTGATAAAGATCTGACTGTAGATTATGATACAGAATCTCGTGTTTTCAATTGTACTGGTGATTTGGCATCTGTCAATAACTATTTGTTGAAAACTCGCTTTGCATTTCTTGGCTTTAATGATTTTGGCAAGGATGAGGCTGCTTTTATCAAGAGTAATGATAGTGTATATGAGGCTAACTTGGCCTTATTGAAAAAGGCGGGTTTACCTGCTAAATTCACTAAGAAAGAACAAGAACATTTGAAATTGCAGTCTTATTCTAAGTTCCCTTTATATAAGTCATATTATCCTTATATTCATAAATTAGAGTCATTTGTGCCTTCTGCTGCCTATTATACCAAGTTGAAGGAATTGGCAGTTATGGATGGTAGTTTGTTTGAATATCCTGAATACGGAGAGTTTATCACGAATTCTATTTTGTGTCAGGTTTTTAAGGGTGGTGATAGAAAACAAGAATTTATGAACTTCATGGATGCTCATGTTGCAGATGCTCAAGTGAAATCTTATGTAACTAATGCTTATCTTTATGGTGTGGTTTCTGGTTCTGGATTGGCTGGAAATGATGAAGTAATTGCATACTTCCACAAGAATGTAACAGATGCCAAGAATATAGAGAAGTTTGACAATTTGTGCAAGCAATGGGAAACTTTAAGAGCTGGTAATCCTTCTCCATCTTTCAATTGTCCTGATATCAATGGTAAAATGGTTTCCTTGGAGTCTCTAAAAGGCAAGTATGTCTATATTGACGTATGGGCAACCTGGTGTGGCCCTTGTCGTGGTGAACTTCCTTATATGACCAAGTTGGAGGAGGCATACGTTGGTAAGGACATCTACTTCGTCGGTTTGTCCTGCGACCAAAACAAGCAGGCTTGGGAAAAACGAATCCAGAAAGGAGATATGAAGGGCATCCAGTTGCACATGGGCAACAAAGATGAGTTTATGAAAAAATATCTTATTAATGGTATTCCTCGTTTCATCTTGCTTGATCGTGAAGGAAAGATTATCAAGGCTGATGCTCCTCGCCCATCAAGTCCAGAGACTTCTAAGCTTATTGATGAATTATTGAAGAAATAAATACAATCTCTCTCTTGCAAAACAGTGGTTTTGAAAAATATTATTGGCACGGCTATCTGAGAAGATGGTCGTGCTTTTGGCTTTTATAGAGCTGCGCGAACACTTAATCTTTCTGGCTGCTTACTGGTACACAATTTCTCTGTTTCCGCTAAAGTGAATGGATGGAGAGGCATCACATGAGTAAACCGGTCGTATAACTTTTGTGAAAAACAGCCGATATGCTTTACCCTTCCACTTCTCAACAAGGATAGAGTTCAATTCAAACACAATGCCATTGATTACCTTTGTTTTCCAACCTATGAGAGCAAAGATGTCTTTGTAGAGCGAGAACTTCTTGTATGTAGGCTTTGCATCATACTTCTCACCCTCTTTCAGTTGGCCAGATGCAAACATACAATTGAGTAGTAAAGTATTGAGAGTGTCAGCCGTATTGAAATCGTAGTTCTTACCAGTATCTGATGTGTATGAAATATTTTCTTGCGTTAGCCCCTTTATCGCTCTGACACTATTCTCAGAACGATAAAGAAACTGATGAAAGGAACGTATCTTCGGTGATATGAACAGTGGTTTCTTAGGATAACGCCTATAACTTATGGGTATGATATGCGTATTGTCTCAAGTCGCATTGCGGGCGTAAGGGGATATTGTAGGCAGAAGTGGGTGCTTCAGCCTCAATTTATCTGATAATTCAGTAATGAGAGGACGTGTACACACAAGAAGGACGTTGAAGGGCTTAGTTGTGGATTTGAGGTGAAGTCATGCTATTGTTTTAATTGGGGTTGATGAAAATTCAGATGTGTTTATTTATTATGATAAATCAAGTTACTTCATTAAAATTGATTTATTATTGTAGCCATAGCCGATAATCTTGACATCTACTTTTGAATGGATTAAAGTTGGTGAACCTTGTATCTTGTATTGGAAGTAGATTGTATCTATTTTCTCTGTTGTGGCTATTTTGAGAGTTTTAACTTGATTGAATATTTCCAATGTTATCTTTTTGAATTTTTTATTGTCGCAAATAGCTACTCTTTTTTTTACAATATATCCTCGTTGGTCTGTCTTGTACTCAATAGCAACGTATGCCTCCAAATTATTTTTTTGAAACTCAATAGGATATTTACATTTTCTTTTCAATTCGTTTATAAACAACTCTTTATTTCTATAGTCAGGATTACCTGTGCTTACTTGGCATACATCAAATAGTTTCGGAGATGTTCCCACAAGAGACACATCTGTATTGGAGTTGCGTGAACCAAATACTACCAAAACTGTCAATAATATAATACCCACTAATTCCTTCATCTTTATTCTATATGATTTTATCTGTTAATTTCTTTACATATTTAGTCTGAGAAGATGCAAGTCTCTTACATCATGTTTTTTATTTATTTTCGCTGCAAATATATTGCAAAAATGCGAATAAGCAAAAGATTTGCTGATATTTGCCATTGTTTTTAATGTTTTTATAACAATCTTGGCTTGTAAATTACTTCTTTTTAGTATTTTTGCAGCCAAAGAGTGTTGTTTGATGATAAATGCATGCAGAATGTTGTTAAATCATAGTCTCCATTGAGGTAAAATCATCATAGATTGCCCATTTTAAGCTATTCTGCAGATTTTAGCGTATTTTTCGAAAAAGATTGAGAACATAATAAAACCCTCGATGCCAAGGCATCGAGGGTAGGCCTACCTGTCACGTCCAGCCTCATTGAAGAGACAAAAACTAACTTAATAGCACATAACAACGATAGGTTTCCGCTGAGGACGTACAGCACATAAAGTGCAAACACTAACCGAATAGCACATGACAACAGCGGTTATTCTTTTCGCTCTGTCTAACACATTAAAGGTTGTTTATCCATTTCTGGTCAGACTCCGTGTTGAACCAAATCGCTATGCCCAGCTCGATTGCCAGGGCGATTGAGAAAATGAAAGTCAGTAACTCCATAATTGTTTGATGCTTGTTGAATTCGCGATCTTTATTTCTTATCCGCATCAATGAGGGCAAGCAGATGCTCTACTGCCACTTCTTGCGGGATATTCTTCTCTACGCAAACCTGCTTGCGGTAGAGGCTTATCTTGTTTGGACCGGCGCCCACATAGCTATAGTCGGCATCTGCCATTTCGCCAGAACCATTCACGATGCAGCCCATAATGCCTTTAGTCTTGATTTCTGATGCAAAAGTACGCAAAAAAAATACAGTTCACAAGTTTGTGGACCACAAACTTGTGAACTTTAATATTATTTTGGAAATCAAGAGGTTATAAGTATTTCCACCCCACGATGGCTTGCTCCATTTCCTGGCATAGCTTCTGAAATTTCTGGCAGAGAGAGTTCGACCATTTGGTCATGCCGAACAGCTGCTTCTGCTCCAGAAACTCATCATTATCCCATTGCGTGTAGTCGTAGTCGGAGAAGTAACGCTTGTATTCACGCAAGGTATCGCCAGAAAAACGCTTGTAGTCTTCTACATCGCCAAACCAGTAGCTGCTCATCATCTGACGGGCAAAAGCCTCATGAGAATATCTCCATCTTTCGGGCGCATGGTGCTGATATGAGCATCGGCTTCGACCGTTATGAAGAGAAGGAGGTTCTGGTGAAGAAATAAGAATCCCATGGATGTTCAGTTCAAAGGCAGCCCTGATATAAATGTAGAAGTACACAAAAAAATCCCCGATGCATCTCGCACCGAGGACTTCAAGAGTTCAATTTTAATCTATGAAGTACAATCCGTGTTAAACACGGCTGTTTGTAAATTCGATTTATATCATCTTTATTTCTTATCCGCATCAATGAGGGCAAGCAGATGCTCTACTGCCACTTCTTGCGGGATATTCTTCTCTATGCAAACCTGCTTGCGGTAGAGGCTTACCTTGTTTGGACCGGCGCCCACATAGCCATAGTCGGCATCTGCCATTTCGCCAGGACCATTCACGATGCAGCCCATGATGCCAATCTTCAGACCCTTCAGGTGCTTGGTGGCCTCCTTGATCTTGGCAATGGTTTCGCGGAGATCGTAGAGGGTTCTTCCGCAACCAGGACAACTGATATACTCGGTCTTGCTGGTACGCAGACGAGCTGCTTGAAGTATTCCAAAAGCAGTCTCATCAATGGTCTGGGCAGGGATGTCGCCATTGTTCATCAACCAGATACCATCGGTCAGACCATCTATCATCAGCGCACCCATGTCGGCAGCAGCCTCCAACTGGAAGTCGCTCTTCTCTTCCTTGCTGTGCTGGTACATCTGCGCAAAGACAACAGGGTTCTTCAAGCCGGCATTCATCATCTCATGAACCAAGGCGCGCTGGTCGCCCAAACGGTTCTGGTGATTGCTGACGCAGATGACTACCACCTCCGGATGATTCTTCAAGCAAGCGATGTATTCTTCGGCAGGAGTACCAAACTGGAGCGTGAGGAACTTGATGTCTGCCTTGATGCTGGCGATGAACGGCATAGCCATAGCAGGGAAGATAGGATAGAGTTTGGCACCCGTAGTCTCCGGCTTACAGTTGAGGGTCTCATAGACATTGTAATCTACGATATAGCTCTGTCCCGGCACAAACTGCTTAGGCATCTTTCCACCTATATAAATATAGTCGGGTTGGGCATCCTTATTCTCACAAATCGTACTCTCGCCATTGATACGGTTGCTGATGACTACAGGCACTTGAGTGCCACCGATATTGCCCACAGCCTCGGTTTCCCGGCGAGTAGGGTGCAACCAGTCGAAAGAAGGACAAGCCGTAGCAGGAATCATCAGCTGCCCCTGTTTCTTTCCGATATAATCCACCAGATGGCGGGCTACAGGAATCTCAGCCGCAGGTTCCTCGCTCAGACTTACTCTCACGGTATCACCGATGCCATCAGCCAGAAGCGCACCGATGCCCACGGCACTCTTGATTCTTCCATCTTCACCTTCGCCGGCTTCGGTAACGCCCAGGTGAAGAGGGTAGTTCATTCCTTCCTTCTCCATCTCATCCACTAAGAGACGCATAGAGCGCACCATCACCACGGTATTGGATGACTTGATACTGATGACCACATCGTGGAAATTCTCTTTCTTGCAGATGCGAAGAAACTCCATGCAACTCTCTACGATGCCTTCCGGAGTATCGCCATAACGGTTGCGGATGCGGTCGGAGAGCGAACCATGGTTTACGCCGATGCGGATAGCAGTATGGTTCTCCTTGCAGATATTGAGGAAAGGAACGAATCGTTCCTCAATCTTCTGGAGTTCGTGGGCATATTCCTCGTCGGTATATTCCTGCTTGATAAACTTGCGGGCAGGATCCACGTAGTTGCCTGGGTTGATACGCACCTTTTCGCAATAGAGTGCAGCTACATCAGCCACATTCGGATTGAAGTGGATGTCAGCCACGAGCGGAGTGTTGAAACCATCGGCACGGATTCCCGCATTGATATTCTTCATGTTTTCAGCCTCGCGGGAGCCCTGGGTGGTAAAGCGCACCAGTTCGCCACCAGCCTTGATGATTTCCTCTGCCTGACGTACACAAGCCTCGGTATCATTGGTATTGGTAGTGGTCATCGACTGGATGCGGATAGGATTGTTACCGCCTAAGTCAAGTCCTCCGACATGGGCAACAGAAGAAGTGCGTCGGGTATAATTGAATAAATCTACCATAATGTATAAGATGAGATATGCCCCAGGGAAGGGGCATATCAGGATATATTAGTTACATTTATAATCGTATTTGATTTCATGCAGCTCCTTGTTGGCCTTCTCGATCTTTACATCCAGACCAGCCTTCCATGCCTGCACCTTCTCTGCCACTTCCTCGTCTCCCAATGCAATCATCTCTGCAGCCAGGATAGCTGCGTTCTGAGCTGCGTTGACACCTACTGTGGCGATAGGAATGCCAGGAGGCATCTGAATGATACTGAGCATGGCATCCAGACCATCGAGCATACCCTTGATAGGCACACCGATAACTGGCAGCGGTGTTTCTGCTGCTATCACGCCAGGAAGGGCAGCTGCCATACCTGCAGCGGCGATGATAACCTTCACACCACGGTCTTTAGCTCCTTTGGCAAATGCTGCTACTGCATCTGGAGTGCGGTGAGCAGAGAGGGCATTTACCTCAAAAGGAATCTGGTTGTCATTCAACCACTTACATGCTTTTTCCATAACAGGCAGGTCACTGGTACTGCCCATGATAATGCTAACTAATGGTTTCATTTGCTTTTATATTTAATATTAATGATTTTTTGTTCTATCATCTAATGAATGCTCACCTTACTTATATAATAAAGAGAGCGCACACTACTCCAACGAGAAATCCGGCTACCACCTGCGCCAACGTATGCTGACGGAGAATCATGCGGGCAGTACCCACCATGCCTGCCAGCAGGATGACGAATGCCAGCCACCAGATAGGATTGAAGGAAAAGGCAATCGAATAGACTACCAGTCCTCCTGCCACTCCTCCGATGGCTGCCGTGTGGGTGGAGATCTTCCACCATACATTGATGAGTGCGCATACCATCTGTATCACCAATGCCGCTACCAGGATAATGCTGATTACTCTCGGTGTGTTGCGGTATTCCATCAGAAAGAAACAGCCAAAATAGCACAGGATTGATATCAGGTAGGGTACGATGCGGCGCTCTTTCCTGCCCAATTCCTTGGAGGTCCATCCCTGAAACCTGCGGTATAGGTGTATCAGCAGGGAGGGCATGAGGATGGTGGAGATATACACCGTGAGCAGCATCGGCAACTTATATGCCAATGGCAGCAGCGACATATAGCTGAACAGAAACAGAGCCACCAGTCCTACCAATGGCAGGTAGAAAGGGGTGAAGATCATGCTCATGATGCGTGCCGCCAATATGATATTTTTCTCTTTCATAACAAACTATGTTGTATGTAACCTTTTGTATATTTTCCTGAATTTATTTTCTCAATCGTGCTACCGGGATGCCTAACTGCTCTCTGTATTTAGCCACGGTGCGTCGTGCAATAGGGAATCCCTTTTCCTTCATGACCTTGGAAATAGCATCATCGCTGAGAGGTTTCTTCTTATCCTCGTTTTCGATGAGATGCTGGAGGGCAATCTTGATCTTGCGTGTTGACAGTTCCTCGCCGTCTTCGGTGGTATAGCTGTCTGTAAAGAAGAACTTGAGTGGGAATATGCCCCATTTGGTCTGTACATATTTCTCGATTCTTACTCGTGAAATGGTACTGATGTCAAGTTTCGTTCTTTCTGCTACATCCTTGAGAATCATCGGCTTGAGGTCAGCCTCGTCACCATCCAGGAAGAACTGCCTCTGGATGTCGATGATAGCCTTCATGGTGATGATGAGCGTATGTCGGCGCTGCTTGATGGCTTCGATAAATCCTTGGGCCTTATCTACTTTCTCCTTGGCATAGAGCAGGGCTTCCTTGTCTTTCCGGCTCATCTGATCCTTGTGCTTTTTGTAGGTTTCTATCATGTCGGTGAAGGAAGGAGATACAGTCAGCTCTGGCATATTGCCTCGGTTGAGCGTGAATGTAATGGTTCCGTCATCGGCTGTATCTACGATGAAGTCGGGGTTGATCTGCTGCATGTTTCGTCCGTCAGTCTCGCCAAGCGATGCGCCCGGCTTAGGATTCAACTTGCGTATCTCGTCCTTGAGTGTCTCCAACTGGGTTTCGTTGAGTTCCAGTCCAGACTTGATTTTATCCCAATGTTTCTTGGTAAATTCGTCGAAATAATCCTCGAATACTTCCTCCATGGTTTTGCGCAGCACTCCCTTAGGCAGTCTTTTTACTTGCAGCAGCAAGCATTCCTGTAGGCTTCTTCCGCCCACACCGGCAGGATCGAACGACTGGAGTTTGTGGAGCACATGCTCAATTTCCTTTTCGCTTACATCAATATTATGGTAGATGATGAGCTCATCGCAGATGCTGTCCAGGTCTTTGCGGAGCAATCCGTCTTCATCCAGCGAACCAATCAGATACTCCATGATTTGCTTTTCTTTATCCGTGAGTATCTGCATGTCCATCTGTTCCTTCAACTTATCGTAGAAGGAAGTTGTATCGCCATAAACCATTTCCTCGTAGTCGGCGTTCTGCGTATTATATCTGTCAGTATTGTAGTCGGGCATCTGGTCGTCTTTTCCGATACTTTCCAATGCCTGATCCAGTTCGTCCTTTCTTTCTTCTTTTTCCGACTGTGCTTCGTAGGCATCGTCTCCAAATTCATCGTCATTACTGTTGTCTGAATCATCCAGAGCCGAACGGTCTTCGTTGCCCTCTCCCATGAGTGCATCGTCCGGATTCTCAGTTTCCAAGGCAGGATTATCATCCAGTTCGGCATTGATATTATCCTCCAGTTCGTTGAGCGGCATCTCCAGCATCTTCACCTGCAACATCTGTTGGGCGGAGAGTCGCTGGAGCTGTTGTAGTTTCTGCTCCTGTGTCTGAATGAGTTTTTGAGTCATGTTTCGTGTCTTTTAAATAAGTTCTTTCCAAGTTACTTAAAAAGTTATATCTTCTTATTAGAAGTATTTTTCCTATCTTACTTGAAGTATTCTTTCAGTTCCAATGCCAGTTTGTAGAGTTTATCAGGATTTCCGTTTCCATATCGCTGCCAGATTTTGCTGCATGCGTCTATCAGATGGCTGATCACCACATCGTTTCTGTTGAGATATGGGTCGCAAATTTGGAACACATTCATGGCCTCTACTATCACTTTCGTGCTGGTTTTGATGAGTTTGGCAAGATCAATGATTTCAGGTGTTTCCGGCACCATGGTGATTGGTGTGAGTTGGAAATAAAGATCGAGGATGATAATCAGCTTGACGGGAGTGAGCGAAGGCTCGGCTTCGATAGGTTCCCAGTCGTGCTCGAATGATTCCCTGATGGAAACCCCCTGATAGAATTGTGTTGCATTTCCACAT
Organism: Segatella hominis; assembly: GCF_004535825.1. Taxonomy (GTDB): domain Bacteria; phylum Bacteroidota; class Bacteroidia; order Bacteroidales; family Bacteroidaceae; genus Prevotella; species Prevotella hominis. The sequence goes on along the minus strand of NZ_SGVY01000003.1, from coordinate 135,930 downwards.
CCTTCCATTTTCTTGAGCAAATGGATATCACGAGCCAACTTTTTAGGGTTGTCTCCATATTTATCCCAAAGCCTCTTGATGCGTGGGGTGACCATTCTGAGTTTGAACATCTGTTCGTGGAGAACTTCTGGGGCAATATGCAACTCCAGAGCCAGATTGACCATGCCTTTCGAATAGAGAGGTTTAACGCCCATTGGCTTTTTCTGGTATAATTGCAATAGCAAAAGCCAGTATTCATCTTTCCAAAGAGGATGTTTAGCCATATTACAACACTTTTCTGCAAAAGTACGACTTTTCATCGGTAATACAAAATAAAAATCGGAATTTTTTCTAAAAGAAAGGGAGAAAAATGAGAAATTAGAAATGAGAAATGAAGTGAGGGGGGAGATAAAAGAAAGTGCGCAAGACTTCTCACGAACTCTTGCGCACTTTTAATGTTATATTCCCAAATTTCTCATAATTCAAAGGAGATTGACTTCATTTTAAGTTCCTCTCCATTTCTGAGCCTGAAGCAGAAATTCTGCTACACAGGCGTCATCATTCGTTAATCCTATAACATTCTTTTTTACCTTTTCAACTTAATCCTATTGAACACTGTTAATCTCTGAATAAACAATCTTTTTTTTCTTACCTTTTCTAATACCTGTTACCTAAACTAACAATCTAAAACCTAAAACTAAACCTAAACAACTAACAATCTTAACCTAAAAACCTAATAACCTTTTGTCTTATTGACGATGCAAAGGTACGACGATTTTCGGTATCTTCCAAATCTTTAGAAGGAAAAGTCTCAAATAAGCCCTTTTTTTTGATGTAAATCAACTATGTGTGTGCGCACACATCAAGTATTTAGCTCAAAATTGACCTGCATCAAGCACTTAGAAGAATGTAGCTGAAAGCGGCTAATCGCCTTTATACATTATTATATATATAATATCAGCTTTTTCCTATATGTGATTGCTGCTATTCTATATATTTCTGCTGTTATTTGCCGATATAAGCCTCTTCACTCATATAAACAGCGATGGTTTTGAGCTTGATATAATCTTCTGAGAGATAGATGCGGCCCTGATTGCCCCAGTTGGTGCCCCAGGAGTTGCGGCAAACGTAATATCGCTGTTTGCCCTGGACGAAGGTGCCGATGATTTCCATCACATGATCATCGGTGGTATGCAACTGTTCGAAAGCTTTCTGACGGGAGTCCTGGGTGACTGGGCGCTCGGCAGAAGTGATATCCACATAGTTGTTCTTAGGATTCTGGAATCCCGGTTCGCTGATATCGCCTTCCCAACAAACAGGATGACCATTCTCTATCGCCTGCTGGATATGCAGCATCAGTTCGTCGATAGGAATATTGAGGAATTCATCATGCAACTGGTTGTCGGCTACCTCGAGTGCGAAGTATTCACGGAAGGGATGGTGGGTGAAGCTTGTCAGGGCCACATATTCTTCCGGATAGCAGACGCTGTGGGCAAATTCCAGAGGAGTATATTCTGCACCGAGCATGTGAATCTGCTGGGCTGGCATATATCCTAATTCTGAATCGAAGAGATCGTTGAGTTCTTCCTTTAGTTTCGCGATACCGGCCCCCTTGGCGATAGCACCGTTGCAAACCTGCTCTACCTTGCGGCAGAGTACCTTATAGTTGATATCTTTCTTGTCCTCGTAGCTGTCGTATGGTTCTGCTCCATATTTATTGATGTAATGAATGAGCATCGAACTCATACCCCTCATGCTGATAGGTTTTTTACCTTGAGAAAAATAATATTCCAAGGCTTTTTCCTGCAACATCATGCGGGCGATGTAAGCCACGGAGAGGTTGATGGAGTCGCCCTTCATGATATGTTCACTCTCGATGGTAGCCAACATGCCGTATGCCCAGCAGAGTTCACTTTGTCCCTGGTCCTTGACGGGGGTAGTGCCGATGAGTTTGACATGGGCAGGTAAGTTGTTCTTCCCAGCTTTCTCTGATGGTTGGGAAGAAGGCTGACTCTTGTAGTCACAACTGGCAATGAAGAGTGTGGCAAGTATGGCGAAGATAATCTTTCTTTTCATGTTGTATGAACTTTATTTTGTACAAATTGCTTTTAATTGGTTGCAAAGATACTATAAAAATCTATAGTATTGCTCATATCTCAAAGAAAAAGTGTAACTTTGCATCCTAAAAAGATATATATGACATTCATGAATGATAAAATAAAAGAATTTGAGGTGATGGCTCCTGTGGGATCTCGCGAATCCCTGGCTGCAGCTATCCAAGCCGGAGCAGATTCTGTCTATTTCGGTATCGGTAAGTTGAACATGCGTTCACATTCTGCCAATCATTTTACCATCGATGACCTGCGTGAGATCGCTGCTACCTGCAATGAGCATGGTATCAAGACTTATCTCACCGTCAATACCGTTATCTATGATGATGATATTGCCACGATGAAGGAGATTATCGATGCTGCTAAGGAGGCTGGCATCTCGGCTGTCATCGCAAGTGATGTGGCTGTGATGAGCTATTGTAATGAAGTGGGCGAGGAGGTTCATCTTTCTACCCAGTTGAATATCTCCAATACGGAAGCGCTGAAGTTCTATGCCCGCTTTGCTGATGTTTCGGTGCTGGCTCGTGAACTGAATATGGATCAGGTGAAGCATATCCACGAACAGATAGAGCAGCAGAATATCTGTGGTCCTATGGGCAAGCAGATTCGTATTGAGATGTTCTGTCATGGTGCGCTCTGCATGGCTGTTTCCGGCAAGTGCTATATGAGCTTGGCTAATGCCAACCGCTCTGCCAACCGTGGTGAGTGTGTACAGATTTGCCGCCGCAGCTATACGGTAACTGATAATGAAACGGGTAACCAGCTGGAAATCGACAATAAGTATGTGATGAGTCCTAAGGACCTGAAGACTATCCGCTTCATCGACCGTATGATGGATGCCGGTGTGCGTGTCTTCAAGATAGAAGGTCGTGCCCGTGGTCCTGAATACGTCTATACTGTAGTAAAATGCTATAAGGAGGCGATAGCTTCTGTACTGGAGGGTACTTTTACTGAGGAAAAGAAGGATGCCTGGGACGAAAGATTGGCAACTGTCTTCAATCGTGGTTTCTGGGATGGTTATTATCAGGGTCAGACACTCGGCGAATGGAACAAGCATTATGGTTCGGTGGCAACAGAGAAGAAGGTACTCGTAGGTAAGGTGATGAAGTACTTCTCCAAGCTCGGTGTGGCTGAGGTTGCTGTGGAAGCTACTACCTTCAATCAGGGCGATAAACTTCTGATTACAGGAAATACTACAGGTGTGATGTATCTCAAAGCCGATGAGATCCGTTATGATTTGAAACCAGTTGAGACAGCCAAGCAGGGTTGGAGAGTATCTATCCCTGTACCAGATAAGGTTCGTCCGAATGATAAACTCTATAAATTAATTACCGTAAACGAAATAAAGGAAATAAAATAATGGCAACAATCAATGATTTGCAGGATGAAGTAGTGGAGGAGTTCCAGGACTTCACCGATTGGATGGATAAGTATCAGATGCTCATCGACTTGGGTAATGAATTGGCTCCTCTTGACGAGAAATACAAAAACGAACAGAACCTCATCGATGGCTGTCAGAGCCGTGTATGGTTGCAATGCGATTATGAGGATGGCAAGCTCGTGTTTACTGCTGATAGTGATGCTCTTATCGTGAAGGGTATCATCGCTCTTCTGATTCGCGTATTGAGCGGTCATACTCCTACCGAGATTATGGATGCTGATCTTTATTTCGTAGAGAAGATTGGTTTGAAGGATCATCTGAGTCCAACCCGCAGCAATGGTCTCTTGGCGATGATCAAGCAGATTCGTATGTACGCTTTGGCTTACAAGACCAAGGAGGCTGAGGGAAATGCGTAAGTTAAGAACGATAGAGATGAACCGCCTCACGCTGGAGGAATTCAAGGAGGCTGAGAAGCTTCCCCTGATAGTAGTCTTGGATGATGTGCGTTCATTATATAATGTAGGAAGTGTTTTCCGCTCTTGCGATGCTTTCCGTGTAGAGGCTGTATATCTGTGTGGTATTACCGCTACTCCTCCTAATGTCGAGATTCATAAGACTGCATTGGGTGGTGAGGACAGTGTCGATTGGGAATACTTCAAGACCACGGAAGAGGCTGTGGAGAAATTGAAGCAGAAAGGCTTTTTTATTTATAGCATCGAACAGGTGGAAGGCTCTACCAAACTCCAGAATCTGCCAGAGGCTCATTCTAATATTGTTAGAACGGCTTCAGAATCAGAAAAGCAAGAGAATTCTTCACTCTTCACTCTTCACTCTTCACTCCCCAGCGGCTATGCCGTCATCTTCGGCAACGAGGTGAAGGGTGTAAAGCAGAACATCGTGGATATGAGCGATGGCTGCCTGGAGATTCCTCAGTTTGGTACGAAGCATTCGCTCAATGTCAGCGTAACGGCAGGCATTGTGGTCTGGGAGTTTGCCAAACTCTTGAAGCTATAAGCGGCATTCAAGCTGATTTCGTATTCATATAGACTGCTTTAATCTTTGAATTAAGCAGTTCTTTATAAGTTGAGTTCATGCCAAACTTGGATTTTTTTTGCCAAGTTTGGCATGAACTCGTTTGGTAATATCAAATAAAAAGCGTATCTTTGTTGCTTATCACCACTTCTCATACAACTTTTTCATAATGGGATTTGTATCCATAATTGTTGTCCTACAATATTGCTTTTTGTGCCACTTTTATGGCATCCCGTTTCAGTGCAGAGTCATTTTCATTTCCTACAGCATCGATCACTTTATCTGCGAGCCACAGCTTCAACAGCTCATTTTCATCCTGATGCAGCAATTCTGCAAGTTTAACCACTTGCTCTCGCTTAGCTCGTCTGTCTCCACGCTCAATTTTACTGAACATGGGAGTGTCAATTTCTAATGCTGCCGCCAATTGGCGTTGCAGGAGTTTCTGCTCATCTCTGAATTCTCTTATCTTGTTTCCGAGTAACATATCTTTTATTTTTTACGATTCTAACTCCGTTATAATATGATTCTTTCGACGTAAATCGGTTCAAATTACGACCTATTAAACCTCAATTGGTTAATATTGGGTCGTAAAAAGGTCGTAATTCACAAATTAGGTCTTATTACGACCTTATTATCCACTTTCGTCCTTTGGTTGTTATTAATTTATTTTCATCCATCTCTACAAGCAATTTGCCCACCATGCGCAATTGTTGTTCGTCTGTTTTGTTGGAGGGAAGTACATCCCTCAAGTATTCATAAATACTGTCTCGCTTTGCTCCTTCGTCACCTGCGTTTTGTAAGAATTGCAGTATCATTTGGCGCAGTTTCTCCTTATCCAATCCTTTTGTCTTTGTGTAAGAAGGAAGTTGATGCGTGTTTTTTGCAATGCTAAGAGAGATGCTGTAATGGGGGAGCATCACCTTCAATAAGTCCACGCTGGAGCAAGTCTTGCGCTATATTCTCATGAATAGTTCTGCCTTTTTGTACTGTATCAAGCGAGATGCAATCCCATAGCGAAAGAGTGTCGTTTGTCTTCAACAAATCAGTGTATCGTTTGTTGATTTCATTGCCGTAAATGCGGACAACTACTTTCTTCTTAATCTGGTCAATCTCATAGTCTGGCATAGGGAAATGTCTGCGCCATTGTTCATTGAACATTTTCTTGATACCACGGCTTACGGTATCTATCATGTTGAAATCTACCATAGCCCTACACAGGCATTCATTACGGAAATGCGTCTGAGGCTCTTCGTTCCTCAAAACATTCTCCAAAGTTCCAGGAATGAATGTGCCAGCATTGGAATAATACAGATATCCTGGATTCTCCACGAAATTGATACGCTGTTGAAGAGTGTAGTCTTGATGGGCAATACAGTTATGAAGGGCCTCACGAATGGTGTAGTCATCATACTGTTTCATCGTGTCGGGGAAAAGTGTACCTCCAGGCATTTCACAGGGCGTTAAGATTATTAAAAGGCAATGGTAAACTTTCTCCTAATATTACTTGGAAATGTTCTTGTTTGATAGGAAAAATCTTGTAGGTATGTCTTTTACATACCTACAAGCCTTTGTTACTTTACTTTCTGATAAACAGTCGTGTCGCCTAATTTAGACAACAGAGTTATTTTCGTACTGCTTATATCAACTATCTTGAACCAAAACACACTGTTATCAACATATTGGATAATATAACTACCCTTTCGATTCTTCCCTATCTGTGAACTATCAAATGTTTCTGGAATAGAGGAAGATATATAATACTTTAGAGGACAATTAAACTCTTTTCCTGTCTTGTAAAACTTGGTACTTGTCGTACGAGTGTCCATTGTAAAAGTCATTCCTCTCTCACAATAATCATAAGTAGGACTAATCTCTTTCCATTTCGTCTCATTAAGTTCTGACGTAGCAATCTTCTGAGCATGGCACACCATGCTCAGAAGAAAAACTAAAGAAATTACCAAAATATTTCTCATCCCTATTGTCTCCATGATTTGTCAGAATATCATACTTTCTCAAATACAAAAGTTTGCCCAAACTTAGTCTTTACCTTCAATTCTGAAGAACTAAATTGCAATATTTGAAACCAAAAGAATTCACCATCCAACTCTTGGATGATATATGTTCCTTGTCCTGATTGCCCTACTTTCTTACCATCGAAGCTACTTGGAATTTGATTGGCTATATAATACAAGTACTTGTTTGTATATTTCTTCTTCAACCCTTTTCTAAACTTAGTATCAGCATAATGAGCATCCGATACATTAGTCAAGACTCTATCTGAAAATTCGAAGTAAGTATCTACATTCGGATTGCTTGGCTCTTTTAAATGCCAAGATGTATTCTTCAATTGTTGAAGAGTAATTGCCTGTGCCTGTATATCACATACACAAAACCATAAAACCATTATTATATAAAGAATTCTTTTCATAGACTACTTTGTCTTTATGTTGTATAAGAATAACTATATTTACGTATTTTTGCAAGCTTTATCGAATCGATAAAACTTGCAAAAAAATTATTACTTAACCTTTTGATAAACTGTCGTATCGCTTCATTTAGATAACAAAATGATTTCCGTACTGCTTATCTCTACTATTTTGCGATAAACAAAATAGTAGAATGCTTCATTCGTATAGTCAATCTATTTGATTCCAAAGAAAGAAGTTCTCCACAGAAAAAGTCCTCATATTCTTTACCTTTGTAAGTATATTTTCGCTCAAATACAATATACTTTCCATTAGTATTGCCCAATAACGAAGCTTCGTACTTTTCGGGGTTATAACTACACAAGTAAGTGTTATAAGTAAACACACTTACCTTATTATCAGACTTTCCAACAAATTTATGTTCTGATGATTTTGCAGAAAATACGATATTCCAATCTATATTTCCACATCCATCATAACCAGAATCTGCAACCCATGTCTTACCAACAAAGTCAGATATGCTGATTTTTTGAGCATGGCATGTCATGCTCAAAAGGAATACTAAGGCAATTATCAGACTATTTCTCATATTATTCTATTTATTCTATCACCCATTCTAAGGTGCTTATTTTTTCCTTAATTGTATAGTTGATGCCTACTTTCACCACAGGTTTGTTTTGCAGGGCAAAGGCATCGGCATACCGCTTGTCGTTGATTTGCTGAAGAGCTTCTTCTGCCGTCTTATTGAACTTCAGTTCCATGATGTAGATGGTGTCGTGCGTCTCCATCGTAATGTCTGTTCTTCCCTTGGCAGTATGTTGCTCTACGAGAATGCGGAAATTGGTGAGCAAGGCAAACATGATGTACATCATCTGTTGATAATGCCCCTCGTAGTTGGTATTATCGCAGTAAGGCACCGTCTCAAGGAAAGTCTTGAATAACAGTAGTGCTTCGTCCAATTGTCCCAGGTTAATCAGCTTGGACATCTTGGCGATGGTCGTGTTGCCCATAACCGTCTTGGAAGCCAGGTAGTGAGGGAGAAGACTTCTGTATAGGCCGACTCTGATTTCCTTGTTAGGAAGGGCGAGGGTGTATAGTTCGGTGTCCTCATCGTAATCCTTGATGGTGAAGTATCCACTCTGGTAGAGCAAAGGCATGATGGTGGTCATCGTCTCTGTAGCAGCATCAAAGTCATCCTTGCCTGCTTCCATCTTTTCACCAAGGTCGATAGGGGTGAAAGCATACTTGCGCATCATGTTGATGAGGTAGGTTGGTGTGCCTGAACCGAACCAATAGGAATCCATCTTTTGCTTGGAAAAGCAGTTCAGTAAACTGAATGGATTGAATATATCTGGTGATGGCCATGCAAAATGATAGCCGTCGTAGTGCTGTTTGAGTCTTTCAAGGGTTTCGTCATGAGACAGGCTTAATTTTTCTGATAGTCTGTCAATATCATCACTCATTTGTGTCATCAACTCTTCCTTGGTTATACCACAGATTCCAGCGTATGGTGTATCCATGCTTATATTTGTGATATTGTTGAGTTCGCTGAAGATACTTAACTGGGAGAATTTGGTGATACCTGTCAGAAAAACAAAACGGAGCATCTTCTCGCAGTCTTTGAGCGGGCTATAGAAGTTTCTCATCACATTTCGCAGAATGTCTAAGGAGGTTCCTTCATGTACAACATCGAGTAATGGCGCATCATATTCGTCGATTAATACCACAGGTTGTTTGCCCGTTTTCTCATATACGGTTTGTATGAGGTTGAGCATACGTATGTTCGGGTCTGGAGAGTCACATGTTATGCCAAATTTCTCTTCATTGGTCTTTAGTATGAAGAGAAGATAGTGCTCCAACTGCTCTTTCTCCATGTGCTTGCCTCCAGCCAAACTGAAGTGGAGCACAGGATATTCATTCCATTCTTTCTCCAACTTTTCGATGGCAAGACCATTGAATAGTTCCTTTTTTCCTTCAAAATAGCTTTCGAAGGTAGATACAAGGAGTGACTTGCCGAAACGGCGTGGTCGGCTCAAGAAGAAATATGTACCATCTGTATGGGTCATACGATAGATGTATTCCGTCTTGTCAACATAGAACCAATCTTCTTTGCGGATTCGTTCGAAAGTCTGTATGCCTATAGGATATCGTTTTCTTGCCATAGTCTCTTGTTCTTGATTTCGAAGGCAAAGTTAAGCAAAATAATCGAAAGTACCAAGTTTGCTATTGTTATTTTTTCTGTGTTTTCCTCCTTATGGGTTTTTAACTAACCAGTCTTAGTCCTCAGAATAGAAAAGAAATGGCTTGCCAAAATCGTCAAGTACTTAAATTAAAAACGGGGCGTTAAGAATATTAAAAGCCAATGGTAAACTTTCTCCTATCTTAGTTGATTGTTCTTGTTACTATAAGATAATGTTTTGAAGCCTGATGAATTCTTCGTTCAGCGTCTTTGAATGTCCGTTCAACGACGTTGAACCGCCATTCAAAGACGCTGAACGGACATTTAACGTCGTTGAACGGAACTTTCTTCTAAGGGCATATACTTTTTATTCGGTTTAATGGTTTTAGTTGTGTGGTTTAACGGTTTTAGTTGACCACTCTCAGCATTATTTTTAATATGAGTTGACTCTGTTGTTACTTAGTTATAATTTACGTTGACTTACTATTTCTTGTCTGGATGGATTTATCGTGTCCACTTTGGGGAGCTGCTATAACTGAAAGTGTTAAATCTTGGAAAAACGGACAAAATGCCTCCTTTTTATATTAGATAAACGGACAAAGATATGATTACACGCCCTACTTTTAACTAAATTTAAAGTACTTCTTACAAGGTGCTATCGCAATGCATCCTATCCCCTTACCCCTGCATCATAGGAAAGTTTCATGCTTTACAATGACGAAGATGAACCAGCGGAAAATCGAACTGTAATCGTAATCAGTAATCAACTCACGCCAGTGAAATGACGAAGGGGTAGAAAAGGGGCAAAAGCGATTTATCACAAAAACACAAAGTAAAGTACCGCAAAAACACAAAGTAAAAATTAAACTTAGGGGAAACAACAGTCATTCAAGGAATGAATTAAGAGACTAAAACAAGTTTAATCTTAAATATCCGTAAAAAAATTACGGCATATTAGATTTTTATATATCTTTGCAAAAAAGAACTGCATACAGCAATCATAGAACTTTCATTTGCACTCGCCTGCAGTAACATTTCGTTTATATTTTAACAAAGATATTATGTTAGTAAAATTTGCCGTTACGAATTATAGAGGATTTGCCAATCGCATAGAATGGGACTTGTCGGAACCAAGTAACTATTCGTTCAACACATTTGCCATAAAAGACGGAATCATCAAGAATGGCATCGTGTATGGACCTAACGGTTCTGGCAAGTCGAACTTTGCATTGGCTATCTTCGATATCACAAATCATCTTTCACAGAAGTGGAAAAGAGTGAACTATTATGACAACTTCACTTATACAGGAAAGTTGAACTTCCCTGTAGATTTTGAGTACACCTTCCTGTTGGGAGATGATCTGTTGCAGTATTCTTATAGCAAATCACCAGAGGGAAAATTAGAGGCAGAGAAACTTGTGGTGAACAACAAGCTGATATTCTGCAACAAGGATTCTATCCTGACATTGGATGAAGAAGAATTTCAGATGGAAGCAACCGTGAAGACCAACTTAGCCAACAACGCCAACAACGTATCCATTATCAATTTTCTTCTCACCTCCTACCCATTAGCAAAAGAGCATTATCTCCTTAAATTACAGAAGTTTGTCAACTCCATGTTGTGGTTCCGAAGCGTGGAGAAGAATGAATTCATGGGCTTAGCTACAGCTCCAGCAAACCTTGACGAATATATCATCAAGAATCATCTGACATGCGACTTTGAGGATTTCATCCATCGTGTAAGCGGACAAGACTTTGAGTTTCAGAAGCCGAATGATGACGACAAAGAACTGTATTGCATATTCGGCTTAGGTCGCATTCCATTTGATAAGATTGCATCAACAGGCACCCACTCGCTGATGTTGCTCTATTATTGGCTCAAGCAGATGAAAGATGCATCATTCGTTTTCATTGATGAATTTGACGCATTCTATCACTTCAAGCTTTCCTTCGAGGTTTGCAAGACACTTTTTTCCCTTCCATGCCAAGCTTTCACGTCATCCCACAACACTTACCTGATGACCAATGACTTACTGCGCCCAGACTGCAATTTCATCTTGCAAGACAACAAGATCAAGCCATTGAGCAGCTGCACCCAGAAGGAACTGAGGTTCGGCCATAATATAGAAAAAATGTTTAGAGGTAACGCTTTTGAAGTATGATATTATTTGTTTTTGAAGGAGTAAAACGTGAGCCGGATTTATTCCGCACCATCCAACGATTGTACTTTTCCAACTGGGAAGAGCAGATAGTTTGTTCCTACAACAACAATATCTATCAGCTTTACAAGGATTTGCAGGAGTACGATGGAGATGGAGATATCGTGTCTTTACTGATGGAAAAGTTTGCCTCTCAAAAAGACAATCCTCTAAAAGGCATAGATAGATCTGCCGACATTTCCGAAATTTATCTTTTCTTCGATTATGATTTCCACAACAGGAATTTATCACTCGAAGAAATCAACAGACAGGTAAAAGAGATGTTAGAAACGTTTAATAATGAAACAGAATACGGAAAGCTCTATATTGATTATCCGATGGTAGAATCTATCCGCTATACCAAGTTTTTGCCGGATGCAAACTATTGGACCTATACGATATCCCGTACTGATTGCAGCAGGTTTAAGGGATTATCAGCAGAATTCTCAGCCTATCAAAGTTTCGATTTTATCCTTCTGACAGAGAATCGGGAACCTACAGAAGATGAAATAGAGGAAGTCAAGCAGAACTGGGTATATTTGAAGGAGCAGAACGTGAGCAAAGCAAACTATCTTTGCAATGGTGAGAACAGAATACCAGGATCAAAGGACGACATTCTTCAGGACAAGATATTCGATTCACAATTAGAAAAATATGTGAATACCGAGGATTGCAAAGTGGCAGTACTCAATGCTTTCCCGCTATTCATATATGATTACTTCAAGTAAGATTAGAATACAAAGTAAAAACTTATTTTGGATAGAAGATTAGCAAAAAAAATCAAACTTATGACGAATCCTAATAATATATGTTTCATTTCACTAATTTTAATGTTTTTATTTTAGAACCTTCTTTAATGTATTCCAGTAAATATATATCTTGACTTTGCAAAAATAATCAGAAAATCTGAAACTAACTCATGTTTTGTGATTTTTCTTTGTTAGTATTATCATTATTTCTGTTTTTGTATCTTTTAGTGAAAATATGATATGGTAAAGAACGAGATAAGCGGCATTCCTCGGATGTGAATGCCGCTTATCATATTTCGATATTTGTCCGAGTTATCTCAAAAAAGAAGTCTTTTCAGTCTTCTCTTATTTCAGATATTCCCCGAAGTCAGTCAGTCTCATATCTCCCTTCTTCAGGAAGGTATCGTGCATGGCGAGGGCTGCCCGCATGCTCTGTGGCTCATGGCCCTTCTCGGCAAACTTCAGATATTCGCGGAGCATAGGGCGATAGTCTGGATGAGCACAGTTTTCGATGATTTCCTTGGCACGGCGCAAAGGACCCTTGCCACGAAGATCGGCAACGCCCTGCTCGGTAACAATGACATCCACATCATGCTCCGTACTATCCACGTGGCTACACATCGGAACGATGGCTGAAATGCAACCGTTCTTGGTGGTACTCTGAGTGGTGAAGATAGAAATGTAACCATTACGCTCGTAGTCGCAAGAACCGCCGATACCATTCATCAACTTGCTGCCGCAGATATGGCTGGAGTTCTCGTTGCCATAGATGTCGCACTCGATGGCGGTATTCATGGCGATGACACCTAGTCGGCGGATGACCTCAGGAGAATTGGAAATCTCACTCTGACGGATGGTGAGATGCTGCTTGAAATAGTCGATGTCATCATATACTTCCTTCAAAGTATCATTGGTGACGGTGAGGGATGAGCAGGAAGCATCCTTGATTCTTCCTTCACGCATGTATTTTACGACAGCATCCTGTACAACCTCGGTATAAACGCTGAATACCGGTACGTTAGGATTCTGACCCAATGCCTCGAGTACGGCATTGGAAGTAACGCCTACACCGCTCTGGAGTGGCAGGAACTGTGGAGGAATATGTCCCTTCTTCAGGTCGCTGACCAGGAAGTCGGCCACATTATGACCCATCTGTTCTGTGATAGGGTCGAGCGGCTTGAAGGCACGAGCCTCTTCCGGGATATTGCATTCTATCACACCGACAATCTTATGGGCATCTATCTCTACATACTCTTTACCGATACGGTCGCCTACGTTCATGATAGGGATAGGTGTACGGAACGGGCATTCTGCTATTTCATAGACATCATGGAGATAGCGGGATGCTGGACTGTGGAAGGTATTCTTCTCGATGAGCACCTTCTTGGCAAGGCGTACGATGGTAGGCACGATACCACCGGCAGAGGTAAGGAATGCCTTGCAGGTGGTTTCGCCTTCTTCCAGATCGCTCACCTCGATGATGGCAAGGTCTATCTCGCCATAGAAGCCACGGCGCAGACGCTCAGCCATGTGACCGAGGTGCATATCCTCGTAGTCGATTTCGCCCAGATTGGTATGGGTGCGGAAATCCTTGTTGGTAGAAAATGGCGCACGGAACTTGATGGCATGGGCTGCTGCCATGTCACCCTCGATACTTTGCGAGGTAGAAGCTCCTGTCAGGATGCCCACCTGGAATGGTCTGCCTGCTTCATGTTCTGCCACGGCTCTCTTGGAGAGTTCGCGGAAGGTAGCCTTAGGCACGCCGTTAGGTGTGAAACCACTTAGTGCTATCGTGTCCTGATCCTTGATCATAGCTGCGGCTTCGGCAGCTGAAAGTCTAATATATGCCATTTCCGTACTTTATTTATTATCATGTAATATTATCGGGCAATTTGTTGCTGCCCTTACATTTCATAACTTTTTGTGGCTGCAAAGTTACACATTATTTTTAATATATGGCAATCTTTTGACGAATTTATGCAAATAAAAGGCATTTTACTTATCTTTTGTGCATGAATATGCAGGAATAACTTGCTTTATGCATTTTTTGTTAGTAGTGAATAGGGATTGAAGATTTGCGGATGAATGGTATAGTGAGTTGCGAGAACAGACTCTGTGGATGATTTTTCTAAGATAAAAATGGTATTTTCAGACTATTTTATAACATTTTGTGGCTGAATTGACTGAAATCTCAGAAAAATGAGTTAACTTTGCAAACAAATATAAATAATAAAAAGAAAGGTTCATAATAAGATGGAACAGAAATTATTGATCTACAACACTCTCACTCGTACGAAAGAGAGATTTACTCCGCTCCACGCTCCTAATGTGGGCATGTATGTTTGTGGCCCTACCGTATATGGCGATCCGCATCTCGGTCATGCACGACCAGCCATCACATTCGATATACTCTTCCGCTATCTCAAGCATCTGGGCTATAAGGTTCGCTACGTTAGAAACATTACTGACGTAGGTCACTTGGAGCACGATGCTGATGAGGGCGATGACAAGATAGAGAAGAAGGCTCGCCTGGAACAGTTGGAGCCAATGGAGATTGCGCAGTACTACACCAACCGCTATCACGATGCCATGGAGGCACTCAATGTGCTCCCTCCAAGTATCGAGCCTCATGCTACCGGTCATATCATCGAGCAGGAGAAGTTAGTGCAGGAAATTCTCGACAATGGTTATGCTTACGAGAGCAATGGTTCTATCTATTTTGATATCGAGAAATACAACAAGGATCATAAGTATGGTATTCTTTCTGGCCGTAACCTGGAGAACATCATCAATGAAAGCCGTGAACTTGCTGGTATCGGCGAGAAGAAAAATCAGGCTGATTTCGCTCTCTGGAAGAAGGCTTCACCAGAGCACATCATGCGCTGGCCAAGTCCTTGGAGCGATGGTTTCCCTGGTTGGCATTGCGAGTGTACTGCGATGGGCAGAAAGTACTTAGGCAACCACTTCGATATTCACGGAGGCGGTATGGACTTGATTTTCCCTCATCATGAGTGCGAGATTGCTCAGGCTGTGGCTTCTCAGGGCGATCAGATGGTTCACTACTGGATGCATAATAACATGATTACCATCAACGGTCAGAAGATGGGTAAGAGCTTGGGCAACTTCATCACTCTGGAGCAGTTCTTCACAGGCAATCATGACAGTCTGGAGCAGGCTTATTCGCCAATGACCATCCGTTTCTTCATCCTCTCGGCTCACTATCGCAGCACAGTAGATTTCTCTAATGATGCCTTGAAGGCCAGTCAGAAGGGATTGGAGCGCTTGATGAATGGTTTGAACGACCTGGAGCGTGTGCCAGTGGCTAAGCAGAGCGACGAGCAGGTGAAGAAGTTCGTAGCAGAGCTGCGCCAGCGTTGCTATGATGCAATGAACGATGACTTCCAGACACAGCTTGTCATCAGTTACCTTTTCGAGGCTTGCCATGTTATCAATACAGCTCTTGATCATAAGGCGAATATTTCAGCCGATGACTTGAAGGAACTCACCGAAACGATGCAGCTCTTCACCTTCGATCTTCTCGGTTTGAAGAGTGAGAAGGGTGCCAACAATGATGCACGTGAGGAGGCTTACGGCAAGGTGGTGGATATGGTACTCGACCTTCGTGCTAAGGCTAAAGCAGCTAAGGATTGGGCTACCAGCGACCAGATTCGTGATGCTCTTGCTGATGCCGGATTTGAAGTTAAGGACACCAAGGATGGTGTAACTTGGAAACTGAATAAATAGGAAATTGAAGCTATAAGAAATAGTGTCAATTGAAAACAGATGCTATAAAAAAGTATAATAGCCTTCACGCTTTGTGGAGGCTATTATACTTTTTTCTCTTTAAACGAGTTGTTTGATGGTATTTCTCACTTTCTCTGCTGATGTGACGAGCGAATTGGATTCATCAGCCCCTTTGGCTCCCATATAAACCTCGTGGTTATAATGTTTCATCTTGCTCACTACATTTACTCTTGCAGAAAAATGGTATTCGTGAATGCCTGTAGCATCGAATATCTGTCGGATGTTTTCCTCGTTGACGCCACTACCTGCCAGAAGCTGGATAGGAGGCAGGGGATATTCTTTCAGTTTCTTTTCCAGCTGGGCAAGCAGGCTGATACCATCTATCGCCTTCGGTTGCTGACCGGAAGTCAGGATTCGGTTGCATCCCAAAGAAATAATATCTTCAAGGGCTTTCATGGGATCTGCAGTACGGTCGAAAGCACGGTGGAAGGTTACTGACATTGGGCGTGCCAGCTCCACTAACCTGCGGTTGGCTTCCCTATCAATTTCTCCCTCTTCTGTGAGGCATCCGAAAACGACTCCATCCACTCCCAATTCGCGACAGATGCGGATATCTTCTTCCATGCGTTCCAGTTCCAATGGGGTATAGAGAAAATCCCCACCACGAGGTCGGATGATGACGTGGAGTTTAGTCTTTGTGAGTAATTTTCGAGCCAGTTTTATCTCGCCATACGATGGGGTAGTGCCTCCCTCGGGTATTCCTGCGCACAGTTCTACTCGGTCGGCTCCTCCCTCTTGTGCTGCCAGACAGCTTTCTACACTATTGGCACATATCTCAAATTTAAATTCTTCTCTGTTCATATCTTCTTTTTCTATTTATTGATCCATATTGAGTTTTTGGCTATATATCCTTCATGTTGGATGGGATACTCGTAGCAAAGTTACTACTTTTTCATAAAATTCCAAGGCATTTATGGTGTTTTTATCACATTTTCCCTAAAATGATATGACGGATAGTAGCTGTTCCTCAAGATAGGCATGAAAAATCGGTTTATCGGTAGGGTAGTGACTGATATAAAAGAATGCTAAAGATTTATAAGTTTGAGGACTACAAACTTGTGAACTTCATTTTTATTGCTTATCTTTGCGGTTGGAAAAAATAATCTTAATAAATATGAGAAAAAGTATAGTATCTTTAGCCATCCTCTTCTTGGTTTCTTGGCAGGCGGTGATGGCCAACTGTTTGTCGGTGGATGCACATGACAAACCCCATTTTATCTCAGACGGGGCTTATCGCTCTAAGGTGGAAAATGCTTTCGAGAGTAAGATGAAACTCGTGGGCAGGCAGTTCTATCAGGTGAAAGGGATGAACGTCTATGGTACAGTCCTGAAGAAAAAGGGGGCTAAGGAGATGATGGAGGTCACTAAGCAGAAACTGACGACTGAGGAGCAGGAGGCCTTACAATTCCTCTATGCCTATATGCCAGTGGCTGACGTGACAGACTATCCTACAAGTTTCTTCCTGGAAAATGTACGTACGAGCTTTGAGGCAAGGAAGGAAATGGCTTGGGGCAAGTATATACCGGAGTTGCTGTTCCGTCACTTTGTGCTTCCTATCCGTGTGAACAATGAAAATCTGGATGATTCCCGAATGATATTCTTTAAGGAACTGAAAGAGCGTGTGAAGGGGATGGGCATGAAAGATGCTATTCTGGAAGTCAACCATTGGTGCCATGAGCGGGTAACCTATCAGCCTTCCGACGGTCGTACTTCTGCTCCTCTTGCCACGATCCGTTCTGCATACGGAAGATGCGGCGAGGAGAGTACTTTTACCGTGGCAGCTTTGAGAGCGATAGGCATTCCTGCCAGACAGGTTTATACGCCTCGCTGGGCGCATACTGACGACAATCATGCCTGGGTAGAAGCATGGGCTGATGGTAAATGGTACTTCTTAGGCGCTTGTGAACCTGAGGCTGTGCTTAATCTGGCGTGGTTTAATGCTCCCGCATCGAGAGCCATGCTGATGCATACGAAGGCGTTTGGCGACTATAACGGACCGGAAGAGGTAATGCTCCGCACGTCCAACTATACAGAAATCAATCTGATAGACAATTATGGTTCCTCAGCCCGTATCGACTTCTCTGTAGTTGATGCTGAAGGCAAGCCTGTAGAGGGTGCAAGAGTGGATTTTAAAATCTATAATTATGCAGAGTTTTGTTCTGTCGTGACGAAATATACGGCTCAGGATGGCAAGACCTTTCTTTCGGCAGGTAAGGGCGATATGATGGTTTGGGCTTCGAAGGATGGTAAGTATGGCTTTGTAAAGGCTTCTTTCGGTAAGGCAAATCTGCCTGGTGAGGAAGGTGAGAAGGCGAGAAAAATGACCATCCGTCTTGACCGGAAGGTTTCAGCTTCGGATATGAACCGTTCTCTTGATTTTTCTTCCGTTAGTTTCCGTGATTCTTTTGATATCGTACCTCCGCCAGAGAAAGCAAATATTCCTGAGGTTTCGGCAGAGGCGAGAGCGAAGAACCTGGAGCGATTCGCTTATGAGGATTCTATCCGCCATGCTTATCTAGCTACTTTCTATACTAAGGAGACGGCTCTGGAGGCATTGCAGAAAAAAGGATTGCTTGAGGAGAAGTATTTGACGAGAAACGGGGTTCCTACTTGGATGGTAAAGGGAGAAAAAGTGGACTATCAAAATGCTCAAAAGCTTTCTGATAAAGCTCAGAAGTTAGTGGATTTCCTTGTTGGTTCTTGGGGTAATCACGAAGTTATCCTCAAGTTTCTGATGCTTCATCAGGACAATCTGAGTCGGGCTATAGATTTGCTCAGTACGCTGAGTGCCAAGGATTTAAGGGATATGCAGATGGATATTCTGGAGGATCATTTCAATGCCCATAGCAACCAGTTGTCTCCTCGTGTGGAGGACGAGATGATTATTCATCCTTTCAAACAGTTCTTTGAGGAGCAATTTGAAAAGATGAAGACCTCTGTTGCTGATGATCGTGATGTGTCTTCCAAGTCTGTAAAAGCAAATAATGCAGCTAAAGCAAAGCAATCTTTGGCTCAAGTTTTCAGACAAGATCCAGCTCGTCTGGTGGAATGGGTGAAGGAGAATATCCGTCTGAACCCTGACAAGAAGGCATTGCAAATCGCCCAGACTCCTATGGGTGTTTGGACATCACGCCTTACGGATGAGCGCTCTCGGAAGATTTTCTTCGTGGATGTGGCAAGAAGTCTTGGAATTGAGGCGAGAGTGGATGCTGTGACCAAGAAATTGCAATATAAACAAGGTGGAGTGAAGGAGGGTTTGCAGAATGACGTCTGGATAGATGTCGATTTTGACGCGAAAGCATCTTCTGCTGCATCTAATATGGAAAAGATAAAGGTACAGTCTT
Organism: Segatella hominis; assembly: GCF_004535825.1. Lineage (GTDB taxonomy): Bacteria > Bacteroidota > Bacteroidia > Bacteroidales > Bacteroidaceae > Prevotella > Prevotella hominis. Next base: position 116,727 of record NZ_SGVY01000003.1, on the reverse strand, counting down.
CTCCTAAGGGCTTGTTAAAGCTTGATTATCAGCCTAATGGAGTGGTGGATGATCCTAAGTATTATAGTCATTTTTCTCTTACTCGCATCAATCCTGACGGCTCTACTTCGCTGCTGGAATATCCTGAAGAGGGATGTACTTGGAGTAATACGTTCAAGAATGGAGTGGAATTGGATGAGGGGGATTATGCTCTTGTAACGGGTACTCGTCTTGCCAATGGCGGGGTGTTGTCAGAAATGCAATTGTTTCATGTGAAACAAGCTGAAACCAACGTAGTTAAGATGTATTTACGTACTTCTGATACCGAGATTACGGTTAAGGGAAACTTTGATTCGGAGTCTAAATTCATCTTGGATGGTAAGGAAGTCAGTCTTTTGAGCCAGACGGGTCGTGGTTATTTCATTACCGGTTTGTTGGGTGTAGGCCAAGAGCCTACTAATCATGCCTTGAAGGATATCGCTAAGGTTGCGCAAGTATTCGAAAAGTGGAATCGTCCTATGGTGCTCCTCTTTGAGGATGAGGCTTCAGCTAAAAAGTTCCGCATTGCCGAGTTCCCGGGTCTGCCTAAGAATCTGATATTCGGTATAGACAAGGAGGGTTCTATTCGGAAGCAAATCGTTGAGAATATGAAACTTACGAATGCCAACCTCCTTCCGATATTTATGATTTCTGATACTTTCAATCGTGTGGTTTATTTCTCACAGGGTTATACTATCGGATTGGGTGAGCAGTTGGAAACCGTAATCAGGAAATTGTAAATCCGCAGTGCTGATGATTTGAAACTATTATTGTTTGCTGGTTCTGAAATTTACTTGTTGGCAAGGACGCCTGCTTACACAAATTTCTGAAATATAAAAAGGAACTTTGGAGTTATCTTATTCCAAAGTTCCTCTGTTTTTTATAGGTTTCTTTTACCAAAAGTTCTTTTTTTCATTCATGTTTAGAACTTATAATGTAAGTTCCCTTGTTTTAGTGTCATTCTGAGTTGGCATTAATGTGCTTCCAGCCAGTTCTTTCCCCAGCCTGCATCGGCTACTAATGGTACGCTCAGATGATAGGCATTCTGCATTTCCTCTACCACGATTTGCTCTACTTTTTCTTTCTCTTCCGGATAGACGGAGAAATTGAGCTCATCGTGTACCTGGATGATCATTTTGCTCTTGATGCCTTCAGCTTTGAATCGGTTGAAGATGCGAACCATCGCAACCTTGATGATGTCGGCTTCTGAACCTTGGATAGGGGCATTGATGGCATTGCGCTCGGCAAAACCGCGTACTGTACCATTGCGGCTATTGATGTCTGGTAAGTAGCGGCGGCGGTGGAAAATAGTCTCAGCATAGCCTTTCTCGCGGGCAATTTCCTTTGATTTCTCCATATAGGCCTTTACGTCAGGGAAGGTGCGGAAATAATCCTCAATGATTTGCTTGGCTTCTTTATTTTCTATATTCATGCGCTGCGCCAGACCGAATGTAGTGATACCATAGATGATACCAAAGTTGGCAGTCTTTGCCTTTTTGCGCTGAGTATCAGTAACTTGCGATATTTCTTCATGCCATATTTTGGCAGCTGTTGCGGCATGGATATCGGAACCTTCACGGAAGGCTTCTACCATATTCTTGTCTTCGCTCAAGTGTGCCATAATGCGCAACTCTATCTGGGAGTAGTCTGCTGAAAAAAACAGACAGCCTGGCTCTGGAATAAAGCAGCGGCGTATTTCTTTTCCATCATCATCACGTACAGGAATATTCTGTAAGTTTGGATCACTTGATGAAAGGCGACCTGTGGCAGTAATGGCCTGATTGAATGAGGCATGTATATGTCCAGTACGTGGGTTGATGAGCTTAGGAAGAGCATCCACGTATGTGCTCAGAAGTTTCTTTAAACCCCTGTAGTTCAGAATCTCATCGATGATCGGACTCTTGCTTCTCAACTGTTGCAGTACTTCTTCACTCGTCACATATTGTCCCGTCTTTGTCTTTTTCGGTTTCTCCACAATCTTCATTTTTCCGAAGAGGATTTCACCTACCTGACGTGGAGAGGCTATGTTGAACGATTCACCTGCCAGTTCGTAGATGTGATGCTCTATGTCCGCCAATCTGTTGGTCAAATTATTAGACGTTTCTTTCAGTGTATCAGTATCGATGCATACTCCGTTCATCTCCATGTGGGCCAAAACGGGAACAAGTGGCATTTCGACATTCCAAAACAGATCCTCACAATGAATCTCCTTGAGTTTTGGCTCAAGTACATTTTTCAATCGCAATGTGATGTCTGCATCTTCTGCTGCATATTCATAAACATCGGATGGAGCAAGATCTCGCATCGATTTCTGGTTTCTGCCTTTCGGACCAATCAACTCCTCAATATGGATGGTCTGGTAATTGAGCAAGACTTCAGCCAGATAATCCATGTTGTGGTATAACTCTGGTTGGATGAGATAGTGAGCAATCATCGTATCAAACATCTTGCCTTTTATCTCCACTCCGTAATTCATCAAAACCTCGTAGTCGTATTTGATATTTTGGCCGACTTTCAGAATTTGAGGGTTTTCATAGAGCGGTTTAAAGATGTTTACGAATTTTAAAGCTTCTTCACGATTTGCAGAAATGGCGACATAGTAAGCCTCTTTTTCTTTGACGGCAAAGCTCAAACCTACCAATTCTGCATCAATTGCAGTAGTAGAAGTGGTCTCTGTATCTAAACTGAGAATACCGAATGTCATCAAATAATCACAAAGTTTCTTTGCATCTTTCTCATTTTCAATTAGTTGATACTTATGAGGAGTGCTTTTAAGGGTCTCAAAACTCGCGTTTTTTTGAACATCCTGCCCATCGTCTTGCTGTGCGCCAAATAAATCGAGCTCTCCTGTAGGCTTTATTTTCTTTTGTTGAGGTTTTTTAAGAATCCTGTTTGCAAAGCTTTTGAACTCGAGTTCGGAGAAGATTTCGTCCAACTTTTCTTTATCAGGTTCAACTAACTTCAAATCATCCATTTTAATTTCCACAGGAACATCAGTCCGGATAGTAGCCAGGAACTTTGAGATTTTAATATCCTCAATGGCACCTTCTACTTTTTCGCGAAGTTTGCCTTTCACCTTAGAAGAATTTTCAATCAAGTTCTCTACGCTTCCAAATTCATTGATCAGTTTGGCAGCCGTTTTCTCTCCGACACCAGGACATCCTGGGAAGTTATCTGCCGAGTCACCCATGAGAGCCAAAAGGTCAATAACCTGGAGTGGGGAAGCGATTCCGTATTTTTCCTCAATTTCCTTTTCACCCAAGGTTTCATATCCGCCCCCATGTCGAGGACGGAACATATATACATTCTCCCTTACCAGCTGACCATAATCTTTATCCGGTGTGAGCATGTAGGTCTCTATACCTTTCTCTCCAGCTTGAATCGCCACAGTACCAATGATATCATCAGCCTCAAAACCCTCCACTTGGAGGATGGGAATGTTGTAGGCCTCGAGTATGTTTTTGATGATTGGCACAGAGAGCTTGATGTCTTCCGGTGTCTCTTCTCGCTGGGCTTTATAGGCAGGAAAAGCCTCATGGCGGAAGGTCTTTCCATGGTCGAAAGCCACTGCGATATGAGTTGGTTTCTCCTTGGTAAGTATCTCGTTGAGGGTATTGCAGAACCCCATGATACACGAAGTGTTAAGCCCCTTGGAATTGATTCTTGGAGCTTTGATAAAGGCGTAATACGAGCGATAAATGAGCGCATACGCGTCTAAAAGGAATAATTTATCCATAATATTCATATTTATGGTGTAAAATTACTAAAAAATTGCCACATTTCACGAATAATTGATTAATTTTGTATCAAATTTCAGAAATTAAGTAGTTTTACTATCACATAATGGATTATTTATCACTTATCAGACAGCCTATTGAGGCAGAGTTGACAGATTTTATTGATTTGTTTAATAAGTCTTTGATGCATAGCGACGGACTTCTTTCACAGGCTCTCGACCATATTCGACAGCGTGCGGGTAAGCGTATGCGCCCTATGCTTATCCTGCTGATGGCGAAGAATTTCGGCAAAGTTACTGAGGTAACTCAGCATTCAGCAGTCGGTTTGGAACTGCTTCATACGGCTTCTTTAGTACATGATGATGTTGTAGATGAAAGTGGGGAGCGCCGTGGTCAGGCAAGTGTCAATGCTACTTATAATAATAAGGTTGCAGTACTGGTAGGTGACTTCATTCTCTCTACTGCCTTGCTCCATGTTTCCTATTCTCATTCTGAGGAAATAGTGAGATATCTTGCTGAATTAGGACGTGTTTTGTCCAATGGTGAGATTCTGCAATTGAACAGTATCAGTAATCAGGAAATATCGGAAGACATTTATTATCAGGTAATTAAGCAGAAAACGGCAGCTCTTTTTGAGGCTTGTGCCGGTATCGGTGCTTTGTCGGCTAATGCTTCACAGATTGCTATAGAGGAAGCCAAGCGATTTGGCCAGAATTTAGGTGTTATCTTCCAGATTCGTGATGATATTTTTGATTACTACGATTCTCAGGAGATAGGTAAGCCTACTGGTAATGATATGGCTGAAGGTAAGTTGACTTTGCCAGTTATCTATGCGCTGAAATCTACTGGTGACGAGGAGATGATGAAGCTGGCACGTAAGGTGAAATCTCATGACGTAACCCCTGATGAAATTGCTCGTTTGGTGGAATTTACGAAAGCCAATGGAGGTATAGAATACGCAGATAAGCGTATGTGGGATTTTCATGCTGAAGCCATGAATTTCTTGGACACTTATGTGGAAGATAAGGCTATCTATAACGCTTTGAAAGCTTATCTTGATTTCGTTATTGAACGTAAGGTTTAAGCTCGTACGTTTATTAAGTTTATAGTCGTACGTCATTAGAGTCTATAGTCGTACGTTTATAGGGGTTATAGTCGTACGTCTATAGAGTGAGTAGTCGTACGACTATAAGTCTCTAAAAATAAAGGTCTTTCAACTGGCTATATTTGCCGTTGAAAGACCTTGTTTTATCTACGAATCAGTTTTCCCTTTTTAGAAATACTTGATTTCCTTGCCAAGGATTTCGCTCAAGAGGAGGTTGGTAAGTCTAGATGTTCCCAAGCGGAACCATTGGTTGGTTAACCACTTTTCGCCAAGAACTTCTTTTACAATTGTGTAGTAAACGATTGCATCGTGAACGGTGTTGATGCCGCCAGCTGGCTTGAAACCAATCTGGATACTAGTCTTCTCGTAGTAAGCCTTGATGGCCTGACACATCACGTAAGCAGCCTCTGGAGTAGCAGAAACTTTCTCCTTGCCAGTAGATGTCTTGATGTAGTCAGAACCTGAGTACATAGCAAGAATAGAAGCCTTCATGATGTTGCTGCAGTTCTTCAGGCAACCAGTCTCCAAGATACATTTCATCTTGTGCTCGCCACATGTTTCCTTCAGTTCCTGGATGTCAGAGCAAAGGCCTTCGTAATCCTCACTGAAGAACTTGCCAACAGGCATTACGATGTCAACCTCTGTGGCACCATCTTTAATAGCCAATGCAGTTTCAGCTACCTTTACCTCGATGAAAGTCTGAGAAGAAGGGAAATTGCCGCTTACGACAGCGATTTCTACGCCATCAACTTCCAGACTTTGGCTAATGAGACCAGCGAAGTTAGGGTAGGTGCATACTGTTGCTACATGAGGAAGTTCAGGATAATCCTTGGAGAATTTGTTGACTTTCTCTATCATCTTCAAGATACTTTCCTCTGTATCTTCTGTATGGAGAGATGTTAATTCAACGCTTCCAAAGAGGAATTTCTTCACCTCCATGGTCTCGTTTTCTGCAACTTTCTCGTCAAGGAGTTTCTTTACTTCTGCTGCAATTTCCTTATCGTTAAGGTTGCAATTATACTGTTTGAGAACTGACAAATACTTGTCGTCTGCTTCACTGTATTGTCCTTGTTGCTGTGCAAGAACCTGTTCTTTAATACTGCTCATACTTAATGTTACTTTTTTAATTATTAAAGTTAAGTTTATCTATATGATTCCTTCAATTTCAGGTGTTTTATTTCCTTCAATTTCAGGTATTATATCCCTTCAATTTCGGGTTGTTCTTATGCCTTTCAGAATCCCTTTGGGTCTTCTTATCGAAGCTCTTTTTGAGTTCTTCAGTAAGGTCGATTCCCGTTTGGTTAGCCAGACAAATGAGAACCCAGAGAACGTCTGCCATTTCCTCTCCGAGGTTAGGCTTTTCGCCCTTCTTGAAGCTCTGGTCGCCGTATGTTCGGGCGATGACGCGAGCCAGTTCTCCTACTTCTTCTGTGAGACAAGCCATATTGGTTAGCTCGCTGAAATAGCGAACGCCATACTCTTTGATCCATTTATCTACGGCTTCCTGTGCTTCTTTTATTGTCATTTTATTCCTTATTATGAGTGTCCATCATGATGGTAACAGGACCATCATTCAATAATTCAACCTTCATATCAGCTCCGAATTCGCCTGTTCCTACAGGCTTTCCAAGTGCTTCAGAGAGCTTTTTGCAGAACTCCTCATAGAGTGGAATGCTGATTTCGTGTTTGGCAGCTCTCAGCCAACTTGGTCGATTTCCCTTCTTATAGCTGGCGAAAAGGGTAAATTGGCTGATAACCAGGATTTCCCCGTTTATGTCTATGATAGAACGATTCATGACATGGTTTTCATCATCAAAAACACGCAGTCCTATCACCTTTCTTACTAACCAATCAATGTCCTCTGTAGTGTCGCTTTCTTCTATACCCAAGAGGACGAGATAGCCTTGCTTGATAGCAGATTTTACTTCGCCTTCAATGGTAACAGAGGCATGTGCGACACGTTGTATCACGATTCTCATGTTATCTTATTCTTTTATATTTATATATCAATTCTTTCTGTTTCTATAATGATTTCAGATGCAAATATACGATATTTATTTGATATTCTTGTCTTTTTCTGTGAAATATTTCACAAGTATTTCCGCTTTATGTGGTCCGAGTACTTCTGTCAGGGTTTCTATACTTGCTTCCTTGACCTTTTTTACGCTTTTAAACTTGCTCAGAAGCGCTTCTTTAGCCTTTGGACCAATGCCTTTGATGTCGTCCAATTCTGAGTGTAAAGCGTGCTTAGAACGCTTATCTCTGTGGAAGGAAATGGCATATCGATGTACTTCGTCCTGTATCTGAGTCAAAACCTTGAAAAGCTCACTTTCAGGTGGAAGAGCTATGGTTTTGGGCGGGAAACCGTAGAGCAATTCATTGGTGCGGTGGCGGTCGTCTTTGGCAAGACCTGCAATAGGGATGTCCAAGTGTAATTCGTCTGCTATAACTGCATGAACTACGTCCATCTGACCTTTACCTCCATCCGTAATAATGAGGTCGGGTAAGGGTGTTCCTTCGTCCATCATGCGGCTATATCGACGTCTCACGACCTCTTGCATGGAGGCATAATCATCGGGTCCTACAACCGTTTTTATATTGTATTTCCTGTAGTCTTTTCTGGAAGGTTTCATACCTTTATATACGATGCAGCCAGCCACCGCGTCTGTACCGGAAATGTTGGAGTTATCAAAGCATTCTATCTGATATGGCAACTTCGGAAGCTTTAATTTCGCCTGTAACTCCTTCATCAAACGGGTTTGTTTCTGCTCAGGATTAAGCTTTTCTGCCTGCTTTAGACGGTCGAACTTATACTGCTTGCAGTTCATCTCAGAGAGTTCCAGAAGGTGCTTCTTGTCGCCTCTCTGTGGTACGAAAAATGATGCATCTTTTAGCTTCCATTCCATCTCGAAAGGAACGATAATCTCTTTTGCAGTGGAATGAAAACGCTCCCTGATTTCTGGAATAGCTGTAATCAAGAGTTCCTCGTCGCTTTCTTCCAGTTTGCGTTTATATTCATAGGTAAAGCTCTGGTTGATAGTTCCATTCTTTACATGAATATAGTTGATAAAGGCATTCTTGTTGGAGTCATCATTCACGATGGTGAAGACATCTACGTCTGTAATTGTGTGGCTCACGACCTCGCTTTTGGCCTCAAATTCATCCAAGAGTTGATACTTTTTCTTGTATTCTTCAGCTATTTCAAACTTCAGAAGTTCTGCGTTTTTCATCATCATATCATATAGATATTTGCTCACTTCTCTTGTATTTCCTTTAAGGATTTCGCGAGCTTGGCGCATATTCTCCTGGTATTCTTCGTAGCTTTGTTTGTTGATACATGGCGCACCGCAATTGTGAATATGGTACTCCAGACATGGCTTATATTTACCGACAGCTACGCCTTCTTTTGTGATAGGAAAGCGGCAAGTTCTTGGCTTGTAAAGCTTCTTGATGACCTCAAGAACGGCGTACATGCTGCCAATATGGGGGTATGGCCCAAAGAAAGTCCCCACCTTTTTATTGATATGGCGAGTCTTGAAAATGCGAGGAAAATACTCGTTTGTCACACATATAGAAGGATATGTTTTCCCGTCTTTCAGCAAAACATTATATCTGGGATTATACTTTTTTATAAGGCTATTTTCAAGCAAAAGTGCATCTTCTTCCGTATTGACAACCGTATATGAAATGTCGAAAATCTTAGAAACGAGTACTTTTGTTTTGTATCTATCTACTTCTTTGTGGAAGTATGAAGATACGCGTCTTTTCAGATTCTTGGCCTTTCCTACGTATATAATCGTATGGTTTTCATCATAATATTGATAGCTGCCAGGCTTCTCCGGCATGCTCAATACAATATTCTTAAGTCTTGTGAGTCTTTCCTCATTTTCCTGCTTGGTCATATTCCAATACCTTTATTTATAGGAGTTTAATTGAGTCCTGTTTCACGTGAAACGAATGAGCGTTGTTAAACGTACAGTGAAGTGTTTTATAAAACATACTATTAAATATGATGCCAAACCTATATAATGAAACTATGATAAAGGGCGTTTTTTGTGTTTCAAAACTGTATTTATGCGTACTGAAACATTAAAAAAGCATTCTTCGCTTCTTTATATAGGCTTGGCATAAGGGGGCTATAATTGAAGAAGAGTTGAAACTTCAACGTCTTCATCAAAGATCTTGCGGCCGATGAAATTCTCGTTTACCAACTCGATAATGAAGTTTGCGTAAACCTTTTTAGGATGGAATTTCTTAACCAGATCGCATGCTGCTTTCATGGTTCCGCCAGTGGCAAGTAAGTCGTCATGGAGTAGGACAACATCGTTTTCATTGATCGCATCTTCATGGATTTCGATGGTGTCCATACCATATTCTTTAGCATAGCTTTCCTGTACGGTTTTGCAAGGGAGTTTTCCAGGTTTGCGGCAAAGAACAACACCTGCGCCAAGTCTGATAGCTAATGCGGAAGACATAACGAATCCACGTGATTCTATGCCTACAATCTTGGTTATACCTTTATCTTTATACAATTCATACATCTCATCGCTAATTTCTTTTAGCGAAGCAGGGTTCTTGAAAAGGGTAGTAACATCACGGAAATTAACACCCTTAATTGGCCAATCTGGTATGCAACGCAGATTGTCTAATAATAGCTGATTGTTCATAGTTCTGTACTTCTTAATTATATGTTTTATTCTTTTGATTATATGTTTTTTACGTACTTATTTTAATGCTTTTTTCTTTCGGATCATATCCTCATTTTTAATGCTCTTTTGCTTGAAGGCGAACTTGAGATATTCTCGAAAAGCCATAGCGTTTTATGTCTCTTTTTCGGTGTATCTTTAAGTAGTGTTTCACGTGAGATTAAAGTTTTTCTTTAACCACAAAACACTTGATGAAAGCAATCTTAATTGACTGAAAATCAAAAGCTTTACAATGTTTGTGTTCCACGTGAAACATTTAAAAAGATAGAAAGCGTAGAGTTGCGTGAAACTATCTTCCTAGTAAAACGAGCAGGACGTTGATGTCGCTTGGAGACACACCTGGAATTCTACTTGCCTGAGCAAGAGTTTCAGGATTGATATGCTCCAATTTCTGTCGGCCCTCTGTGGAGATTTCGTTAAGCTCTGCATAGTTGAATCGGCCTTTGATTTTGATATTCTCCAGTCGGTGCATTTTGTCTGCAATGAGACGTTCTCTTTCGATGTAGCCCTTGTACTTCATTTTGATTTCTGCAGCCTCCGAAATTTCTTTCTGTCGGTTGGCTGGAGATTCCATTACTTCTTTTAATTCAGGAATAATTTCTGAAAGGTTTTGAAGATTGAGATGTGGACGTGCCACGAGATCGATCAGTTTGCATCCTGCGCGAAGTGGAGTGGTGCCCAGTGCTTCCAGTTTTGGATTGATCTTATCCTTTTTGATTGGGTAGCTCTCACAGAAGTTGATGATTCTTTCGATATTCTCTTTCTTCTCTTGCCACCAGTCATAACGGTCTCGTTTTGCAATTCCCAGTTCGTAAGCTTTCTCTGTCAGCCGGGCGTCTGCATCATCCTGTCGGAGGAGAATTCTGTATTCAGCTCTGGAGGTGAACATTCTGTATGGCTCATCCACGCCTTTTGTCGTGAGGTCATCGATAAGAACGCCGATATAGCTTTCGTCTCTTTGCATTTCAAATGTCTTGTCTCCCACACAATGGAGCGCTGCATTGATTCCAGCAACAGTACCTTGACCGCCGGCTTCTTCGTATCCTGTCGTTCCATTTACCTGGCCTGCGAAGAAAAGACCTTTTATGATTTTTGATTCCAACGAATGCTTGAGTTGTGTTGGGTCGAAGTAATCGTACTCAATAGCATAACCCGGTCTGTAAATCTTGGCATCTCTTAAAGCTGGAATTTCATGAAGGGCTTTCAACTGTATGTCCATTGGCATACTGGATGAAAAACCATTCAGGTACATTTCATTGGTATCTTCACCCTCTGGTTCCAAAAATAGCGGATGCTGTTCCTTGTCTGGGAAAGTGACGAGCTTTGTTTCAATGCTCGGACAGTATCTTGGACCAGTACTTTGAATCTGACCATTATATAAAGGAGAATCAGAAAGTCCGCTTTTCAGGATTTCATGCACGTTCTTGTTGGTGTAGCAGGTCCAGCACGGAAGCTGTTTAAGTACCCGATGCTCGCCCATATACGAAAACTGGTGGAAATCATTATCACCAGGTTGTTCTTCCATATCCTCGAAGTGAACGCTTCTCTTGTCGATACGAACAGGAGTTCCTGTTTTCATTCTTGCGGCTGTGATTCCCCATCGGGTGATGCTTTCCGTAAAATGGTGTACTGCAGGTTCTGCACATCTGCCACCTTCTACCATTTTTCTTCCTACATGCATCAGGCCGTTCAGGAAAGTGCCTGCAGTAATGATGATGCTCTTGGCATGGAACTCAGCACCCCAGATGGTACGTACACCTATTGCTTCTCCGTTTTCGACTAAGAGTTCGTCAGCCTGATCTTGCCAAATGTCAAGGTTGTCGGTACGGTCGAGGATGCTTCTCCATTCCCAGATGAACTTTCCTCGGTCGCATTGAGCACGGGGACTCCATACGGCAGGTCCTTTACCTATATTTAACATACGGAACTGGATGGCGGTCTTATCGGTTACGATTCCCATTTGTCCACCTAAGGCATCAATCTCCCTTACAATCTGTCCTTTTGCAATACCACCGATGGCAGGGTTGCAACTCATCTGTCCAATCTTGTTCATGTCCATTGTTATCAGGCAGGTCTTAGCCCCCATGTTGGCAGAGGCTGCAGCAGCCTCACATCCGGCATGTCCGCCACCGATAACAAGTACGTCATAATTGAATGTCATAATCTATACTTTTTCTAATTTTCGGCAAAAGTAAGAATTTAAATTGAAATTTTAGCAAAAATACTTTGATAAATCACGAATTTATAGTAATTTTGCAGCAAATTTATGCAATTATACTTAGAAATGAGGATTGTGATTCCCCATGATCTATGTTTTGCAGGTGATAGATAGATATAGAATAATAATTTAGTTTCAAACAGTTAAATATTTTAAAATCAATCATTTATGTGGTTAATCAATTCATCTATTGGTAGAAAGGTAGTGATGTCAGTAACTGGTATTGCACTTATTCTATTCTTGACATTCCACGGTTGCATGAATGTGGTTGCGCTTTTCTCCGGAGAGGCTTACAACACAATCTGCGAGTTGTTGGGTGCTAGCTGGTACGCCGTAGTTGCAACCTTGGGTTTGGCAGCTTTGGCAGTTTGTCACATCGTTTATGCTTTCATCCTGACAGCACAGAACCGTCGTGCTCGTGGTAACCAGCGTTACGAGGTAACAGCAAAGCCAGAGAAGGTAGAGTGGGCAAGTCAGAACATGTTGGTGCTCGGTATCATCATCGTTCTCGGTTTGTTGCTTCACCTCTTCAACTTTTGGTACAACATGATGTTTGCAGAGCTTTTGGGTACAAGCTTCGGTCATAGCCCAGCAGACGGCTTCGCTTTCATCAAGGACACCTTCGCTAACCCTGTGTTCGTAGTTCTCTACATCATCTGGTTGGTAGCTCTTTGGTTCCACCTCACTCACGGTTTCTGGAGTGCTATTCAGACTCTCGGTTGGAACGGTAAGACTTGGTTCTGCCGTTGGAAGACTATTGGTATGATTTACTCTACCATCCTGCTTCTCCTCTTCATCGTTGTCGTTTTGGCATTCGCTTTCGGTTGTGCTCCATCTTTGTGCTGTGCAGCTTAATTCATGTAATCATTTAAGTATTAAAAAAGATTATGGCAAAAACATTAAATTCTAGAATACCTGAAGGACCAGTTGCTGAGAAATGGACCAACTATAAGGCTCACCAGCGTTTGGTTAATCCAAAGAATAAGTTAAAGCTCGACATTATCGTTGTAGGTACAGGTTTGGCAGGTGCTTCTGCAGCTGCTTCTCTCGGCGAGATGGGCTTCAATATCTTGAACTTCTGCATCCAGGACTCTCCACGTCGTGCTCACTCTATTGCAGCACAGGGTGGTATCAATGCAGCTAAGAATTATCAGAATGATGGTGACTCTGTTTACCGTTTGTTCTACGATACAGTAAAGGGTGGTGACTACCGTGCTCGTGAGGCTAACGTTTACCGTTTGGCTGAGGTGAGCAACGACATCATCGACCAGTGTGTAGCTCAGGGTGTTCCTTTCGCTCGTGAGTATGGTGGTATGTTGGCTAACCGTTCTTTCGGTGGTGCTCAGGTATCTCGTACATTCTATGCTAAGGGTCAGACTGGTCAGCAGCTCCTCCTCGGTGCTTACTCTTCTTTAAGCCGCATGGTTGAGGCAGGTAAGGTAAAGCTCTTCACTCGTTACGAGATGGAGGATGTAGTTATCGTTGACGGTCACGCTCGTGGTATCATCGCCAAGAATTTGATTACAGGTGAGTTGGAGCGTTTCTCTGCCAACGCCGTAGTTATCGCTACTGGTGGTTATGGTAACGCTTACTTCCTCTCTACAAACGCTATGGGTTGTAACTGTACAGCAGCTATCCAGTGCTACCGCAAGGGTGCTGACTTCGCTAACCCATCTTACGTTCAGATTCACCCAACATGTATCCCTGTTCACGGTACAAACCAGAGTAAGTTGACTTTGATGTCAGAGTCACTCCGTAACGATGGTCGTATCTGGGTTCCTAAGAAGATTGAGGATGCTAAGGCATTGCAGGCAGGTACAAAGAAGGGTTCTGATATTCCTGAGGAAGACCGCGACTACTACTTGGAGCGCCGTTACCCAGCATTCGGTAACCTGGTTCCTCGTGACGTGGCTTCTCGTGCAGCTAAGGAGCGTTGCGACAAGGGCTTCGGTGTCAACAACACAGGTCTTGCCGTATTCCTCGACTTCTCTGAGTCTATCAACCGTCTCGGTATCGACGTTATCCTGCAGCGTTATGGCAACCTCTTCGATATGTATGAGGAGATTACCGACGTTAACCCAGGTGAGTTGGCTAACGAAATCAACGGTGTGAAGTACTATAACCCAATGATGATCTTCCCTGCTATCCACTATACAATGGGTGGTATCTGGGTTGACTACGAGTTGATGACCACTATTCCAGGTCTCTTCGCTATTGGTGAGTGTAACTTCTCTGACCACGGTGCTAACCGTCTTGGTGCTTCTGCTTTGATGCAGGGTTTGGCAGATGGTTACTTCGTATTGCCATACACTATCCAGAATTACTTGGCAGACCAGGCATTGTGGCCAAAGCTCTCTACCGATCTCCCAGAGTTCGCAGAGGCAGAGGCAGGTGTTCAGAAGGAAATCGACCGTTTGATGGGTATTCAGGGCAAGCGCTCTGTAGATTCTATCCACAAGGAGTTGGGTCACATCCTTTGGGAGCACGTAGGTATGGGTCGTACCAAGGAAGGTCTTGAGGAAGGCTTGAAGAAGATGAAGGCTCTCCGTGAGGAATTCAACAAGAACCTCTTCATTCCAGGTAAGAAGGAAGGCTTGAACGTAGAGTTGGATAAGGCTATCCACTTGCGTGACTTCATCTTGATGGGCGAGTTGATCGCTTACGACGCATTGCACCGTAACGAGAGCTGTGGTGGTCACTTCCGTGAGGAGTACCAGACAGAGGAAGGCGAGGCTAAGCGTGATGACGAGAACTTCTTCTACGTAGGTTGCTGGGAGTATCAGGGCAACGATACAACTGCTCCAGTGCTCAACAAGGAACCTCTCGAGTATGAGGCAATTAAGGTACAGACAAGAAATTACAAGAATTAAAAAGCGAACAAGACAATGGCAAGAAATATAAGTTTCACAGTTAAGTATTGGAAGCAGGACGGTCCTAATGCACAGGGTCACTTCGATACACATGAGATGAAGAACATCCCAGATGACACCTCATTCCTTGAGATGCTCGACATCTTGAACGAGGAGCTCATCGAGTCAGGTCAGGAGCCTTTCGTCTTCGACCACGACTGCCGCGAGGGTATCTGCGGTATGTGCTCTCTTTATATTAATGGTACACCACATGGTAAGACAGAGCGTGGTGCTACAACATGTCAGCTCTACATGCGTCGTTTCAACGATGGTGACGTAATCACCGTTGAGCCTTGGCGTTCTGCCGGTTTCCCTATCATCAAGGACTGTATGGTTGACCGTTCAGCATTCGACAAGATCATCCAGGCAGGTGGTTACACCAGCATTCGTACAGGTCAGGCTCAGGATGCTAATGCTATCCTGATTCCTAAGGAGAATGCAGACGAGGCAATGGATTGCGCTACATGTATCGGTTGCGGTGCTTGTGTTGCTGCATGTAAGAATGGTTCTGCTATGCTCTTCGTCAGCTCAAAGGTTAGCCAGTTGGCACTTCTCCCACAGGGTCGTGTAGAGGCTGCTGCCCGTGCTAAGAAGATGATTGCACGTATGGACGAGCTCGGATTCGGTAACTGTACAAACACTCGTGCTTGCGAGGCAGTTTGTCCAAAGAACGAGTCTATCGCTAACATCGCCCGCTTGAACCGTGAGTTCCTGAAGGCAAAGTTGGCTGACTAATATCGTAATCAAGGATTTCTCTGCATCTTTTTCGGATGCAGGAAGTCTTCTCTATACTTTTATTCTTTGTTTTGAAAGGATAATTGGCTGAGAACCAAAGGTTTAGGTGAGTAAAAGGTTGTTTTTCCTTTTACTCACCTTTGTTTTTGATAGGTTTGGAATATGCTTTTTAAGAGGATAAAAACAGACAGATATTCTCTTAAAAATTTTGTAGAGTCATCAGAATATCGTATTTTTGCGCTTCAAAGCAAAGAACAAGTAACGAAATGACGAATCATTCAACAGAAATAATGAATCAAGCCACTCAAGATTTTATTCGCCAGCATCAGGATGAGGATGTCCGCCAGTTGGCTTTCCTTGGAAGCAAGTATCCGGAAGTAAATATGCCTTTCGCGCTCGACCAGATTCGTGGGCGAAAGATGGCGCATGTCAAGTTGCCACGTTGGGCAAGTATTGAGGGCATTATCTATCCTCCTCATATCTCAATGGAGCAATGTTCGTCAGAGCAGACAGCTCTTTATAAGGCAGAATTGGCGGCAAGATTGCTCGGTTTGTCAGTTTCTTCTTCTGAAAACGAAAAAGAGTGCGAAAAGGCCTCTAATTCTCATTTTTCCAAAATTTGTGAATTTGCGAGCGAAGGGTCAGTTGATTCAGAATTCGCCAAAAATGAAGGCACTTGCAAAAAGCAACAGATATTAACGGAATGTGATGTGAATGTTAATGAGATTAAACAAGAACCGAATGAGGAAGATTTTTCTGAAGAAATTGAGTTTGTTGACTTGACTGGTGGTTTCGGAGTGGATTTCTCATATATAGCTTCCCGGTTGGGCGTAAAGTCGATGTATGTGGAGCGTCAGGCTCATCTTTGTGAGGCTGCGAAGGAAAACTTCGAGCGATTGGGTTTGAAGAATGTCTGCGTGAAGAATGGAGACGGAATAGAGGTGCTGCATTCTTTTCACTCTAAGAAGAATGCTGCATCAGATTTTTTAGGCATAACTGAAGAGCAGTCTCAGTCATTACTTAAGACCAACCTTGGTCTTAAGCTGATCTTCATCGATCCTGCCCGTAGAGACGATGCTGGCAATAAGGTTGTATCTTTGAAAGACTGCACGCCTGATGTTACCGTTTTGCAGGAAGAGATGCTTTCAAAGGCTGATTACGTCATCATCAAACTCTCTCCGATGCTCGACTGGCACCGTGCCATAAGCGAATTAAGCCACGTAAGAGAGGTTCATATCATCTCCGTGAGCAATGAGTGCAAGGAGTTGCTTTTGGTGCTTTCTGCGCGAAATATGGGCATGAATATGGTTTCAGGAACAGATTTAGGGGCAAAACATGACGAAAATCTCCGAATCTTTTGCATCAACGACTCCCAATCCTTTGTTTGTGATGAGACGGAAATGGCTTCTTCTGCCGTGAAAATAGCTTCTCCTGATAAAATAGTTTCTTCTTCCGTAAAAGCCGTAAAAAAGGTCTCTTCTGATAGAATAACCTCTCCAGCCCTTGATGAGATGCCGTATCTCTACGAACCGAATGCCTCGTTGATGAAAGCCGGTTGTTTTGGTGTTCTTTCCGAGCGATATGATGCAAAGATGCTTTCCAAGAACAGTCATCTCTTCGTAAGTGAGGATTCTGTCGAAGCATTTCCAGGCAGGGCGTTCCGCATTGTCGCCGTTTCCTCCTTTAATAAAAAGGAATTGAAACGCCAACTCTCCGGCATTACGAAAGCGAACATCGCCACCCGCAATTTCCCCCTTTCCGTGGCAGAATTGCGCAAGCGCCTGAAACTGAAAGATGGTGGAGAAACCTATATCTTTGCCACCACTTTGAGCGATGAGAGCCATGTGCTGGTGATTTGTGAAAGGGGGATTTAGTAAGTGCTAATCCCTAAAAAACTGCAAAAATAATAGCAATATTTGGTCGTTTGGCGAAATATTGCTATTTTTGCATGTTTAAAATAACAAACTAGTTTGAATTATCATGTCATTAATAGAAATTAAGAGGGTCGAGAGTAAGAAGGACTTGAAGACGTTCATCGACTTCCATTACGACCTATACGAGGGCAATCCGTATGATGCGCCCAATCTTTTCAGCGACGACATGAACACACTTAGCAAAGATCGCAATGCCGCTTTCGAGTTTTGCGAGGCAGAGTATTTCCTTGCTTATAAAGAGGGCAAGGTAGTGGGACGTGTCGCTGCTATTATCAACCATAAGGCCAATAAGCGTTGGGACCGTAAGTCCGTGCGCTTCGGGTGGATTGATTTCATCGACGACCGTGAGGTTTCCAAGGCTCTCTTCGATGCTGTAGAGAAATATGGCAAGGAGAAGGGAATGGAAGATATTGTAGGTCCGCTCGGTTTTACGGATATGGATCCAGAAGGTATGCTTACCTGGGGCTTTGACCAGCTCGGCACCATGCCTACCATCTACAATTATTCATATTATCCAGAGCACGTAGAGGCTTTGGAGGGTTTTACCGTAGATAATAAGTACGTAGAGTATAAGTTGATAGTGCCAGATACCATCCCGGAGAAATATTCCAAGATAGCGGCGATGATAGAGAAAAGATACAATCTCCATGCCCGTAAGATTACCCGAAAGGATATTTATCAGGGCGGATACGGACAGAAGATTTTCGACCTCATCAATGATACTTACAAGCATCTCTATGGCTATTCTGAACTCTCGCAGAAGCAGATAGGCCAGTACATCAAGATGTATTTAGCTTTGCTCGATCTGAACTTTGTGACTGCCATCGAGGATTGGACTACAGAGGATCATAAGATGATAGGAATCGGTATTACGATGCCTTCTCTTACCAAAGCCTTGCAGAAATGCCATAGGGGCAGACTGTTTCCTTTCGGTTGGTGGCATCTGCTGCGTGCCATCAAGTTCCATAAGACCAAGATCGTTGACCTCCTGCTCATCGGTATCCAGCCGGAATACCGTGCCAAGGGTGCCAATGCGCTGCTTTTTGCCGACCTGATTCCTATCTATCAGAAGTATGGAATCGAGTGGGGAGAAACACAGGTGGAAATGGAAGACAATGTTGCTGTGCAGGGACAATGGGGTGTCTTAGACCCAATCCTTCACAAGCGCCGCAACTGCTATATTAAGAAAATCAAGTAAATAGCAACTGTTCGTATAAAATAAAATCAGAATTACAAGGAGGAATTTATGCCTGAAGATAAAAACTTGAATGAAAAGGGTGCTGCTGAAGAACTGGCAAATACCCCTCAGGAGCAACCTGTAGAATATACAGATGACAATATCCGCCATTTGAGCGATATGGAGCATGTGCGTACCCGTCCGGGTATGTACATCGGTCGTCTGGGCGATGGTAACTTGCCTGAGGATGGTATTTATGTGCTCTTGAAGGAGGTGGTCGATAACTCCATCGATGAGTTTAAGATGGGGGCTGGAGCACGTCTGGAAATCGATATAGAGGACAATCTGCGTGTCAGCGTCCGCGACTATGGCCGTGGTATTCCGCAGGGAAAGCTCGTTGAGGCTGTCAGCGTGCTGAATACCGGTGGTAAATACGATAGCAAGGCGTTCAAGAAGAGTGTCGGTCTGAATGGTGTCGGTGTGAAAGCGGTCAATGCCCTCAGTTCCCATTTCGAGGTGAAGTCATTCCGCGACGGCAAGGTGCGCCATCTTATTTTCGAACGTGGTAATCTCCTGAAAGACAAGACTTCCAAGACGGAGGATGAGAATGGTACTTTCATCTTTTTTGAACCAGACAATACGCTCTTCAAGAACTACAGTTTCCATGATGACATCGTGGAGACGATGCTCCGCAACTATACTTATCTGAATACAGGTCTCACCATCATGCACAATGGTCGCCGAATCCTCAGCCGTCATGGTCTGCAGGACCTTTTGAGCGACAATATGACCAATGAGGGTCTCTATGATATTGTCCACATGAAGGGTGAGGATATTGAGATAGCCTTTACCCATACCAATCAGTATGGCGAGGAATACTATTCCTTCGTCAATGGTCAGCATACTACTCAGGGAGGTACTCATCAGAGTGCTTTCAAGGAGCATATTGCCAAGACCATCAAGGAGTTCTACGGCAAGTATGAGTATGGCGACATCCGCAACGGACTGGTGGCGGCTATTGCCATCAATGTAGAGGAACCTGTCTTTGAAAGTCAGACGAAAATCAAGCTCGGAAGTACGACGATGACTCCGAATGGTGGGGAAACCATCAATAAATATGTGGGTGATTTCCTGAAGAAGGAAGTGGACAACTATCTTCATATCCATAAGGATGTGGCTGAAATCCTGGAAAACAAGATCAAGGAGAGCGAGCGTGAGCGCAAGGCGATGGCTGGTGTGACCAAGTTGGCACGTGAGCGCGCCAAGAAGGCCAACCTTCACAACCGTAAACTCCGTGACTGCCGCATCCACTTCAGCGATGCGAAGAACGACCGTAAGGAGGAGAGTTCCATCTTCATTACTGAGGGAGATTCTGCGAGCGGAAGCATCACCAAGAGTCGTGATGTAAATACCCAGGCGGTTTTCTCTCTGCGTGGTAAGCCACTGAATTGCTTCGGACTGACCAAGAAGGTGGTGTATGAGAATGAGGAATTCAACCTCCTGCAGGCTGCGCTTGATATAGAGGATGGTTTGGATTCATTGCGCTACAACAAGGTGATTGTGGCCACGGATGCCGATGTCGATGGAATGCACATCCGCCTGCTCATCATCACGTTTTTCCTACAGTTTTTCCCAGACCTCATCAAGAAGGGCCATGTTTATGTATTGCAGACCCCATTGTTCCGTGTGCGCAACAAGCGTACCAAGATCAAGAATAAGCAGGCAGTGGCTGATGCCGATGCCAAGTTGGGACCCAAGGAGAAGAAGGGCGATTTCATTACCCACTATTGTTATAGTGACGAAGAGCGCCAACAGGCTATCCGTGAACTCGGACCAGACCCGGAAATCACCCGATTCAAGGGTCTCGGCGAGATTTCTCCAGAGGAGTTTGCTCATTTCATAGGTTCTGATATGCGTTTGGAGCAGGTTACGCTGCATAAGAACGACCAGGTGCAGAAGCTTCTGGAATACTATATGGGAAAGAATACCATGGAGCGCCAGAACTTCATCATCGACAATCTGGTGATTGAGGAGGATATTCCAGAGGAAGATTCTGAACCGATGGATTGAGTTAAGTGAAGAGTGAAGAACGAAGAGTGAAGAATTCAAGTGCTTTCGTGGGGAAACTATTGAAATGGGGAACTATTGAAAACGGGAACCATTGAAACGGGAAACCATAGAAAATAGAACTGTTAACTGTTGACTGTTGACTCTTGAAGGATTTCTCTCTTTCATAAAGCTTAAGATTTAGAAATGAAGAAATATCTGTTTATTGCATTAGCGGCATTCTTGGCAGTAACTTCTGTCAGTGCCCAGTTGCGCGTGAAAATGGGCAAGAATAGCCCGATAGAGAAGTTGGGAAGGGCTGAAATTGCCATTGCCAATCTCTATGTGGATAGTGTGGATGAGAATAAACTGGTAGAGGACGCCATCCGGGGAATGCTCGAAAAGCTGGATCCTCATTCTTCCTATACCACTGCCAAGGAAACCCAGTCAATGCACGAGTCTCTGAATGGCTCTTTTGATGGTATCGGCGTGCAGTTTAATATGGTAGATGATACGCTCCTGGTCATCCAGCCGGTTACCAATGGTCCTTCCGAGAAGGTGGGCATTATCGCCGGCGACCGTATTGTGGCGGTAAATGATACTGCCATTGCGGGCGTCAAGATGAGCAAGGAGGAAATCATGAAACGGCTCCGTGGCCCTAAGGGTACGATTGTAAACCTTACCATTGTACGCCGCGGCATCAAGGATAAGCTTACCTTCAAGGTGAAACGTGATAAGATTCCTGTTACCACGATGGATGCTGCCTATATGATTCGTCCGGGCATCGGTTATATCCGTTTGGGAAGTTTCGGAATGACGAGTCACAAGGAGGTTTCCGAGGCGATGGATTCCCTGAAGAAGAAGGGCATGAAAGACCTTATCTTCGACCTGGAGGATAATGGTGGAGGTTATCTGCAGACTGCGGCAAAGATAGCTAATGAGTTCCTGGAGAAGGGTGATCTGATTGTCTATACCAATGGTCGCAGGGCTCCCCGTCAGGAGTTCTGTGCTGAGGCCAATGGTCGCTGGCGCAAGGGCAAGATTGTTGTCCTCACTAATGAGTTTACGGCTTCTGCGGCAGAAATCGTTTCCGGTGCTATACAGGATCAGGACCGAGGTGTAGTGGTGGGTCGCCGAACCTTTGGCAAGGGACTGGTGCAGCGTCCGCTTACCTTCGAAGATGGCAGTGAAATCCGTCTCACCATTGCCCATTATTATACGCCAAGCGGCAGATGCATCCAGAAACCTTATAAGAAGGGCGACCGCGAGGATTATGCGATGGATCTTGACAAGCGATACAAGCATGGTGAGTTTACCAATCAGGACAGCATTCACCTGTCCGACTCTCTGAAGTATTATACCCTGCGCAAGCATCGTGTGGTTTATGGCGGCGGTGGCATTATGCCTGATTATTTCGTGCCGCTCGACACGACCAAATACACCAAATTGCATCGTCAGTTGTCGGCTAAGAGCATTGTCATCAATCACAGTCTGAAGTTCATCGATGCTCATCGCAAAGAGTTGAAAGCTCAGTTCAAGGACTTTAATAAGTTCATGAAGACCTATCAGGTTCCTCAGTCGCTTGTGGATGAGATCATCGAGGATGGCAAGAAAGAGAAAATAGAGGCGAAGGACGAGGCTGAATTGGCTCAGACGAAGAAATACTTAGCTATTCAGTTGAAAGCCCTTGTAGCGCGCGATATTTGGGATATGAGTCAATATTTCCAGGTATGGAATGAGACGAACGAGATTGTTCTGCGTGCAGTTCAGCTGCTGCAAACCGGAAAATAAATCAAACCAGCTCATGTGAAATTGTTTTAGTTTCACATGAGCTGTTCTTGTTTAAACTCAAGAAAGAAGTATTATGAGCGTTATAAAGAGTGTTTTTATATTTCTTGTTTTCTTGCTTATGACTTCTTGTCATCAGCAGGAAATGTCTCAATTGTCAAAAGTGGACGAACTTTTGAATAAAGGACAGTTTGAACATGCTGACATGTTACTTAGAAAAGCAGAGAAAGAGTCCCTAAATTCAGAAGCTCTGAGAGCATATTTTTCTTTTTTGTTTTATTTAGTTTTCTGGAATGATTAAATCTCTGAAGAAGCCTCCAGCAAAGAATGATCTGATCTTTATGGAAAACTCCAGTAAAGATTCAGGAGAAGCCTCCGGTAAAGGATGAATTAATCTTTATGGAAGCCTCCAGTAAGGAATCTCTGGAAGAAAGCTCCAGCAGAGGATAATGAATCTCTATGAGAATGGAGTGGGAAAGGAATTAGTTCTTCCCATGCATGTGATCCCATTTCAGATAGATTCCTGCGAGAATCGTGCCGGAAATACTGTGCCAGGCACAACTGATGGCGCAAGGCAATACGGCCAAAGGCTGGGCGGCAAAGAAATTGCCGGCAAGCACCGTGGCAAGACCAGCGTTCTGCATTCCCACCTCAATACTGATGGTACGCTTCTTGGCTGTATTGAATCCGGCACATTTGCCTGCCAGCCAACCCAGAAGATAACCCAAGGTATTGTGGCAGAAAACCACCGCAAAAGTCCAGAGGAAAAGCATCAAGCCACGGGCTACGAGATCATCGTGAACCGTAGAAATCACACCGCCTACGATAATGGCCAGACAGGTTACACTGATACCCGGCATGAGGCTCTGGATGGTAGGGAAGTATTCTTTCTTGCCATATACGTAATTGAGGGCGCAGCCGATGGCTACAGGAATAATCGTGACGATGAGGATGTTGATGAACATTCCCACTGCATCTACATGGATAATCTCGCCAGCCGTAATCTTCAGCAGCAGCGGAGTCATTACTGGAGCCAGAATGGTAGAGGCGCAGGTCATTCCTACGGAGAAGGCCACGTCGCCATGACAGAGATAACTCATGATGTTGCTCGATACGCCGCCCGGACAACAACCTACCAGCAGAATGCCGAGCGCCAGCGCAGGGTCAAGATGCCATACATGAACCAGCGTGTAGGCCACACCAGGCATGATGATAAACTGGGCACAGGCACCGATGAAAACATCGAGCGGACGCTGAGCCAGAATCTTGAAATCATTGGTGGTCAGGGTGAGCCCCATCGTAAGCATAATAATGCCGAGAATGACGGTTTGGGTTGTTCCGCGCACCCAGTCGAAGGTATGTGGGAAGAAGAATGTAAACACAGCTACACCTATTACAAAAATAGATGTATAATTGGCCAGCCAGCGGCTGAGTCCTTGAAATAACTTAAGCATAATTCTATTTCTTTTAAAATCCTATATTTCTCTCTCGTTTATGATCTCTCATTGCTTCCTCTCTTTCAAATTCGGGTGCAAAATTACAGATTTCTTCTAATATGACAAAATATTATTGGAAATAATTGCGATTTATAAGCAAATAATGTGTCTATCCTTTCGTTTTCGCACAAAAGGCTTGCAAGTGAGCAATGAAAAAAGTATTCCTCCTATTCTCACTTTTTGGTTTATTTATTTTGTCTTTCCCCTAAATACTTGTATCTTTGCACCATAATTATCGATAATTACAAAGAATGAACGAAGATTTTGACATAAGAAATGAGTCGGTTACGCCTGCCGAGAAGGAATTCGAGAAGGCACTGCGACCACTGAAGTTCTCTGACTTCAGCGGACAGAGCGGTGTGGTGGACAATCTCGAAATCTTTGTTGAGGCTGCCAAATACCGTGGCGAACCGCTCGATCATACGCTCCTGCACGGTCCTCCAGGACTGGGTAAGACTACTTTGAGCAACATCATCGCCAATGAACTGGGTGTGGGATTCAAGATTACCTCAGGTCCTGTGCTCGACAAGCCGGGCGATTTGGCCGGCATCCTGACTTCCCTGGAGCCGAATGATGTGCTTTTCATCGATGAAATCCACCGTCTCTCGCCAGTTGTAGAGGAGTATCTCTATTCGGCTATGGAGGATTACCGCATCGACATCATGATAGACAAAGGACCTTCGGCAAGAAGCATCCAGATAGATCTGAACCCTTTCACGCTGGTGGGCGCTACAACCAGAAGCGGACTGCTCACAGCCCCTCTCCGTGCCCGTTTCGGCATCAATCTCCATCTGGAGTATTATGATCCGGAGACGCTGCAGAAGATTATCCGGAGAAGTGCAATGCTCCTGAAAGTGCCTATCGAGGATGCGGCTGCGGTGGAAATCTCCCGCCGTTCGCGCGGAACGCCTCGTATTGCCAATTCGCTCTTGCGCCGCGTGAGAGATTTCGCCCAGGTGAAGGGTAACGGAACCATCACTTACGACATTGCGCAAATGGCGCTCAAGGCGCTGAACATCGACCAGTACGGTCTGGACGAGATAGACAACAAGATTCTCACCACCATCATCGACAAGTTCCGTGGCGGACCAGTGGGCGTGGGCACCATAGCCACAGCCATCGGCGAGGATGCGGGCACGGTAGAGGAAGTGTATGAGCCTTTCCTCATCATGGAGGGTTTTATCAAGCGCACTTCGCGTGGTAGAATGGCTACGAAACTTGCCTACGACCATCTGGGCAGAAACCCTTATGCAGGGAATGTGATGCAGGGAGACTTATTTGAGTAATATGAAGATAGGAATATTTACGGGTACATTCGACCCATTTACGATAGGACATCAGAACATTGCGGAGCGTGCTCTGCCGATGTTTGACAAGCTTGTGATTGCCGTGGCGATGAGCAAGCTGAAGCATGCTAACGAGGAGATAGAGAAGCGTGTGGAGGACATCAAGGCTGTTTTCCCGAAGGAATGTGCAGAACTGGTGGATGCTGGTGATGCTTCTAAGGGATTCCGGCTGGAGGTGGTTTCCTACGATGACCTTACCATCGACCTGGCGCATCGTCTGGGAGCCAAGTTCTTAGTGAGAGGCGTAAGAAGCGCCAAGGATTTCGAGTATGAGCGTGAGCAGGCTGACATCAACAAGCAGTTGGGCGGTGTAGAGACCATCCTGTTATTCTCTGATCCTCGCTACAGCAGCATCAGTTCTACGCTCGTCAGGGAGTTGAGATTCTTCGGAAGAGAAGTGGATGAATTCCTGCCTAAGGCGAAAGTGTGACAGGAATGAAGCACCTAATAACTTCATCGTATGAATCGAGAAGTGACGTGCAATCCTTGGAGAAATAAAGAATGAAGGAATAACAAAACAATTAAGAAATAACAGATAAAAATAGGAGGAAAAAGTATGATTACATACAATGTAGATGGCGTGAAAATGCCAAAGATCAAGAAGCGCGACACCAGTGCCTGGATTCGCAAGGTAGCTGCCTCTCATGGCCGCAAGGTGGGAGAGATAGGCTATATGTTTGTAGATGACGAGAAAATTCTCGAAGTGAATAATGAGTATCTGGGGCATGATTACTATACCGATGTCATTACCTTCGATTATGATGAGGATGATGTCATCAATGGCGATATCGTGATTTCGCTCGATACCGTCCGCACCAATGCCGAGCAGTTTGGCAAAACCTACGATGATGAGCTTCACCGTGTCATCATCCATGGCATTCTGCACCTCTGTGGCATTAATGACAAGGGCCCTGGAGAGCGTGAAATCATGGAGGAGAATGAGAATAAGGCGCTCGCCCTGCTCGAGGGTGCTTCGATTTTGAAGAAGTAAAGCCCTTCTATCATTTGAGGAAGTTAGGTTTCTTCATTTTCCCAGTAGAAGTATAGAAAAAACGACTGTTAACTGTTGACAGTGAACTAATAAAAAAAAGGGAGATTCCAAAGCTGATGGTTGGAATCTTCCTTTATTTATTTTATGGTTCGGCGGATTTGCAATCTGCCGTAAACAAGTCTATATTTGTATTGCCTTGATTCTTTCCCGGCATTCCTTCAGGATTTCCTTCAGTTCATCCTCCTTGTTGGCCCTAAGCATGGCGATGCGGGTCTGCTTGAAGTCAGGGATTCCCTTGAAGATAGGGGAGGCGGCCAGATGGCGACGGGTGTGGAGAATGCCTCGGTACTCGTCGATGCGCTCGATATTGATGCGGAGCTGCTCTTCCAGAAGGTCGATTTTCTCATCCACGGTCAGTGGGGCTGCACCGGTATTGTCGAGATAATCACGGATTTCCTTGAAAATCCAAGGTCTTCCGAAGGTGGCGCGACCAATCATCACAGCATCTACACCATAGCGGTCGAAGGCAAGCTTAGCTTCTTCCGGGGTCGTAATATCGCCGTTGCCTATGATTGGGATATGAATGCGGGGATTGTTCTTCACCTCTCCGATGAGGCTCCAGTCGGCTTCTCCCGTGTACATCTGGCTACGGGTTCTGCCGTGGATGGTGAGTGCCTGGATTCCGCAGTCCTGCAACTGCTCAGCCAGGTCGGTAATGATGAGGTTGTCATTATCCCAACCCAGTCGGGTTTTCACGGTTACAGGCACATTGACTGCTTTCACCACTTCTCTTGTAATATCCAGCATCAGAGGAATATTGCGGAGCATACCAGCTCCAGCGCCCTTTCCAGCCACTTTCTTGACAGGGCAACCGAAGTTGATGTCAATCACGTCCGGATGAGCCTGTTCTACAATCTTTGCAGCTTCCACCATATCCTCGGTGGTGCGGCCGTAAATCTGAATGCCCACAGGGCGTTCCTCATCGCTTATCGTAAGCTTGCTGACGGTGCTCTTGATGCTTCTCACCAAAGCTTCTGCCGATACGAACTCTGTATAAACCATGGCTGCTCCGAATCGCTTGCAGAGCATGCGAAAGCCTATGTCTGTCACATCTTCCATCGGAGCGAGGAAGAGGGGTTGAGATCCAAATTCTATATTTCCTATTTTCATTGTCGTAATGAAGTATCTATTTTGTGACTGCAAAGTTACGGCAAATCGTGGACAAGACAAAATAATAAGCCGATATTTCATTATTTTTAGGTATTGCACAGAATCCTTATAATTTGTACTTTTGCATTCTGAATGAGTATAGATAAGGATTTTGTCAAGATAACGGCCATAGAGAACACCCCTGAATACGACCGTAAAAATATACACCAGCACGATTATTACGAGTTGGTGTGGTTTACTGATGTTGATGTCGAGGATACCATTCAAATAGATTTTGGTGATTATCCAGTGGAGCCTGATTGTTTCTATTTTATATCTGCGCGCCAACTCCATCGCATTGACCGAACTGGCAAGCGAGGCATCGTTATCGCCTTGACTCCAGAGTTCTTTAATAGTATTGTAGAAGTGAATGTCTATCCTCGTTCCACTTTTGCTATCAATTCTATTATCAACCAACGTAAGTGCGACCTTTGTCGTTCAATGGTACATTTGATAACCACCGAATATGAGCGTGGTTGTCGCTATTCTCTGATGGAGGCTTACTTCAAGGCTCTTTTTATTCACATGGGACCAATATTGAGTAATAATCCCATTGTGGGAAGTAAGCGCAAGGCTGCGGATTTGCTTGACTTGATAGAGATGAATTACATCGAGCATCGGGATGTCTGTTTCTATTCCGAAAAAATGTCCATGTCTGACAAGGTGGTCAACGACATAAGCAAGAAGGTACTGGGAAAAACAGTCAAGGATATCATACAAGACCGCCTTGTCTTAGAAATCAAGCGAGAAATAGCATCGGGTATCAAGACTTTTAAGGAATTAGCCTTCCATCTCGGATTCAATGAGCCGAGCTATTTTACTCGTTTCTTCAAACAGAAGACAGGACTTACACCTGAGAAATATCGGGAGAATTTCAACAAGATGTTGGAAAGTTGATACCGATAGATACCTATTATTGGGTATTCCTAGGGGGAAACGAAATACCTACTTGTTGGTAAATGCAGGTCAAGAGCGGAAAAGTGTAAGCCAACTTCCGATTTGTGTAAGCATCATATCATGAAAAGCTAGTACTTTTGCAGCCGTTTTATGTAACATTATTAATTAAAAGTATCTAAGGTAAAATGAAATTACGTATTTACACAAAGGTAGCATTGGTAGCTATCGCTTCGTTGATGATGACTTCTTGTGGCGGTGGCGATGATCCTGTAAATGAGAAAATCGAGTTGACAATCCAAGCTCAGGCTCCAAGTGAGGAGGATGTGGTCAGTGATTATTCTGACTTTCAAGTAACGCTTTCTTCTCAGCGAGATGGCAAGAGCTATACCGAGAAAATGTCTAAGGATGGCAAGGCAATATTTACGGTTGATAAGGGTAGCTATGGTGTGGAGATTTCTGGGCTTGTGGACAACAAGGACTATTTTGGAACTTCTGGCATCGTGCAGTTTGGTGAGACCAAGACTTTTGCCCTTGATGTAAAACATATTGTTAAGTCTTATACTGGCAAGATGGATGGTATCGTATTCAAGGAAATCTTCTACAATGGTGGAACATACGGTGGCAAGATGATGCACCCAGATCAGTATCTTGTAATAGCCAATAGCTCTGACCATGACATCTGTGTGGACGGCTTGGTTATCGCACAAAGTTCTAATATGAACTCTTTGCCTTGCAACACCTTGACAGATTTGCTACCAGACTTTGTGGTGGCTTCCAATATGTATCAGATTCCTGGTAGTGGAAATGAGCATGTGTTGAAGCCTAACGAGGTGTATGTTATTGCTTCTTCTGCTCTTAACCATACAGAGTATTATGAAAAGAACGTAGAGAAGGATACTGGTATTCCTGTAGACCTCTCTGGTGCAGACTTTGAGTTGGCAGACGAGGATGCTCGCCAGAATGGAAAGGTGACAGACAATCCTGAGGTGCCAAACATGATTAAGATTTCTAACAACTTGCCTGGTGGTGTGACAGCATGGATGCATCCATACGGCATTCGCCCTATGTTTATGTTTGATGGTAGTAATATCGACTGGGATTCTTTCAAGGCAGAGAATGCTGTAACCTATAAGGAAAAGACAAACATCAATTCGGAGATCAAAGAATACCAAGGCTACAAGATTCCTACTCGTTTGATAGTGGATGGTGTGGAGAGCACTTCACAAACAACTCCATATTGGGGTAATTTTGAAAAGAAGTCTCTTCCTGCCGAGGTTGATAAAAGTTATGTACAGGCAACAATAGCTCAGGAAAGCTCTTCTTTTTCTTGTCACAGCAGTGTATTTATGTTCCGTGTGCAGACAACAGCCGGCAAGCTCCAAGACACTAATGACTCTTCTAAGGATATGAAGATTGAGCATCGTGGTGAATTCAAGGGGTATCCTAAGGGATGGAGAAATAGTAATTAAGAAACTGTTCATTCAATCAAATATATGTTTGTACTAAAGTTTTAAACACATGATAAGAAAGTTTACAACATTCCTCTTGTGTTTGATGACGCTTTCTTCAGCAGCCGCCGAGCCCGTCAAGGTTACGGTAAGCGGCTGTTGTCGCAATGCTAAGGATGGGGATGTCTTGTGCTTTGCCACTGTGAGAGTGAAAGAGTTGAACCTGAGTATGCTGACCGATATCAACGGTTGTTTCAAGTTTCCTGCCGTCAAGGGCAAGAACTACACCGTTTCTGTCAACTACATCAACTGTGTAGAGCGGCAAGTGCAAGTGAAAGCAGGCGACAAAAGTTCTATCAATATCGACCTAGAGCAACAGAGCTATGCCCTTGACGAGGTGGAGGTAATGGCAGAATATGATCCGCATAAAGGTTCTGTCGCTGTCATCAACCAGCAAGCATTGGAGCACATTCAGCCCACATCGGTAGCTGACGTAATGACCTTAATGCCAGGGGGGCTCTATCAGCATAACTCTGCCACGGGATTCAATCGTATTAGTCTCCGCCAGTCGGGTAGCGATGATAACACCTCGCTAGGCTTGGCTGTAGTTATGGATGGCGTCAGCATGGATAATGATGGCTATCGCTCGCAGATAGCAGGGATGCAGAGCTCAGACGAGTATTCCTCACGATTGGGTTGGAACAAAGGTATGGACCTTAAGACACTATCCACCGACCATGTACAACGTATAGAGATTGTGAAGGGTATTTCGTCTGCCAAGTGGGGAAATCTTTCTTCTGGTGTGATGTCGCTCAACTCAAAAGTAGGACAAACACCTTTGCAAATCAGACTGAAGACAGATCCACTTACCAAGTTGGTGTATGCAGGCAAGGGATTCAAGTTGCCAGACAATGCGGGCTTCCTTCATGTTGGTGTGGATTATACATCAGTATATGATGATCGTCGCGATCCACTGAGCAAGTACAGTCGACTGACGGGACAAGTCACTTGGAATAACTTCTTCAATGTATGGGGCAAGCCGCTCTTCCTTTTCTTTCGTGCCTCGGAGACTTATACGCTCAATCAAGCTAAGGAGGATGAGTTGACGGATGAGTTCAACGAGATGTTAAAGAACAAGTATTCTCGCACGTCGTTGGTCTTCAAGGGGCGTTTTTCTGAGTTGGCTAAATGGATAGACAATATTGAATATATCTCTTCGCTCGACTATACGTACGACCGTATAGATCGTAATCGTTATGTACAGCTTGATATACCTCTCCCTTCGCCTCTTGATAACGGGGAGGGAGAACATGAGGGCATCTTCTTGCCATCGGCTTATTATAGTCGATTCCACATAGACAACCAGCCGTTGGCTTGGCTTAATCAACTTAATGCGGAGAGCGTTTTCGAGACTTCTTGGATTAAGAACAAACTAATATATGGTGCGGAATGGAAGTATACCAAGAATGGTGGTAAGGGTGTGGTTGTAGACATGAGTCGTCCACCATATCCTAATAATAGCGAATATGTGCGCCCTATGCCTAATGATGCGATACCAGCTATGTCGGCAGGCGCAGCATATGTTGAGGAGCAAATTATGCACAGCAACAAGTATTTTGACTTGGCGCTGAATGCCGGTGTACGCTTTTCTAAAATGTTCAATCTTGACAAGGCCTATGCAGAACTGAGTAAGGTGGTAGCTGAACCACGTGTCAACGGTGCCATATCTTTCAATGTTCCAATGGGAAAGAATGGCAAGATGTTGAAGGCGATGTTGCGTATGGGATATGGACAGGAGAATAAGTTTCCTACGCTCGATTACATCTATCCAGATCCCGTGTATAAGGATTTGATTATGTTGAGTGCATACGTGAAGCAAAACGATAAGAACAATTATTTGCTCACAGATACACGCAAGTATGATGTGACCAACTATCAGCTTCGCCCCAACCGAAATAATAAGTGGGAGGGAGGCGTCGATTTGAGTTTTGAGGGCTATCAGCTCTCACTCACGGTGTTTTCGGAGAAGTCGAAGTGCGGTTTTGGTAGTATAACTAACTATCACCCTGTGAGCTATCTGCGATATATGGATCCGAAGAATGGACAAGCCATCATAGGCCATCGACCAAGCAAGGACGATTATAACGAGGAGATGTACCAAACCTTCGTGGATATGCCTGTGGTAAGAAACAGTGTTAAGACGGAAAAACAAGGATTGGAATACCGCTTTGTGTTCCCGAAGATACAGCAGCTAGCCACTACCATAGAGGTGAATGGCGCTTACTATGCGACCAAGTATGGACAGACAGCCCCAGTAGAATATCACCATAGTTTCAAGGACAATAACAAGCCATTGTCATACGTGGGAATCTATGAGAAGGATGATGTGACTCGTCGCCGCATCTTCAATACGAACGTGTGGTTCAATACCAATATACCTCGTTATAAAATGGTTTTCACTACTTTCTTCCAAATGATATGGCTCAATGATGTGAAGCGAATTAATGGAGATGAGTATCCCACCTATTATTATGGAAATGACGGAGTTTGCAAGAGCGTGGACGAGCGTATAATCCAAAAGATAGATGGTGGTGAATTGACATGGCGTCACTATCATATTTACAAAGAGGAATACTACGAGAAAGAACCAATCTCGCTCTCCGTGAACTTCAAGTTGACCAAGGAATTCTGTAGAATGGTGAAGGGAGCGTTCTTTGTTAACAATATCCTCGACATCAATCCGAGCTACAAGAACCGCTACCAGCAGAATACTCGTATATGGAAGAAAGCTTTCTTTGGTGCGGAATTGACTTTTAGCATTTAGATAAGCTTTAGTATTTAGAATGAGAAAGAATAAAAAGAAACAACATATCTGTATTTTGGGGATGCTGATGATGTCTTCGATGGGCATGGCACAGGAATCTTTGCTCTTCGAGAATTCCCATTCTCCGTTGGAGGTGGAATGTCAAGAGCTAGGTACCCGACCTGAACTGCAGATTCGAAACGTCGTACTTACCAATCCTGCCATGTTGAGGCATGGGTTGGATAATCGCCGTTCTTACTTCAATGACAATCCGAAGACCTTAGCTAGCTCCCACTCTTTAGTCGTGGCATTGCAAGGGGCGGGAGGTAAGATGCAGGGAGATTTCATCCCGATGGAAGGCAATCGTTTCGAAGATTACTCCGTTGTCGCCAATGGTGTGATGAGAGGTGAGAAAAGCCTGCTCTATGGCAAGGCTTCGTTTACATCGGGAAGCCATCGCAACATCGGGTGGAATGCACAACGTTTCCCGATGACTTATTGGCCTTATGTCGTGGCAGATTCTACGGGTGGCAATATGAACTATGAGACCTACAATCTCTTGTGTGCCTATAGTTTCCGTTTAAACCAGCGTGTCGACATGGGATTCTTTGGCGAATATAAGGGCGATTTTGCATTTCGTAAGACTGACCCGCGCATCGAGAATATAACTTCCTGGCTTACTTTAAAGTGCGGTGCCAGTTACCTTTTGAACGGAGGCAGTCGCATTGGCTTGGATATAGACTACCAGTTGCATCGGCAGCACACAGACATCAGGCATTTCCGCACAGGTCAGTTTGCGGGCTTCTTTATGGAGTATGGCTTCGGAATGTACGACTATATCCATAGTCCTATCTACAATTCAATGAAGCATCAACAACATCAGCACTCGTATGGTGCCAACGTGATCTTCTCATCGAATGCTAACCACCCTCTGAGATTGAATGCTCGCTTGGGTTATGGCTTCGATGAGATGAACACCGAGGAGAATATACATAAACTTAACCTTTATAGGGCGATGACCTATCGACTGAAAGCAGATGCTAGCCTGCTATGGAACAACCAAAGTTGGGGCTTAGGCTTTACGGGACATTTGGAGAGTGCTCAACGTCAGGGACATGAGTATATCTTCGAACGTTATGTGTCAGCAACAGTGGATGGAGTGGATGTATATGACTATCGCAAGATAGGGCAGCAAGATCGTTACAAGATGAATATGATGCAAGGCAATGCCCAGCTCAAAGTATCAAAGTATTTTGGTGCGCTCAGCACACTGTCGCTCTTTGGTGGTATGGAGTATCTGAAGAGGGAAGAGACCTACAAAGAGAAGGGGTTCCTCGTTCGCAACGCACTTGTAACTCCGCAGGTAGGAATGGAGGCAAAGCATAGCTCTAAGTGGGGGAATGCGAGATTGACGGTTTGCTATGGTCATCGCACCTCGCCGGAGCATCAGTATCATGTGAATGTGGATATGGATAGACATACGGAATATCAACATACTTTCTGTACATTTGCCTATTATGCACATAAGGCAGATGTGCTCAACCTGGAGGCTGAGGTGGCTCATACTTTTAGCTTTGCTCGAATGGGATTACAACTAGTATGGATGTGGGTGACTGGGAATCGTCTGGAGAACGTGGCTTATGATGCTGGGCGTTATGAAGCCCAAATTCCTTCAGCCAAGAAAAAAACAGTGAGTATAACTCCAGACAGGCATGATCAGCACTGGATGAAACTGACGCTCTTTGCGGAGTTTTAGACCATCTGACACAGGATGAATTATTAAGACATAGTATAAACATATAAACGTAGAAAAATGGAAAAAGACATTGACATCAAGGTGTTGAGCGGTGGTTGCTCTTGTTGCAGTCAGCTCTATGCTAATGTGGAACAAGCAGTGGATGAACTGAAAATCGACTGTCAGCCAGAGTTCGTTTACGACATTAATGTGGCGCTCAAATATGAGGTGTTGCAGATGCCAGCCCTCATCGTGAATGAGAAGGTGATCTCGCAAGGAAGTGACCTCTCTGTAGAAAAAATCAGGGAAATCCTGAAGAGGGAACTTTCTTTATAAATAGATAATAACATCGTAAGAACAATATTCTATAGTAATTATCATAGATAGTAAGTATAAACATTTAAAGATATTAGTACAATGAGAAAATTTAGAATTTTCATGCTTTCGGTATTGGCTGTACTCTTGTGCGGCGTAGTTTGTAATGCTAAGTCTAAGACAGGTAGCACCATCGAGGTGGTAGTATTCCACGGAGTGAAGCAATGTGAGACTTGCAAGGCCATCAAGAAGAACTCTGAGGAGGTGGTAAATCAGTATTTCAAGAAACCTGTGAAGGGTGCAAAGGTGATTTACAAGGTCATCGACTTCTCTCAGGAGACAAACAAGGCTATTGCAGAGAAGTATCAGATTGCCTGGACTTCGCTTGTGTTGATTAAGCATGATGCGCAGGGTAAGGAGACTGTTAACAACCTTTCTAAGTTTGCCATCAAGAACGCTCGTACCAATACGGCTGAGTTCCGCAAACAGTTGGTTGTGGAAATCAAGAAAATGATGAAGTAGCCTTGTTGTTGGATAGAGGATTGTCAAGAAGCTATGGAAGAAATTCTCAATCAACTGATAGATACTAGTACCATTCCGTTGTTTACGGCACTGTTGCTTGGACTTCTTACATCGGTAAGTCCTTGTACTTTTACCACCAATGTGATGGTATTGGCATTTATTGGTAAGGATGTGGAGGATGGCAAGCGCTCATTTATCAATGGGTTGGTGTATATCATTGGGCGTATCGTCACCTATACCTTGCTTGGTGTGTTTTGTATCTTTATCATTCGAGAAGGGGCAAGTACTTTCAATGTCCAGATCTTTGTAAGCGAGAATGGAGGCTATGTGTTAGGTCCTACATTTGTGCTCTTCGGTTTGTTTCTGCTCTTCGGCGAAAAAATACCACTCAAGAAGTTTGGCTTCCATGCCACAGAGCGAAGTAAGCAATTGACTGGAACTTTCGGTGCCTTTGTTTTGGGGTTGCTTTTCGCCTTGGCGTTTTGCCCGATAAGTGGCGTGTTCTATTTCGGGATGCTCTTGCCTATGTCAGCGGTAGAAACAGGTGGATATCTATTCCCAGTGGTCTTTGCCATAGGCTCCAGTATCATTGTGGTGCTGATTGCATGGATTGTAAGCTTTAGCATATCTCGACTGGGTAAACTCTATAATTGGGTAACTATTATCCAAAAGCGTGCAAATATCGTAGTTGGTATTGCTTTTATCATTGCTGGCTTGTATTACTTCTGCGTATATTACTTACACATCTTTACAACATTGGAATAATGAACTTTGAATAGAAACATTAAAATAGGAAACGAAATGAAGAAAATAGAAACTCCAAAGACTCCGTTTTTAGTATCCGATCGTATCGAATATTCTACGGGTAGTATCGTAAGTCAGCAAATTACATACAATTCTGTTGGCAATATCACTCTTTTCGCCTTCGATGAGGGGCAGCAATTGAGTGAGCATACTGCTCCTTTCGATGCTGTCGTTGAGATCTTGGACGGTGTGGCAGAAATTCACGTAGGTGGTGAAGTTTATCTAGTAAAGACTGGCGAGATGCTTATCATGCCAGCCAATGTGCCTCATGCTCTCTACGCAGAGCAGAAGTTTAAAATGATTTTGACGATGATTAAGGGATAATTCAACTGTTGACTGTTAACATTGTTGACTCGAAATAGGGAAAATAAAAGAGGGTGTACCATGTTGTAAGATATGGCATACCCTTTTTTATTGTTAAAGCTTTTATAATCTTTCTCTTTAATTAACTTTTACTTCGTGCGTCGAACAGTTCTTCCCTCTTCGTTCTTCACTTCAGCAGATGATACATTCCTCCTGCCAAGGTCTTCAAGATGCCCTTCATTTCCATCGTGAAGAGGATGGAGGTGAGGCGAGTGATGTCGATGTTCGACTTCACGGATATGAGGTTGATTTGGAGGTCGTTGGTCTTGGAGAGAATATCTACGATGAGCTGTTCTTCGGGCGATAACTCAGGGAAGAGGCTACGCTCAATGCCCTGCTGCTTGGCGCGCATCAGCTTGGCGTCATCCTGCCAACCCATATCCTTCACGAAGTCGGCGGCAGAGGTGAGGAGTGTGGCTCCATTGTCGCGTATCAGATTGTTGCAGCCCTCGCTGTAAGCATCGCCTATCCTGCCAGGGAAGGCGAATACGTCGCGGTTGTAGGACTGGGAAATCTGGCAGGTGATGAGTCCTCCTCCGTGGGCCATGCTTTCGATGAGGATGCAGGCATCCGACATTCCTGCCACGATGCGGTTGCGGCGCACGAAGTTGATCTTGTCGGCGTTCGTCTGGGTCAGAAATTCCGTGAGCAGTCCGCCCTGTTCTATCATCCTTAGCGCCGTTTCTTTGTGGCGGTTGGGGTAGAGGTCGTCCAGTCCGTGAGCCAGCACGCCTACCGTCTCATACCCCTTGTCAAGCGCCTGTCGGTGGGCATTGATGTCCACTCCGTAGGCGAGTCCGCTCACGATGAGAACCTGTGGACAGAGCTGCTTCAGATCGGTGATGAATCGGCGGATGAGATCCTCGCCGTAAGGAGTGCAATGGCGGGTTCCCACGATATTGATGACGCGCTGTTGGTTCAGGTTGGCGTTGCCCTTGTAGAAGAGCATGAGCGGCGCATCATCGCATTCTTTGAGTCGGCTGGGGTAGCGTTCGTCGTTCATCGTGAGGGGTTCTATGCCGTAGCGCAGGTCGTATTCCAGTTCCACTTCTGCCCTTTTTCTTGCCTCATCGCTATTCTGGATGGCGTTCACGAGTTTATCTGAGGCATCGGGCAGGATGTCACGGAGATTGTTTTTGTGCTCCATGATGAGCGTAGCCGAGCCCACCTTTCTATATAGTTCCAGCATTCCCGCAAGACTGAAGTAGTTGAGCCTTGTGAGGAGAATCGTATTTAAAATTTCTTGTTGATCCACGGTGTTGTTTTTGATTTATTGTTTGTAATTTAATAGTTAGGTTTGCACCTTTGAGAGCTAAGGGTTTTCCCTACATGTTGTAGAATTCTTCACTCTTCGTTCTTCACTCTTTACTTTCTCTTCAGGTACTCATATCCTATCCTGCACCTCAGACATTCCTTCTTGTCGCAATATTCCTTTTTCAGTTGGATGAGGGCTTGCGAGTCTCCGGCGTTTTCCACCTCCAATCCGCATTGCTGCCACATTCTCACGATATGGTTGTTTTCAGCCTTCAGCTCCTCCAGGAATTCGAAAGCCCGGTCGCAGTACTTTTCCTCGCCTCTGTGCCGTCCGTAGGCAAAGAGGATGGGAATGACGGTGTTGATGATGAGCAGGTTGAGCGAGAAAGGGGATATGTGCTTCTCGTTGCGTATGCTCTCGCTTCCGAAGGTGTAATGCGTCTCCCAGTAGGGCGTAACCGATGTTTTCAACACTCCGATGACCTCCTTCACGGTGGTGGCTTCGAGCAGATGGCTGAGACTTGCCTGGCGCCGGAAATAGAGGTTGGCCAGTTGGGAGATGCGGATGTGGGGGAAGTTCTGCGGGCGCAGTCTCAGAAAGCGCCAGAGCTTGTAGTCTATGGGCGCGAGCGAAAATTTATGTTGCAGATAGAGGTATTCATTCCTGAGTTTGGAGAAATATCCGTCGTTCAGTGCGTCTTTCTGATAGCGTTCGGGGATGGTTGACAGTTCGAGCAGTCCAGCCTGTCCTAAGAAGATGGCTTCTATCTGGAAGAGGTCGTCGCGGTGATGATCTACCGAGTGCAGGGGGATGGAGAGAGCCCATTGCTCGAAGGCTTCCCCGTTGATGCCGAATCCGTAGTTGCGAGCCAGGGTCACGAAGTATGCGTTTTCCCAGTCTCCGTTGCATTTCTTCACTCTCTCGGCAATAGCTTCTGTTTTCTGTGAGAGTCGCTCGGTTTGCAGGGCGCTCATCCAGGAGTGTACGGAGAGTCGGGTGAGGGCAGGGATAATCTGATAGCAGGGTGGATACTGGTCGATGGAGAGCAGTTCCTGATAGTGTCGGAGCACGTTTTCGGGGATGCTGAGCTGCATCTGCGTGAGGGGTTCTCCCTTGGAGTTGCGGGCTTCCAGGTCGATGATTCCACATACGTGGAGCACCACGTTGTCGTATCGCTCGTCCTTCTCGTGTCCGTGCAGATACCAGTCGCTCGCCTTGTCGTGTATTTCGATATTGCCCACCCAGAGCATTCCATCTATCTTGATTTTAGCATTGAAGAAATCGGGTCCCGCATTGCGGTTGTGCAGCCCTGGGTCGATGACTTCCACCTGCCGATGGTCGGTAGTATGGAGAGGAGAAAGTGGAAACAGCTTGTGTTTCCATACATAGTGAAGTAATTGCTCCATGATAGTTTTCTTTATTTGGTTTCAAAAGATTTGGTTTCAAAAGATTTGGTTTTTAAAGCCAGCGCTCGAAAGCCTTGTCGTAGTCTTCGCTATTACCCAATCTGCCATTGATGAGGCACACCAGTTCTACGGTAGCCTTGAGGCAGAGTTTCTCATCGTTAGCACGGAAGATGTCCTGATGGAAGATGTATCTTACGCCCTGCTTTTCCAGCCACAGGCGGGAGAGGAATTCATCGTCGCACTGCAGCGGCACCTTGTATTGCAGGTTCATGCGAGCCACTACTGCGTCCACGCCCTTATTGTGCATTTCTGCAAAGCTGAGTCCGCATTCCTTCAAGAAGAGATGGCGCGTATGTTCCATGTAGTGCAGATAGTTGGCATTGTTTACGATTCCCTCTATGTCGCACTCATAGTCGCGCACCTCCATTTTTGTTTCAAATATGTATTTGCTCATATCTTTTATTTTTTTTAAATTCTTTCAGAAGTAGGCTAAAATGTTTAGAATCATACGATTTTGCCCCAAATCACTGCAAAAATAAGCAAAATTTTCTATTTATTACTATAATAATGCGCTTTTTTCTACAAATAAATCGGTTTTTCCAAGATTTTTGATTATTTTTGCCGAAAGGAATAAACAAAAAAACAAGATAACAATGAAAATAGCTTTGATAGGCTACGGCAAGATGGGACACATGATCGAAGAGATCGCCTTGCAGCGTGGCCATGAAATCGTATGTAAGATTGACGTAAATAACCCTGAAGATATCGACAGCCCGGAGTTCTGCTCTGCGGATGTGGCTATCGAGTTTACCAACCCTACTGCCGCTTACGGCAACTATCTCAAGGCTTTCTCCCACAATGTAAAGGTGGTTTCGGGTTCTACCGGATGGATGAAAGACCATAAGGAAGACGTGGAGAAACTTTGCGCCGACGGTAAGCAGACCCTCTTCTGGGCCTCTAATTTCAGTATCGGTGTGGCTATCTTCTCTGCCGTCAACCGTTATCTGGCTAAGATCATGAACGGGTTCCCACAGTACTCTGTATGTATGCAGGAAACCCACCACGTACATAAGCTCGATGCTCCTTCTGGCACTGCCATCACCCTGGCAGAGGAAATCATCGACAATATCGACCGCAAGAAAGACTGGAAGCGCGGCGTGACTTACTGGACTGAGGACGGTCATCACGACGAGGGCGATCAGAACATCACTGATGAGGATTTGGTGATCAACTGCGTGCGCGATGGCGAGGTTCCTGGAATCCATGCCGTGATGTACGATTCTGATGCCGATATGATTACCATTGAGCACAGTGCTCATTCACGCAAGGGCTTCGCGCTCGGAGCTGTGCTTGCAGCTGAGTTCACAGCCAACCATTCCGGTCTGCTCACCACATCAGATCTCTTTAAGTTCTAAATGATAAACAGGTTCAGATTGGTTCTAAGGATGAAATTCTGATGGAATCTTTAAGCAGTTCCTAATAAAAACGTTCTGATCTGATAAGCAGAAAAAAGAGAAAAAAATGATAGATAAAGAGAAACAAAAACTGAATATGAAGGTGCAGTGGACGAAGTTTGCCATTGTGATAGTACTGTACCTTGCATTCCTCATCTGGTTGAAGAGTTGGCTGGGACTGATCGTCGTGCCATTCATCTTTGATGTGTATATTACCAAGAAGATACGCTGGCAGTGGTGGAAGGACTCCGAGGGTCCTGTACGCTTCATCATGAGCTGGGTAGATGCTCTGGTATTCGCCCTCGTGGCAGTGTATTTCATCAACCTGTTCTTCTTCCAGAACTATGTGATTCCGTCTTCATCTCTCGAGAAGAGCCTTCTCACGGGCGATTATCTCTTCGTGAGCAAGGTGAGCTACGGTCCACGTATTCCTCAGACTCCACTCACCATGCCTCTCACCCAGCACACCATGCCGCTGGTCAACGTGAAGAGCTACTGTGAATGGCCTCATTGGGATTATCGCCGCGTGAAGGGATTGGGCGATGTGAAGCTCAACGACATCGTGGTGTTCAATTATCCTGCGGGCGATACCTTGGTGAATGAAGAGCGCTATCAGGCACAGGATTACTA
Organism: Segatella hominis; assembly: GCF_004535825.1. Classification (GTDB taxonomy): domain Bacteria; phylum Bacteroidota; class Bacteroidia; order Bacteroidales; family Bacteroidaceae; genus Prevotella; species Prevotella hominis. The sequence goes on along the minus strand of NZ_SGVY01000003.1, from coordinate 75,680 downwards.
CCAGATGGTGTATGGATTCGGCGAGCAGATTTTGGAGCAGAACGGACTTTCCAAGGACGTGAGACAGATGAATCCGCTGCAGCAGCGCCAGTATTTCGAGCAGGTTTACCAGGTGGGCAGAAGCTACATCGTGAGCAATCCGGGCGAATATGGCGACATCATCAGCCGACCTACCGACCGCCGCGAGAACTACGTGAAGCGCTGCGTTGGTTTGCCAGGACAGACCCTGCAGATCAAGAATCGCATCGTATATCTGGACGGCAAGGCCAACAAGGAGCCTGACAATGTGCAATATACCTACAAGATGAAGCTCAAGGGCGAGTTCCCGATGGATTTGGCAGACGAGTTGGGCATTACCAATGAAGACTTGCTGACCTACAACCAGTCGGGCGCTATTCCGCTTACCCGCAAGGCTTATCTCGCTCTGAAGGCCAATAAAAATCTGGTGGAGAGCATCTCCATCAATACCGATGCTACTTATGGCGACCTCTATCCGCTGAATGCCTATACGGGTTGGACGCGCGATAATTACGGTCCGGTATGGATTCCGAAGAAGGGCCAGTCTATCGCCCTCACGCTGAAGAATCTGCCTGTATATGAGCGTTGCATCAAGGTGTATGAGGGCAACGACCTGAAGGTGGACCGCCAGGGCCGCATCTTCATCAACGGCAAGCAGGCGAAGAGTTACACCTTCAAGCTCGACTATTACTGGATGATGGGCGATAACCGCCACAATTCAGCCGACTCCCGCTATTGGGGCTTTGTGCCTGAGGATCATGTGGTGGGCAAACCTATCTTCATCTGGTGGAGCCACAGTCCAGACCATCCGGGCTTCTCGGGTATTCGCTGGAACCGACTCTTCAAGTTTGTCGATAACATCAAGTAAGGTCGATAACAAAAGTAAGATTCAGACGGTTTGAAAATAGCATTCAAATTCCTCCTCTCATTGGTGCTGGCATTGCTCTTAGCATGGGGCATCCGCACCTATGTATTCACTGTCTTTTCTGTGCCCGAAGGTGGGCTTCCTCCCCAGCTGAAGGAGGGTAACAGAGTGATAGTGAACAGGATTGACTGCGATATTTTTCACCGTGGCGAGACAATAGTTTTTGCCGATTCCGTAGAGTGCCTCGTTACTCCGAAGTCGAAATATATGGGTAGGGAGAAGAAAGGCTCTTATGTGCGGGGCTGGATGGAAGCCAATTTCATCGGAGTCATCGAGCAGATGCCTGGCGATACGATTCGCATGGGCAGGGAGCGATACGTCATTCCTACCATCTGCTGCAAGCGCTGCGGCTGCAAGGATTGCCGCTTCTATCTCGTGCGCACGGCGAAGGGAAAAACCATTGTCCACAAGCATCAGATTATCGGAAAAGCATATAAGTTGTTTTAGACAAGTATAGAAAAATAAACTGTTAACTGTTGACTGTTGACAGTTTATTTTTATTTTGAACCAGTTTTCATCAGTTGGTTTATCCCAATCAAGTTGTTCAATTTCATTTTATAGATAAGAGACAGAAATTTCAAGAACCCCAAACTATTAAAAGAAAAAGATTTTGAAAGCAATATTATCTTCCACGTATTTCGGTCCTGTGCAGTGGTATCAGAAGCTGAACCGCTATGAGGAGTGCCTGATAGAGCGCCATGAGAGCTTTATCAAGCAGACTTACCGCAACCGAATGATTATCCCTACCACCAATGGTCCTCTTTCTCTCACCATTCCTACCAATCACGGCACTTCGCTGGCGATGAAGGATATTCGCATTTCCGACCATGCCAACTGGCGCCACGTGCATTGGAATGCGCTTCTCTCGGCTTATGGTGAGAGTCCTTTCTTCGAGTATTATCAGGACGACATCCGCCCTTTCTACGAGAAGAAATACGAATTCCTCTTTGATTTCAATATGGAAATCATGGAGAAGATGATAGAACTGCTCGACATCCGTCCGAAAGTCTCGGTTACAGACCGATACGTTTTAAGTGAAGAACGAAGAATGAAGAGCTTTTTAAGTGAAGAAGGAAGAGTGAAGAGTGAAGAATTCAATAGCCCAGAAGCGCAAGCCCAATTCAACACTCAACACTCAACATTCAACGCTCAAATACGGGATTTCCGTGATGCGATTCGTCCGAAAAAGCCTCTTCCTGATGCAGATTTCATTCCTCAGCGCTATTATCAGGTGTATGAGCAGAAACATGGTTTCTTGCCCAACATGAGCATTCTCGACCTGCTTTTCAATGAGGGCAATGAGGCGATATTCTATTTGTAAGACAAAAATGATACGGCGAAGGCATTTTTCTTTTCGGTCTTCACCAGGTTGAGGTCGGCCTCGTCTGGATTCTTACCCTCTTTCCTTGTCTGGTTGATACGTGACTTTGCTTGCCCCCCGTTTCTTGCCCTTATTTTGGTCATCATTGATGACTGAGGTTAGTCGTCTATTAAGCCTGACTTCCAGTACAAGAGAAACTTTCTTTCGATTGCTGGTGCAAAGGTACAACTTTTGGGAATTGAAAACAAATTATTTCGCTATAGATTTCGGTGGCATTTTCGTAAGTGCTTGATTGATAACGTTTTATCGCGATATTTTGGCAATCGTTTTGTGCATTTTGATTGATTTGGAAGAAAAATGAAGGTTAGCGGCCCTGGATTTTGATGAAGCGGTCATTTGGTCATGGTCATCTTCGGTCAAAATCATTTCGGGGGCGCTCTTTTATCCTATAATATATTATAGACTACTTTGACCAATTCCATTTTCATTTTGACCGAAAATGACCATGACCGATTTTGAACGGATTTGCCATTTCTTAGAAAGCAAATCTATGTTAGATGTGTTTGCTAAAAAGTGTTTGACTCTCAAGTATTTGTGTGTATATCGAAGGGCGAATATCAGCGTGTTTCAGGCGCTGGTATTCGTCCTTTTTATGTTTTTATCCTTTTGCATTTGCTGTGGCAAAAATGCTGGAAAAAGCCCCAATATCGCTAAAAAATGGTTATCAAATGATTGTTTTTAGTACGAAAAGGGCATTTATTGAGTATAAAATAGATACGATATCACCTTAATTATAATATAAATAGACTGAACTTGCGAAACTTGAATTATCACTCTGCAGGATATTCTGGTGGTTTATCAGACCCATGGCATGACTGGCTGGCTTCCATGCAGGTACTATTTACCCCGGTTTCTTGACTTAAATCAAAAAAACAGAGTGTATGGAAACTTTTCTCTTAAATTGTTTGTGTGCGCACACAAAAAGTTATACCTTTGCACCAGAAATAAGATACAAGGTTACAAAAGATTGTTAGGATAAGAAAAAAAAGATTGTTAGGATAAGCATAGAACGAGCTTGGAAGGCATGAAGAGATTGCTAAGAAGAACATGAAAAGATTGCTGGAAAAGTTAAGATAAAGGCAAAAGATTGCAGATAGGATAACAAATGAAAGTTGACAGGCTCTTCGGAGTCTTCAATATAGAGGTAGGTAAAGATTATTAGGATAACTTGAGGTTGTCTTTCTTCGGGAAGCAATCTCTTAAAAAAAGAAAGGTAAAAATTATGTTAGTTTTAGGTATGGTTTTCGCAGTATTGGTAGCTGTTGCAGCTGAGGTTAGTGCAATCAAGAACGACCTCGCTTAGGCTTAGCCAAGAAGGTTTCCTAAGAGGGAATCATGCGAACGGAACCGTAGTCATGGGTTTCGAAAAAATGGTTAGATTGGGGTGTGAATCCCTGCGTTTAGTTAGAGTTTTAGGGGTGAAAGTCCCTGTGTTTAAAGTTTGAATTGGAGATGAAAATCTCCGCGTTTGAAAGTAGTTTTTGAACGAAGAGGAAGCCAAATGGGCTTCCGCTATGAGGGGCGAAAAGCTCCTTTTTTTGTTTCATGGCGGTTGGGTTTCAGAAAAAACTGTTTGCTGGCCGAACCGGATGAAATCAGTTTTTGAAAAGGCAGTTATTAATTCAATAGGTAATATAAAGGCAATTGCAGGGGGTGTAGTTTTCCCTTCGCAGTTGCCTTTCTCATTTGTAATTTCTCATTTAATTGTCTTTCTCATTTGAAGATCAGGGTGATGAGTCTGTCTTTGTCGAAAAGTTCCCTTGCCACGTCTTGAATCTGTTGGCTGGTAATGGCTTCCACCTGTTCGTAGAGGCAATCAACGTTTTTCTCCCAACCATAGTGGAGGAAGCTCTTACCGAAATCGAGGGCGAAGTTCTCACGGTTGTCGCAGGCAACGCCAATCTGACCCTTAATCTGCTTTTTGGCAGCTTTCAGTTGAGAGTCGGAGAGCGGTTTCTCCATCATCCGGTCCAGTTCTTTGCGCACCAGTCGCAGGCAGCGCTTGATGTCGTGTTCATCGCAACCGAAGTAGATGCTCCAGGTGCCCGTATCTCCGTAGGCCACCATCGTGCTTTCCACGGTATAGACCAGTCCATTGTGCTCTCTCAGTGCGAGATTGAGTTTAGCGTTCATGCCCGGTCCGCCGAGGATATTGTTGAGCAGATAGAGCGGCATTCGTCGGTCGTCGTTCACATCGTAGGCTCTTGTTCCTATCATCACATGCGCCTGATGGGTATTCTTTTGCATCACAATCGTCTGCCCGGCAATCTCTTCCCCCACAGATGGATAATTTTTAGGTCCCACAGATTTCACAGATGACACAGATTTTTCTGTAGTAATAGAATTCTCATCCCCCGCGAATCCCGTGTCTCCCGAGAAATCTGCGTCATCTGCGAAATCTGCGTGACAATCCTCTTCAGCAAGCTTGCCCGAATCATCATCTGCGAGTGCCCTCCTGACAAGCTTCACCAGCTTCTTGAAATCAATATCCCCATAAGCGAAGAATATCGCATTGTCGGGGCGATAGAGTTTGCGGGTGAATCGTAGTGCATCCTCAGTAGTGAAGGAGCGAACCTGCTCGGCAGTGCCCAGAATATTATGTCCTAAGGGCGAACCCTTGAAGAGAATATTCTCAAACTCATCATAGATCAGTTCGGCAGGCGAATCGTTGTAACTCTCAATCTCATCGCAGATCACCTCCACCTCCTTGTCGATTTCCGCTTGCGGATAGACGGAGTGGAACACGATGTCGGAAAGCAGATCCACTGCCCTGGCGATGTGCTCCTTCAGAATGGCAGAATAATATACGGTGCCCTCCTTGTTGGTGTAGGCATTGAGGTCGCCGCCCACGCTCTCCAGACAGTTGAGAATGTGCCACGCCTTGCGCCGCTCAGTGCCCTTGAAGGTGACGTGCTCGCAGAAATGGGCGAGTCCTTCTTCGCCAGGTTCCTCATTGCGGGTGCCGGCGTTTATCTGATAACCGCAATATACTACCTTGCTATCGGAAGGCAGATGGATGATGCGGAGTCCGTTGTCGAGTGTATGTGTATTGTATTTCATTTCTATGCAAAATCAATGTACAAAATCAATGTGCAAAATTCATTGTGCAAATTTCTAATGTGCAAAGTTACATCTAAAATGTAATTTATCCAAAAATATCAGCTATTTATTTTGCATTATCGCCAAAAACATTTATCTTTGCCTGCAATTAATTCTGCCGGGGAAATCCGGACGGGGAATGATTCCAATTCTTCTTCAGATAGGAAACTGTTTCCCGGTCAGGCAAGAATCGTTTCCGGTTGAACAAGAATATAGTTTTTTGACAAGAATATAGTTTTTAACAAGATACAGAAATATACAATGCGCAAGGTTATAGGAATAGGAGAGACCGTTCTGGACATTATCTTCAAGAATGGCAAGCCGATAGAAGCAGTGCCGGGCGGCTCATCGTTTAATGCCGTCATTTCTTTGGGGCGTGCGGGGGTGAATACTTCGTTTATCAGCGAGGCAGGCAACGACCGTATCGGCGAGTATGTCATCGAGTTTTTGAGGGAGAATGGGGTGAATGCCGACAATGTGAGCATCTTCCCTGATTCGAAATCGCCTCTCTCATTAGCTTTCCTCGATGAGAACAACAATGCTGACTACATCTTCTACAAGGATCATCCGCACGACCAGCTGGAGTTTGCTACTCCCGAAATCAATGCAGGCGACATCGTACTCTTCGGTTCGTTCTTCGCCCTGAATCCTGTGGTTCGTCCTCAGGTGGCTGGCTTCCTGGAATACGCCAAGAGTCGTGGAGCCATCCTCTATTACGACGTGAATTTCCGTGCTTCTCATCAGAACGAAATCATGAAGATTACGCCTAATCTGATAGAGAATTTAGAGATGGCGGATTTCGTGCGCGGCAGTCATGAGGACTTCGGAATTCTCTATAAAAAACCGGAGGCTGACAAGGTGTATAATGCCGAAATCAGTTTCTACTGCAAGAAGTTCATCTGCACCCAGGGTGCCGACCCGGTGGAGGTGCGTGCTGAGAACGGATTTGCCAAGAGTTATCCTTCCGAGAAGATGAAGACGGTGAGCACCATCGGAGCTGGCGACAACTTCAATGCCGGTTTCGTATTCGGATTGATCAAGGATGGAATCACCCGCGAAGACATCGATCACGGTTTGACCGAGGCGCAATGGGACAGTTTGCTGAAGAGTGCCCAGGAGTTCTCTGCCGAATGCTGCAAGGACATCTACAACTATGTTTCCAAGGAATTCGGAGAGCGGTGTAAAAAGGTAAAAAAGTAAAAAGGTAAAAAAGTAAAAAAATATTATGACTGAGATTACAAACAAAATTTATTATGTAGGCGTTAACGACCGCAACAAGCATCGTTTTGAGGGCCTCTGGCCTTTGCCTAACGGAGTGAGCTACAACTCTTATATCATTGACGATGAGAAGGTAGCGCTGGTAGATACTGTAGAGGTGGATTTCTTCACCCAGTTCCTCGAGAATATCCACGAGGTGATTGGCGACCGCGAAATCGATTACCTCATCATCAACCACATGGAACCTGACCACAGCGGCTCCATCGCCCTCATCAAGAAATATTACCCTAACATCAAGATTGTGGGCAACAAGAAGACTCTCGGTATGCTGGAAGGCTTCTATGGCGTTACCGACGATGTGGTGGAGGTGAAGAATGGCGAAACCCTCTCGCTCGGCAATCATGAACTGAGCTTCGTTCTCATCCCTATGGTTCACTGGCCAGAGACCATGGTTACCCTGGATGCGAAGAACAAGGTGCTCTTCTCGGGCGATGCCTTCGGCTGCTTCGGTGCGCTGAACGGCGGAATCATCGATACGGAAATCAACTGCGAGACTTTCTGGCTGGAGATGGTTCGCTACTACTCAAACATTGTGGGTAAGTATGGAATCCCTGTTCAGAATGCCTTGAAGAAGTTGGCTGGCGTGGAGCTGGATTACATCTGCTCAACCCATGGTCCTGTTTGGCACGAGCATATTGAGAAGGTAATCGGCATGTATGATAAGATGTCGAAGTACGAGACGGAGCCGGGTCTCGTTATCTGCTACGGCACCATGTACGGCAACACCGAGCGCATGGCCGAAATCATCGCCCGTGCAGCAAGCAAGGCTGGCGTGAAGAACATCGTAATGTACAACATCTCGAAGACTCACCACAGCTACATCCTGCGCGACATCTTCCGCTACAAGGGTCTCATCGTGGGTGCTCCAACCTACAATGCCGGTCTTTATCACGAGATGGAGGTTCTCCTCTCCGAGCTTGCCAATAAGGACGTCAAGAACCACCTCCTTGGCTGGTACGGTTCTCATTGCTGGGCAAGCAAGGCAGTGGCTAAGATTCAGGAGTGGAACGAAACCAAGCTCCACTACGAGCCAGTGGGCGAGCCGGTGGATATGAAGCAGGCGATTACTCCAGAGGTAAAGGCGCAGTGCGAGGCGCTGGGTAAGGCGATGGCCGAGAAGCTGCTGGCGGAATAAAATAAGAATCTATTCATTCTGAATGAAAGGTTTTAAATGAAAGTATTCATTCAGAATGAAAGATTTCATCTATTGGGCACGAGCAATCGTGCCCTTTTTTATGTTTCTAAAGAGTTAAATCGATGAAAAAGTTTGGCGTTATCGAGTAAAAAGCGTATATTTGTGACCGAAAACCGTGTCTTGACACAAAAAAACGTCATAAACTATGTATTTTGAACGTAAAGCATACTTGAAAGAACTCATCTCGGCAGAAGGCAATGGGATGATAAAGATTATCACCGGCATTCGCCGTTGTGGTAAATCCTTCCTTTTGTTCAACATCTTCCGCAAGCATTTGCTTGAAAGAGGTGTTGCGGAAGATCATATCATACAAGTAAATCTTGAAGACCGTAGAAACAAGAAACTCCGTGACCCTGATGCTTTGCTGGAGCATATCGATGCTTTGATGAAAGATAAGGATAGGTATTATATTCTCTTGGATGAGGTTCAGATGGTGAAGGAGTTTGAGGATGTGCTCAACTCTTATCTCCATGTGGAAAATGCCGAAGTGTATGTTACTGGTTCCAATGCCCGATTCTTATCGAAGGATGTGATAACTGAATTTCGTGGTAGAGGTTGGGAAATCCGAATCCATCCGTTGAGTTTTTCTGAATATTATGAAGTGGTAGGAGGAGAGGAGCGTCAAGCCCTGGAAACCTATTATCTTTATGGTGGATTGCCTGCTGTGGCGCAGATAGAAACTCCTGAAGCGAAACAGAATTATCTTCGTGAGATTTACGAGACGGTTTATCTGAAGGATGTTTTGGAGCGTAATCGGCTGAAGAATTCTGATGGGATGCGCGAGTTGGTGCGCCTTCTGGCTTCTACGATTGGTTCCTGTACGAATGTGCAGAGAATTTCTAATACGTTCAAATCTGTTGGAGGAGTGGAAATCGGTACTAAAACTATTGGCAGGTATCTGGAGAACCTGCAGGATTCCTTCATCATTAGCGAGGCTTTGCGCTATGATGTGAAAGGACGCAAATATATTGGTACTGGTACCAAGTATTACTTCGAGGACATCGGTATCAGAAATGCCGTGGTAGATTTCCGGCAGATAGAATTCACCCATATCATGGAAAACGTGGTTTATAACGAATTGCGGAAGCAGGGTTATACTGTGGATGTGGGGTCAGTAGAGAGCTTCAAGCGGGATGAGAATGGTAAGCTGCAGCGTAGGAATCTTGAGATAGATTTCGTGGTGAACCGTCATGATGAACGCCTCTATATCCAGTCTGCTTATGCCTTGCCTGATAAGGAGAAGGTAGATCAGGAGCAGGCTTCTCTTTTGAATGTAAACGATGGCTTCCGCAAACTGATAATCGTAGGGGATAGGTATCGTTCGGGTTATAATGAAGAAGGCATTCTGATGATGAGTCTCTCCGATTTTCTCTTGGGGAAAGAAAATAAGGGATAGATGGTCTTGAAGAAAATATCAAAGGCGGAAGAACAACTGGGGTTAACAGAGTTAACAGTTGTTTTTCCGCTCTTACTTTAGAGTTCTATATTGTTGCAAATTAAGCATATTGAAACATGCTTAATTTACAAACCTTGTTTTTGTTACTGATATTCAATAAGTTATAAGCGTAAATTAATATAAGAAATGAGTGAAACTGAGTCCCTTTTTCCTTAAAATGCACGCTTTTGCCTGAAAAATCGCCTTGAAATGCAAATTAAGCCTAAAAATATAGGCTTATTTTTACCAAAACTTGCAGAACAAGAAATTTATCCGTATATTTGTGCCAAAAAATAGTTGGAATTATGGAATATACGGCACTTTTAGAGAAACAGATATTAGGTAGGTTGAAGATAGACAACCCCTGGTGGACGGAAGGCAGGATACCTTCTTACTATCAGGAAATGAGTCCTCGCCTCTATCTCGACATCTTCTATCCACTGGTAAGGGATGTCAGCATTCAGCGTGCCCTCATCTTGATGGGACCTCGCCGAGTGGGTAAGACGGTGATGCTCTATCATTCCATCCAGCGGTTGATAGACGAGGGGGTATCGCCTCAGAATATCATCTATGTTTCGGTGGAAACTCCTATCTATAACAATATCCTCTTGGAACAGTTGTTTTCTTTGGCAAAACAGATATTGGATAAGGAAGACAGCCAGGAAGAATTTTATGTTTTCTTCGATGAGATACAGTATCTCAAAGACTGGGAAATCAATCTGAAATCCCTGGTAGATACCTATCACAACGTGAAGTTTGTGGCTTCCGGTTCTGCTGCTGCGGCATTGAAAAAGAGCAGCAACGAAAGCGGAGCGGGCAGGTTTACCGATTTCAATCTGCCGCCGTTGCTTTTCTTCGAGTATATCCATCTTAAGAAATATGAGCATCTGATGCGCCAATCCAAGGTGGAATGGGATGGGATAGAGAGCGATATCTATAGTACGATAGATATTGATAAGCTGAACAGTCTCTTCCTCGACTATATCAATTATGGCGGTTATCCTGAGGTGGCTTTTTCTTCCCGAATGCAGGAAGACCCGGGGCAGTTTGTTCGCCACGATATTGTAGATAAGGTATTGTTGAGAGATTTGCCGAGTCTTTATGGCATTTCGGATGTGCAGGAACTGAACTCGTTGTTTACGATGATAGCTTATCATAGCGGTATGGAGTTTTCGTATGAAAGTATGTCGAAGGAATCGGGTGTCAAGAAGGAAACCATTCGCAGGTACGTCCAGTATCTGGAGGCTGCTTTCCTGATAAAGGTTGTGACAAGAACGGATGATACGGCAAAGCGATTCCAGCGCCAAACTACTTTCAAGATTTATCTGACTAATCCTTCGCTGAGATGTGCGCTTTTTGAGCCAATCAAGATCATGGATGACAATATCGGAGACATGATAGAAACTGCCATTTATTCGCAGTGGATTCCGAGAAAGGGGCACATTGCCTATGCCAACTGGAAGATGGGGCGTTCGCAGGGCGAGGTGGATTTGGTGGGCATCAATGATGCTTTGCAGAAGCCTTATTGGGCGGTGGAAATCAAATGGTCGGACAGGTTCTTCGACAGACCTTCTGAACTTTCGTCCTTACAGTTTTTTATGGAGAAGAATCATCTGCCTCAGGCATTGGTAACTTCCATCAGTAAGGGAGGAGTAAAGGAGATGGATTTTGGTACGCTTCGTTTCATTCCTTCTGCCTGCTATGCTTATACGGTAGGAGAGAATACATTGAGGCAAGCCAGGAAGAGTTTTGGTTTGTAAGAACGTAAAAAGCGACCTTCTGCCGAATTGTGTTCTCGGTAGAAGGTCGCTTTACTTCATTTCTATAGATGATTTCCATAGAGGGTTCTATGCCTCGCAGAGCTTAGCCAACTCTCCCAGGTTATCCGCCACTTCTATCACATCTCGCCAATCGCCGCGAATCATGCTTTTCTCTGCCAAATCGTCCAGCAGGGCGATGGTGGAGTTCCAGAAGCCCTTCATGTTGTAGAGAATCACCATCTTGTGATGGTAGCCGATGGTGTGGGCGGCGGCGATGGTGAAGATTTCATCCAGGGTGCCGACGCCGCCAGGAAGGGCTACGAAGAGGTCGCTCTGGGCAAGCATCAGGTCCTTGCGGTCGCTGAGATTATCACACGGAATCTCAATGTCGAGGTCAGGGAAGGTTCTGCCGCCTCTTTCTACAAGCGTAGGAACCACGCCGATGGTTCTGCCGCCATGCGCCTTCACCGCCTTGCCTATGCAATCCATCAGTCCGGAGTTACATCCGCCGAAAACCAGGTCGTGGCCGTTCTCTGCCATCCACTTTCCCATCTCTTCTGTTATCGTGAAGAAATCCGGGTCGATATTCTTATTCGCTGAACAAAAAACTGCTATTTTCATGTCTTTATCTTCTATGATTATGATGTTTTATCTGTTATTTATTGATGTCTTATCCATTATTTATTGATGTTTAGGCAAAGATACGCAAAAATATCGAGATTATTCATCTGTTTTTGCGGATAATTTCTTAATTTTGCAAACAATAACTAATCTGATAAACAAAAATAGATTTCTTATAAAACAGGACAAAAGATTTCTTATAAACGATACAACAGAATGAAAGGGATTATCACATATAGCATCATTGCATTACTGCAGGCGTCTGTAGCGTTTGCACAGGTCTCTCAGAAACCAAAACTTCAGAAGCGGGAGAAGTATGAATGGGAGGGAGAAATTCCTACCTACGTGGAGCAACTGAAGAAGGAACTGACCTATCCGATGGCTTGGGGCAACAGTCCTATCAGAAACTTCAAGAAGTGGAAGGAGGTGGCAAGAGAGAAGGTATTCGAATGCATGATGACGCCTCCGAAGGCGGCTGCGGCTTGGGATATGGAAGTGCTCGGTGAGGAACAGAGAGACGGATATAAGGCGCAGAAAATCGCCTTCAATATTAATGCCTATTCCCGCATTACGGCTTATCTCCTGATTCCGGATTCTGAAGAAGGGAAGAACCCTAAAGCAGAAGCTGGGTTGCTGTCTTCTGCTCAGAATAAGAAATCGGGGAAATTCCCAGCCGTGGTGGCGCTCCACGATCATGGCGCCCATCTCTTTATAGGAAAGGAGAAGATGATTCGCCCTTTCTTTATCGCTTCTGAAGAGCAGGATGCGGATGGGAAGATTTCTGAAAAGAAGAAGGCTGCCAACCAGGAGGTTCTGGACGATGCAGATGCGTGGGTAAACCAGCTTTATGATGGTCAGTATGTGGGCGATTACCTGGCGAAGCACGGTTATGTGGTGCTCTCGATTGATGCGCCGATGTGGGGAGAACGAGGCCGAAAGGAGGGCGTGGATAGAAATAAATACGATCTTATCGCCGGCAATATGATGATGCTGGGTCGTGACCTTTCTGCCTTCATGACTTACGACGATATGGCCAGTACCGATTTCTTGGCTTCTCTGCCGATGGTGGATGCGAAGCGTATCGGATGCGTGGGGTGTTCGATGGGAGCCTATCGCTCGTGGATGCTCTCGGCTTTGTCGGATAGAATCAGGGTGGGTGCTTCCATCTGCTGGATGATTACCACGGATGCTCAACTTACCAGGCGTTTTGGCAGAAAGGAGAATGGTGGTTTTGCGAATTGCTTTCCTGGATTGCGCCAGTATCTCGACTATCCCCATATCGCTTCCCTCGCCTGTCCGAAACCGATGCTCTTCATCAATGGCACAAAAGACAAGCTCTTTCCCGTGCCTGGTGTAAAGGATGCTTTCGCCGAAATGCACAAGGTTTGGAAGAGTCAGGGGGCTGATAATCTGCTGGATACGGAGCTTTGGGAAATCCCTCATTCCTGCGGACTGAAGGCGCAGGAGAAAATGCTGGAGTTTCTGGATAAGAATCTGAAATAGGGAAAATATCAAAAGTCCACTACGCTAACCCCTTAAAAAATGCCGTTAGCGTAGTGAACTTTTTGAATATACGAAATCAATCTTTACCACAACTCTTCAGGCGACAAGTCCTTGTCCTTTCTGCCCATCAGATAGTAATCGGCAAGGAACTGGATATTGGCCTGAGTAATCTTCAGACCCTCTTCCTTCACATATCGGCTGGTGAAGATGTTGGCATCAGGAAGCATTCCCTTTTCTATCAGCTTGCAAACAATCTCGTAAGGGAAAGGAAGACCGTTGCCGGAGATGATATTGAAACTGTCCTCTGCTGCACGCTCGGCATTGTAGTATGGGTTTTCAGGCGAAGCGATGCAATGGGCGGTTCCGAAGCTGATGTTGATGCCCGTATAAGGACTTCCGTACACGATGATTCCCTTTTCGTATTTCTGAGGGAAACTGATGTTGGATGGCAGTTCGAAACCGATATTCTTCAGGAATTCCTTCATCGTTTTGACATCCTCGATGAACACAAACTTGTCTCCATAGCCATTCTGCTTGAGCAGATTGTAGTCGTGGATGCTCTTCTTGTGTTTCTGAATATTTCTCTCAGCCTCTATCTGAGCCTTGTTGTCTTCATAAGTAGGATCGAGGAGAGCACCGGTTTGCCACCAGTCTCCACCAAATCGGAAGAGATTGCATACGAGCACATTCTCGCCGCTGAGGAAGGAAGAAGCATCCCCAATATTGGTAGATTCCTTGAGCACTCTGATGAGGCTCCCTTCTTCTGCCTTCTCCTGATTCTCCTTTGAGGCCTTCTCCGGATCATCTTCTTCCTCATACAAATCCTTTAGATAGAAGAATTTCTCATCCTCTTTCATCATTCTGAAGGCTCTGGTTCCCTTGTAATCGATGTCCGTCCAGAGTTTGTGGGCAGGATGATGCTCGCTGATCTTGGCAAGCCATTCAGCAGAGGTGAGAGCCAAAAGATTGTGGCGGCTGTTCATCGTGTGCTCTATCTGGATGGAGTAGGCGATGATTTCATTGAAGCCCTGTGGAGAGCGGGCGAGCTTTTCGAGGTCGAACTGCAGGCGCTTGAGATTGTTGATGTTGAAGAAGCAGTTATAGTGAAACCATGCCAGCACGTCTCTGTATTCCAGGAACTTGTCTTCTGCTGTAGGCAACTCGCAGAGAAATTCACGCAGACGCTCGTTTTCCGGTGCAGTTTCATACTCCTTGTCGAGAAGATTATACACCAGTTTGGCTGCCAGTTCTATCGTACTGAAGAGGAAAGGTACGGCCTCCTGGATGTAGGCACTCTGCTGGTAATGGTGCCAGCACAGGAACTTGATGTCGGAGATGTTGATCTCGTCCGGATCGTATGGCGCATCATCTTCATTGAGAGAGTTCTTGACAAACTCCTTTTCGTTCTCATAGAATGGGATGTATGAACCATATCGCTTCTTGCATTCTGCGGTGAAAGTCTTCCAGATACAAGTACCGGAGAGCACGTCCTCAAAATATCCGGCGATGCAGAGGGCGAGCTGCTTGGCATCTTCCACGTCTTTGAACTGATGCGTGAAGCAGGCATCGTCGAGGGCGTGGTATATTTCATTGGATAACTCCGTATAATATTGATCCACTTCATTAGGTTTCTCGTATGGATGCATTGCCATCCATTCTTGAGTGAAAATTACTTTTTTCATATCATTCGATTGTTTGTTATTTCGTGCAAAGGTAATGAAATAATAGAGAAATCTGCAAGAAATTCAAAGTTTTTTCGTAACTTTGCACCCGAATTTAGGCAATCTTAATAAAACTATATGGTTGCCGCAAGCGTTTTAGAAGGATTTTGCACCCTAATTCATGGCTGGGAGGGTGAATTCGGCCTTCTATTTGATTATACATGAATTAAGGTTAAAAAGATTTGAAGACATTTGAAGAATTGGGCGTGAGCGAAGAGATTCGCCGTGCCATCGAAGAGCTTGGATTTGAGAATCCAATGCCAGTTCAGGAAGAAGTAATCCCATATTTGCTTGGTAATAAGAACGACGTGATTGCGTTGGCGCAGACGGGTACGGGTAAAACCGCATCTTACGGTATTCCGGTTATCCAGAAGACTGATGCTAATAGCAAGGAGACGCAGGCTGTCATCCTCAGTCCTACACGTGAGCTTTGTCTCCAGATAGCAGACGATTTGAACAGTTTTGCCAAGTACATCGACGGTTTGCATATTGCTGCAGTCTATGGTGGTACTGACATCGGAAGCCAGATACGCACCCTGAAGCATGGTGTGCAGATTATCGTGGCTACTCCTGGACGATTGCTCGATTTGATTAATCGTGGTGTGGCTCAGTTGGAGCACGTCAATAACGTGGTGCTTGATGAGGCTGACGAGATGCTCAACATGGGCTTCTCTGAGAGCATCAATGCCATCTTTGAGAACGTGCCGGAGGATAGAAATACCCTTCTCTTCTCGGCTACCATGAGCAAGGACATCGAGAAGATTGCCCTCAACTACCTGCACGACCACAAGGAAATCGTAGTGGGTTCGCGCAACGAGGGTGCTGAGCATGTAAACCACATCTACTATCTGGTAAATGCCAAGGACAAGTATCTCGCTCTGAAGCGCGTGGTGGATTTCTATCCACGCATCTTTGCGATTATCTTCTGCCGCACCAAGCTGGAGACTCAGGATATTGCAGATAAGCTCATCAAGGATGGTTATAATGCAGAGGCCCTGCATGGTGACTTGAGCCAGCAGCAGCGAGACCTCACCATGCAGAAGTTCCGCAACCATACCGTTCAGTTCCTGGTGGCTACTGATGTGGCAGCACGTGGTCTGGACGTAGATGATCTGACTCACGTTATCAACTATGGTTTGCCTGACGATGTGGCAAGTTACACCCACCGAAGCGGTCGTACCGGTCGTGCCGGAAAGAAGGGAACTTCCATCTCTATTATCCATACTCGTGAGAAATTCAAGGTTCGCCAGATAGAGAAGCAGATAGGCAAGGACTTCGTGGATGGCGTTTTGCCAACCCCAGAGGAAATCTGCAAGAAGCAGCTCTTTAAGACGATGGACGACATCATGAAGACCGATGTGGATGAGGATCAGATTGAACCATACATGGCAGAAATCAACCGCCAATTTGAGTACATCGACAAGGAGGATATCATCAAGAAGATGGTGACCATCACCTTCGGTAAGTTCCTGGATTACTACAAGAATGCTCCAGAGATTGTGAAGCCAGAGAGCGGTAAGGGTTCACGTAATGGCGAAGATCGTGGAAGTCGTGGTGAGCGTGGCAAGGTTTCTGGTGGTCGCAGAAAGCACGAAACTGAGGCTGGATTCAAGCGCCTCTTCATCAATCTGGGTAAGGCTGATGGTTTCTATCCGGGCGAAATCATGCAGTATCTGAACAAGCACGTGAAGGGTCGCCAGGAGGTTGGTCACATCGATCTGCTGAGTAAGTTTGCCTACATCGAAGTGCCAGAGGAGGATGCTAAGCGCGTGATGAAGGCTTTGAACGGAACTGAGTACAAGGGCAGAACCGTAAGATGTAATGATGCTGACGAGGAAGGTCATGGCAGAGGCAGTCGTGGTGGACGTGATGCTGAGGGCAGAGGCAGTCGTGGCGGACGTTCTGCAGAGAAGGGTTCCCGTGGACGCAGAGGTTCTGATGATGCTCGTTCTGAGCGTGGAGGTCGTGGAAGCCGTGGCTCAGAGAAAGGTCGTGGTGGAAAGAAAGCACGCCGTGAGGAGGAAACAGGCGACTGGCGTCAGTTCTTCCAGAACAATGACAATGTGAAATTCAAGGGCGAGGAGCCAAACTTCGAGGAAGAAGGTTGGGCTCGTCGTCGTCCTAAGAAGAAGTAGTTTAGGCAGCGATTTATAATAAGATGAAAGTCTGCATCAAAGGGATGTTTTGATGCAATATCCATATTTGCGGTAAAAATACAGCAATTTCTTTAGCAAATTGCGGCGTTTTTACCGCAATTTTTGTATAATTGTAGCTGTAAACATCAAATAAGGCAAGAAATATGGAATTATTGAAGCAACTTTCTGACAATCTTATCAAGCCCAAAATGGAAATGCACACCAACTGGCAATGGTAGCGGAATCATAAACTTGGTTTGGTCATGGAATGGAAGGTGGGAGCCGGAAAGGTCCTTGTCTGCATGAGTGATTTGGAGAAGGCTGCCAAATACCCGGAAGGCAAGGCTTTCTATCAGAGTGTAATTGATTACATGCGCTCTGCCGATTTCAATCCATCTGCAGAAATAACGGTGGATGAATTGAAGAAGAAACTCGCCGAAAAACCTCGTCAGGTTTCATTGAAGGAACTGAATAATATCTCGCAATATTAATTGGAATTCTGTAGGTTGCGAATCTGTAAGATAAAAATAAACTGAAAATCAGCAAGATAATAAGAATAGAAAGACTAAATAAAACAAGAGCGGAAAGCCAGGAGTTAACAGGTTAACAGTTAACAGCTGTTTTTCCGCTCTTTTTATATCATCCTAAGACTAATCTTTATCCCAGGATAAACCTCTTTATATCATCTCTGTTGATTCAGAGATAGGATTTACTTCGCATTGATCTCCTTCAAGAGGCGGTCTGCGTGTCCCCACTTATCCATCAGGTAGAGCACATAGCGAATATCTACGCCGATACAGCGAGCCAGGCGCTTGTCGAAGTTGATGTCTGAGCTGAGGCTATCCCAGTTGCCGTCGAATGCAAGACCTATCAACTCACCCTTGCCATTGAACATTGGGCTACCAGAGTTACCGCCAGTAATGTCGTTGTTGGTCAAGAAGCAAAGCTGCATCTTGCCTGTAGTCTTGTCCTGATACTTGCCGAAGTCTTTCTCAGAGAGGAGTTCGTGCATGATAGGCTCAGCGAAATAATCGATGACTTTATCGCCCTGCTTCATCTTCTCTACGATGCTCTCAGCTGTAGTATAGTAGCCTGATGGCTTGCCGCCGAGGTCGAAACCGCCCACCTGTCCGTAGCTCAATCGCATGGTGAAGTTGGCGTCGCTATAGTGAGGCATGTCTTCCTCCATGCGCAGTTTGGCAGCACAGAGATACTTCTCCTGCTCGGCGATAGAATCAGATACGGCTCCCATCTTCTCTACGAAGTCGGCGTAAATGTCATTCAGATCCATACTGTAATTTACACCTGGGTCTTTCTCATATCCCTTCTTGTTGAAGTAGAGCTTAGCACCCTTCTTCATGAGGAGTGACTTCTCCCAGAGATAATCTACATATTTCGTATAATCACCTCCAAACTGAGTGTCGATGATGTTGTAGAACTTAGGCAACCACTTCGCATCAACGTGCTCCTTGTAGTTTTTCAGAAGGGTAGCGAGCACCTCTTTGTCGAGTGCCATATCCCATTCATCTGAGTTGTCCTCAAACTCATGATATTGCTTCTTCTTATTCTTCTCGGAACCCTTTACCTCCATGCCATTCTGAAGTTTGAAAGCACGGGTAGAGAACTCTACGTTGCTACGGCGAGTGAATGACTCTGCAAAGTTGGTCCATGCATAAGTTACGTCAGCGCTCTCCTTGTAGAGCTGGGCGAGTTTGTCGAAATCCACCTTGTGGGCGAGGTCGTTTGCAGCTTTGGCTGTATCTTGCCAAGCACGGAGACGAGTCTCGTACTCACGCTTCATGTTAACGATGCCGATGGAGTCGATGCACTTGTTCATACCGATGGAGTTCTTCCAGTAGTTGGAGCTCTGGGCGTACTTGCTGTCATACTTGATGCGCACAGCCTCGTTGGCACGCATGTGCTTCTGCATTACTTCCTGCTTGATGCCGCGTACCTGGGCACGAGGAGCATTTTCTGCGTCACGCATCATCTGGATGCCATAGCTGGAGAGGTATCGTTCGGTACTACCAGGATAACCCATGGTCATCGCATAGTCGCCATCCTTGTAACCCTGGAGGGAAACCTGTGCCCAACGCTTTGGCTTGTAAGGCACATTATCCTTGCTGTAGGCAGCAGGACCATTGGTCTTAGGGTCGGCATAGATACGGAATACAGAGAAATCGCAAGTCTGGCGAGGCCACATCCAGTTATCTGTGTCACCACCGAACTTACCCATAGACTTTGGTACGGTGAAAACCAGACGCAGGTCGGTGAAGTCGCGGTAAGTAGTAGCGTACCACTTGTTGCCCTCGTAGAAAGGCTGAACGGTGATATGGAGGGTAGAATCGTTCTTCTTCACCTCTTTAGTCATCTCGTTCTCCAGAGAATCGATGAGTTCATCGCGTTTCTTGTTGTCGAGTTTCTCGTATCCGAGGCTCATCACCTTATCGGTTACATCCTTCTGGTCAACCATAAAGCTGACGAACATATTCTCGTTAGGCAATTCCTCTGCGTAAGATTTAGCAAAGAAACCGTTGAGCATATAGTCGTGCTCCACGGTAGAGTGGCTTCTGATAGCCTCGAAACCGCAATGGTGGTTGGTAAAGACCAATCCGTCTGGAGAAACGACTACGCCTGAGCAATAGCCAGAGAAATTAACTACGGCATTCTTCAAGGCGTTCTCGCCGTTGTAGAGCTGGTCGTAAGTCATACTGAAGCCTTCGCGCTGCATCATCTCATACACAGCGTTAGGCAAGTTGTAAATCGTCCACATTCCCTCGTCAGCGTGCGCGGTGTTGATTCCGCAGAACGCCATGATAGAGGCGATAAGGACCGTTGCTTTTTTCTTCATTACTTGTTTTTGTTTTCTATTTTTATTATGATATTATTTATTCTTTTTTCTCGTTCCATTCTTTCCAAGTCTTTGCCAGCTCTGTCATCCGATATTGCTGGCGTGGATGTCTTGGGGTGTTTGGATATTTCCTTTCAATAGCTTTTTCTGAGAGGGCAGCGTTTAAATATAGTTCACTAAAACTTTTTCTGTCCTTTAGTCCGATTGCACCCATAATTTCCGCAGATGTCATATATTCATCGTTAAAGGATAGAATAAGAGTCTCCACATGTTGACTGAACTTGTGGGGTACTTGTGGGGTACTTGAGGATAGCTTGCGGGGTACTTGTGGGGTACCTATTCTTGGCTGTACCTTCCATTCATCAGTCGGCTGGATATGCAAATATCTGTTCTTGAGAACCCAACCATCTTTTAGGAGTAAGTTCCTGAAGAAACGAACCAGGTAGATAGGAGAGTAGTCTATGCCTTTCTGAATATTGCGATAGTTGGCACGAACCAGGGCATTGCGGAAATACCAGGAATGCTTGGCGAACATTTCGTTGTTCACTTCATATCCTAACGAACGGAGATATTGGATGGTGAAAATCGCCGTGGTTCGGGTGTTACCCTCTCTGAAAGCGTGGATTTGCCAGATACCAGATACGAATTTGGCAATATGCTCAATCTTCTCATCATCCGTCAGACCTTTATATGAGAAGTTCTTCTCCTGCTCAATATCCCAATCCAAGGCTCTTCGCAAGTCTTCCCAATTCAGGTAGTTTACGGAATCTCCTTCGAGCACCCATTCTTTCTTGGAAATATCGTATTGGCGGATTTCTCCTGCGTGCTTGAATACTCCCTCGAATATTCTTCGATGCAGGGAAACATATCCGTTGGTATTGAAGGCAAAGGTCTTGCTGGCGAGAATCTTTGCGATGTTGGCTGAAACCTTATCTGCCTCTTCCTCGTCTTTATCCTTAGGTGTACGGACCGTCTTGCTCTGATAGTAAGAGTCAATCAGTTTTCTGGT
Source organism: Segatella hominis (assembly GCF_004535825.1). GTDB lineage: Bacteria > Bacteroidota > Bacteroidia > Bacteroidales > Bacteroidaceae > Prevotella > Prevotella hominis. Next base: position 54,749 of record NZ_SGVY01000003.1, on the reverse strand, counting down.
TTCATCCAGAGTGATTTCTCCTTCGATGTTTCGTTTTGCCACATCTATGAGATACGCCGATGGTTGCAGCCCATCTACAGCCTGCAATCCGATAGCCGTCTTCCAGTTCTCGGCACTTTCCTTCTGTGAAGGTTCTCCTTGTCGAAGATACTCGTCGAAGGATGCGAAGTCCTTGAAATTATCTTTATTCATAGATGTAATGCTTGATATTTAACTTTGCAAAGTTACGACTATTTCCCGAATTTCCCAAGGCTTCGCTTGATTTTCTTCATAATTTGCCTTTTTGCCGATAACAATCCTGGTGAAAGCGCTTCCTGTTCTAACATATCCAAGGCAGCCTTCAATTCGGTAAGCAACTCGGGATAATACTTCATTTGCCCATAGGCGAGCTTCATGCAGTAGCTGCGGATGGCGTAGGGCTGGGAACAGGCAGTAATCTTGGCGATGCAGAAATCGATGAAATCGGAGCGGAGTGATTCTTCCTCGAAAGGCTGACGGAGAAGAAGTTGAAGCATCAGGCGACGCTTGGTCTCATTCTTTTCTACGAGAACCCTATCTATCAGTTCGTCATGCTTCTGAAAAAGCCACGGGTTGTTGGCTTCATCGAAATGGCCTAAAGCCCAAAGCGCATTGAACGATACCCGGTCGTTTTCATCAAAGGTGAGCTGGTAAAGCTCTTCCTTTAAACAATTATTCTCTTTGCCTTGCGTCTGAAGGCAAAGAGAATAAATATCGTTTATACTTAATCTGTTTTTAAGTTGATTTCTCATAAGATGTTCTTTGATACTACGTACAAAGGATTTTACAATCTCTGGATTATTCCTTGTCCCCAAATAGCAATTTCAACTGTCTGTCGAAATCCGACATGATTTCACGGTCTTGGATGACACGGAATTTATCGTATTCAGTAAGAGCCTTTTCTATCGCTTGCTCATGTGTTACTTGTCCTGTGTCAAGAAGCATAGGACGATTGTTCAAGTCCATGTACTTCTGTAAGAGTATTGACCAGTCCGCCATAGTCATCAAGATATGGTCTTCAGCATTTTGCTCGGCAATATCAATGAAGGCATTGCTTAATCGATTCAGTGATTCTACTTCTTTTTCGCTCAGATAGTTCTTGGCGATGGTCACGTCCGACTTGATGACTCTTCCGTCGGGAGCGTTCTTCCAAGTGGTCAAACCCATGTGAGGACGCTCAGAGTCAGCACGGTCATAGATGATTTCTGCTGCTGTTTGTTTGGTTACAGCATAGTGCATTATGTTTTGTACCGTCTTGAAGAAAACTCGGGTTTCTTCGGAGTCTTTGTTATAGTCAGAACTGCACTCGCAGTAGATGTCCGTTATCTTCTGATAGTAACGACGTTCGCTTATACGTATTTCACGTATGCGGTCGAGCAATTCATCGAAGTAATCAGCCCCGAATACATTTTTCCCTTTCAGGCGTTCGTCATCCAGTACGAAACCTTTGGTGAGGTACTCTTTGAGAATTCCTGTTGCCCAAATGCGGAACTGTGTAGCCTCGTAGCTGTTTACACGATAGCCTACCGCTATGACCACATCGAGGTTGTACATCATGACTTCTCCTGACCATTTGTCCGAAGGTATTCGAATTTTTCTAATAGCATCGGACAAATGGATTTCGCCACTTTCGTTTATCTGTTCAAGATGATAGTTGATGGTCGGAACAGTTACCCCAAACAATTCCGCCATTCTCTGTTGTGAAAGCCAGAATGTATTGGCGTCGAATACAACTTGCACTTGCACCTTTCTATGTCCTCCTCTATACATAAGGATGGATGACTCCATGCTTTTGGCGGCTACATCAGGTGTGATTGTCGAACTAAAATATTGGCGAGCCAACTTCACCATCTCCTTTTTGGCATCGGCGTTCATAGTCACAGCCATACTGGCGGCACGAGAGAGGCGAATGCTCCTCACCTCTCTGATGGCACCACTTCCCAGTTCTGCCATCTCAGTGATTTCTACGAAATGCTCTCCGAGAGGGTAACCTTTCTGTGATGTCCAAGCCTGTGCCTTGGCGATGACGCGTTCGAAGTTCCAGTATTTGCCATAGCCCATTACACGAGCCAGCTTTCTGGAGTTCCACCATTCCTTGCCATCGGCATCTACCTCTCGCAGTTGCTCGAAAGGAGATTGCAATTCTTTGTTATTGTTGTTTGTATCTTGCATTATGATGGTTCCTTTTATGTTTATATGCGACAAAGGTAAGCATAACAAAGCCTTGTGTTATTTGTCTAAAATCCGCCCAACAACTGAACAACGATTGCACATCAGCTGTTGGGCGTTTTCTGATCTTATATATATATCGGGAACATCTACTATATGTTCCGACAGCTTTCTTCTATATATCTCGAAGACCTTTTTATTCTTAGTTTTCTTAGGCAAAGTGCTTCTGTACTTGCCTATTTCCTAAAGTACTTTCCTATCACCGGCAGGCTCTTCAATGGGAAATCCTTCTTCACGAGATAAGCGGCGAAGATGAGGATGAGTACTGTGTTGATGAGGCAGGCAATTCCACTGGAGAAGAACTTATTAGCCTCGGTCATTCCTGCGAAGAGGATGAGGGCGAGAACCACATAGATCATCATCTCCTTCACCGGATAGTTGATAGGATACTTCTTCTGACCCACGAAGTAGGAGAGAAGCATGGCTGTTCCATATCCTGCGAAACCAGCCCAGGCACAGGCAATGTAACCATAGATAGGTACGAAGATAACGTTGATGGCAATCAATACCGCACAACCGATGCCTGAGAAGTAAGCACCCCAGATGGTCTTGTCGATGAGCTTGTACCAGAAACTGAGGTTGAAATATACTCCCATCATGATTTCGGCAGCCATTACGATAGGCACTACCTTCAAACCATCCCAGTAGTCGCGACCGATGATGTGGCGCAATACATCCAGATAACCTACCACTACCAGGAAGGCAAGCAGGGTGAAGATGACGAAATACTTCATCGCCGAAGCGTAAGTCTGTCGGTTGTCCTTATCCTTTGCCTTGCCGAATACGAATGGCTCGTAAGCATAGCGGAAAGCCTGGGTAATCATCGCCATGATCATCGCAATCTTGCTGGCTGCTCCGTAGATTCCGAGCTGCGCATGAGCATCGCCCTTCTCATAGATGTAAGGGAAGAGAATCTTATCGGCAGTCTGGTTCAGAATACCGGCAATACCGAGCACGAGGATAGGCCAGCTGTAGCCCAGCATCTTCCTGACGAGCACCTTGCACTCGCTCCAGGAACATTTCTCGCCCATGAATCCTTCCTTCAGTTCTTTATAGAAACAGAAGGTGATGGAGGCGGTACAAACCAGGTTGATGTAGAAAGCATAACCCACATCGTGACCATCCATGATGACGTAGTAAACCAGGTTGAGCGCAATGTTCAGACCGATGAAGAGCAACTTGAAGGCTGCAAACTTCAGCGGACGCTTCTTGTATCTGAGATAAGCGAAAGGAATGCACTGGAAAGCATCAATAGCCACGGTTACGAACATGGTCCATACGTAAGCCGGATGGTCGGCGTAGCCCATCGCATCGCTCAAAGGCGTGATGAAGAGGAATACTAAGGCGATGAAGAGTAGGGAGGTGAAGCCCACCATGCTCAATACCGTGTGATAAACTTTCTCAGAATTCTCTCCCTCCTTGTTGACAAAACGGAAGAAGGTGGTCTCCATTCCGTAGGTCAGGATAACGAGGAGTAACGCCGTATAGGCGTACATGTTGGTGATGACACCATAACCACCACTGGCGGCGCTGATCTTAGCCGTATAGAGTGGTACAAGCAGATAGTTGAGGAATCTGCCGATGATACTGCTCAAACCATAGATGGCGGTATCCTTTGCGAGTGATTTTAAACTTGCCATTATCTTTCTTAATGTTGAATGTAAAGTGTTGAATGTTAAATTGGGCTTGCGCCGTCATTCAAAGATTATCTGTGTAAATCTGTGAAATCTGTGGGAGACTCTTATCCGAAGAATAAATATGCTATTGCGATTGCTGCGATGACTCCTGCCAAATCGGCGAGCAAGCCGCAAGCTACGGCGTGACGGGTATTCCTGATGCTTACGCTTCCGAAATATACTGCCAATATATAGAAGGTGGTATCGGTGGAACCCTGGAAGATGCAACTCAATCTGCCCACAAACGAATCAGGACCATAGTTCTTCATCGCCTCCAGCATCATGCCTCGTGCGCCACTTCCCGACAGTGGTTTCATGATGGCGGTAGGCAGGGCGCCTACGAAATCGGCATTCAAGCCGCATTGTTCTACCGACCACGAAATGCCTTGAATCACCATATCCATCGCTCCAGAAGCACGGAACACGCCGATGCCCACGAGGATAGCTACGAGATAAGGAATAATCTTTACCGCAGTAGTAAAACCTTCCTTCGCTCCCTCGATAAATGCATCATAAACATTCACTTTCTTCCAGAAACCAGCCAGGATAAAACAGAGGATGATGCCCAGGAGAATCATGTTAGAAGCCAAGGTGGTGACCGTATTCATTGTGTCCTTGTCCATCTGCCCGAATCCCCAGATGATGATGCCTACGAAGGCGCACATTCCCAGCAGGGTAGCGAGCAATACCGGCTGCAGGATGTTGATGCGCTGCCAGAGCGAAGTGATGATGATTCCGGCAAGCGTAGCCACGAGCGTAGCCATCAGGATAGGGATGAAGACATCCGTAGGCTGGGCTGCACCATAGGAGGCACGGAAGGCAAGGATGGTGGTAGGGATGATGGTGAGTCCTGAGGTGTTCAGAACCAGGAACATAATCATCGGGTTCGTTGCCGTATCCTTCTTCGTGTTGAGTTCCTGCATCTGCTGCATCGCCTTCAATCCTGTAGGTGTCGCCGCATTATCGAGTCCCAGCATATTCGAAGCGATATTCATGAAGATGCTTCCCATTACCGGATGGTTCTTTGGAATATCAGGGAAGAGTCGGGTGAAGACTGGACTGAGCGCTCTCGCCAACACATTCACTACTCCCGCCTTCTCTCCTATCTTCATGATGCCAAGCCAGAGGGCGAGCACGCCCGTCAGTCCGAGAGAAATCTCGAAGGCATTCTTGGATGAGTCGAAGGTGGAATCTACAATCTTCTGGAAGATAGTCGTATCTCCCATTGCCAATCCGATGAGTGCGAAGATGAACGCAATCACGAAAAATGCTATCCAAATGTAATTTAAAACCATTTATTTGTATATTTCTTCAATTTACTATAGTTTCTAACTTTCTACCACGTGGTAGAAAGTTAGAGAGCCTGTTTGTCGTTTTTTCAAGCACGGCTGCAAAATTACAACAAAAAACTTGTTTAGGGTTCGTTTTATATAGAAAATCCCTCATTGAGGGAGGATTTTGATGAATTTTATCCCTCATTGAGGGATTTTTGCCATTTTTTCTTTGTCCTTTCAAGCATTATTTGTATATTTGTCAGCGATTCTGAAAAGGATCGCGACATAATGGAAAAGGCGCATACTTAGCGCTTTGTTCTTGACGGATTGAAACTTCGCAAACTTCATGCATTGTCAGAACATAGCAACGGTAGGTGCTCTCGGGATGTGTTAATTCACATCCCTTTACTGGTATGGCTTATTGCGTCAAGGCGATAGGTCTATATCCGTATTGGGGAAAGTGTATACATATCGGCGTGGGCTTCGACGTTGCTCGTTCAACAATGCAGGGCAATGCGAAGGCCTCAATCCGTGGGACGAGTGACTGGTAAGTTCCCACGCTTTTTTATTTTGCCGAAACCGAAATCTTAACCCGCCAAGTCTCGGGAACACCTGGCAAAATGATAATATACCAATGAAACAGAACGATTTTTACTACTTTTGTAAAGCCTAAATCGAGAATTTTCGCTTATGAACCATTATGGACTTGATAGTGTCAAGTAGAATCACTATCTTTGTCCCCGACATTTAATAACTTTAAAATAGAATAGCATATGAAACATGTAAATGCTTATCCTTTTGTTGGTAAGGATTACGAGAAAGGATTCTTGAATAGTGGTAAGAAAGTCTTGATATTAGGGCATAGCCACTATGATGCAGATAGTGCAGGATGTCCTTGCCATCATAGTTTTACAATAGATATGATGGACGGATTCTTGAGTGGAGAAGATGGAGCTTATTATAAAGGCTTCACTAGTCAAACCAAAGCTTTGTTGAATCGAGAGATTTCTGTTGATGATAGAGGATATGTATGGAATCAAGTAGCATTCTATAATTTCATTCAGTTCAATCTTGAGGCTCCTGGTGTGAAAGAGACCGATGAACAATTTAACGATTCTATTCCTGCCTTCAAGGAGGTTATTGAAGAGTTGAAGCCTGATGTTATCATTGTTTGGGGCTATGGCCTTTTTGATAGACTTTATGGTCTTGGGGAAACGGATGGAGAAGAAATGTCTCTTACCAATGGTGATAAGGTTTATACCCGTTGGTTTTCTACCGGTGGTGAAGACAAGGCTCTAATGATTCGTCAACATCATCCATCTCGATCTTATTCTTGGGGAGAATGGGGTAAGGTGTATCAAGATATGTTTAATGACTAAAAGTGAATGGTATGAAAAGTAAATTGACAATATTCCTAATGTTTCTTTCCTTGATACTGACCGTATCCTGCGGAAAAGACTATAACGCTTTGTTTCAAGAGCGTGTTGCTGAGTTGACTAAGGAGGGTAAGTACATTCTTAATCAATATAATGACTCTGTGGGTAAAGAACACTATATCGTTTATGTTGATGTAGATAAAATAGTAGTAGATACATTGGGTGATTCTTTACAGGTGTACCCTTTGGGAAATGTTGAAACTTATTTTTATGCACCTTATCTTGATTTTGACAGCGGAAAGTTTATTGTTAAACGTATTCCAAGTCAAGGTGCAGATTGGACTATTAAGACGGATATTGTTAACAAACAAATATCAATCTTTGATGGGTATATTTATGAGCAAGCTAAGACGCTAAAACTCTCGGATTTGAAATGTCATGATAAAGATTATGTTCTTATTCCTGCAAATAAACAGACAATAGTTCTCTTTTTGAATAAGAAACTGGAAACTTTTACAAGTGAACCTTCTATGGTTCAAGAAATGAAACAAGGATTTCATCTGGTTTATGAAGGACAATGTCGTGATTATTTGCTTGGTATGCCTGGAAGTTTGCCTGAGGAGTTGGTTTTTGCGCAATGTTCTTATGAGGCCCAAATGGATACTCATGGAAAAATTAGTGGAACTGCAGACTGTGTAAATGTTGCAGGTTCTGAAATTCCAGTGTCAGCTTTTGGCACGTCTGAGCTTGATAATTATTACCAAGAGATCATAGCAAAACTGAACCCTACCTATTACTGGCAATGTCAATATTGCTATAGGGTACTCAAGTCTGACAGCAAGCCAGACGCAGGAAAATGTTACCCAAATTTCTTTGTTGGAAGTCGTTGGGTACGTTTGTGTAAAGTAGGAACAGCTTATATTTATCAATGCCAAAAATGTGGCATTCAGCTTCAGACGGATGAGACTCCTCAAATGGGAGCTTGTCGTGAAGGTGCTAATCATGTTTGGAATCAATTACAATAACAAGAACGAAATATGAAAAAGTCAAATCAATATGTATTGAAGATTGTTGGCTGCATGGCTCTTGTTATGGTATGTGCCATCATCGTATTTACCTATCAAGATTTTCCTGCACGTCTGATGGCAGCAATACTTGGTGTGGTAATCACTGCAACCATCACAGTTGTCTTGCTCGATGGACAATCCAAGAAGGAGCAGACAGCAAAGCGTAATTCCAAGGTTTTTGAGGAAAAGCTGAAGATTTATCAAAACTTTCTCTCTACTCTTTATGATGTTGTTAAAGACAGAAAATTGACAGAAGAGGAAAAACTCCAGCTTGAGTTCCAGACATCTTTGGTCGCAATGCATTGTAAACCCAAGAGCTTGAACTTGGTAAGCGCAGCTGTTCGAAATGTAATATCCTCTTTCTGTCCGTCTAACGAAAAGGAAAAGCAGAAAAGCCAAGGAAACATCCCACTCTTGGAAAGTTTGTTGAGTGTAGTGGAAGCTTTGAGAATAGACCTTTACGGCGTAGATAAAGAAAAAGATGCAGAGAAGAACGATGATGATTTAAACAAGATGTTGTTTAGCTCAGAAATCAAGGACAAGACAATAAAGAACTTCAAGGAAGCATATAAAGAAACGGCTGATTCTGATGAAGTGGAGCCTCTTGAAACATGGGAACAAGCGGTTAAAAAGTGGCAGGATGCTGGCTGGATAGTTAAATCGATGGAAAGCGAGGATTGCCCATTACAGATTACTCGTAATGATGGAAATCCAGGAATGATAGACATGGGATTCTATGATAATCATTATTATATTCAGGCTCGTTATGAAGGGGATTGGAACTTCTCAAAGTGCTTGAAATGGGATAATGGTGGAAGAAGACAACGTGAATTTTGGTGGGAGTATCCTCCTTTGGCAATGGATGTGCCAAGAGGTAGCTTTATCAGTAGATTCAAATCTTCTCCTGAACTTCAGCAATATATTATCAAGAGAGTAGATTATCTGATGGGAGTTCTCCAAAAGGAGCATCGTACTATACAATGGATGAATGCAGTTGGCGAGCATAAGGATTGGAATCTCTTTACGTGGTATTGGTCAACCTTAGCTTGTGAGTACCAAAATGACGAAGAGGGCAAGGTATATATGGATACCATGCCTGATGAGAATGATAAATCTAAGGTCATTGTACAGTTAGGTAATAGAGCCAACAATGTAGAAATGCTCAAGAAAACATTGGAACGTATCGGATGTCCTGAGAAAATCGATAAGATTGATAAAGCGGATTGCTATGTGACATTGGCAACAATAAATTCTTTAGAGCCAGAAATGGTTGGTAAGGAATTAAACGAATGGATAGGTAAGATTTCTAAAAAACAATAAGTTGAACAATTTAAAAAGTTAAGATTATGGGAAGAGTTTTTGCTGTACGCCCTAAGCGTATCAAGAGAACGAATGGGCAAGTGTTGACTCCTGAGATGGAGATTACTGTTACAACTCAACAATATACTTCTGACCCTTTTTATAATGGGGCGAAGGAGATACAAGAGCAGTACATGCGTATGTACCAGTTCGACTACAAGAAGAGTTGCTGCAGCAAGTTTGATTTTGAATTTAAGCAATTAGACTGATATTTAGAAAAGAGGGTGAATCATTAACTTATGACACACCCTCCTTTTTATTTTATTTAAGTTTTCATATAGAATCTTTATCCAACAAGAAATCAAATACGTCCATAAATACGATGCCGTCATCGTTTTGGTATTTCTTGATGAGGTCGCCTGTTATCACATACTTCATAAAACTATCGTCTATACGTAGCAAAGGTAGATATTTGTCTCTATTTACAATCATAACAGAAAAGATTTTTGCGGATTTCCGCATTTTTCTTTTGCAAAAATAATACTTTTATTAATTCTATGTAGAATTTTTGCGGATTTCCGCAGTTTTCTTTCGCAGAATTAACGGTTACGTCTTGATATTTTAAGTTCGGTGATTTGTCGAATTCCATAGTTTTTCTTCTTATTCTTTTCTCTGTTTTCAAGAAAAAGATACAACTTTATCACAAAATTCCATGCTTTTCTCTCTTCGCTATCACATTATTCCCTATTCGTTATACTTTTTTAATCTCCCTTTTTATCCGCTTTCAGAAAAAAGATGTACTTTTGCGACTCAATTCATGAAAGACAAGATAAAGGATTGGATGATACAAAAACATGATAAGAGGAAGCAAAGGACTTCCATTGGATTTTATAAAATGGAAAAGAATGAGAAAGTAAATAGCGTGCAAGAGATGGCTGCAGATAAGAATAAGGATCATTCCGCTGATGCGGATAGAGTAAAGGAAGTATATAAGGTGACGATTGCGGGAAGCATCATCAATGTGGTGCTGCTCGTGCTGAAGTTTGCTGCAGGTATTCTCGGACATTCGGCAGCCATGATAGCGGATGCCATCCACTCGCTTACCGATTTCGCTACCGATGTGGTGGTACTGGTATTCGTTAAGTTAGGTAATAAACCGAAGGATAAGGACCATGATTATGGTCATGGCAAATACGAGACGCTTGCCACAGCCATCATCGGTATTTCGCTCTTCGTGGTGGGTGTGATGATCTGTTATTCTGGCGTAACCAAGACTTATCGTGCCATCTGCGGCGAGACACTCCAGCAGCCGGGCGTTGTAGCCTTGATTGCTGCCATCGTAAGTATCGTGATGAAGGAATGGGCTTATCAGTTTACGGTAAAAGCCGGAAAGAAATATCATTCCGAGGCTGTAGTGGCGAATGCCTGGCATCATCGCAGCGATGCTTTGTCGAGTATCGGAACGATGTTCGGTATCGGCGGTGCTATTATCTTGGGAGAGAAATGGGCGGTTCTCGATCCGCTGGCAGCCATCGTTGTAAGTATCTTCATCATCAAGGCTGCCTGGGGGCTGGTGATGCAATCTGTGAAAGAACTGACGGATGCCAGTCTTCCGGAAACGGAGGAAGATGAAATTCTGAAGATTGCGAACGAAGAGCAGGGAGTAGGAGAGATTCATAACCTGCGTACCCGTCGCATCGGAAACAAGATTGCCATAGAAATGCACGTCCGCATGCCGGGTTCTCTTTCGCTTTATGAGGCGCATGAGCATGCTACTCATATTGAAACAAGATTGAAGCAGCACTTCGGTGCAGATACCCATGTGGGAATCCATCTCGAACCGGTAAAAGTGAACGGAAAATATCAGAAACCGGAATAACTGAAATAAAAGGAAATAGCCGGAATAAGGAATAAAAGGAAACGAGCCTTGACGGAAGGAAGAAACCTCCATCAAGGCTCGTTTTATTATATTACCAGCCGAGATTTACGCAGGCTCCTGCCATAATCCACAAACCTGGCTGCTTAACAGCTGTGAGGTCGTAGTAGCGGTGGCAAGTGATATTGTCGGCCTTTACGAAGATATTGTATTTCTTCTCGTCCCACATCAACTTGCAATCCACCTTGGTGTATGGATGATAACCATTCATTCTCTGCTGCCATCTTACGCTCCACGATGCTGAAAGCTTGTTCCAGATCTGATGATCCAGCCCGAATACTGCCTTGTGCTTCAGATACTCCAATGCGTAGAGTGATTTCAGGATGTTGGTCTCGGTCTTATGATCCTGATAGATGTAAGCATAACCCAACTTGATGCGGGTAATGAAACTGTTTGGTACCAATTCTCTCATGTAGATAGTAGCATCCACGTTGTAGCCCATGTTGTTGAGCTTTCCGATGTTCATTACGTGATACTTGCTGTCTGCCAATTCTGTTTCTGAAGTCTGAACCCAGTCAATCAGGTTGGTGCCGTGCGCATAGAATCCGCTTACGGTTGCGGCAAATCCTGTCTGACGATATTGTGTTCCTACCTTGAAGGTTGAGTTCTTCTCCGGGTTCAGGGTGAGGTCGCCTTGCTGTACCGCATTACTCATGTATAAGTCGGTATAGGTAGGCATTCTCAAAGCCTTGTTCCAGGAAGCGTAGAACTTCCAGTTGTCGTTAGGACGATAACTCATGTCCACACCCGGATAGAAGCGGAAGTCGTTGTCCAAACCTGTATTCTTGTTAGCCAAGACACCTGCCGACAAGGTGAAACCGCCGAAGATGAAGTTGTGCTCCAGCATGATGTTGGTATTGGTGCGCTCACCCTTTCGGGTATATTGACGGTCAGAACCCGAGATGTCCTTGTAGTCTTTCTCTGCGAGCTCCGCACCCAATGCAGTAGAGTAGATGCACTCCTTGCTGATGTCGAAACCTACAGCAGTCTTACCCAAAGCCCAAGCTACGTTGGCATTCAGTCCACCACCATAAACATCGAGGTCGTGATAGTTTTCGCCTATCTGAGTTCCACGAATCAACTGATAGTGGTCCTTGAATTTGTTATAATAGAATTGAGGCGCAATCTCCCAGGTCTTCTCCTGGTTGTGCAGACTCAGATTGAGCGAAGCCAGACCGTGGTCTGTCTTCTCATATTGGTTGTTATATTTGGCGCTGTAGAAAGTGTTAGCACCGTAGCTTTGGGTAGCGATACCCAACTGGGCGATGATATCAAAACGCTGGTCGTAAGAGAAAGAGAGATTGCCGTAGCCCTGTCCTTTCTCGAAGTCGCTGTTGTCTGTGCCACCATCCGAGCGCTTGTAACCTCCGCTTACAGAATAAGCATGAGTCCACTTGCCCGTTTCAAAAGCCGTCTGCACACGTCCCTGTGCTCCGAAACTTCCAAAGCTTCCGCCTTCTACACTCGCAGATATTCCATCATTCTGTGCCTTCTTGGTCACGATGTTGATGGCACCATTGAAGGCTGAAGTTCCGAATAAGCGCGATGCTGCCCCCTCGAGCACTTCGATGTGATCGATGTCGGCAAGAGCTACAGGAAAATCAGAAGCATTATGACCAGTCTGAGGATTGGAAATGTTGACGCCATTCAGGAGAATGGTAATCTGGTCGAAGGTTCCACCATTGATGGAGATATCCGTCTGAACACCAAAGCCACCACGCTGACGGACATCCACGCCGGTAGCTAATTTCAATACATCGTTGATAGTCTGCGCAGCCGCACGATGAATATCGTCGCGGGTAATGACAGACACAATCTTAGGTGACTGCTCTACAGTCATCGGCGCACGAGATCCGGTAACGTTCACCGCATCCAACTCATAAGCCTTTCCGCCCTTATAAAGGGTAGAATCTACTTTAGTTCCTTCGGTGCTTACTCCTTCTGCTTTTGCATGGCTCAGAGTAGCAACGCTGAGCGCACCCACAAGAACCTCTCTTCCCAAAACAGAGAAAAGTGCGTAGCCCTTGTTGGAGAAGCGGTTGAACTTCAGGCTGTTGCGCTTGTTGAAAATTGTTTTGTACATTAAATTAAAATGTTTAAAAATAAATAATAAATGGAAGCCATCGGTACGCTTTGCCGCTGGCTTTCGGGGTGCAAAGGTACTGATAATAACAGACCTGACCAAATAAAATTCGATTTTTTTGCAAAACGGTCCTTTGCATGGATGTGTTTACTGTCCCTTGTATGATGTGTTTAGATTAGATAGGTTATATGATTCACTCTTCCGTAATACTATTATCTTATACCTACAAGAAGTTTATGTTCGTCGACGTTGAACTTGTGTTCGGCATTGTTGAACTTATGTTCAACGTTGCTGAACATAAAATATATAGGGGAATGTGAACAATTCTGGGTGGTTTAACGATTTTAGTTGACTACTTTTAGCGTTATTGTTAATACGTGTTGACCCAGTTAGCCAGCTTTTAATAAACATTCTTAGGGGAGAAAGAGAAATCCCTCCCAAATCAAGAGCCGGAAAGCCCTTGTTTGAGAGGGATGGATGTATGGTGCATAACCTGACGGCTATGACTTCATGAATCTTAGAACACTACCTTTTTACCCTTGTTGGTGATGTAAAGATGTCCCTTTACAGGGTTCTGAATCTTTCTACCCTCAAGGTCGTAGTAGATGATGTCTGCATCCTTGTCATCTGTGATAACACCATTGATGCCAGTAGCAGTGCCCGAAATATTCAAGAAATCTTTCCAAACTTGTGCATTCTTATAGGCATCCAAACTTTCGGCAGGAACGTAAAGAGTGCAATTTTGGTAATGTGTATCTCTGAATACCAAGTAATTTTCTTTATCAACTATAGGAGGAACTATAGACAGACAAGTTATTTGTTTCAAGTCATAACAAGTGAACAAGTCTTGATAAAATTCTGTAACATCCTTTCCAAGAGTTAATTTTTCTATTGAGTTGTTGTAAAAGGTTTCATTGTATTTTAAACCATAATTTACCATACCTTCAAGGTTTCTACCTAAGTAAACTCTTTTTAGACTTGTGCCAAAATCTTGATAACCATCGATGCTCAAAACTTGCTCGCTGTCGTCAATAGTTAGTTCTTCTATCGGATTGTTACCAAAAGCGTGACTCTGCAATTTGTTTACAGTAGATGGAATGGTCAACTTACTGATGTTGTTCCAATAAAAAGCATTCTCGCTGATTTCTGTAATGTTGGCAGGGAGACTTACCTCATTGAGCGAGCAATGATAGAAAGCATATTTTCCTATTGATTGAAGAGTAGAGGGAAGCGTTACACCAATAAGGTTTGTTTGGTCTTTAAATGCCTCATAAGAAATGTACTTGATGCCTTCTGGTACATTGATGATTGTGTTCGCTGGCATACAGTTCTCGCCTTTATATTTATAGATGGTATTGCCAATCGTCATCAACCCGTCAGGTTGGTTTTGATACCATTTTGTTGCATCGAAGGCTCCGTTACCAACATAATCTATGTTGCCAAGGTTGATGTCTTCGAGATACCAACAATATGCAAAAGCATCATTCCCAATAGATAAAGTATTCGCACTCTTTGCCTTTGGCTCCATTCTTGAAACACTCTTTAGAATATCACATCCATAAAAAGCACTTGCTCCTATGCTTGTAATCTGAGCTGGTAATATGATTTCTTTTACATTTCCACAATTATTGAAAGCATTATCAGCAATTTCTGTCAATGTGGAAGGTAAGGAAATGGTTGAAAAACCTAACTTGCAGAAATGATTGCTAGGTATGCGAGTGATGCCTTCTGGAATTTCCAAGTGAGTACCCAAGTCTTGTCCATCTATATTGATTGTTCCGTCTGCAGCAATAGGACTTGCTGTAAGTTCCAAGTTGCACCATTGCTTCATGCTTCCTGCATATTTTACATTTTTGCCTTGTGGAAGAGCACCCGTAATCTTTTGCAAGTCTGTGCCGATAATAAGATTGGTAGCCGTTACGCCAGTAAACGCATTTTTGCCAATGCGCAAGTGCTTGATGCCTGAAGCTACCGTAACGTTGTCGATAGTGCCTTTATAACCATAGAATGCCATAGGGGAAATGGAATCCATGTCTGCTGTGAATACAATGTCTTTCAATTGCATTCCATTGCGGAGGTAGAAGTTCTTGGTATAAGAAATGGGGTTGGTATCAAGTGGGTAATAAGAGCCGCCGTCACCTTCTTCGTTTATGTCGTAGTCATTAAAAGTTATTTTTACCCAGTCGCTAAGTTGACCTTCGTAATGCAGTTCCTCCAACTTGTTGAACTCGCTGAAAGCTGCAGGACCAATGTATTTGAGAGAAGCTGGTAATTTGACATTAGTAACCTTGCTGTCGTTCATGAATGCAAACTTCTCAATGCGTTCCAAGCCTTCTGGCAAATTGATGGAAAGCAATTTTGTGCATTCATAAAAGGCATAGGCAGGAATGACCTTTAGATTGTCGCTAAATGTGACAGATGTAAGACTTTCGCAATGCTTGAAAGCAGATTTACCCAAAGAGGTAATGGAGTTGGGTATGACTATGGAGGTAAGACTTGTACATTCTTCGAATGAGTTGTCCTCTATAGTCTTGATGCCATTTTGTAGTTGAATGTCAGTCAGTGCAGAACAACCATTAAAGGCACTTTCGCCAATAGAAGTCACATTTTCAGGTATGACAATTGACGTTAAGGCCGAATACGAAAAGGCATGGTTACCTATGTAAGTTAAAGATTGAGGAAGATTGACTGTCTTTAGTCCTGTAGCGTCAAACGCATATTCTTCAATCGTGGTAATGCTTTGTGGGAGATTTATCGTTGTCAAAGAAGAACAACCCAAAAAGGCACTCTTGCCGACAGTAGTGATAGGTCCTCTTGCTGTGAAAGTTGTCAGATTGGAGCAATATATAAACATTTCGTCATATATTTTAGTAAACTTTACCCCCAACTCTATGCTTTTCAATGACTTAAACCAAGATGTGTTGTTGATATTACGTCCAAGATAAAGTAACTCAATATTACTCTCGCTTCCAAAAGGATCTCCTTCGAAGTTTAGTATGTCATCACAATCTTCTATTGTAATGCTTTTCAGATTCTCCATTCCGTTGAAGGCGTAATCGTCAATTGTTGTAATATTTTTAGGAATGGTAAGAGATGTGATGCTACTGCATCCTTTCAAAGAATGAATACATGTCATGCTTGTTGGGATGGTTATACTTGTAAGGGATTTGCAGTAATCACAATCTATGGTTTCGACAGAGTTAGGAAGAGTGAGGCTCTTAAGATTGACACAAGAGTTGACATTAACTTCCTTGACTGCTGCTTGTATGTTGAGGCTTGTTATGTTGTTGTTATCTTTAAAAGCATTATCAGCTATCTTACAAACCTTATAAGTGTAAGTTTTCTTTTCCCACTCGTCGTAATATTGGATTTCTGCAGGAATTGTTATATCGCCAGAATACTCTCCTTCGGCAACATAGGCAACTTCTCCAATATACTTGTCATTTTCATCATAAGCACTTGTCAAATCATAATTTATGCCATCTGCTTCTATAGCGTATGTGCCAAGACTAAAACAAAGGATGGCAAATAATGTTAGTATAATCTGTTTCATTTTCTATGAATAAAAAATGGCGTGTAGCCGTTCGTGGCTTGTTCGAACTTCAGGTTACCGCCAAGTGACCTCGCACGTACACAAGCACAGAACGGCCCACGCCAAAAGAGGCATGAACCTTCTATCTGCTTGCTCTCACGTGCGAAAATTGGCGGTATTCGAAGTTCGGAGAACAAGAGCTAAAAGCTCAATATCTTAAAAAAATATATCGAACGGCGACGCTTTGGTTAATTTTATTGTTATCTGTATCCCCTGAATTTGCTGTATGTGGATAAGCCATAAGACTATCATCCGCCATACAAATTGGGGATAGGGTAGCAAACCCGATGCTGCGTCGTTATTCTTTTCTTTCTGTTTCTTACTTCACGTTTTGGTTATTACTTAGGCTTTGCTCCTTTATTTGTTGAGGTGCCACAAGCCCCTTATCATTGGCAAAATTAAGAAAAATATTCTATACTTCCAAACTTTTCGGCATAAACCATGGAAAAATGTTGAAAATATCTCTCGGAAAGCAATGGATTTTCGGATAAAAATACTATCTTTGCAGCGTGTTAAAGTTGGAAAAGTGGCAGAATTTGCTCGAAATATGGTTGGAAAAGCTCCATAATTCTGCCAGATAATGGTTGGAAAAAGTAACAAGAATATGCTTAATAGAAAGATATACTGTTATTTACGTAATTTCTTCGAGACGGAGAAGAAGGCTCTTCTTATTTCTGGTGCTCGTCAAGTTGGCAAGACATTCGCTATCCGCAAGGTTGGAAAAGAATGTTTTGCAGATGTCGTGGAAGTGAATTTCCTTAATAGTCCTGAGTGTAGGAAAGCTTTCAAGACACCTACGGACGCAAAGGAAATTCTATTGCGTCTCTCGGCTCTGACTGAGAAGAAACTTGTTCCCGGGAACACGCTTATCTTTTTTGATGAAGTACAAGAATGCCCTGAGATGGTGACGGCCATTAAGTTTTTGGTGGATGAGGGCAGTTATCGCTATGTGATGAGTGGCTCATTATTAGGGGTAGAGTTGAAAGATATTCGAAGTGTGCCAGTTGGCTATATGGCAGAGAAAGAAATGTTTCCGCTTGACTTTGAGGAGTTTGCCGAGGCTGTGGGGATGAGTGCTGATGTGATGAAATATGTGAAAGAGTGTTATGAACAACGCAAAGTGGTGGATGAGGTGGTGCATGACAAAATGAATGACCTCGTTAGGCTCTATCTTATCATTGGCGGAATGCCTGAGGCCGTTCAGAAATATATTGTAACCAACAATTTGCAAGTGGTTAGAGAGGCGCAAAGAGCTATCTTGCATCTTTATGGAAAGGACATCGCTAAGTATGACCCTAAGAACAAGTTGTATATCAAAGACATCTTTGACTTGATTCCTTCGGAGTTGAATGCCAAGAATAAACGGTTTATCTTGAAAGCATTGAATGAAAAGGCAAAGTTTGAACGTTACAAGAACTCTTTCTTGTGGCTTGCCGATGCTGGCGTAGCTCTGCCTACATATAATGTAGAAGAACCACGCTTGCCTTTGAAGCTAGGTGAGCAAAGAAATTTGTTTAAGTTATTTCTGAGTGATGTGGGGTTGTTGGCGAGTCAATATGCTGCCAATATAGCCATTGACTTGCTTACTGGCAAGTCAGAAATCAATTATGGTTCCATCTATGAGAATTTTGCAGCCCAAGAACTTCGTGCTCATGGTTATGCTCTTTACTACTTTAATAATAAAAAGCAAGGTGAGCTGGATTTTGTGGTGGAGGATAAGGGAAAGGTGCTGCCAATAGAAATCAAGTCTGGTAAGGATTATAAGCGACATAATGCACTTTCTAATGTGATGGGTAATGAGGAGTATGATATTCCTCATGCTATCGTGTTCTCCAATGGCAATGTTGAGGTCGTCGGCAGGATTCTCTATTATCCGATTTATATGTTAATGTACCTTCAACCCGAAATGTTGGCGGAACCGATATTTAAGTTTAGTCCTATCTAAATATAGAGGAAGAAAAAATCCTCAGAAAGCAATGGACTTTCGGATAAAAATACTATCTTTGCATTAACTTCTGAGGAAAATGGCATGGATATTGCTCATCTACCCCTATAATTTATAATTAAACAAGGTATATAAGAAAGGAATAAGCAAATGGAAAAGTTTGATGTTAAAACGCTCAATGATAACGTGTTCGAGACTATCGGCAAGGAATGGATCTTGGTGGCTGCAGGCAACAAGGATAAGTTTAATATGATGACTGCTTCTTGGGGATGCCTCGGATGGTTGTGGAACAAGCCTGTGGCTGTCATCTTTATTCGCCCAGAACGTTATACTCATGGGTTGATAGAGGAAAATGAATACTTGACACTCTCTTTCCTCGGTAAGAACGAGGAGGCTCGCAAGATTTATAATTTCTGTGGTTCTAAGAGTGGACGTGACTTCGATAAGGCGAAGGAGACTGGTTTGACACCTGTGGCAACCGACAACGGAAGCATTGCTTTCGAGAAGGCTCGCATGACCTTCGAGTGCCGTAAGCTCTTCAAGGATACAATGACTGCTGAGAAATTTCTCGACAAGAGTCTCTTGCAATGGTATGGAGAGAAAGGTGGATTCCACGATGTCTATGTGGTGGAAATCGTAAATGCCTATACTAAATAACAATAAACGAAACAATGGCTCAAGAACAAACAGCAATTCGAGAACGTCAGAAGACCCGATTAAAGGAACCAAGACGTTATGTGGTGATGATGTTTAATGACGACTTCACACCGATGGATTTTGTGGTGGACATCCTTCAGTCCATCTTCTTCAAGTCGGCTGAAGAGGCAGAAACAATCATGCTCAAGGTACATCATGAAGAAAAAGCCGTGGTGGGAACTTATAGCTATGATATTGCCAAGAGCAAGGTGGAGAAAGCCATGGAGCGGTCTCGCTCACAAAAGTATCCGCTGAAGCTTACTTACATGCCAGAATAAGTAAAACAAAATGTGGGAAATTCCCACCTAAAAAGAAAGGAAGTTATTACGATGGATAGTATGGGATTGACCCGATATATGAGTGCCTTGATGGATGATGCTCTCAAGCAAGCGCGATTCTTCGACCATGAGTTTATCATGCCGGAGCACTTGCTCTTGGCACTCTTGCGACAGTTCTCTTTCTGTCAGGCTCTTCAGGAGGAAAACGTGGACTGTTTGAAAATGCATGAGGATTTGGTGAATTGGCTTGCCAAACAGGAGCGGGTTCCTTCAACAATTAAATATTTGCCAGAACCTTCATCTCTTTTCAAGACGATGTTTGGTACAGCTTGTGCCCTGGCGGTGACTGCAGATAGAAAACTGGTTCACGTGACTCATTTCGTGCAGGCGATGTTAGGGCTGCAAAATTCAGAGGCAGCATTCCTGTTGGGAAAGGCTATTGGCGACAGACAGGGAGAATTCCTTGCCAGCGTAGATAGCTTTTACCCTCTTGAGGGTGATGCTTCTGATACAGGTATCATGTCAGATGAAATGGACGATGAGTATGATGATGATTATGACGAAGAAGGGCGTAATATGCCGGATGACTGGCACCAGCTTGTAACTTGTATCTCCAGAAAAGTGGATGAACATAATCCGCTCATCGGAAGAGAGCAGGAACTGGATCGTACCATCCAGGTGCTTTGCCGTGCAGAGAAGAATAATCCTTTGCATATTGGTGAACCGGGAGTAGGAAAGACGGCTTTGGTCTATGGGCTTGCCAAACTTATCAATGAAGATAAGGTGCCTGATCGTCTGAAAGGTGCCCGCATCTACAGCATGGACATCGGACAGATGTTGGCTGGTGCCCAATATCGTGGTGATTTTGAGAAACGCATCAAGCTGGTCATGGCTGGTGCAGCCAATGAAGGTAATGTCATCATCTATATTGATGAGATTCATAATATCATTGGTGCCGGACGTGGTTCTGACGGCAGTCTGGATGCTTCCAATATGCTCAAGCAGTATCTGGAGGCTGGTGACATCCGCTTTATCGGCTCTACTACTTACGAGGAGTACAACCGCTATATGTCTAAGAGCAAGAGTATTACCCGCAGATTCCAGCAGATAGACATCAAGGAACCTTCTGAGGAGGAGACTATCAAGATATTGGAGGGATTGCAATATAAGTATAATAAGTATCATGGCGTGACTTACCGCAAGGATGCATTAGAGTATGCTGTGCGTGCCAGTGCCAAATACATCAGCAACCGCTGTCTGCCTGATAAGGCCATCGACCTCATCGACGAGGCGGGTGCTTATCTGGAGGTGCATCCTGTGGAATATCGCCAGCGTTCTTACGTTACCAAGGCGATTATCCAACAGATTCTTACCAAGGTTTGTAAGATTGACGCAGCTGCCATCAAGGATGAGGACAACGATGCTTTGGCAACGCTCCAGCAGCGTATGATCGACAAGATTTATGGTCAGGATAAGGCGGTAGATAAGGTGGTTGAGGCTGTGATGATGGCAAAGGCAGGCTTGATAGATGATGACAAACCATTGGCTTCGCTCCTCTTTGTGGGACCTACCGGAGTGGGAAAAACCGAGGTGGCAAGACAGTTGGCTAAGGAACTCGGCATAGAGTTGGTACGCTTTGATATGAGTGAATATACCGAGAAGCATACCGTGGCTAAACTCATCGGTTCGCCTGCCGGATACGTGGGTTATGAAGATGGAGGTCTCCTGACCGATGCCATCCGCAAGACGCCAAACTGTGTACTCCTGCTCGATGAGATAGAGAAGGCGCATAGCGATATCTATAACATCCTGCTCCAGGTGATGGATTATGCCCGATTAACCGATAATAAGGGACAGAAGGCTGATTTCCGTAATGTGATTCTCATCATGACCTCAAATGCTGGAGCTCAGTATGCTTCACAGTCAAATGTAGGTTTCAACAGTAATGTTTCCCGTGGTGATGCGATGCTTGCACAGGTGAAGAAAACCTTTAAGCCTGAGTTTATCAACCGTCTGTCTGATATGGTGGTGTTCAATGATATGGATAAGCACATGGCAGAGTTGATTCTCCATAAGAAACTGCGTCAGCTTGATGAGAAGTTGGCTGCCAAAGGTGTGAGTCTTAGTCTGACGGATACTGCTTTCGAGCAGATGCTGAAGTGGGGCTTTACCAAGGAGTATGGTGCCCGTGAGATGGACCGCGTCATCGGAAATCGTCTGAAACCGCTTTTAGTGAAGGCTTTGCTCTTCGGTAAGTTGAAGAAGGGCGGTCAGGGTATCGTTGACTTTGACGGCAAGGAACTCATCATCAAGGATGTTCGTCCTTTAAAGAAATAATGCTAAAGACTATAGTTTTGAGTTATGATATTTCAGATAGATGATACTGCTGATGAGATTTACTTCCCAGATCCCCATCTTGGCGAATCAGACGGATGCTTTGCTGTGGGCGGTGATTTGAGTATAGACCGCCTGCTGTTAGCTTATAGCAATGGCATTTTCCCTTGGTACAGTTTTAGAGACCAGGAGGAGCCATTATGGTTTTGTCCGATGAAGAGATTTGTCATCTTTCCCGATGAAATCCATGTGAGCCATTCGATGCGGACGCTCATGAATAAGAACAGGTATTCTGTGGGCATCAACGAGGCTTTCGATCAGGTAATCATGGAATGCGCTAAAAGCAATCACCGCAACGAGGAGGATGGCGCCTGGTTGGGCATGGACATCATACAGGCTTATACCAATCTCCATGAACAGGGGTTTGCTGCAAGTGTAGAGGTTTGGGACAAGGAGACTGATGAACTGGTAGGTGGTCTTTATGGAGTAACCATCGGAAAGGTCTTCATTGGTGAGAGTATGTTCTCAAAGGTTCCGTCAGCCTCCAAACTTGCCCTCATCTTCTTAGCTCGCTTTATGAAAGAACATGGAGGAAGAATGATAGACTGTCAGCTGGAAACTGCTCATCTCAAGTCGATGGGTGGCAGATATATTTCCTACGAGGAATATATGAAAATCATGAATGATGATTAGGGAAATCATGCATGAAAGAATACAATCATGCATGAAGCATAAAAGAGTTTCTCTTTTGAATAGAAAATAATAAAGGTTAGCTTCCCGATTCTGGGGAACCTAACCTTTATTTATTATCCAGCTTTTTGCTTTTTATTTAGAATATCGGTGTGCCGATGCAGCCGTTAGGTGCCTGGATATGAAGCAGGGCACATACGGTTGGTGCGATGTCGGTCATGTAGCATGGCTTGGTACTGGCTCCATGCTGGATGCCCCATCCCATGAATACCAAAGGAATGTGGGTGTCATAGCCATTCCATGCGCCGTGGGTGGTTCCCTTCATTCCGTTGCTGTAGTAGGCAGGCTTCAGGATAACTTGTACGCCACCGCTGCGCTCACGGTTGTAGCCGTTGATGATGCGATATTTGATTTCCTCAGGGATGCTCTCGATGGATGCTTTTTCCATATCGCAAGCATACTGCACTCGCTTGTCTTTTTTCAGTCGGTTCACCACCTCTTGCTTGATGGCATTGTAGTCGAGGGAGAGGGAATCTATCTTCTGGGTGTCGAAGAACACCTGATAGTTGGATACCCAAGTCACGAGATTGCCTGCTGAAGGATACTTTGCCTTGAGCATCTCGTTCAAGTCCTTCTGGGCTGTCTTGGTGTTCCAGTCGCCAGCAGGGATGCGGCGGTCGAGCAAGAACTGGGCATTGTTCATGCCACCATGGTCGGCACTGAGGAACACAGTGTAATTGCCTTTGCCCACCTTTTGATCGAGATAGTTGAAGAAATCTGCGAAGTCTTTGTCCAAGCGGATGTAAGTGTCTTCTATCTCTACGGCGTTAGGTCCTACCTGATGACCGATGACATCGGTGCAGGAACAACTCACGGCAAGGAAGTCGGTCTCATTCCCACCGCCAAGGTTCTCGCCTGCGATCGCCGCCTTTGCCATTTCCAGAGTGTAGCTGTTGCCGAAAGGAGTGCTGCGGAGGATGTCGTAACCATATTTCTTGTATAAGGCAGGGAGGTCGAGTGGAAGCACTGGCTTAACGCCTGGCTTCACTTCCCTTTCATAGTTGGTGTCGTCGGCAGTGCTCTGCTTGTAGGTGTCGATAGGATAGAGGGTGTTCCATTTTTCAGAGAGATACTTCTTAGGTAAGTTCTGTCTGTTGAAGTTGCTCACCCATGCAGGCAACTTGTCCATGTAGAAACTGCTGGTGATAAATTTGCCTACCTCTGGGTCGTACCAGTAGGCACCATTGGCATGATGACCAGCAGGGAGGATGGCGGCACGGTCTTTGATGGCAACGCCGATGACCTTGCTGCGGTCGTTGGTGGCGATGCGAAGCTCATCGCCGATGGTGGTACACCACATGTTGCGAGGTGACTCCAAGCCAGCCTTACCATTGGAGCCTACAGGCTTCACGGAGTTGTCCTCAGTGCAGTATGTCTTCTTGCCATCCTTCATGAAGTTATTGCCGGCAATGCCGTGGAGGGAAGGTACGGAACCTGTATAGATGGAGGTATGACCGATGGCGGTGACGGAAGGGATATAAGGGATGCGGCAGTTCTCGTAGCTGAATCCCTCGTTCAGCAATCGCTTGAAGCCTCCCTCGCAATAACGGTCTTGGTATCGATAGAGATAATCCCAACGCATTTGGTCAACCACCAGTCCTACAACCAATTTTGGTCGTGCTGGTTGTGCTTGTGTGATGCCACAGAAGGCGCAAAGCACGAAGATAAGTTTAAAGAATTTGTTCATAATCTTCTTCACTTGATAATATTGTAATATGTTTTAAATTCGCTTGCAAAGGTACGATTAATTTGTTACAAAACCATGAAAAGCAGAGAAAAATCGTGTTTCGAGACGCATCGCTGCAGGTTAGTGAACATCGGCTGCCTATAGAGATGTTTTTGTTTGCATAGGGTGTAAAATTGCCCAAGCAGAGGGCAAAAGATAGTTCATTTATTGTAAAAGTTTTTGTACTTTACAATAGCATAGTTTAATGATACAATATAATGATGAAACAAACTTTTATATTTCTGTTCTTCCTGTTGGCGGCAAGAGTTCGCAGTCTTGAAATGGAGTGTAATTTACTGATTTTCAGTAATATAACTGGTAAAAAATCCACATGATCTAACGATGCGCTTGTTTAGTACCTAACGATGCGCATCATTAACACCTAACGATGCGCATCATTAGACCTTAATAAAGCGCATCGTTAGAGTTCGTACTTGCACTTCTTTAGAGGAAATGGAACTTAAATATATATTTGTTAATAAAAATGTTTAATTTTTGGGTCACTTGCAAAAGCGTGTGGATGTGCTATACTAAAATTTGTTTAACTTATGCAGAAGCAGCTTTTGAGCAAGAACCCAGTGACCCCTCTTGTTAAGTATGACTATGCTGTTGCTTCATTCTTCATTTACCATCTCCCAATCCAAAATGCCTTTGCCTTCTTCGTTTAGTTCTATGCCTAAGCCTACTACCTCTCGCTTGTCGGCCTTGAAAGGCTCCAGGTATTGGCGGTCTTGAATTTGCTTAATGGCAGCTTCCTTGCCTCCATTGTTTCTTAACTTCAGTTCTATTATATAGATGTGATGAGTTGTTTTGACAACGAGGTCGATTCTGCCAGTAGAAAGCATGTGCTCTACTTCCACCTTCAAACCGATGGCATTCAAGATGGTACTGATGATCAGTCGGTAACGCTCTTCCATATCCATGGATGCCAACTTCTTGTTGCTGTAAGGCACATCGGCAACCAATGCTTTAAGCACTTTCATCGCCTTGTCTAACTCTTTGTATTCAAGATATTGGTACAACTGCGCTTGCAGAGATTGTGTATCAGCCTCTTGTCGCATGGTCAATGCAGGCAGTACGCATTCGTATAGCGCCTGTTTTACCTCTTCATTTGGGAAGCCTAAGTGATAGACATTTCCTACGCACGATTTGATGGTGAGATAACCTGATTGATATAAGAAGAGTTCTGGTCCTCCACCAGTAACATCGGAAGTTTCCAAGGTGTTGCGGAGAATCATGGAATCCTCAAAATCAGGTAGGCGCAACTCTGCATCCTTAATGAACTTCGTCAGCATGGATGTGGCTCCCGATGATGCCCAATAACTGTTGAGATCCTGGGTATCAAGCGCATTGATAAGGCTGAAAGGATTGTAGATGTCAACCATGTTTCGGCGACTGAAATGGTAACCGTCGTAGTAGTCCTTCAGCTTGTCGTGGGTTTCTTGCAAAGTCCATCCGTTCACCTCTGCCATTTTTTCAAGTTCAGGCTTGAAGTTCTCTTTTATCTCCTCCTCAGTAATGCCGCAGATGGCTGCATATTCTGGTAGGAAACTGATGTTGGTTAAATTGTTGAGCACGGAGAAAAGGGAAATCTGCGTAAACTTGGTGATGCCCGTGATAAAGACCAGACGCTCGTATTCATCATCTGCCTTTAAAATGGCAAAGACTTCACGATATACCTCGGTGCATGCTTCGTGTTCCGGTGTTTTCCAAGAGTGCTGGAGTGGAGAATCATATTCGTCGATGAGGATGGCAACCTTCAAGCCCGTCTGTTTGTATGCCGTCGTAATGATGGCATCAAAGCGGTCGGCAAGTTGGGTGGTAGGGTCAGGAGTGATGGCATACTTCTCCTCGTAGTATCCGAATCGCAGATTCAGGTACGAACGCAAGGTTTCTACATTGGCTCCTCCACGGCTCATGTCGAGTCGAATCACAGGATATGCTTTCCAATCCTTCTCCAAGTCCATGATTTTGAGTCCTTCGAAGAGTTCCTTTCTTCCTTCGAAGTAATATTGGAGCGTATCAACGAGCACAGACTTTCCGAATCGGCGAGGGCGGCTCAAGTAATTATACTTTAGACCTTTGTTCGCCAAATTCCAAACCATGTCAGTCTTATCAACATAGAGATACCCTTCCTCTCTGATGATATAGAAAGATTGTATGCCTGTAGGCAGCTTTCTGTATTCCTTGTTTGCCATAATCCTTTCTCCTATTTGTATGGCGCAAAGATACGGCAAATAATTGAAACCACCAAATTTTGAAAGAGGAATTACGGTGTTGCTTTTTGAAGATGCATTCTTTCTGCAAGCTTGAATTCGTAGTTTCAAACATGTTTTCTAAAACGAAAAAAGCAGTTAAGCGATTTCTGCTTAACTGCTTGATTTTCAGAGTGGACCAGCTAGGGCTTGAACCTAGGACCTCCAGATTATGAGTCTGTTGCTCTAACCAACTGAGCTACAAGTCCGGGAATTTTATTCAAATTCGAGTGCAAAGATAATAGAATTTGAGCAAATAACCAAATAAAATCTTAAAAATTTTCTTAGAATCAGAAAAATAACGTATCTTTGCACCCAATATGTGCGTGCGTACGTGTATGTGCATGACCAATATATACAAAGAAGAATTTCTATTTAGAAATGGACATAGACAAAAACAAAAGAATCGGTCTTACCGACGAACAAGTAAAACAGAGTAGGGAGCAACATGGACGTAATGTCCTTACTCCTCCTCAACGTACATCATTATGGAAATTGTATTTGGATAAGTATCGCGACCCGATTATCCAAATACTTCTTGTGGCAGCGTTCATATCCCTCATCCTTGCTTTTATCGAAAAGAATTACATGGAGACCATCGGTATCTTCGTGGCAGTTTTTCTTGCCACAACCGTAGGCTTCTATTTTGAGCGTGATGCGGCAAAGAAGTTTAATTTGCTTACGGCGCTCAGCGAAGAACAGCCGGTGAAGGTGCGCCGCAATGGTAAGGTGATGGAGATTCCCCGTCACGATGTGGTGGTGGGAGATGTGGTGCTCGTGGAAGTGGGCGACGAGGTGCCTGCCGATGGCGAGCTCATCGTCTGCAACGACCTGCAGATGAATGAATCTACCCTTACGGGCGAACCCGTTACCGAAAAATCTCTGGAGGGCGGTGGTGATGGAGCCTATCCTCGCAACGTCATCCTCCGTTCTACCATGGTGATGAATGGTAGGGGCGAGTTCGTGGTTACTGCCGTGGGCGATGCTACCGAGATTGGTAAGGTGGCGAAGAAATCTACCGAACAGACTTCGGTAGAGACACCGCTTCACATGCAGCTCGATAAGTTGGCAAAGATGATTTCCAAGGTAGGCTCCGTGGTATCTGTGGCAGCCTTCTTCATCTTCCTGATTCATGATATTCTCACCAATCCAGCCTGGGGCGGTAAGGATTATTTCTATATGGCAGAAATCGTGCTGAAATACTTCATGATGGCTGTTACCCTGATTGTGATGGCGGTGCCTGAGGGATTGCCGATGGCGATTACCCTTTCTCTGGCACTCAACATGCGAAGAATGCTGAAGTCGAACAATCTGGTGCGCAAGCTCCATGCCTGCGAAACCATGGGTGCCGTTACCGTAATCTGTACCGATAAAACCGGTACGCTTACCCAGAACAAGATGCAGGTGAGCGCCCTGGAACTCAAGCTGGGCGATGAGGCGCTGCTCGATACTGCCATCGCCCTCAACTCTACAGCCGAATTGAATGACGGCAAACCTATCGGAAACCCTACCGAGTCGGCTCTCCTGCTTTGGCTCGATGCCCAGGGCAAGGATTATGAAGAACTCCGCAGGCAGGTAAACGTGCTCAAGCAGTTGCCTTTCTCTACCGAGAGAAAGATGATGGCAACCTTGGCAGAAGTTGATGGCGAGACCTATCTCTTCGTGAAGGGTGCGCCTGAAATCGTGATGAAGAAATGCATCATCGAAGATAGAATGCTGAGACAGTCAGCCGAAGAACTCGATGAGTGGCAGCATAAGGCTATGAGAACCCTGGCGTTCGCCTATAAGAAGGTAGAAACTTCTATCATGAGAACTTCCAGAACCTCTACTGCCGAAGTGATAGCACTTCTCGATGCCAACGACCTTCAGCTGCAGGCCATTGCAGCCATTACCGATCCTATCCGTCCTGATGTTCCTGCTGCCGTGCAGGAGTGCCGCCATGCGGGTATCGAGGTGAAGGTGGTTACGGGTGATACGGCTGCCACCGCCTTGGAGATCGGTAAGCAGATAGGTGTCTTCGAAGATGAACCTGAGAATATTGGAGCAGATGGCTCCCTGACTTCGCTCGACCAGCAGATGATTACGGGCGAAGAGTGGGAGGCTCTTTCTGATGATGAGGCTTACGAACGGGCGAAGGATATCCGCGTGATGAGCCGTGCCCGTCCTACCGATAAGCAGCGACTGGTGGCTATGCTCCAGAAGCGTGGCGAGGTGGTTGCCGTAACAGGCGACGGTACCAACGATGCTCCGGCGCTTCACTATGCCCATGTGGGTTTGTCATTAGGTTCGGGTACTTCCGTGGCAAAAGAGGCTTCGGATATGACCCTGCTTGATGATTCTTTCAAATCTATCGCCAACGCCGTGATGTGGGGACGTTCGCTCTATCGCAACCTGCAGCGCTTCCTCTTCTTCCAATTGGTAGTAAACGTGGCAGCCCTCCTGCTGGTGTTGGGCGGCTCTGTCATCGGAACCGAGATGCCGTTGACGGTAACCCAGATTCTCTGGGTGAACCTTATCATGGATACCTTTGCAGCCCTGGCACTCGCCTCATTGCCTCCATCTCACGAGGTGATGAAGGAGAAGCCACGCAAGGCATCTGATTTCATCATCAACAAGAGCATCGGTTTCGGCATTCTGTTCTGCGGCATCGTCTTCTTCCTCGTGATGTTTGCCCTGTTGGTTTACTGCGAGCGCAGAGGCAAGGGTGGAGTAGATGTGCATGAGCTGACCATGTTCTTCACCACCTTCGTGATGATCCAGTTCTGGAACCTCTTCAATGACAAGGCGCTGATGAGTCATCACACCGCATTCTGCCATTTCCTGAAGGATAAGGGAATGATCTTAGTGCTTGTTCTTGTCTTAGTGGGCCAGTGGATCATCGTAACCTTCGGTGGCGAAATGTTCCGCACTACACCTTTGTCACTTCACGAGTGGCTGCTCATTATCGGTTCAACCTCTGTTGTGCTTTGGGCGGGCGAGCTGTGGAGAGCATTCAAGAGAATGATAGCTAAGAGAAGATAATCCAATGATTAAGATAGAATGAATACTATACATTACAACGAAACTGTACAATTGCAGCCTTGCGTGGCAACTATCGGTTTCTTCGACGGGGTGCATCGTGGACATCAGTTCCTGATCCGTCATCTTGTAGAAACCGCCAGTCAGGAGGGTTTGCAATCCACCATCATTACTTTCGATGAACATCCCCGTAAGGTGCTGCAGAGTGATTATCAGCCGGAGATGTTGAGTACGCTCGATTCAAAACTTCTCCTCCTTTCAAAAACAGAGGTGGATAATGCTGTTGTCTTGCATTTCGATAAGGCGATGGCTGCCATGTCAGCGCGCGAGTTTATGCAGAAGATACTCAATGACCATCTCCATGTTAGGAAACTGTTCATCGGTTATGATCATCGTTTTGGTCATAACCGTTCTGAGACTTTCGAGGATTACGTGCGCTACGGCAAAGAACTGGGTATTGAGGTCATCAAAAACGATGCCTTCCGGATAGATGACATCAATATTTCTTCCTCTGTCATCCGTTCCTTCCTGAAAGAAGGTGAAATAGAGATGGCCAACCAGTGTCTGGGTTATCCTTATACCATTATCGGTAAAGTAGTGAATGGTTATCATGAGGGAAGAAAACTCGGATTTCCGACTGCCAATTTGGACATCTCGCATTTCGGGCAGTTGATTCCTGCCACAGGAGTTTATGCCGTAAAGGTTCGTATGGAGAACTCTATGACTTGGAAACAGGGCATGATGAATGTGGGCAACCGACCAACTTTTAATGGCAAGCAGATTACGCTGGAAACGCATATCTTCAATTTCGAGGGTGATATCTACGACCAACTGCTGCTTGTCTGCTTCATCAAGCGAATCCGTGGCGAACAGAAATTTGATAGTCCTGAGGAATTGGCAGAACAGTTGAAGGAAGATGAAAAAACAGTAGTGGAATTTTTAAATAAGGAGATTGATAATGGCAAAGATTAATTTTAAAAAAGGTCTGACAGACATAGTTTTATACATTATTATATTTATAGTCGTACAGATATTTCTGACTTATGCTGGAGCAGGCATTTGGGCTGCTGTCAAGGGCGAAGGTTATCAGGCAACTCTTCTTGCTATGGGTACGGGAAATAATGCCATCCTGACGGCGCTGACTACGGTATTCAGTAATGTCATCACCCTCATCATTTTCCTGAAGGCTAAATGGACTCCCCTTACCCGTAACTATCTGCAGTCAAAGCCTTGGATCAGTCTGTTGTGGGTCGCTTTGTTTACTCTGGGCGCTATCATTCCATTGGAGTTTGTCTATGAGCAGATTGGTGTCGAGATGGATGCGGATACCGAACGGGTGTTTGCTTCGCTGATGAAGGAGCCTTGGGGCTATGTAGCGATTGGTATATTGGCACCTCTGGCAGAGGAAATCGTGTTCCGTGGCGCTATCCTCCGTACTTTGCTTGATATGGTAAGCAAGAAGAATCATTGGGTTGCCATCTTCATTTCTGCAGCTGCGTTTGGCTTGATACATGGCAATAAGGCGCAGTTTATTAATGCCCTCCTGATGGGCTTGCTTTTGGGATGGATGTATTATCGCACCAAAAGTCTTGTTCCGGGCATTCTGATGCATTGGGTGAACAATACGATGGCTTATGTCTTGAATAATCTCATGCCACAGAGCGATGGTAAACTCATCGACCTCTTCCATGGCGATGAGAAGACTGTATATTACGCTGTAGGTTTCTCGCTCTGTATCATGATACCAAGTTTTATCCAGATGATCTTGAGGCTTCAGAAACCGAAAAATGTTCCTGCTAAATTCTGAAAAGAGGGAATCATAACTAAATAGAAAGTTTTCAATAAAATACGATATAGGAAAAAGGCTGCTCCAAAAATGGTGCAGCCTTTTTTGATTATTGAATAATCAGTATTATAAAAGATAAAATTATTTGCTGAAACTTATGTTGTCCACGTGGTCGTTTACGTAGATATTCGCCATATCTGCGGTCTTGTACCACTTTGGCTTCCCCGGCATGTCATCCGAAATCACCTTGCCGTTGATGGTGAAGTTCTCGAAACGAATGTTCTTCACTTTGCGGCTCTCGTCGTAACCGGCGATGATGCTCATGTTAGGAGCTTCTCCAGTGTAGGCGATGTTGCGCAGGGTGATGTCCTCGATGCCACGTCCTGGGGCAGAACAGTACTTCTTGTTGAAGCATACGCGCATGTTGAAGAGCATACCCTTGCGGATATTGTCGATGCGGAAGTTCTGGAAGGTAACGCCCATTACCAGGATGTTGTCGCCATTGTTGATGCCGATGCAGCCCTGATAGTCTATCTGGTTCTCGGCATGCTCCAGGATGTCAATGTTATCATAGAGCACGTTGGTGATGTCTTCGTTTTCTGGAGTCTCGCTGTGCAAGCCTATCATGATAGGATGAGCCACGTCTGCCCACATCACAAAGTCCTTGATGATAATGTTCCTGCAACCGCCATGATAGTTCTTGCGGGTGCAGTAGATGGTGGAACAGTCGTCGCTTGTACGTGCAAAGAGATGCTCCTGATACACGTTGTTGCTGGCAAAGATGTTGAATCCGTCGCCCCAACCATACCAGCTCAGCACCTTGGCATTCTTCACGGTTACGGAATCGCTGCCGCCGATAGGCAACTGGGTGGTGAGAGGTCCGTCGATATACACATTCTTGGAATATCTCACCATGATACCCTCATGTCTTCCTGGCATGACGATGCCGTGACCGAGAATCTTGACGTCTTTTGAACCATAGGTGGATAACCACCCCTTGATGACGGCTCCGTTGTCAATAAAGACAGTCTTGCCTGATGCAATGTGAATAGAATCGCCCTTGAAATCGTGAACGCCCGGGCCGAAATACATCAGATCTTTTTTCTTTTTTACCTTAGGCTTTTCTAATACGTTGTCTGCGAAGATTTGGAGATTCTGGTAGATGTTGCCGTTGATTTCTACGGAGAGGTAGCGAGGACGGTTGAGAGAGAATGTCAACGTGTTGCCCTCCTGCTTAGCCTCTATTCCGTAGGAATTCGGACGGATCTTGAAACTCTTGATATCCTGAACAATACTCTTTACTTGAATTTCAACTTTACCTTCGAATTCAAACTTAGCTACGGATGTGACCTCTACATTGTGCTTGGCATCAGCCACCCTATCCACCTTGAAGGCGTAGGTATCGATGTCTTTCCAATCTCCTCCATTGACACGTGCTTGCACTTGAAAGTCTTTCTTTAGTTCAATGCCTGCTGGTGCCTTGCTCACTACCAGACGGTCCTTGGCGATGGCAGAGAGAGTCATGATGCAGAGAGCTAATGTTATTAATGTCTTATTCATAAAATGATCTTGTTTTTGATGATTCTTTATTATTATACGAATATAAGACTTAATATACTGATGGAAAATGCAAAGAGATTGCGATTTATCAGTTGTTTCAAGTAAATGTCTTGCTCATTTTTAGGGCAAAGTTTATTTGATTTACTTTGCCAGTTTGTTGTAGTCTAGTCCCCATTGCTTGGCAAGCTTCTTGGCTTCTTTCTTGGTCAGGTGAACCACGGCTCCATGCTTCGGTTGGGTGAAGTTGGTGGAGAACATCACGCCGCCCTCGTTGAAACGTCCCAACTGCTTGAAGTGCTCGAAGTCAGAGGTCTCCTCGAAACCGAAATTGTGTACCTTTCTGCCATAGTTGTCGTACATCAGAACCCACTTATCTTCGCCGATTCGCTTCCATACGGTAGGAGCTTCGCAGGCTGTAGGTTCTTCGTCTATCCAGGCAGGGTTGTATTGCCAGCCAGCGTTAATCTTGTCAGAGGTTGCCTGCTTGATGCCTGGAGTCCCGTCGTGGGCTACGTAGAAGAGATGGTATTTGCCCTGCGCATAACAGATGTCGCCGTCAATGGCTGTCTTGTTTTCGATAGGATATTCGAATAGGAGTTGAGGCTCCGTCTCTATCTTGTCGAAATCATCGTTCACATACATATAGTAGAGACGGTTTCGTTCGTTCTTGTAGCGCATGGTGAGATAGATCATGAGTTTCTTGGCTATAGGGTCGTAGATGGTTTCCGGTGCCCAGGCACAACCTATTTCTGCAAACTTAGGAGAGAGGTCGGTGATGTTGACAATCTTGTGGGTCCAGTGTATCAGATCCCATGACTTCATCAGTACGAGTCCCTTATTGTTTCCCCATCCGTAGGTCTTTCCGTCTCGTTCCCATTCCGTAGCTCGTTTTCCTTCTCTCTGTGCGAAGATGTGGAGGTCGGTCATGGCGAGATAGAAGGCTCTATCTGGCCCACGGTAGATGTGAGGATCACGGATACCCTTCTGGGTTGCGATGGTATCGCCGGCAATGACGGGGTGGGCATCGTTGAGAGCTGTAAAGTGGTAACCGTCTCTACTCATCGCCATGTACAAACCATGGGTATCATCACGGTGGAAAACCATGAGGTAGGCAGTTAGGTCTTTCTCTTTAGGAAACGATTTGGCAAAGCCTGTGCTTGGCATAGCTAATGCAAGGGCAAGCAGGGGAAGTTTGAAGTAATTTCTCATTATTATAGTTGTTTATTGATTTTGTTGGTTTAATTATTTTGCAAAGATAATACTTTTCACGC
The DNA here is from genome assembly GCF_004535825.1 of Segatella hominis. GTDB lineage: Bacteria > Bacteroidota > Bacteroidia > Bacteroidales > Bacteroidaceae > Prevotella > Prevotella hominis. The sequence goes on along the minus strand of NZ_SGVY01000003.1, from coordinate 20,580 downwards.
GAACATGGGTGTTCTTTTTATGATTTTATGTAAAAAGACCGTGAATTACATAAAAATGAAGCCAGCTTCATCTGTCAATGAAACCGGCTTCGCCATTGGATGAAATAGGCTTCATAGCTGATCGAAGCTTACTTCATGTATTGAGTATCTAAAATTCTATCTTTTTATCACCTTTTTGATGATTACCTTACCTGTATTGTCAGTTGACTTCTGGATATACACACCCTTAGTTTTGCCATGGGTCTGTACGCCAGATACGGTGTAGTATTGTGTATTAATGTTTTCACCCTTTTCTGATACTCCTATGTTTGTAATACCTGTAGGGAGTTCTTCATCCTTGACCGGTATGAATACAAATGGGAATTGAGTCAGACCGGCTGTTCCCTTTGTTTCCAGAACACCATTCTCATTTGCTTTCCAGTATTCTTCTTTGGTAAGGGTTCTGACTGCAACATGATCAGAACCAATCAGACCACGGATGTAGTATGGGAAATAGGCTTTTTTAGCCATTTTGGTCGCATTCAGATATGGAGTGTTACCACCTATCAGACAAGAGAAATTATACTTAGGAGTCTTGGTGGTTGCTCCCTTTACTTCAGCAATCCATACCTGAGAAGCATCGTAACGTCCGTCTTCTTTTACCAGTGGAGTAAATGATGGCATGGTTTCACCTTGATTCTTATAGGTAAGATAGGCATCGTTTTCCACATCGTAGATGGCATATTTACCAGCTTCCAGAACTACATACTTCTCGTTCATGACCATCACATGATAGGTCAGCTTCTGGTCGAAGTTCTCACCTGTGATGTACAGCGTGTAGTCTCCGCTGGTCAGTCCTTCTGTCAGATCCAGATATTTACCTTCGGTACCATTGCTCCATGTATATTTGACATTGACAATATTTTCTGGTGCATTAGCATAGAGTACGAGAGCGTCTCCCTGATTGACAATCAGGTCCAGAGAATCTGAAACCAGACGGTTGTTCAGCAGCGCACAAGGCTGCAATCCTTTGACATGGATGCGGAAAGTAATCGTCTGAGCCAATCCGCCCTGGTTGATAAACTGACCCTTGATTTCTTTATCCGAGATTAAGGATGAAAGGGTTATGGAAGTACCTGTTTGTCCTGTGCTCCATTTGCCGTCTCCCCAACCGCTGGCGCCGGCGACATTGAGAGTAACATTGCTTCCACAAGGTACAACAGCTTCTGTAGCACCGACCCATGTGTCATTGCAGTAGATAGAACTGCTTATTGTGGTAGGAGTACAATCTGCATTTACTGCAATAGAGAACATCTGCTCGCTTTTAATGCCGTTTTCATTGGTATATGTGGCACGATAAATGAAACTCTTGTCTGTAGTGACTGTGATGTCTTTGGTTGTCTCACCTGTATTCCAACTCCAGTTACCAGTATCCACAACACCTTCAGGAAGTTGAGGCATCAATTTGACTGTTTTGCCTTTTGGAAGGGCGGTATTTACATTGATGATGTAATTGTTTTCCAGTCCACCTAATTCATTATGATCGATAATCTTTCCATCATATTCCATCTTTGGAGTCAATAAGGTAGGTCTGTGCTGCTCGTCGGCAATACCATCGTAAGTACAAGTCAAAACGGAGTATCCCATGTGGTCGTAAGGACCGCTTACTGCTCCTGTCGGCCCACCATCTATTCCCATCTTCTCTAATGCGATTTCCGAGAAAGGCATCTTTACGCCCTTTACTCCTTCGTAATGTCCGATGACACGTGCCCAGTATGGGCGCATCTCTCCGCGACTACCTCCATTAGGTCCACCTTGTACCCATGCTTGATGCCATGCAGAGTGACAGTCTGTATAATGGTAGTTGACCCATGGCAGATCGTCTCTTCCGTCAAAGTTGTATGCCGCTTGGAATTCAATACCAGCAGCGATTCGGTTGTCGTGATAGGAGTAGAGGTCATCACCTTGATTCCATGCCGTCTGGCAGATATCAACGGCAAGACCTGCTGCCATTTGGGCATGTCCTTGGTCACGACCGGTTTCCTGCATCTGACCTACCTTTCCGTATGCACCTGTTTCTCCTGCATATTCTGCAACATGAGGCACGAGATTATCTATATATTCATTCAGTCCTCCGTTGTACTTGTCTGTCTCTGTATTCTCAGGTGCCCATGGCCAAGGATAGTTGGCTTTAGCCAGCTCTGCCTGATCGTACTTGTAGTAAGACATTGCCTGGTTATAGATAAAGACATCGTCGCATAGAATACCTACAGACATCAGGGCGAGTGTGTTGCAAAGTCCCCAGTTGCTCCAGTAATGGCCAGGTCGTTGACCTCCATGAGTTGCATCATAGCGCCAGTTGCGCCAGGTATCATTGCGGGAACGCTGGAATCTCATGATAGTGGGATACCAGAGATCCAGCATCCATCTTTTGAATGTCTCGAAATCCTTGGCTTTCCATCCTTCGTAGTCACGCATCAATTCTGCAGCTTGTGCAAATTCATATCCATAAAGACCTCCTGCAAGAGCGAAGTTACTGTCGCCACCGATACCTTTGCAGGTGTTGGCCCAAGCCATCAATACATCAACGGCATGTTTGGCGCACGCTTCATTTCCTTCTATCTTCCAACGGAGTGCATTCTGATAAGCGATGGTTGCACCACGGGCAGCATTGATATAATTCTGACCAGAGCTACCGCCACGGATGATGGTTTCTACTGGCCATGTTGCACAGGTGGGTTGTGCAAATTCTGCATTCTTCAAGATGTTATAAGCCTTGGTCACCTTCTCATTACCGGCAGCCAGTTGTGCCTTGATGCGTTCGAAGTCAGCATTGGTATGTAGTCCTCCTGGATGACGGAAGCCACGGCTTGAATCATAGGCTGGCATCAGTTCAGTATCTGTGAAAATCATTCCTTGTGTAGCTTTCACGTTTTGGATAGCTGCCTTCAGGTCTGCCACATATTCGTCTATCACGAATTGTGACAGAGTTTCTTTCTCGCTCTTAGCCTTAATGAGTTCGTAGGTGTCTGAAAGCATGGCTACTGCATCAGCAGTATAGATACTGATATCACCATTGATGAGTGTAGAAGCTTCTTTTAAAGTTGTGTTCAGCGTAGTCAGATTGCCTTGTGTGCCGTGACGGAATTCGTTATCGTAGTCATCAGCAGCTAAAGCCAATTGGGTCACTTCGCTTCCTGTCAGTGCTCCGTCATAAATACGGATATCTGCCACCTTGGTGTTTTTTAAATATACATCATTATCAAAAGGAGAGCGGCCTATCCAGTTGTATTTAGGCGCTTCTGTACCAAATATTTCTGATATCTTATTGCTTGTTGCGCTCGCCTTCTTCTGACCATTTACATAGAGTGTTCCTTCTGTGCCCTTTTGCACATAGACTACGTTTACCCAATTTCCTTTTTGGGAAACCTGTGTGGCATTGACACTTTTCTCGCTGCCATATCCTGCTGCTGAAGAACCCACTCGCTGGGTATTGAGCGTATAGAAATAGTAGCAACCTTCAGTTTGGGTACATGCAGGATTATTACTGAAAGTAAATAGGAAGTTACCCAAGCCAGTAATGTCTTGGTTCGCATTTACGTAATAATACATACTGATGGAGAAGTCGCTGCATCCAGCCAATACTTTTCCTGTACCTTCGCCCATGTCAAAATATCCATTTTCCGACCCCAGGTTCAGTACATGATATTTTCCCATTGTTTCCACTTTGGCGTTATTCATCAAAGTGCCAACAATGTTTCCCCCGGAAATGACTTCTTTGACATTTCCGCCAGTTGCATTTTCAAAGTTGAAATGCAACTTGAGATTTGCACCATCTGCCCACATTCCTAAGACATTGAGCAAAGCTGCAAAAACGACGAGTAATCGATTTTTTTTCATATAGTTTATGTTTTTAATTTATTTTTGTTTTCTTATTCTTTGTTTCCTTATACAAATAAGTACATGCTGATTACTTATTATAAACGATTTTTTTGATGTTTTATGGTGAAAATTCGATTATTATTGTTATTTTTGCACTTAAATATAAATCATATCTCATAGAAATGAAGAACCTAATCCTGATAATACTTTTTATATGCACTTGCTGTCTGCCGATAAGTGCCCACTATATCTATCGCTTATTGAACACCTCTATCGGCTTGCCTGACAATGAAATCAAGTAGCAACTTTGGCTTCCGGATGGAAGGTTGTGTGTCCGTACTTCATCCAGTCTGTCATTCTTTGATGGTTGCACCTTCCGCTCTTTTCCTCCTGTGGTAAGCGAGATGTATCCTATGGATTATGTGGCAGCCTTGCCAACGGCTTATGTGGATGGTCAGCAGCGGGTTTGGATTAAGGAATCAGGACAGATGTTGGTTTTCGATTTGACCACAGAAAGATATGTTGGCGATATCAGGGGATTGCTTGCTTCTATGGGCATCAAAGAACGTATCCGTAATTTATTTATTGATTCAGCTAAAGATTTCTGGTTTGTGACCGTTTCAGGGAAAGTCTTTCATCGGGAGGGAAATTCAAAAGGAAAGGCTGTTGCCGTGCGTGTGCGTGCCAAGGGATTACGGGATGTGGTTAATTGGGCAGGTAATCATTGGTTTGTCTATTGTGATGGAAAGATTATGTGCTGGAATGCGGCGATGACAAAGGTTCTTCATAGTCAACTTCTGTGGAAAGGTGAAATGCTGGCGCGTGATTTCGTGCAGTTTTCACAAAACTCAGAACAACTATGGGTGATGTGGAATCATGGTGTTGCTTCATGGCATTCTTTGACCCATCAATGGCAATACAGATATGTGAATGATAAGGATGTTGCGGTCACGTTGTGTGCTGCTTCACCGAAAATCTGTTATGTAGGACTTCGCAATGCGGGCTTGTTGGCTCTGTCGGCAGATGGAAATACGATGCTCCAGTCAGAATATGAGATGATGAATGGAGATGTTATAAGAGATGGTGTGCAGACGATTGCTTACCGGGATGGTAATCTGATGATCGGAATGGCAAACCATGGTATATTCTTTTATAATTCCAATATGCAGCGTTTCCCTTACGTCATCTATCAGCAACTTGGCTTGTCTGATGGCAGTGTTCGCCTCAATGACGGAAAGGGAGGAAAACCTTTGGCCGTGACTTCTCATCATGTGTATCAGCTCCTGATGCCTCAGATGCAATTGAAGCCATTGCCTGTGAGTGGCACTGATTTCATCCGCAGTATGGTGGATAGCCGTAATCGTGTTTGGGTAGGAACCTTTAAGCAGGGATTTTATATGTGGGATGGTCTGACAACTCACCATTTCATGCAGGGTAGTATTCCGCAGAAAGATATTAACTACAATATCGTAAGAGAGTTTCAGGAAGATGCGCATCATCGCATTTGGGTAAGCTTTCATGGTGGCATAGGTGTCTTGGATGAGAATTGCCGCATCCATCCTCTGAAAGATAAGCATCTGGAAAAATATAAGGTGGTCAATGAGTTCCGGATAGATAAGAATGACGTTATCTGGGCAGCCACTTCGCAGGGATTCTTTGCTTATTTTCTGAAAGATAAGAAGTTTCTGTCTCCTCAGAATCTCGTGGATGATGTGGAGATGCAGAATCTGCTCAGTGGACCCTGCAAGGCCTTGCTGGTTGACAGTCAGGGTTGGATATGGATAGGTTCTCTGAACGGTGTGTTTGTCTTGAACCCGAATAGCAGAAAGGTATTCCATTACGGTTTGAAAAATGGAATGCCCAATGAGATGATCAATGGAATCATCGAGGATCAGTTTGGAAATGTATGGGTGACTACTGCCAATGGCTTGTGCCGCTTTTCTCGTTTGGATGAGCAGAACTTCAGATTAGCAGTCTTTGATGAACAGAATAAGTTGGGCGATTGTAGCTTCAACTGGATGACAACGACCCATCTTGCTGGAGGTAAACTCCTTTTTGGCAGCCAGAATGGTTTTTATGTAGTGGATCCTTCTAATATTCAGAATTTGAAATATTCAGGCCACCCAGTTTTCACTTCCCTCTTTGTGAATGAACAGGAGGTATTGCCGGGTAAAGAACTGAACGGAAGAGTCTTGTTGGAGAAAGCCCTGTCTTCTACAAGAAGGGTCGTGTTGCGATATGATGAGAACTTTATCACGGTTTATTTCTCTGGCCTGAATTTTGACATGCCTCGCCATACCTATTATAAATATAGGTTGAAAGGAGTCAATGCTGATTGGGTGGAAAGTAGTCCGCAGGATGGTATTGGCAAGGTGAGCTATACCAATCTGGCTCCTGGCGAGTATGAACTCGAGGTATTTTCTGCTGGCTTTGATAAGCAATGGAGTCAACAGTCCATCAGACTTCTGATTGTCATACAACCTCCTTTCTGGGCCACCTGGTGGGCTAAGTTGTGTTACTTGCTGCTTATCGGCGGTGCTATCTTCTGGATCATCAGCAGGAAGATGAAGCGGGATCGCCAGCGAATGGAGGTGGAAAAAAACAAGGAACTGGAGGAAATGAAATACCGTTTCTTCACCAATATCACCCATGAATTCCGTACGCTCCTTACGCTCATTATCACTCCTGTGGGTAGTGTGCTGAAGCGTACTGCTGATGAGGAAACTCGCCAACAGTTGAAGGGTGTGAGCAAGAATGCAGGCGAACTGTTGCAGTTGGTCAACCAGTTGCTCGATTTTCGTAAGATGGAAACGAATGGAGAAAGCCTTAACTTACGGAGCGGAATCTTCGGTGAATTCGTGGAATATACTACCATGAAGTTTCAATCTTTGGCTGAGCAAAAGCAGGTGAGTCTGGATGTAAATGACCATTCAGACGGTATCTTTATGTGCTTTGATCGTGACAAAGTGGCTAAAATCCTGAATAATCTCTTGTCTAATGCCTTCAAATATACTCCTTCGGGAGGAAAGGTTAGGGTTGAGTTAAGTCAGACTGCCTGTGATGACCGCCGTTTTGTGCGCATGGAGGTGGTGGATACGGGTTGCGGCATCTCTCCTGAAGACCAGAAACGTGTGTTCGACCGATTCTTCCGTTCTGCCGACCAGAAAACTACGAATGTGGGATCTGGCATCGGCTTGAACATGGTGGCAGAGTATGTGAAGTTGCACCAGGGCAAAATCTCTTTGGAAAGTAAAGAAGGCGAAGGCTCCCGATTTATTGTAGAATTACCTGCCGATCTAAAAGCAGAAACTCATGAGGCTTCTTTGAATCGCCAGACGGATGATTCTTCTAAACAGCAGTCTGCTGCTAATCGTCAGGCGGTTGCTCCTTTGGGGCATCAATTGGGAAATCATCAGTTTATCGATAAGAGGATATTGGTGGTAGAGGATAATGATGGTTTCCGTCAGTATCTGGTCAAGGAACTGTCTCATATATATAATAAGGTATTGATGGCGGAAGATGGTTTGCAGGGTGCCATGATGGCAGAAGAACACAATCCAGACCTCATCATTACCGATGTGATGATGCCGCGGATGAGTGGCACCGAAATGTGTCGTCGCATCAAGGAAAATCTGCAGACTTCCCATATTCCGGTCATTCTTCTTACGGCATGGAGTACGGATGAGGGGCGGGCGGAAGGCTACAAGGTGGGAGCTGATGCCTATATCGCCAAGCCGTTTGATATGGATGTACTCCTTGCTCGCATCAGTAATCTCCTGGAGAAGCAGGAAAAGAGAATACATGATTTCTCACATAGTGCTTCGCTGGATGTCAAAAACATTGCCGACTCGGCTCCTGATGAGAAGTTCCTGAAAGAAATCATCTCTTTGATAGAAAAGAATATCACGGATTCTGATTATACTACAGATTCGCTTGCCGCTGATATGGCGATGTCGAGAATGAGCCTATATCGTAAGATGAAAGCTTTGACAGGACAAACTCCTTCCGACTTTATCAGAACGGTACGTTTGAAGGCTGCGGCTGAACTTTTGAAGAGCGGACAGCGCAATGTTTCTGAAGTCTGCTATCTTACAGGTTTTGCCACTCCGCAGAACTTTACCAAGCATTTTAAGGACATGTTTGGCGTTGTTCCTTCCCAATATAGGGGGTAAAAAGGGTGTTGTTACGTTTGATATGTGTTTTTGTTACGGTTCACACATAGGCATATGGGATTATTCTCTAATTTTGCAGCCGTAAACTAAACCAACGTACAACATGAAACCAACAACTGTAACCCAGCAACAGATGATTGCTGACTTTTATAAGGAATATCAAGTAAAGCTTGTCAACTTTGCTGTAGCTCGCTTGGGCAATTGGCAGGAAGCTGAAGACTTGGTGCAGGATGTGTTTGTCAAGTTGATGACCTATGACGGCATCATCAATAAGACAACCATCCGGTCATTTGTCTTCACCATAACCAATCATGAAGTCATGAATATCCTGCGCCGTAGAGCATGTCGTCACAAGGTGGAAGAGAATGTGGCGTATGAGCAGGAATTGCAGCATTGTGCCGTAGAGCGTGTCGTAGAGTATCATGATACGCTGCGTATGGTCAATTATTGTGTGGATCAACTGACTCCTTCCTGTGCCAAGGTTTATCGTTTGACTCTCTTTGATGGCAAATGCGCAGGAGAGATTGCAAAGGAATTGAATGTTTCTAAGCGTACCGTCGAATCCCAGTTGCTCACTTCCCGCAAGAAAGTCAGAATGATGCTTCAGGCGATATAATGTGTAATTAAACCTATAACTTTATATATAACGAACCCTGTTTAACTTTTAGTTTATATGATGAAATCAAAACTGTTTATATTGTGTTTTTTGGCTGTTTGCCAAGTGTGTCAGGCCAACTTCTTGCCTGTTAACCTGAAAGTAAATGGATTGTCTAATCCTGTAGGGATAGATACTTCAAATCCAACTTTCAGTTGGCAGACGGAAAGTGACGAGAGAGGTTTCCTGCAGTCTGCATACGAATTAGTTGTAAGGTCTGCTTCTGGAGCAGAAGTTTGGAAATCAGGAAAGGTTGAGTCTGCTTTGCAAAATCAGATTACATACGCAGGAAGTCCCCTTGTGTCATGTTCCCCTTATTCTTGGACGGTTACAGTCTATGATAAGAATGGTAAAGCATCAGTAGCCTCAAAGGGCACTTTCGAAACTGCTTTCCTCAATGCCAATGAGTGGAAAGCGCAATGGATACAACCTGCCAAAACCTGCAATGCAAAGGTGGAAATTCCGCTCCAGACTTCATGCAGGTATGTCAAACTTGATGTCACCAAGTTGGGACTTCCAGCTTCCACAGATTCCAAGTTCTATTTCTTACAGTTGGCAGAAATGGAAATCTATAGCGGAGAAGAAAATGTGGCCCGTAAGGCTACCTTCAGTGCGAGCGATACCTGGACGATTGGTAACTGGAACTTAAACTATCTTAATGATGGAGTTGTTCTGGGGACAACTTTAGGATATACTACAACACAAAAAGGTAATAATAGCCAGCATGTGTATGTCATTGCCGACTTAGGTAAGGTAATGGACATCAATCGTATTGTGCTTTATCCACGACAGGATGATAAGGCTGCGAGCGGTACAGAAGCAGCTAACTTCCCAAGTTCTTATACCATCCAGACATCAGATGATAACAAGAAATATTCTGTAAAGCATAAAGTGGTTGATGGAGTTGCTCCAAGTTTCATCAATACATCTCAGGTAATTCCTTATCTTGGCAGAAACTTTACTGTTGCGAGTGGAAAGAATGTCAAGCGGGCAAGAATCTATGCTTCGGCATTGGGAGTATTTGATATGACTTTAAATGGGAAACCAGTTACCGAAAACAAACTGGAACCAGGAGAGAGCGAGTATGAAAAGACGATACTTTATTCTACATACGATGTTACTTCTATGGTTTTGCAAGGTGCCAATACGCTGATAGCTCGCGTTGCGGGTGGCATCTTTCATGTTGATAAGCTGAATGGAAGATTCTCCAAAGGAGAAGTGGTGAATACTGGTGACAAGGCTTTGAAGGCTGAATTGCATATTGATTATGAGGATGGAACATCTGATGTGATTCTGACTGATGAGCAGTGGACAAGTACACCTTCGCCTACATTGGGAAGTAACTGGTGGGGCGGTGAAGACTATGATGCCCGTAAAGAAATAGCTGGTATTGGCCAGGCTTTCTATGATGTAAGTACTTGGAATCCTGTAGAAGTGGTAGCCTCTCCTTCTTTCAGAAGTAGTCAGGCCAGTGGATTGGGCGTCCTGAAAGCTCGCCAGCATGAACCGGTTCGAGTAGTGGAAGAATGGAAAGCGGTAGGTGTGAAGAGTGTATATAGTGGCGGCTACCATCTCTATGTCGTTGATTTCGGAAGAAACTTTGCTGGGCAGTACCGTTTTAAACTGAAAGGTAAGAGCGGACAGGTTATCACTCTTCGTGAGGGAGAAAGTCTGAATGCTGATGGATCTATCTTCATGGAGAATTACTATACAGGTCCTGCAGATACGTATGAAACTTATACTTTTGCAGGCAAGGAAAATGGCGAGGAATGGGGACCTGAGTTTATGTACCATGGCTTCCGTTATCTTCAGATTATAGGTCTGGATGAGGCTCCCAAGCCGGAAGATTTTACGGCTTTGCGTTTGCGTAGTGATATGGACTTGGCAGGTACTTTCGAAACTAACAACTCCTTGCTCAATGATATTCATGTTATCTGCCGTGATGCCATCCAGAGTCAGTTGTATAATAGTATCACCGATTGTCCTCATCGAGAAAAATTGGGATGGCTGGATGTTCCTAATGAGATGTACAATTCCTTGGTCTATAATTATGACATGGAAAATTTCTTCAAGAAAGTAGTACAGGATTGTTTTGATGCACAGTACAGTAACGGAAGGGTTCCAAGTACCGTTCCCCACTTTATGTCGGTATATGATGATGATCCAAACTGGGGTGGAGCTGCCATCTTGGTACCTTATCGCAATTGGAAAACCTATGGTGATATGACAACTATGACCAAGTTCTATCCTCAGATGAAAAAACTGATGGATTATTATACTTCCAAGACGGTGAATCATATCATGCCTGGAAGCAATTATAGTGTGTTAAGTGACTGGGGACAGGAAACGGCAGGAGTCAATCCAATGGTTCCTGGTGAGTTTACCATTACCACCACCTATTATTATATGTTGAATGCGATGGCGGAGATTGCTTCTTTCCTTGGTAAGGATGTAGATGCAAAGGGATTCCTCACTCAGGCTCAGAATACGAAGAAAGCTTTCAATGAACGCTTTTATAAGGATGGAGTTTATGAATACGGACAGCAATCTGAATTTGCCATGCCTCTCTATTACGGACTCGTAGATCAGGAAAATGAAGAGTTGGTAGCTGCTAAGTTGGCTGAGCGTGTGAAGAAAGACAACTATAAGATCAAGACTGGTGAAATCGGTTTGAAACCTTTGTTTATGTCTTTAGCGAAGTATGGATATAATGATATTGTTTATCAGATGGCAAATCAGACCGATTGTCCAAGCTATGGATATTGGGTAAAACAGGGTTACACTACCACTCCTGAATATTGGGATGTTGGAGCTTTCTCCCAGAATCACTGTATGATGGATCATATCGAGGAATGGTTCTTCTCTCAGTTGGGTGGCATTCGGAATGATGGTAATGGTTTTGATATAGTTCGTATCGAACCATGGATTCCTGAAGATATGAATCATTTGGATGTAACGACACGCAGCATCTATGGAAATATTCGTTGCCATTATGAACGTGGGGCTGATGACGAGATGAATTATACTTTTGCGATTCCTGCAAATAGTCAGGCAAATATCGTTCTGCCTTGCTTGAATCACCAAAGTGTATTTGAAAATGGAAAAGATGTGAAAAGTGGCGAGAATGGTGTCGTATCTGTAGAATACAAAGATGGAAAGGCTTATTTGAAAATGGGATCTGGAAACTATACTTTGCAGATTAAAAAAAAAGAAGCCACAGGAATCCAAGAGGTAAACATCTCAAGGGCACGGCTAAATGATGTCTATTATGACTTGGAAGGGCGAAATCATGGCAAAGTGAGACCTTCTCAGAAAGGAATTTTTATTTGGAATCGGAAAAAAGTTGTTCTCTAAAGAATTGCTTTGTAGAAAGAACAGGTTTGTATTGTACAAAAAAGCAATACAAACCTGTTTTTTTAAAGTATATTGTAAGTCTGTTTTGTATAAGTATAAAACGACAGAAACAAAAATAATTTTTTATGAAAACTAAAAAGCTTACATTATTGTTGACTGCTGCAATGTTCTTGATGGGGGCAGGATCTATCACGAAAGGACTCCCATCGGACGACCCTGAATATGGTGGCGTAAATAATGATCCCACAATTGAGGTTGATGCCAAAAAGAATCCGAGTTCTTCTACTTGGGATGGATGGACAGAATATACATCCTGGGATGATTGATGCGTAGCGTCAGGTCTGATGATATAAAAAGGTCCTCAAAACATGAAACTTGTTTTGAGGACCTTTCATATTTTCTATGATATTTGCTTTCTGAAAGAACTTCCTATTGGACGATTACTTTAGTGCAGATATTACCCATGATTACGGCATATATGCCAGCAGGTAGATTCTGAGTTCTTCCCATTAACATACCGTTCAGATTATATACTTTGACAGGAACATCAGAAGTAACGATAATACACCCTTTTCCTCCCTTGATATTTGGGATTGGGGTAGATGAGGAAGGCAAGCCAATGCTTGTAGAAACATTATCTGAAACATAATAGAGTTGGAAATCATCGAATGACATCCATGTTCCAGTAAACTTCTTGCCCGTCAAATAGAAATCGTTGGTATATCCTATGGTCAAGGTATGATTTCTTACGATGATGTTCTGTATTTCGCAAGGATTCCATCCTTTGCCTAATTTACCTTGAGTATTGCCAGAGTTTTCAATTTCTTGCTGATACCAGTCTGATTCTGTCTGAGCTGTCAGGAATACGGCTTCACCATCAGTGCGGGCGCAGGCTTTAAGCGTGTAAACTCCATTTGGTAGGTCTGTCAAAGTCTGGTGACCAGTAAACCAAAGGCTGCCTGCTGTTTTATTGAAAGAGTCAAAATACATATTGGTAGTATTGCCGCTATAGTGTTGCCCGCTCTTTCTGCTTCCGTCACCATTGGTTACATTGATATCCCATCCTTCTGAGTCTTCAGCATCCGCATTCTTGATGTAATAGGTAAAGTCTGTAGATGGACTCGGAACTTGTGATAAGCGAGTTTTGTTGATCATTTCCTTCAAAGCACGGATGACATCCTTGATGGATGGTTCTGAGACTTGTTTTCCTGCTTCTATCCATTGATCATACAGCTCGGTCTGTGTTTCTAACTCTTGACGTGCTTGGTCTGCATATTTCTCATCTTTAGCGATGTTATGAGCTTCTTCTGACAGTGCCTTATATTGCTCAAGAATCTCGGTCAAGTCAGTGCCTGATTTTAAGGATTCACGTAATAGAGTCAATGCTTCCAGTTGTGCCTCACGTCCTACAGCATTCTTGGCTGTAGTAATCAGTTCACTTAATGAGTTGTCTTCCTGTGCTTCTGCTTTTTTGATAGCAGCGTCAATAGCATTTTGTATCAGTTCCGCATCATCTTCTATTTGATTTAATGTGAAGTCAGAGACACAGAACCAGCCTTTCGTGCCACCTCCAGAGGTTGACGAATAGCCAATACGCAGGGTTCCATCTGTTCCCACAACAATCGGCTCGGTGGTTTGTTTTTCCCAACCTGTAGTTTGATTCCATATAGCGACTTCTTTTATTGGAGAAATCGTCTTGTCAGATTGAGCTTCGGCATAAGCATGCTGATCGGTGATTTCACCAGGACCGCACATGGAAATGGCAGACAAAGTATAGGCACCAGGCTTTAGATTACCTAAGTCTTGATGGATATCCATTGACGTGAAATTGTTAGACCAGTTGTTCCAACAAGTCTTTCTTGCTATAGTTGCAGTTTTGAAATCTCCTCCAGCAGCTTTGTTGGCTATTGTCCAATGAGTAGATCCATCTGTAAAGGAAGGGTTCTGAATCTCATTGCTCAGTTCTTGCGTCTTCGTGTCTTTGCGAACATCTATGACGGCATTGGCTAAAGATTGTATAATCTGGGCACTGTCACTCTCTGCAATTGTCTGTTTTGCTTTACTGAGAGCTTCTTTCAGATTTGTGAGTTGTGTTTCTGAGAGTGAGGCGGTCTCGATTTCTACCAATCCTTGTGCTTCCTTGCGCAAGAACTCTAATTGTGCTTTCTCATTCTGCCCTACTACGTAGGTGTTGAATGATTTAGCAGGCAGTGTAGCTACCATATATTTGCCATCTATATCCAGTGTTAAAGTCTTTTCGCTGCTTCCGTCATTTCCTGCTACAATCACGATGTTGCCTTCAGGTGTTAATGCCGTTGTCACAAGCTGACTTTCGTCAGTTGTTAAAATCTTAGAACCAGCAGGGATGAAGTGTGTATAATGGCAGTAAGCGTAATATTCCGGCGTGTAGCGTGGGGTCTTAGTGCCAGAGTTGACTTGTACCATTGCGTTCTGTATCCATCCCCATGGACTGATACCATTGTCTTTCAAGATGGCATTCCAATAATAATAGGTAGTAACTTTATTGGCAAGGTAATGGTTCGCTAATTGGAAGGTATGTGCTCCTGCATTCCAGTCAAAGGTTCCACTTCCACATTCATTCTCTGTCTGAATTGCTTCATACTGAGGATGGCGGCGGAGAATCTCTTTCATGGCATTGGCACCTTCCCATTGGAAGCCGATGGCATCCATATATTTATCTATGTTCGGGGTGCTCAGAATTTGCTCATATACATCCAATGATCCTGTATTCATGGTTCCTATAATTAGTTTGAGGTTTGGCTGGTGCTCTCTCATATAAGGACCGAGATATTCTGCCAAGAACTTACCTGTAGTCTTGGCAGTCCAAGAACACCCAGGATAAGGAGTATTGCTATATGCCTCATTCTGATAAGCTAAAGATGTAATGTTGATGCCTTGCTCCTTGTATGCATTGATAAATTTGTCGAAATACAAACAGTATGCCTTGTAGTATCGTGGATCATCAATGAATTGGTCATTGAAATATGGTGGTACGTTGAAAGGACAGCCATTGGTATTGGTCTTGCGCTGTGCATAGTGCTTGTTGGTTTTCATCCAGGTAGGAGGACTCCAGGGAGAACAGAAGAAGTCAATTTCCGGGTTTTCTGCAAGTGCCAGTTTGATGGATGGAATAATAGTAGTCAGATCTCTGTCAATATTGAAATGTTCCATCTCAAAGTCTGTTTCGTTGACATCAATCTCATCACAGCTATACCATTCTCGTGCATAGTCGTTGGCTCCTGCCGACAGACGTCCTTTCTGCAAGCGCAGGTCACCGTATGGGTTGAACATACGTTTGACGAGCAGTTGCTTGTCATTATCGCTCAGTAAGTTGTAGGCGTCCCAAGGTAATTCGTTAAAACAAGTTCCCCATCCCAAGAATGTTTGTTGGGGTTGGGAAGAACGAATAACCACCTGCGCTTTGCCAGGTACTTTGTCTGAAAGTGTCAGCGATGACATCTTCCAGAAGTTGCCATCAGTTGTCTTAAACTGATAGGCGGTGGTTTGTGCCTGTATCTCTGATGCAGACAGCAAGACCATGCTTAAGAATGTTAACTTGTTCATTTTATTTTAAATTATTGGTTAGACCTAATCTGGTGCTCTGTTCTGTGTATATTGCGATGGAAGAACACCAAATTTTGTTTTAAAGCATTTCGATAAGTATTTCGGCGTAGCAAATCCTACTTTCGCAGCCAACTGCCCTATGGTAATGTTGGGATAACGTTTCAGAAGTGCCGCAGCTTTTTTGAGACGAACATCTTTGATGAATTCGTTGGGTGAAAGACCACTGGCCGTCTGCATCTTTCTGTATAGACTCATCCGGCTCATGCACATATCGCAACTAAGTTGTTCTACATTGTAACTTGTATCTGCAAGGTGCTCTTCTATTTTACTGATGACAAGTTTGAGAAATTCGTCCGAACGAGCTGTGTCTTTGTTGGATTCCTCATCGCTTAACTGTACCTCGGTCAGTTTCAGTATATTACGCCTTTGTTGCAAAATGCGTAAGATTCTTATACGTCTATTCAAATTCCAAATACCATATCCCAGTAGGATGATTCCCAAGCCATAGATGGAGTAGGCCCACCAGGTTTGCCACCAGGCAGGTAGCCGGTGAACTATATACATAGTCTCATGTTCCGACCAGCATCCGTATCTGTCGGTTGCCTTGATGGCCAGTTTATACTTGCCTGTTGGCAGATGGGTCAAGTAGATCGAGTTGACTCCCTGAGGTAGATAAATCCATTCCTTGTTCCATCCTTCTATCTTGTAGGCGAATGTCACTTTTTGCGCGTGGATGGGGTCAAAGGTCGAGCATCGTAGAATGACACTTGAAATTTGGGCAGGAATCTGCACCTCGCCATTTGATTTCCCCAATAAATGGGTGGAATCTCCCATCTGTATGGCCGTGATGTATGGTTGTGAACCTTCTGCATTTTGCTGGTCTAACATCTTGGAAGACTTGATCTGCAAATAAGCTCCAGCACCATCTACTCCTATCTGATTGTCATCGACCTCTTCCAGATGATAGAAATAACTGACATTGATGTCTGAGTCCGTATTTCTTAATGTGCGAAAGGAGTGATTTCGCGGGTTGTATTCCCGAAGATATTGATTGGACAACAACCATACATGCCCCGATCTGTCGGTCTTGATGTCGATGATGGCATCTCCATTAGCATTGCTCATTTGCTGTTCGTAATGCAACTGCTTTTTTACCGCATTCCACTGGTACACGGAACCTTGTTGCGTAGTATACCATAAAGTACCATCGCTGGCCAATGCCAATGCCGTTATATTCTCCTTGGAGAGTTGGCTGATCAGTCTCTTTTGTCCATTGACTTCACAGAGGAAGAGTTGGCTCAACTGATTTGTGAAATAAACATTTCCTTCAGAATCTGCTGCGATGTTTTCTATTCTGGACGAACTTTTGCTCAATCTGTTCAACGTGTTGCCCATCAGCGAATAGCTGTAAAGAGCGTCCTGTGTTCCTATGAATAGGGTTCCGTTTCCATTGTCAGCTATCGTTTGGATAGGGGTGGTGAAGGTTGTGATAAGTTTTTCCGTTATTTTATTGTCCTCAGCCTGTAAATGTTTCAGAACTCTACCTGCAGCAGCCCAGATTCCCTCCTTTCCTTTGGTCTTGCATATACATCGGTAAAACTGCATTCCTCCTGCTTCATAGAGGTGCGAGATACGTGGGTCGTAGTACATTAACCCCATGCGACCTTGCCATATCCAGAAGCCATGTCCATCGGCAACCATTCTGTCTGGTAACAAAGGAAAACCAGTAAGTTGGTTCATGGCGGGTACGGTTTCTCTGATGATAGACTGAGCCGAGTAGGAAACAATAAAAGTATGTGGTGTAAAACCTGCTACCCAGATGTTCCCGAACCGGTCTTCACATAACCCATCTAATATCTTGTATCCAGGAGATAGAAACTCATCGGTGTTGAGTGGAATGAGTTTTTTCCCTTCGCGTTGATATAGGTAGAGATTGTTCATGGTAGTAACCCAAACTAATCCCTGCGTTTTGTCTATCAGCATGTCGATACAGCACGATATGTCTTGAGTGACGGCTGTTTGTGGATTCCGGGTTATTTCCCCAGAGTTGGTGTCATAAAACACGATTCCGTCTCCCCAAGTGGCAATCCAAAAACCACTTTGTTGTTTGTCTTCTATCATCCGGATAGCCCCAGATGTGATTGACCAGGGTGCTTTTTTGATTTTTTTCTTTTCCTTAAGATAAATGTAAGGTCCCCCATCCCTAGTTGCTATCCAAATGCGATTCAGGTGGTCCTCTGTAATCTGAGATGCAGAACAGATGGCTTGATTCTTGTCATGAATCAAAATCCTGTCATGGGTAGGGTCTATGCAATAGACACCTTTCGATGATGCCACCCAGATGTGATGCTTGGAGTCTTGATACAAGGCGGTGATGCCCATGTTTCTACTTGTCAGAATCTCTGTCAGCGAGAAGGTATTCTTGTTTATCCGATAGAGTCCTTTCTCGGTACCAAACCAGATTCTTCCCAAGTTATCTTCGGTGATGCAATTCACATTGTTGTTTGCTAAAAAAAACATAGCTCGCCCCTTTGGGCGGAATATATCTACTTGGTATCCATTGTCCCGGCAAAGCCCTCCGCCAGTCATGCCATACCACATGAATCCTTCAGAGTCTTGGAAAATGCAATGAATGGTAGCTACTGGCAATTGACTTTGGGTGGGTAGTGTGCGTGACGTAAAAATGCTATAAGCACTTTTAGGTAGTAACGCTGCCAACAGCAGGATCCATATCCAAGGATGCACTGGTAAATGGAAAAATAAAGTCTTTTTCTTCATGATTACTTGTTCATTATGATTGATGGACAAAATTATGATATTTTTCCTTGTTTTCCAAATTTCCGAAGCAAAATTATCACATTTCTTCAATAAAGACAAAAATATCTGTCACTATCTATATGATTGAATGTAAAAACAGATTGTTTGTTACATGTGTTCTCCCGCTGATAAAATGTATATATGGCTTATTTAAAGGAAGAATCAGTGATTTCGTGGAAAGAAATGTAACAATGAAAAACTGATATGTGAACTCTATGGTAAAGGTCGTTTTTTGTAACTTCCGAGGGTTGCAAACGTAACAAAACGTGTCTTCTATGTTTTTGTGTGGAATTAGTGACAAATATCCTTTGTGCAGTGATTGGATAGTTGTACCTTTGTGGCGCAGACAGAAAAATGCATTATAAACATTTAAAGTAATATTATAAACATGAAGAAATTATTTGTAATAATCTATGGCTTATTGACTATGGCAAGTTCATGGAGCCAGACTGTGATATCCTTTACCACGACAGAGCAGGTACAATGGGCGAAAAGTAAGGGCTCACTGTCTTCTAAGAAAGAGGGTAAGGTGGTGGCCGAAATTGATGCACAGATGAAAGGAATAGAGTTCTCTGCTTTTGGTACAACTTTTAATGAACTGGATTGGGATGCTTTCAATATGCTAAACCGTAATGAACAGGAGGAAGTGATGTATAATCTGTTTTCGCCAGAAGGAGACCTGAAGTTTACGCACGGAAGAGTTTCCATGAATGCCAACGACTATGCGCGTGCCTGGTATAGCTGTGATGATGTGGATGGCGATTTCGCACTCAGATACTTTAATATTGAGCACGACAAGCGTAATATCATCCCTTTGGCTCGTGCGGCACAGAAGTATCAGCCAAATCTGCAGCTTTTTATGTCACCTTGGAGTCCTCCAGTATGGATGAAAATTAATCACGATTATCCTGTGTCTCCGAGCAAGACCAATAAGATGGACCCTCGACAGAGCTATCTGCTCTATATGGATGATGGCAAGCAGGTGGATGCTGACGAGATGAAACTTCTGGGCGACCGTAATGGAGTGTTCCCACGACGCCTGGCCACCCAGGACTTTTTCATCCAGGATCCCCGTTATCTGCAGTGTTATGCTGATATGTTCTGTAAGTTCATCGACTTATACAAAGAGGAAGGCCTGCCTATCACCAAGGTGATGTATCAGAACGAGGCTTACTCTTATACTCCATATCCGGGATGTGCCTGGACGGCCGAGGGAACCTTGAGATTCAACAACGAATATCTGGTTCCAACGCTTGCCAAGAAGCATCCGGAAGTGGATTTGTGGATAGGTACATTCAATACCAACCGACTCGACTATGTGGAGAAGATATTAGACAACAAGACTCTGCAGGCTAATATCAAGGGTATCGGAACCCAATGGGAATGCAGAAACAATTTGCCTGAAATGCGAAAACGCTATCCAAACCATCGTTTCATGGTAAGTGAGAGCGAATGTGGAAATGGTGCTATGGACTGGAAGGCAGGAGAACATACCTTCTTCCTCCTCTCGGATAACTTAGGAAATGGATGTGATGAGTATTACAACTGGAACTTCATCTTGAAGGATAATGGCATCTCGCCATGGGGATGGACCCAGAATGCGCTGATTCAGGTGGATGGAAAGACCCGCAAGATGCGTTACACGGCAGAGTATTATGCCTATAAGCACTTCAGTCATTTTGTGCAGAAAGGTACTGAGATGTTGGCGTATGCTGGTCGTGAATACAGCAAGACTCCGGTAGTTGTATTCAAGGATAAGAAGGGCCAGTATATAGTTACTGTAGGTAATTTTACTGATGAACTGGCATCATTGTCGGTGAAAATTGGCAAGAAATACTTGAATGTACAGGCTAAGCCTCATTCTTTCAATACATATATTTGGAAGTAGCTGGGGAATATATTACCCACATACCAACAAAATTCTACTTCTATTAGGAAATAGAATAAAGTATGTCAATACTAATAATAAATAAGGTGGAAGATTGACAAGTGGAATTAGGAATAGAGACTGACTTATACTGATATAGATAGACACATTTATGGTTAATTAATAAAATGTGTTTAGTAATGAGTAAAAAGTACAAAAGTTACAGTAAGGAAGACAAATTGTCTTTACTTTGCGACTATTATCAGTCA
>NZ_SGVY01000040.1 GCF_004535825.1 Segatella hominis | reverse complement strand
AGTTACCAAGAATTCTGTAAACTGAAGTACTGCTAATTGACATTTTTGCCATAATTTCTCTAACTGGTACATGATACTGATAATAACTGCGAGCTATGCTCAACGCTAAATCCATTTTGTCTTTGTCCATATTTATTATTTTTAAGTTGATTTATACTGTGTCAACTTTTTCTAGGACAAGACAAACAGTATGTAATCAAGAATATAAAGGGGAAATATAGCAAAGTGGAATAATTTCTTTCACATTCTTTGCCGATTGTCGATTTTTTATTGTACCTTTGCAGTCAATGTGCAAACACCTATATATATAATCATGTAGAATAAGATATATGGAAGAACAAAATCATATAGACAAAGCGCTTGCTTTCATGGAGAGTCTGGAAAAGTTAGGAAACCAACTCAAAGCTGCGGAAGAACACCAGAAACATCTCT
Source organism: Segatella hominis (assembly GCF_004535825.1). Lineage (GTDB taxonomy): Bacteria > Bacteroidota > Bacteroidia > Bacteroidales > Bacteroidaceae > Prevotella > Prevotella hominis. The sequence goes on along the minus strand of NZ_SGVY01000040.1, from coordinate 35,066 downwards.
TAGCTCGCATGCTTGAACTTAAGAAGGAAAATCTGTTGGATTCTGAGGAATATGGACAACTCGCGCAACAAAGCAAGAGCTTGCAAGACATCATTGACAAATGGCGCCCTATTTATCTGGAGCGCATGGAAATGGTAAAAGGAGTTCAGAAAAGAAAAAGAACCAAGAAATAAACCATTTGGTTCTTTGTCCTTTTGGACTTTTCATATACTGGGGTAATCTTCTAAATTATCAATAAAGAAACCACAGTAAAAATCAAAGATCCAAAATTGTTAGCAAAAAAAATAAATGGTAAAAAGTGACTATAATAAAATAAAAAATAAATAAAATGGAAGAAACAAAAAACAAATTTATCGTTTTGTCATACTCACTCTATGACACAACAAAAGGTGACGATGGTAACGAAGAATTGCTTGAGAAGACTGCTGACGAGCGTCCTTTCATCTTCGTAAGCGGTATGGGTGCTACTCTCCCTTCATTCGAGGAGCAGGTAGTCAACCTCGAGAAAGGTGCTGAGTTTGACTTCGAATTGACTCCAGACCAGGCTTATGGTGATCATTTCGACGAGCGTGTCATCGAACTCGACAAGCAAATCTTCACTATCAACGGTCAGTTTGATGCTCAGCATGTACAGGTTGGTGCAGTAATTCCTCTTCAGAACGAGGATGGTAACCGTTTCTTAGGTCTTGTATTAGCTATCTCTGAGGACAAGGTTAAGATCGACCTCAACCACCCATTGTCAGGCAAGAAGCTCAACTTCTGTGGTGAGGTTTTGGAAAACCGCGAGGCTACTGCAGAAGAGGTTGCACACATGGCTAAGCTCCTGAGCGGTGAAGGTCAACAGGGTTGCGGCGGTAGCTGCGAGAACTGCGGTGGCGACTGCAAGGATGGAAATTGCGAAGGTGACAACTGCGAGGGCGGTTGTGACTGCAATAAATAATCATACAATATGAAGATGGGGCTTTCATGCCCCATTTTTTTCATGACAATAAACCCATAATTTTATGAGAAATACTTTTGGCAATCTCTTCACGCTTACCACTTTTGGCGAAAGCCATGGTATAGCTGTAGGCGGTGTAATTGACGGCTTCCCTGCTGGCATCGAAATTGATATGGATTTCATTCAGAGTGAACTGAATCGTCGCCGACCAGGACAAAGTCATATTACAACTTCCAGAAACGAAGCTGACAAAGTGGAGTTTCTCAGTGGCGTTTTCGAGGGTAAATCCACAGGAACACCTATCGGATTCGAGGTAAGAAACACCAACCAGCATTCACAGGACTATGAGAACATGCGTTGTCTGTTCCGTCCTTCTCATGCAGACTATACTTATCATGAGAAATATGGCATCCGCGACCATCGCGGCGGAGGTCGTTCTTCTGCCCGTATCACCATCGCCAGATGTGTAGGAGGAGCTCTTGCTAAATTGGCACTGCGTCAACTCGGCATCAGCGTCACCGCATACACATCTCAGGTTGGCAATATTGCCCTTGATAGAGACTACCGGAAGTATGATCTTACAACTATCGAAGACAATATCGTACGTTGCCCTGATCAGGAAAAAGCTAAACAGATGGAAGATCTCATCGCCAAGGTAAAATCTGAAGGTGATACCATTGGAGGAGTTATTGCATGTGTTATCAAGGGTTGTCCTGTTGGTTTGGGTGAACCGGAATTCGATAAATTGCATGCGCAGTTGGGTGCAGCCATGTTGGGTATCAATGCCGTCAAGGGATTTGAGTATGGAGAAGGATTTGAAGGAGTCACCACTCGTGGCAGCGAACAGAACGATGTATTTATTCCTGCCAAGGAAGGTACAACTCATCAGGCCATTACTCCTACTGACGGACAGGATGTTACTACGACAACCAACCATAGCGGAGGCATCCAAGGTGGTATCAGCAATGGTCAGGACATCTATTTCCGCATAGCATTCAAACCCGTAGCTACGATCTTGACAGAACAGCATACAGTAGATCTGGAGGGCAATCCTACCCTACTGAAAGCCCGTGGTCGTCATGATCCATGTGTCCTGCCTCGTGCAGTACCTGTTGTCGAAGCAATGGCAGCTATGGTCATCCTCGACAATTATCTTTTGAATAAAACGATAAAACTTTAAAAGGTAAAAAGGTAAAAAGGTAAAAAAGTAAATAGCAACATGCCATTTTCACTTTTTTACCTTTTTACCTTTTTACCTTTAACTTACACGATTCAACTTCTTGATAATAGAGAAGATGAAGAGAGCTGCAAGCAGACAGATAACCATCAAGGTACCCCATACTACAGGTAATGGCATATCCCACATATGTCCAGGAATAGAAACCAACTTATTACCAAAAGCGGTAGCAACAAACCAGCCACCCATAATCATACCCTTATACTTAGGAGGTGCTACCTTAGATACAAAAGAAATACCAATAGGCGAAAGAAGCAACTCAGCAAAAGTCAAGATGAGATAGGTGCTGACAAGCAAATTTGGAGACACATTAGCCACATGATTAGGGTGATCAGTTGCTGGGAGTCCAATACTTGAAACAGTCATCAAGAGATAAGCGACAGCAGCTACAAGCATACCCAATCCAATCTTAACAGGAGCCTTAGGTTCCTTGCCAATACTACCCAACCATCCAAAGAGAGCAATGCTCACTGGGGTTAAAGCCACTACGAAGCATGGATTGAACTGCTGGAAGATAGGAGCATCGATAGCCACTGTATCATTGCCGTGCTGCATATAAGTATAAACTAAGATAGCTGCAGGAATCACGATGAGCGCAAGATTAGTCAATTTGCTCTTACCTGTTGCATCCTTAGGAGCAGTCAACAAACCGCAGATACCAAACACCATAAAGATGCACCAAACAAGGTTCAATACATTGAATTCCATACCTGTAATACCAGTAGCCTCACGAGCAGTAAACTCATCGGCAAACCAAGTCAAGGTCAAACCATTCTGATGGAAAGCCATCCAGAAGAAGATAACCACAGCGAATACCAGACTGAGGCAAATGATGCGCTCCTTGGTCTCAGCAGGGCTCATCTCCTCAACTTCCTCCGTCTTCTCGCCACCCTTTTTCTTGTCAGAAGTCAACACTTGCTGATAAGTCTTCTTACCCAAGAAGTAAATCAAGATGGAAACGATGACAGACACACAAGCCACCGCAAAAGCGAAATGATAAGAGTCTGCCTTGGAGTAACCGAGATCATTCTGCGCCCAAGCCATGATGGTGGTTGCTGCCGTAGGAGCAAACAAGGCACCAATGTTGATAGCCATATAGAAGAGCGAAAAGCCAGAGTCGCGATGCTGAGAATACTTTGGGTCATTGTAAAGGTCGCCGACCATCACCTGGAGGTTACCCTTAAAGAAACCTGTACCCAAACTTACAAGCAACAGCGCTGCTCCCATAGCAGCCACAGCCACAGCTCCTCCACCCAAAGGTATAGCAAGGAAGAAATAGCCTAAGAACATAATGAGGATACCGATGATAACCATCTTGTTATACCCCCACTTATCAGCCGCCATACCGCCAAAAAGAGGCAAGAAATACACTGCGGTGAGGAACCATGTATAAATCTCCGATGCTGTTCCTGCATCAAAGCCGAAGTTCTCACCCAAAAACAGAGCGAAGACAGCAAGCATCGTATAATAGCCGAAACGCTCACCCGTATTCGCCAAAGCTAAGGTCCAAAGACCTTTAGGTTGATTCTCAAACATAATAATTTATTTATTTTTTCACTTGTTTTTCAGCTTGCAAAGATACGGAAAATCTTTGAATATACAAACAATATGCACTATTTTCATCAATTTTACCTCACTTTTGTTGTAAAATCATGTAACAACTTAGGCACATTTCCAATTCTTTTACTAATTATCTGCCAGATAAAAAATAAAAATATCCAAAAAGATACACAATAAAATCAAACTTTTTCGGTTTATATGACAAAGAAGTTGCAGTTTTTTTTGTAATTTTGCACCCCGAAACAGGTAATATCGGTTTCAGCGATAATAAAACAGATAATTTAATAGACAATTAAATACAGGTAAAAAGATAAATATTTATGAGACAACTTAAGATTAGCAAGAGTATAACCAACCGTTCCAGTGAAGCACTTGATAAGTACTTGGTGGAGATTGGTCGTGAACCTATGGTCTCTATTGATGAGGAGATCGAACTCGCACAGAAGATTCGCAAAGGCGGTCGCGAGGGTGAGCGTGCTAAAGATAAATTGGTGAAAGCCAACCTCCGCTTCGTGGTTTCTGTAGCAAAACAGTACCAGCATCAGGGCCTTTCGCTCACCGACTTGATTGATGAGGGAAATATCGGACTTGTAAAGGCTGCTGAGAAATTTGATGAGACTCGCGGTTTTAAGTTTATCTCATACGCAGTTTGGTGGATTCGCCAGAGCATCCTTCAGGCTATTGCAGAGCAGAGCCGTATTGTTCGTCTGCCACTCAACCAGGTAGGTGCTTTGAGTAAAATCCAGGCAGAGATTAGTAAGTTTGAACAAGAGCATCAGCGCAAGCCATCCGTTTCAGAATTGAGTAAGATAACCAACATGGAGGAAACTAAGATTGACCAGACCATCAAGGCTGACAATCACCACATGAGTATCGATGCTCCATTCGGTGGCGAGGATGATGACAATGCGATGGTTGACGTGATGGCATCAGGTGATGATACACGTACAGACAAGCAGGTGGATTTCGAGTCAATGAGCAGTGAGTTGAAGCGCGTACTTGACGCTGTTCTCAAACCTCGTGAGCGTGATATTCTCTGCTATTGCTATGGCATCGGATGCCATGAGAAAGGCTTGGAAGAAATCGGAAGCGAGTTCAATCTCACCCGTGAACGTGTACGTCAGATTCGCGAAAAAAGTATTCTGAAGCTTCGCGACAGTGGAAAGATAAAAATTCTCATGAAATACTTAGGATAAAAAAAAGCTTGGCAAAATTTATTTGCCAAGCTTTTTTATATTTCTCTATTAACTAAAAAGGGTTCCTTTTACTTCATCAAGTCTTGCCTTAATGCTGGATGAAAATTAATGCTGGATGAAATTTCCATCCTTATCTATCAGTCCAGACATACCATCCTTGACAGCTTCAAAATAAGGATATTCATCGCGTAAACAAATCTCATCATAGAGGAAGTCTGCAACAATGGTATCATTACCATCAGGATAAACCAACCCCATCTTGCCATTCTTTTCTGCTATTACAGGCATCATGCTCAAGTCGTCATTGTAAATATAGCAAGTACGGAGGAAGTCATACTGAGGCGAAAGCATAATCTCACCCGTATGATTCTTCATACCAAACTTACCATTCTGCTCAAATACCTCATGATACTGGATATACTTCTCTTTGAGGCGAAGATAATAGAAAATCATCTTGCGCTTGTCATTGACAAATTCCAACATATATTGGAATGTATCACAATAGTTAGCTACAGAGCGAACCAGTATCATCTTCAAATCAAGGCCATCCAGCGCCTTTCTATTCAAGTCAATATACTTGGCTATCGCCTTTTCTTTCTCCGGCAAGGTCAAACTTGCCAAGCGTTCCTCAAACTTGAGCATGGCAGTTTTAGTACCCGACATACCTTTGATATATCGGTGAATCTGTCTTCCCATTTCTGCACAGACGAACTTGTCTATCTCTTGCTGCTCTATCGGGTCAGCATACTCTTTTATAAGAGCTTCAGGTGTCGTGTTCATGGTTAGTCCTTTCTTTTTTATAGATGTTCCTCATCCCACCAATAGGATGAGAGAACATCCGGGTTTATAATTATTTAGTACTCAATATCATTCAAATATAATTTCTGAAAAAATGCATCAGAAAATCAGCAGACCTTATCAGAGAAAAATTATTTCTTGATATTAGGCTTCTGCAAGCCATATCCCTTGCGCTTATCTTCCAGCATAAGAAGAATGGAAATCAAGATAGCCACTACACCGAAACCGGCAAAGATAGTCATTGTCTCCGTATAGTCTATCACGCCATTAGCCGCCGTGTTAACCTGATTAACCTTACCAATCCAAACTGGAACAAGAGCCAAGCCGATATTCTGAATATAGAAGATAAGAGCATAAGCAGAACCTAAGAATTTCATCGGAATAATCTTAGGTACGGATGGCCACATGGCAGACGGAACCAATCCGAAAGCAATACCTAAGACAAGCATCATGATGATAGCCACCACGTATGAATCCATTGGCAAAGCAAATACGATATGAACCAAGGTCAAGAGACAACTGCCGATAAGCATCAAGGTTGCACCTTTACCATATTTATCATATATACTACCAAAAAGTGGAGTCAGGATAATAGTACCATAAGGCAGCATAGCTGGAATAAAGCCAGCTACATCTTCACTTACTCCATACTTGAAAATCATCAACTTGGTAGCAAACTTCAGGAATGGGAACACACCTGCATAGAACATGAGGCAGAGCACTGCGACATACCAGAAACCTGTAGTCTTCACCAAACCAGCCAAATCAGAGAACTTGAATCCCTCTTCCGGTTCCGTTTCAACAGCAGCAACAGATGCATCTTCCTTCTTATCCATCACGCAATAAACAAGATAAACCATGATACCGGCACAAAGCAAGGCAAGACCTAAGCCTACAGAAGCAGAAACGCTACCCATCATCTTGGCAAACGGAAGAGAAGCACTCAAGGCTGCAGCTGTACCCAGACGAGCCAAAGCAACCTGCACACCCATCGCCAAAGCCATTTCGTGACCAGTAAACCACTTAGCAAGTATCTTGGTTACTGTAACTCCACAAATCTCACTACCTACACCGAAAATAGCAAAACCAGTAGAAGCAAGTACCACTTGGGTCTGATATTCACCAAAGAAAGGCACAGCGATAGTACCCGTAAACTGATTGCTAACCGCATACCATTTTACCAACGCACCAGCAAACATCAATAATGTAGCAATCACACCAGTAAAACGGATGCCAAACTTATCCAAGATAATACCACCAAAGAATAGGAGCAGAAGAAACACATTGAAGAATCCATATGAACCAGAAAAGAATCCATATTCATCTGATGTCCATCCGAGTCCTAAGCCACCATCCTCTTTAGCAGCTGTCAAAAGCGGCTCCAATGGTGACATTACGTCTGTAAAAAAGTAGCCAAACATCATGGTGATAGCCACGATCAGTAAGGCTGACCAGCGAGCAGACTTAGAGTCGCTCAATTTCTGTTGAAATTTTTCTGTAGTTGTCATTAATCTATATATTTATTATTTTCTCTTTACATCCTTGGTTTTTACGATATCAAAAAGATATGATACTTTGAACACAATCTGACCGAAATTACTTTTTCCAAAGAAATCCTTCTTGGAAGAGCCATAGATGTTGCCCAATCCATAGTAATAACGAGCCTCAGCCAGGAAATGTCCTACCTTCGGGATACTATATTCTGCACCTAAGCCTAAAGCTATACCATAGTCAAACTTATTCTCCACAGCCATCGTATCCTGCGCCATAATGTTGTTCACCCTGTCATTATCCGTAGCTGGCAGGTGTTTCGGATCGAAGTTGGTCTTCGTAGATTCACTGAGATAGAATCCGAACTGAGGACCCGCGTTAACGAAGACATTCAGTCCACGTGTTTCTCTACCCCATGCTAAATGTGCAAAGATGGGAACCTGAACATAACTGATAGTACGCTCGTATGCCATCGGTTCACCCGTATTGGTGATGATGACCGGTGCATTTTCGATATCCAGAATTTTCTCCTTCCATCCTGCCTGAGAGAAATTCACCTCACCATAGACAGAGCAGATACTCTTGAAATATTTCTCGCAAACATATCTGAAAGAGAAACCACCGGTCAGTCCTCCATGTTGGCTTTGAGGAATACTGGGAGTAAAGCCCACGCTACTCATCAAGTAACCACCATTTACACCTATAGAGAAGTCATTGCGATGTTCTCCGATCTGAGCCTTTGCTGTCATACCGCCCAGCATCAGAAACATCACCAATATCTTAATTGCTTTCATTTACTTATCTTTAATATGTCACATTTAATAGGTTACCGCCTCTATCTGACGATTGAATGTATAATGGATCAACTGTAATATCTGATTACGGTAACCACCCTTTGAAGTCTTGACAAAATGCAGAGGAGTCTGCACAGGAGTATAATTTACCTGCGTCATCTGCCCTGTGAAATTCTTGCCATACTTATTGACACCCTGAATGAAGAACATCGCCTGATCATAACCCGTAATGGCAAATCGCGGCATTGCTATCTGCATAGGTTGATGGAACCAGGTATTGTATTTACTCTCCAAATCTATCGTCTTAGCAGAATTTGCATTATAATAGAATGTGGAAGGGATATAAGTATCATATTTATAGAAGCGGTCGAGATTGTACTTGGCATACATCAACCACTCGGTATAACCATAGAGGGAGATGTCAGCACCAGGATACTTGGCGGTAAACTCATCCAACTTATTCAAAACCTGAGTCAGTTGTGGCGAACGTCCCGTATTGAGTATCACTACATTTTGTTTGGAAGGAACAAACGCCTTGGCAAAATATTCCAATGAAGAGTTAACGTTGGTCACACTATAAGTAATCTTTCTCTTCTCCAGTTCCTTGCGGAGACCAAAAGTAAAGTTACCTTTACGTGAAGTACTGTCATTGCAATCCACAAAGATAGGATGTACATTCTTAAAACGGTTTAGGAAAGCCTTGATGCTTGCATCATTGAGCGATTCCGGAGACTGATAAACCTGGAAGATTTCCTTGCAGCGATCCACCTGGTCACCATTGATAGAAAAAGGAATCACCATCTTGATGCCATAGGTCTTGCAGAAATCAGCCAATGAAGCCACCTGTTTGGTATAAAGCGGACCAAAGATAAGATCACACTGATTGGCACCTTCCTGTACTAAAGTAGTACGAATATCCGCATCAATAGGCACATTCCAGGCATGAATATTCGTAGAGATACCTTGCTGCTTCAACTTTTCGCAAGCCATCAGAATGCCACGATAGAACTCCACCATACGCTTGCCGTCACCATCTACATCATGAAGAGGAAGCATCACACCCACATTCACCGTATTGGCTTTCTTCTGAGGAGCCACCTGCTTCTGAGCCACATTAGTCTGAGCAGCACCAGCCGTAGTAGCAGTATTCTTCTCGAAAGGAATAAAGATGGTTGCACCCTTCTGGAGCATATATCCTTCCTTCTTCATTTCCGGGTTAGCTTCCATCAGTTCAGGCAGACTCAGTCCATACTTATTGGCAATACCGAAAATCGTATCTTTTTTCTTCACCGTATAAATGTCACGCCATTTAGTAGTCTGGCAGAACGCAGAGGCATTGAAAATAATCAATCCTATGCCCAACAAGATGTATCTCATTTTTTGTTTCATTTTTTTCGTTGATTTATGTTATTAATCCACAAAATTATGATTTCTTTTGCTTAATTTTATAATTTCATTTGCAAAAATACAAAAAAACTCTCATTCAACCATACTCTAATTCAGAAAATTGCGCTATCTTTGCAGAAATTTACATAAAGACATGAAAATAAAGACGAATTTCATATTATTATTGATGGTGTTTTTTGCCATGGCAACAACCAGTTTTGCAGACGATGCACCATCTATAGCCCCATCAGTCACCTATACAACCAGTGATGGTGAGACTAATGAGGACGCATCCTATTCAGGTTCCGCTCCTATCAAGGCAACTTTCAAGGCAAACCCAACAGACATTTCTGGATGGACACCCTACTATGAGTGGCATATCTATCACGACAGCGATACGGAACCATATATAATAAGGTATGAAGAAAATACAGATCTTGAATTTAATCAGTCAGGTCTGCACCGCATCATCCTCTATGCCAAATTCACGAAAGATGGACAGGTTATCGAACAGAACAATGAGGATTCTCCTCTCACTCTTACCATCTCTGAAAGTTTCTTGCAGATGCCTAATGCCTTCTCACCAAACGGCGATGGTATTAATGATATCTACAAGGCGAAAGACGGATACCAGAGTCTGACCGAGTTTCATGCATATATCTTCAATCGCTGGGGACAGAAACTTTATGAGTGGAATGACCCTGCAGGCGGTTGGGATGGCACCTATAAGGGTAAGCCTGTGAAAGATGGTGTCTATTTCTGCCTGGTCAAGGCAAAAGGAGCCGATGGCAAGACCTACAACATCAAAAAGGATGTCAACCTGTTGAGGGGCTACATCGAATCTGGTTCTACGGCCACGGAATAAACCCGAGAGCAACAGGATTAGAAAGAAAGGAAATCATTCAAGTCGTATTTCCATAAAAAAAGTCGTATTTCCATAAAAAAGAAGTATTTCAAGAAGAGAAAAGCTTTTCAAGGAGCATTTCTATCAAAAAAATAGCATTTCAACAAGAATCAATTAACTTCAATGAATTCAGAAGAAGAAAAGATAAACGTGTGGGGAGCCAGAGTTCACAACCTGAAGAATGTGGACGTAGAGATTCCCCGCAACTCACTGACAGTAATTACAGGACTTTCCGGTTCCGGCAAGTCATCCTTAGCCTTCGACACCATTTTTGCCGAAGGCCAGCGACGCTATATCGAAACATTCTCTGCATACGCCCGCAATTTCCTGGGCGGTATGGAACGTCCTGATGTAGATAAGATTACAGGTCTCAGTCCTGTCATCAGTATCGAACAGAAGACTACCAACAAGAATCCCCGTTCCACCGTGGGCACAACCACAGAGATTTACGATTACCTGCGTCTGCTCTATGCACGTGCCGGTACTGCTTACAGCTATCATAGTGGTGAGGAGATGGTAAAATATACCGAGGAACAGGTCATCGACATGATTCTCAGCGATTATAAAGGTCATCGTATCTTCCTCCTTGCCCCACTCGTCCGCCAACGCAAAGGACATTATCGCGAACTCTTCGAGAGTATGCGCCGCAAGGGATACCTATATGTGCGGGTTGATGGAAAATTTATAGAACTCGAAAGTGGAATGAAGGTGGACAGATACAAGAACCACAACATCGAGGTTCTCATCGACAAACTTGCAGTTCGCGATGACGACGAAGAGCGCATCCGCAAGAGTATCACCACAGCCATGAAACAAGGCGACGGCATGGTGATGGTCATTGATAAGGAGAAGGATGAATCCAAGATTTTCTCCAAGAGACTGATGGACCCTGTTACCGGAATGGCTTATCGGGATCCAGCTCCAAACATGTTTTCCTTCAACTCTCCCGAAGGAGCATGTCCACACTGCAAAGGTTTGGGAAAGGTAAACCAGATAGATCTCAAGAAGGTAATTCCAAACGAAGACCTCAGCATCTATGCTGGTGGAATAGCTCCTTTAGGCAAATACAAAGATCAGAAGATTTTCTGGCAGATAGAATCATTGTTGGAGAAACATGATGCCACGCTCAAGACACCTATCAAGGACCTTGACGAAGACACCATGCAGGAGGTTTTGTACGGTACACTTGAAAACGTAAAGATACCGAAGGAAAAGACAAAAACCTCTTCCGACTATATCTGTGCATACGATGGCGTTATCGACTATCTCCACAAAGTCATGGAGAATGATGACTCTACTGCAGGAAAGAAGTGGGCAGATCAGTTTATCTCCACCATAGATTGCCCAAAATGTCACGGTATGCGCCTGAAACAGGAGTCTCTCTCCTATCGCATCTGGGATAAGAACATCTCAGAAGTAGCATCCCTCGATATCGACGAATTGCTCGATTGGCTCGAACATGTTGAAGAGCATCTACCGAAGATGAAAGCCAAGGTGGCTCATGAAATCGTAAAGGAATTACGTTCCCGCGTAACCTTCCTCCTCGATGTCGGTTTGAATTATCTCTCTCTCAACCGTCAGTCTGCTTCCCTTTCCGGCGGTGAAAGCCAGCGCATCCGACTTGCCACGCAGATTGGCAGTCAGTTGGTCAATGTACTCTATATCCTCGACGAGCCAAGTATCGGATTGCATCAGCGTGATAACGAGCGCCTCATCAACAGTCTGAAAGAACTTCGCGACATCGGCAATACCGTCATCGTAGTAGAACATGATCGCGATATGATGCTTGCAGCCGACTGGATAGTAGATATCGGTCCGAAGGCAGGACGCAAGGGAGGCGAAGTTGTCTTTCAGGGCACACCAGCAGAAATGCTGAAGACCCAGACTATCACCGCGCAATATCTGAATGGCAAGACGGAAATCGAAGTTCCTGAGAAGAGGCGTGAAGGCAATGGTAAGAGTATTATCATCCGAGGCGCAAAGGGCAATAACCTGAAGAATGTAGATATCGAGTTCCCACTCGGCAAACTCATTGTGGTAACAGGTGTCAGCGGATCGGGCAAATCAACACTCGTCAATGAGACGCTTCAACCGATACTCTCTCGCCATTTCTACCGTTCGCTCAAAAAGCCGATGCCATACGACAGTATCGAAGGCATAGACAACATAGATAAGGTGGTCAATGTTGATCAGAGCCCAATCGGTCGTACCCCTCGCAGTAACCCAGCTACCTATACAAATGTGTTCGCTGATATCCGCACACTCTTTGCCGGTTTGCCGGAAGCCAAGATACGCGGTTATAAATCAGGTCGTTTCTCTTTCAACGTTAGTGAAGGCCGCTGTCAGGCTTGTAAGGGAAATGGATATAAGACCATTGAGATGAACTTCCTGCCGAATGTATATGTACCATGCGAGGTTTGCCACGGCAAGCGATACAACCGTGAAACTTTAGAGGTAAGATATAAGGGAAAGAGTATTGCAGATGTGCTTGACATGACCATCAATCAGGCTGTAGAATTCTTCGAGAACGTACCGCAGGTTCTTCAGAAAGTCAAGGCCTTGCAAAGTGTCGGACTCGGATATATCAAGTTAGGACAAAGTTCCACTACCCTCTCTGGCGGTGAAAGTCAACGAGTAAAACTTGCCACAGAGCTTTCCAAGCGTGATACCGGCAAGACCCTCTATATCTTAGACGAACCGACAACCGGACTCCACTTCGAAGACATCCGCATCCTGATGGATGTATTGGAGAAGTTGGTAGATAAAGGCAATACGGTACTGATCATCGAACACAACCTCGACGTCATCAAGTTAGCAGACTACATCATTGACATGGGACCAGAAGGCGGACGAGGAGGCGGTCAGTTGCTGTGTGCAGGAACCCCAGAGGAAGTAGCCAAGAGCAAGAAAGGATTCACTCCAAGATTTCTGGCAGAAGAACTCAAGAGAGAAAAGAAATAAGATTTTCAACACTATATTTTAACAAAAAAAGATTGCTTTATGGATAAATTACCGATGAATGATGTGCCGATGCTGGTAAGCGCAATCAACTTCCTGCTTCGCGACCATGAGTTTGATACATTGGATGAGATTTGTTATCATTTCCATGTAAACCGTGCCGAACTGGAAGCTAAAATGGCAACCCAGGGTTTCGAATGGTCAGAAGAGCAAAAAAAGTTCTGGTAAAACGGCATCAATTAGCATTATTATGCAAGAAAAGCTCAGATAATTTATTTTATCTGAGTTTTTTTATGTACTTTTGCAGCCACAATAATTATCTCGGAAAGAGATCAGTTTAATAAACAAGAAAAACGAACAAGAATAAATAAAATAAGACATGACTGCAAACTTAACAAAGCGACCCTTGTTTCGAGAGATTCAAGACTATGTATTCATCGCCATCGGCATGATTTCCTATGCCATCGGCTGGAATGTATTTCTCCTTCCTACCAACGTAACAGCCAGCGGCTTACCTGGTATCTCCTCTATTATCTATTGGGCCACAGGATGTCCAGTACAAATACCTTATTTTATAGTCAATTCCTGTCTTATCGTAGCAGCTTGGATCATTCTCGGCAAGAAGTTTTGCATGAAAACCATCTATGCCGTAATCGTGGTAACCCTTCTCACCTCCTATTTTTCACACCATACAGAAAATCTGCATCTTCTCCAGAGCCAACCGCTTTGGGCAGCATTCTTAGGAGCAGTATTCTGCGGATGTGGTATAGGACTCGGTTTCTCTGCGGGCGGTTCTACGGGAGGAACAGATATTGTAGCAGCCATCGTCAATAAGTATCGCGACATTTCTCTGGGCAGAGTCATCATGATATGTGATATTTTCATCATTTCCTCCAGCTACTTTGTAGTCCACGACTGGGAGAAAGTACTCTATGGATATGTAGTACTCTATGTCCAGGCTTTCTGTATCGACCAGGTGGTCAACAGTCGTCGCCGAAGCGTACAGTTCTTTATCATTTCCAAGAAATATCAGGAGATAGGCAAGCGTATCAATACAGATGCCGATCGTGGAGTAACTGTAGTAGATGCCTCCGGTTTCTATTCCGGTCAGCAAGTAAAGATGCTTTTCGTACTGGCCAAGCAGCGCCAGTCACAAACCATCTTCCGCCTCATCGAAGAGATAGACCCTCACGCCTTCGTCAGCCAGAGTGCCGTGATAGGCGTATATGGCGAAGGCTTCGACCAGATCAAGGGTAAGATCAAGAAGAAAAGCGAAGAAGGGAATGAAGAAGAAATAGAAGGGATATAAACTTTTGCATTATATACATGTTACCCAAGCCCAAATCGGGCGAAAAGTACCATAATTTCGTTCACGACGAACATTTAACACTTCACAAGTTTGGTAACTCAGAAAAAATGCTTAATTTTGCATTTAGGAAGCATGTCATAAGATAGCAACTGTTGCTAAAATGGCGAAGTAAGAATCAATTTAACACCTCAAGGAAGGAGTCATTCTAATGAAATATCCAATAGGAATACAAGATTTCGAAAAACTACGTACAAATGGATATTCGTATGTAGACAAGAGCCGATTCGTGTACAAGTTGGCGACAGAGGGAGAATACTATTTTCTCAGTCGCCCACGCCGATTCGGAAAGAGCCTCTTTCTGTCTACTTTGGAAGCATACTTCCAGGGTAAGAAAGAACTCTTCAAGGGCTTAGCCATATATGACTTGGAGACCGAATGGAAGAAATATCCAATCTTCCATATCGATCTCAACACAGCCAACTTTCGAGAGAAAGATAGTCTGTATACAGTTCTTAATGACTACCTCACAACTTGGGAAAGCAAATATGGAGCCCGTGAGTCAGAAGCCACACTTGCCCTTCGTTTCAAGGGTGTGATAGCAAGAGCTGCGGAGAAAGAAGGATGTGGTGTCGTTATTCTTATAGATGAATACGACAAGCCTATACTTCAGACCCTGCGCGACCCTGAGTTACAGGCAGAACACCGTGCACAGCTGAAAGCATTCTATTCGGTTTTGAAAACCCAAGACCGATATATCAAGTTTGCATTCCTCACCGGTGTAACCAAGTTTGGCAAGGTTAGCGTGTTCAGCGACCTCAACAACCTGACGGATATATCGATGGATCACCGCTATATTAATATATGCGGAACTACCGAAGAAGAGTTGAAGTCATATTTCAAAGAAGGCATTTCCGAATTGGCATCAGCAAATGGAGACAGCGAGAGCGAAACCATTGATAAGTTAAGAATGCGCTATGGAGGCTATCACTTCGAAAAGAATTCAAAAGGAATATACAATCCTTTCAGCGTATTGAACACGTTAGCAAAACATCGCTATAAAGACTACTGGTTTGAGACCGGCACACCAACATTCCTCATTGAACTTCTTAAGGAACATGGATATCGCCTCCCCGACCTCAATAAGGAGCAAGTATCGGCTATTGTGATGAGCAGAATGGATTCCGCTCCAACCAATCTCATCCCCATCATCTACCAGACTGGTTACCTCACCATCAAAGGCTATGACGAACGATTTAAGAAATACCAGTTAGGCTTCCCCAACAAAGAAGTTGAAGAAGGTTTTCTCAACTTGCTCCTACCCCTCTATAATTCTGCAGGAGACCGCTCCTCCTTTATGGTTGACGAGTTAGAAGCCTGAAGAGTAGAGGGTTGGATTGTGGATAATTAGAATAGAATACATATTTTATAATTATGTATATAACTCAGTAATAATATAATCATCAAATATAAAAAAATAGAAAAAAATGGAAAAAAAAGACGGTTACATAAATGTGTCAGAAATACTAAAGGCTGTGCTTAGCAAAAAGAAATTGTTTCTCATATCTCTTCCCATTGCTATCGTAGTATCTTCGCTAATTATAATTTGTGTTCCACGTTCCTATACATCAAGTGCAATGCTTGTGCCAGAAGTAGAAAATCCAATGGATATGGGAAGTGTAGGTTCTTTGGCCTCAAGTTTTGGTATTGACCTTAATCACATAGGTGGAACAGATGCTATCTCTCCGCTTCTTTATCCAGAGTTACTTAATGACAACGGCTTTGTTGCCAGCCTTCTCAAGATACAAGTGAAAACACAAGATGGTACTTTAAAATGCTCTTATTATGAATATCTTAAGAAACATCAGAAAATTGCATGGTGGACAAAGGCCATGGGAGTAGTGAAGCGTATTTTCAAAAGCAAAGAAACAAATGCAAAACGTAATAATTTCAAGGATGAATTCGAAAATCCTTACTTTCTCTCCAAAGATGAAGACGACATCGTTGGTGCTGCAAGAAGTTTAATTGGATTAACGGTTGACAAGAAAACTGGCGTCATAACTATACATACAGAGGCCCAAGATCCATTGATTTGCAAAAACCTTGCCGACTCCGTATCTTCGAAACTGCAGGTTTTCATCACCAACTATCGCACCCAGAAGGCACGTCACGATGTAGAATATTACAAATCACTAACTGCAAAGACTAAAGCCAACTATGAAAAAGCTCGCCAATTATATGGAAGCTATTCCGATTCAAATATGGATGTTGTTCTTGAAAGCGTACGCTCCAAACAAACTGATTTAGAAAACGACATGCAGCTTAAGTTTAATGCTTACACTGCAATGGTTACCCTGTTGCAAGCAGCAGAAGCAAAGCTTCGTGAACGAACCCCCGCTTTCACAACGTTACAAGGTGCTAGCGTGCCTATCAAGCCCACTAAACCGCGTCGTATGATTTTCGTTCTTGCTATAACAATACTTGTATTTGTTGGCGATTTGACATATGTTTTAAAAGACTATATTTTAGGTAAGAATTAATGTTATTGTCGAAAGAAAAAATTATTATAGCATATTATTATATTGCACTCATTGCATTTGCCGTGAGTGCATGTGCTGTTATGTTTGATCAGGAATCCAGTGGAGGTATAGCATACATCAACTTTATAATAGCTTTTACCTTTATGGTGTGGGGCGTTTTTGTATTGCGTCCCTTTACGAAAGGCTATCTTATAGAGATACCATCAAAGACTATCTTATCTTTTAATGTTTACATGCTATGGGTGCTAGTAGTAACAATCATTAATCCTGTTGGTATTGAAGGTATATCGTCATATATGAACAGCCTGTTTTGGTCAGCATTCCCTATTCTCATTCTTAACGCAACCTACTATTTTGTCTTGCATAAAGGCGATAGTAAATGGTTGAAAAAAATATTTCTTGTCATCACCGCTTTGTTTCTGTTAACTTATTACAGTTTTTACGATGTTGACAATATCCTTATGAATGTGCATTTAGGATCATCCTATTACTCATTATACATGCTGCCTTTAGTTTTGGTTTACCCCTCGAAGATAGGAAAAATATGTTGGACTATCATCATCTGTATAGCGGTATTTTCTTCTGTAAAACGTGGAGGCGTACTTGCACTTGCACTTGCTATGTTAACATATATAATAACCAACCAATTGGTGTCTAAGAGAGGTAAGTTCACGAAAATTATTATCGGTTTCTGTATACTCACAGCATTTATTGCCGTCTTTGCTTATATTGGAACCATGGGTGACAACAACGTCTTTGAACGTTTTGAATCAATACAAGAAGATAATGGAAGTGGGCGAACGGACGTATGGAACGAGGCATGGCGACTTATAAACAATCAGGGTATTGTTACTTATTTTGTCGGAAATGGATTCAACACCGTGGTTCGCAATTCGCGTTATGTACTTTCTGCTCATAACGACTATTTAGAAGCTTGGTTCGATTTTGGATTGATAGGCATGTTACTCTATATAATCTCATTGCTTCTTCTGTTTAAAGATATATTAAAATGTCTCAAGGCAAAGAAAGAGTATGCCCCCGCAATGTCTATTCTTGGTGTTTTAATAGTTGTGCTCACCATGATTTCGCATATTGCTATCTATTATTGGTTTAACGTCATTGTGCTTTGCATAGCTTATTTTGAAGGACGTTACTATAGAGAAAAAAGAGAATTTGTAAAAAAAGAAAAGGACAATGAGTGAAAATAAAGTTAGCAAACGCATAATCACGAATGTATTTTGGGCTCTGGCCGGTAAGTTCACAGGTCTGGCAAGTGCATTGTTGGTAGGTATCTTTGTGGCTCGATACCTTGGTCCAACTCAATATGGTATAATGAACTATGCAGTCAGCTTCGTTACCTTATTTTTAGTGATTGCCACCTTTGGCTTTGAGAATATTGAAATAAGAGAAGAGGCGAAAGCGAATGATCAGAAAGACGTCATTCTGGGTACCGTGTTTGTGCTCCGTCTATTACTTTCGATCGTTACCATTGTCACCATTTCTGTGGTAGCTTACATCAATGAGACAGACCTTTATACATATGGCATCATAATGATATATGCAATAACTGTCATACTCTCTCCATTTGATGTGATTCGCAACTATTTTACCTCTCTCATTCAAAACGAATATATAGTAAAAATAGGCATTTTCCGCACAATTCTATCAGGGACAATTAAGATTGTATTGTTGCTTGTACATGCCTCTCTTGTATGGTTTGTCATCTCCTTGGTATTTGATGCCTGCATCTTGGCACAAGGCTATTGCTATGTCTATAAAAAAAAGATTGGTAGCATGCGTTCTTGGCATTTTGACAAAGTTTGGGCACGCTATCTCTTACGTCAATCGTTTCCTTTACTGCTGTCAGGAGTAGCGGCAACGATATTCTTACAGATAGACCAAATTATGATTGGCAACATGATTGACAAGACATCGGTTGGCTATTTTTCAGTAGCTTCTAAGTTTGTTGAAGTATTACTTTATGTGCCTACCATCCTCATACAAACCGTCAGTCCGCTACTTGTTAAGGAACGAAAGTACGATCTCGATTCGTATCATAAAAAGTCTCAAATGTTTATGAACGTCACTGTGTGGTCGTGTATTTTATGTGCCATCTTTACCTCCTTATGTTCCCAATACATTGTATTATGGACCTTTGGTTTAAAATATGCTGCCTCTATAGGTATCTTACAAATTTTATCATTTAAGATAATAGGAGTAGCTCTAAATATCGTTTCGGGGCAAATATTGATTATAGAGGAAAAACAAAAATATTTTGTGTTGCGTAGTCTTAGCGGTTGTGTAGTATGTGTAGTACTAAACCTACTTGTCATAACACGCTTTGGTGTGTGTGGAGTTGCCTTTGTAGCCGTAGCCACACAGTTTGCTGCAGGTTTTTTCATACATCTGTTCATTCCTACATACCGATACATGTTTTTCATACAAATGCGTTCTTTGCTTGTAGGTTGGAAAGACTTGTATAAAATAAAAATGCTTTTAAACCGTTAATAATAAAAACGCCTATGCCTCAAAATAAGGAAGCATATATATTTATATTGATACTTAAATTATATTTTATGTATGAAGAAGTTAATGATTAAATTATTTGAGTATATCCCTTGTTCCGATTGGATTTACCATAAGTATCTTATATTTAAAGGACGCCAGCGCAAGGTATGTCTTGGAAGCAAAAATGCGGACAAGACCTTTTATGTAATAGGTTGGAACGATGAGGGAGGCGGACTGTTTTGGATTGTAAACAAAGTGTGCATGCATATAGCCTATGCTTTGGATCACGGTTACATTCCTGTTGTCGACTTGAAAAACTATATCACCCAATACACATTAAAGAATGAGAAAGAAAATGTTTGGGAGATATTCTTTGAACAACCTGCAGGGTATGGATTGGAAGATATAAAGGATAGTAAAAATGTGATAATCAACCGCATGACTCCAGCACCAGCAAAGAAGTATCTCATGGGGCAAATAGAGTTTTATGACAATCAAGAGAGAATCTCTTATTTCCGTAATATCTTTAAGAAGTTTATTCATCCCAACAATAAGACGTTAGATTATATTCGAAATAAAGAGAAACAACTTTTTAAAGATAAAGGACGTGTACTTGGCATCTTATGTCGTGGCACCGACTATGTGGTGGCAAAACCAAAGAACCATCCTATTCAACCTGATGTGAGTGAAATAATAAAAGACGCTAAAAAAGTAATGAAGGAGAAGCAATGCAATTATGTGTTTGTTGCAACAGAAGATAAAGACATACTTGATGTTTTAAAAGCGGAATTTGGCGATAAATTATTATTTCTCGACCAGCGTAGATACAGCGGCAAAGACATGCAATCAGATCAAGTACTTGCTCAAATTAAGGAGAAAGATAAGGAACGCAATCCCATAAAAGATGCCTTAGATTATTTTGCAGCCGTATACCTGCTTACCCGTTGCTGCTGTTTCATTGGAGGACGTACAGGAGGAACTAAGGGAGTATTACTCATGAACGACGGCTTTGAATATAAAAAAATCTATGATTTAGGGCTATACAAATAATAAAGACTACATTGTGTCGTTATTTCATTATAGAGTATAAATCAAAATTGAAACTTTAAAGAAAATAATAAAATGAAAATAGGCTTGCTTGCATACCACTCTGTGTGTAATTTTGGAGCGATGTTACAGCTTCTTTCTACATACATGTTTTTGGAAAATCATGGACACGAACCAGTGGTTATAAATTGGGTAGCTAAAGACTTGGAAGAATATTATGCCCAAAACACACCTGTTTCACAAATTGAGAACCAGAAGAAACTGCGCCTCAAATTGTGGAAAGAAACCTGTTTATGTCGCACAATTGAAGATGTTGCAAACATTATTTCTACAGAACACATTGAAGCTGTAATAATAGGTAGCGATGCCGTGGCACAGCATCATCCACTTTTTGAACGTATCATCTTTCCATGTCGCAATATTATAGCCATAAATCCGGTGACCTCCGACGTGGTATTTCCAAACCCTTTTTGGGGTATATGGACTGACTATCTCGACAAGCCAGTCCCTGTTGCATTAATGTCAGCAGCAAGCCAAGACTCAAAATATAAATATATTTCTAAAAAACTTCGTAAGCAAATGAAAGAGCGTATCATGGCATTTTGCTATGTATCTGTGCGTGATGTGGACACCCAAAAGATGTTCTCTTTCATTACTGAAGGACAATGTTGTCCATCTGTTACACCAGACCCAGTATTTGCGTTCAATCAAAACGCAGCATCATTAGTACCTTCTAAAGAGGAACTGATGAAGAAATATGGTCTTTCAGACAAGTATATGCTCATAAGTTTCAAGAACGAAAAACGCTCTAACGTATCCCAAACTTGGTTGAACAAATTTCAAGACATAGCAAAACATCATGGCATACAGTGTGTATCGTTACCATTCTCGACAAGTCTATCTGCAGGAGAGTTGGAAAGTGAAATTGCACTCCCACTAAATCCTATTGACTGGTATGCTCTACTCAAATATTCTTGTGGTTATATTGGCAACAACATGCATCCTATCGTTGTGTGTATTCACAACGCAGTGCCTTTCTTTAGCTTTGACAATTATGGAACTAAACATGCAAACGGCTTGTTTTGCGACTCTTCAACAAGCAAAATCCGTCACATATTAAAAGTTGCCAACCTACTCGATTGTCGAATAGCAAGCAATTCACTGTTTCGTCGTACGCCAAGTCCAGAACATGTATTTAATAAGTTACAGACGTTTGACAAAGCTAAATGTATAACTTTTGCTCAAAGTTATCTCTGCAAATATAATGAGATGATGACGACAATTTTAAAACACATAGAAGGCACTTTGTAGGCAGCTTACATAATCAAAAGAAAACAATATGAAAGTGGCATATATATCAACACCGCATTTTGCCGATTGTGACATTCCTCTGATTGGTGAATTGCAGAAGAAAATTGATTTATTCTATTTTCTTAAAGTATCAGAATCAACTAAACGACTCACACTTATAAAAATTGAATCTCTGAATAAAAGAGGTGGGGTTTATCCTGCTTCTGATTTTCCAGAACTTACCTACTTGTCTAACGACATAGATTTATCGAAGACATATATAGTAAACCTTCCAGGCAAGCATGACTGGTCAATTAGCAACCTCCTTGCCATATTAAGAATGGTGTGTGTCATTTTACATCTAAAGATTAACATAGTACATCTCACTTGGCCACCACGCTATGGTGAGTTCTTCACATATCTCTTGCGTAAGCGTATCGTCATAACCATGCATGACCCTCTGCCTCATTCAAGCGAAAATACATGGCTCAATCGTTTCCATCGCAATGTGTGTTTCCGACTACTTGACGATTTTATTTTGTTGAACGATACACAGAAAGAACAGTTTATCGAGACCTACCGAATGGGAGCAAAGCGTGTGGCATTATCGCATCTTAGCGCATATACAAACCTACAAAATATTAAGCCGCAAAAGCCAGATGTAAGTAACTATATCTTATTCTTTGGCGGAATTAGTTCACATAAGGGCATCGAATATCTGTGTGAAGCAATGGATAAAGTTTGCAAGAAACATCCCGATGTGAAGTTGGTTGTCGCAGGTAAAGGTAAGATTTATTTTGACTTAAACCAGTATGCCATCTATAATACTGGTCATTTAGTTCTTCTCAACCGATACCTTGACGATAACGAACTTGTTGGTCTGATACGTAACTCTTTGTTTGTGGTATGTCCTTATATCGATGCAACACAAAGTGGAGTGGTTATGTCAGCGTTTGCTTTAAACAAGCCTGTTGTTGCAACCAAAGTGGGTGCTCTACCTACCATAGTTAAGAATGGACAATATGGAACTATCGTTCCTCCTAAAGATGTCACCACCTTGGCTTCTGCAATAAATACATTGATAGAAAATCCACAAAAAATAGAGGCAATGATGGCAAATATTGAGCACGACTATTCTGAGGGCAAATACTCATGGAAAGCCATCGCACAAGGCATAACTAATATTTATGCAAAGAAATTGTCAGACTCTAACAAGTGAAATAATTAACAATGATTAAAAGAACAAACAAATGAAGAAAGTCTCAATAATAATTGTAACCTACAACTCAGAGAAGGATATATATGATTGCATTAATTCTATCATAGAAAATTCCGACATTCCGCTGGCGGAAATAGAACTGGTTGTTGTAGACAATAACAGCACAGGTTGCGACACAATGTTTGGGAAACTTAAAACATTGTGGGGAGAAGATATTATACTGATAAAAAACAGCTGCAATGGTGGCTACGGTCAAGGCAACAACGTGGGTATTAGGCGATGTTCCGCACCATTGGTGCTTATCATGAATCCAGACGTAAGGCTTGTATGTCCAATTTTCCACAAAGCAATAGACCGCTTTTCTAAAGACAAGAGCATGTGTATGCTCGGCATGAAACAGTGGCTCACGCTTGAAGAACCTAGCAACAATTCATTTACATGCACCTATAGAATGAACGGCTATCTCTCAACCATACTCTCTGCCTTGTGTACACGTCTTGATTTCTACATAGCAAAATATATGCATTTTTCAGGATCGTGTTTCTTTATAAACAAGGCCATGTTTGAAGCGGTCGGTCTTTTCGATGAAAACGTATTCCTCTATGGTGAGGAAGATGACATTCATTATCGTCTAATGCATCGTTTCAAAGATTGTAAGATGAAATATGACAAGAGTCTAAAATACCTACACCTTACAAAAGAGCGTAAGCCCGACATAAAATATGAGAAAACGCTTATTGATGTGGCAGTAATACAAAACAAAAAGAAAAATTACGATGAGCGAAAGACGCTTAAAAACCGGCTGCGTTGCATCAATTTACAGATTTATAGAGAACGTCTACGTGTCAAGTATGGCAAGAATGACAGAACACTCCTTTACATGCTTGAAGAACTAAAGTTATATATAAAAGAGAAACTGCAAAGTTGCAAGCAGATCAAATAGCAACAAGAAGGCATTTAAAAGTTTTCGTGAACAAATAAAAACTATAAATGAGCCCACTTGAAAAAGTAGTTTTGGGTTCTTTATCCCACAAACGCCATTTGATTATCAGATGGTTACATTTGAAGAAATTATTATAAAATGACTTTTTCAAGTGGGCTCAGTAATATATAAAACCATAAAGCTATATGAAGAAAGTTTTATTCATATCATTTCAAAACTTCCATAATATCTTTGACGGAGGAAGCCTAGCCAACAGACGCAATGTAGAAATGGCTGTCAATATCCTTGGCAAAGAAAATGTTGACTGTTTTTTCATCAACGACAACAGAAAGAAAAACAGTATTGTTTCAATGCTGCAGTCAGCAATACTCTTTCCTTTCGGCTATTTTTACGGGTTGACACCAGGTAAGATCCGCACCATTATAAACATGGCTAACAAGTATGACTATATCTTCATCAATACCAGTATTTTGGGAATAATATCCAAGAAACTTAAGAAACATGGATACAAAGGTATCATCATAAATTTCTTCCATAATGTAGAAAGCCTTTACTATGAAGCAAGGGTCAGCAAGAAGTTCCCACTAAGGAAAATTGTCATTGACTGTGCAGCCAAGAACGACAGATACAGCATTGACTATTCGGATAAGTCTGTGGGCTTATGTATGCGCGACAGCAACATTATGAAGTCGCTCTATGGCAAGCCGTTTGATAACATAGTTCCTATCACATTTGAAGACAAATGTGTAGGCAAGAACTTCGACAAGCAGGTTTTTACCGGTAAAAAGCCTAAATGTTATTTCATCGGAAGTAATTTTCCTGCCAATACCGAAGGGCTTTTGTGGTTTGTAAAGAATGTGTTGCCACATGTAGACATAGATTTCAAGATAATAGGCAAGGACATGGACCAGCTGAAAAAATCTCAGCCTTGTTTAGTAGACATTCCTGTATTCTCTAATGTTCCCGACCTTGCACCTTTTTTCGAAGAAGCAGACTTTATGGTATTCCCGATATTTTCTGGTAGTGGTATGAAGGTAAAAACATGCGAAGCTCTGATGTACGGTAAGAACATATTAGGTACAACCGAAACATTTGAAGGCTATGAACTTGACACCTCGTTGTGTGGTAGACTCTGCAATACAGCAAAAGAATATATCGAAGCCATTAATTATTTTGCAGAAAATTCAGTGCCAAAGTACAATACATATTCACGCTCTATTTTCGAAAACAATTATTCCAATTCTTTTGCATTAAAAGTTTTTAGAGAGCTTTTTCAATAATAGAAGTCGCCTAAACTATTCTGATGATAATTAGATTTGAAACTTTATCTCTTCTAAACCGGTTTTATGCCATGCTTAATTGTAAAAGAAGTAACATCTATTTAATTTTTTCGCTGGACAGCAATAAATCTGAACAAAGTTTGACTGTTTCAAGATTTTTGAAATTAAATAGGCATAAAACCTTCACCCTTCACCGTTTTCTCGGAATCCCCTGTATTTATAGGGGGTTCAGAGGATGAATGGTGCCAATTTACCCTTCAGCCCAATTCACTCAAAAGGAATTTGAGCCTCAACCCAAGCATAATAGAAGCATAAACTGCGGCAAAATAGAAGATTTGGACTGGTTATAATAGAAAACCTGTCGCAAGGGGGAAGTAAAGAGAAGTGAGAAGGAAATAAAGAGAAGTGAGTAAAAACTTCTTTAATTTCTATAACTTCCGTATATGAGAAAGTTAAATAAAGCATGAGCCAAGCTCTATCAGTCTACAGGATTCTGAAAATTATTGTTCTTCTAAACGCAAACAGAGCATCGTCCAATTCTGCACAAAATATTAAAGAAAAGTTAAACTTTCTAAAAGAAATAGCAAAATATTTGGAAGTTATTACTATTTTACTACCTTTGCAAAAAGTTTAGCAAAAACTAAACAGCGTATCAAAAGTAAACATTTATATGGCTGAAAAATATGAAACAAGACCATTCGAATATGTAAACAACAAAGATTGCAGATTCTACGAAGCGTCAGTCAACGGGAAATATCTATATCAAGAATTTCTCCTAGGGTTGAAAGATAAGAAAAATGACCTTCGAAAATTGAATTCTATTTATGCTTATATGGATCAGTTTGGCGCATTACTCCTCCCTAAAACTAAATTTAGGCATATCGGAGACAAACAACATCCTGATTTATACGAGTTTAAGAAAAATGACATCAGAGTCTACGTCATCATGAGGAAGCCAAACGTATTTGTTGTTTTGGGTGGCTATAAAGGAGAACAAAACTCCGATATTAAAAGAATTAAGAAATTATTCAATGACTTTTAAAAGGAAATAATCATGGATAGAAAAGATGTATTGAATAGCCCAGAGTATTGGACTTCTAAAACTCAAATCGAGCTTTACAATCAAGCCCAAAAATTCATGGAAGCAACCGGTAAAGACAGGGCACACCTTGCAGAGTATTTGGGTGTGTCAAAAGGCTACGTGTCCCAACTACTCAATGGTGATTACGACCACCGCATGTCAAAGTTTTTCGAATTGGCATTAGCGTTTGGTGTTATACCTCAGATAGAATTTATTCCAATAGAACAATACATAAAGGAGGACGAACAACAGCACCATTTTCAAAAGGTTAAAGTTGACACCCCAAAGGTGGAAAAATGGGACAGCAAGCCAACACAAGAAACAATACACGTAACATGTACCTTATCAGATTTTTCCACACAATTAAATATACCTAAAAAAGTTGCATAATTATGATTAAATTTAGAATGTTTGGTATACATATAGACCAATTCGCAATTTTGTCTAAATCTGCACCATTAGAAGATCTTGGATTAGGAGTAAATCTTAATTATAAATATGCCAATAAAGGTAGAATAATATCATGCTCTACAGAGTTCAACTTTTTAAACTCAGCCCAAGAAAAAATAATGATTTTAGCTATCACATGCGAATTTGAAATAGAAGAGAATGACTACAAAAATATTCATAAAAACGAAAAGACAATTATTCCAAAAGAATTATTAGAATACTTTGCTGTACATACAATCGGAACAGCAAGAGGAATTCTCTTTTGCAAAACAGAAAGTACTCCATACAATAATATCATCATACCACCTCTCAACGTATCTGAGATGATAAAAGATGACATGGTAATATTTTAAGGTAAAAGCGTTAGAGATTCTATTTTATATCTCTAACGCTTTTACTTATAGATTAGACATCATAAAATAAATTAAATTTACATCTTTTAGTAGACATTCTGATTTAGCAAAAGTTTCTTATAAAAAATACAATATTTTTCAAACTGCCTACGTTATTTTGTTAATAGAGGAACAATAAAATATGCAAAATCTTTGCCATAGTTGTTTCTTTTAATCAATTCACACATCAAAATGATAATCAATCCCACCAAGGGTTATTATCAAATGTCACATACACAGAATTTCAATCCCAAAAGGAAGAAACTACATGGGATATTGATTTTCAAAAATTAAAAACATATTTAGAATGAATTACGAAGTTGCAATAGTCATACCTACTCTCAACGAGGAACGTTTCATTTCTCGTTGTTTGAATTCAATTATTAAGCAAACATATGAATTTGAAAAAATGGATGTAATGATAATAGATGGAGGTAGTAAAGATAATACAAAAGATATTGTTGCCGAATATCAAAAATCACATCAGAATATTCGATTCATAGAAAACAAGAAAAAAATTCAATCAGTAGCATTTAATATAGGATTTAAAAAATCTACTGCACCATATATAATAAGATTAGATGCTCATGCTGAATATGATTCTAAATATATCTCTCTTTGCATTGAAAATCTTAAGCAAGATGAAAAACGCGGTAATGTAGGTGGCAGATGTAATATTTTACCATTCAACCAATCCATATGGGCTCAAACCAATGCCATTCTGAACCATTCACGTTTTGGCATTGGAGGAGCAGCTTTCCGAGTTAGTAACGAAGCTCACAACACAGACTCTGTACCTTTCGGAGCTTTTCCTAGGAAAATCATAGAGAAAATAGGCGGCATGAGAGAAGACTTGCCAAGAGGTGAAGATAATGAATACAATTCTCGCATAAGAAAAGCAGGATTTCAGGTTTATTTCAATCCTGATATCATAAGTAGTTATTACGCTCGTCCTACATTAAAAGCATCATGCAAACAGATGTATGCGAACGGTGAATCTATAGGTTACTTGTATTACATCGACAAAGAAGCCATAGGAATAAGACATCTTATCCCATTACTCTTTGTTATTTGTATATTCATAGGCATAATCCTCTCCCTTTTATGGAACCCATTCTGTTATCTTTTGGAAGGAGGACTTGCTGTATATTTTATTGCAGCTATTGTAGCTGCAATAACAGGAACTACAAGAAACATTAAATGCACGTTGCCGTTATTCATACTTTTTTTCTGTGTACACGTTTCTTACGGAATAGGAACAATATTTGGACTCGCAAAAGGAAGAAAAATTCATAACAGATAACGGCTTTTAATAAAATAGTAAACATTTTAAGTTACTAACACAATAAACAACTTCAGAATGCGTTTAAATAATAAAATATTAACTAAACATAAACATCAAATTTTATAAATATGAAAATTCCATTTTCACCTCCATACATTGATGCCAACGTAATAAACGAAGTTGTTGATTCACTCAAATCGGGATGGATTACGACTGGTCCAAAAGTAAAAGCATTAGAAGAAGAAATAGGTAAAAT
Source organism: Segatella hominis (assembly GCF_004535825.1). Classification (GTDB taxonomy): domain Bacteria; phylum Bacteroidota; class Bacteroidia; order Bacteroidales; family Bacteroidaceae; genus Prevotella; species Prevotella hominis. The sequence goes on along the minus strand of NZ_SGVY01000040.1, from coordinate 6,205 downwards.
TTCTGGCGTAAAAAATGTACTATGCATTAATTCGTGGACTTCTGGTGCCATTCTCATGCTCAGATGGCTGGGACTGCAACCTGGAGACGAAGTCATTGTTCCTGCATATACATATTCTGCCACTGCCATGGCTGTATTATGGGCGGGTGGTAAACCTGTCATGGTTGACTCTACAGAAGATTTCAATATTTCTGTTGAAGGAATAAAAAATGCTATCACAGAAAAGACCAAAGCTATTATTCCTGTTGACATTGCTGGTTTTCCTTGTGATTATGACGCAATCATGGAATTAGTAAAATCGGAAAAGATAAAAGCTTTGTTCCATGCAACTTCTGAAATACAAGAGAAATTAGGCAGAATACTCGTCTTGAGTGATTCCGCCCACTCTATTGGTGCACATTATGGTGATAAGCGTACTGGTTCAGAAACTGATGTTGCTATTTTCTCTTTGCATGCAGTAAAGAATGTTACAACAGCAGAAGGTGGAGCCATCTGCCTTAACTTGCCAGAACCATTCAACAATGAAGAACTTTACAAAGAACTTCGCCTGAGAACTCTCAACTGCCAAACGAAAGATGCTTTCACGAAAACAAAAGCAGGCGGTTGGAGATATGATATTGTAGGACAAGGTATGAAGATTAATTTGGCAGATGTTAATGCAGCAATTGGTTTGGCTCAAATACGCCAATACGAAAATCTACTCCAAGAAAGAAAGAGAGTATTCAATACTTATGCCAAAGCCTTCGCAAATTCTGACTGGGCAATAACACCTCCTGCAACATCTGGCATAAAGGAAAGTTCGTATCATGTATATGCCTTACGAATTAAAGGTATCACAGAAGAACAACGAGATGCCATCATTCAAGAAATTTCTAAAAATGAAGTAGCTGTAAATGTTCACTTTATACCAATGCCAATGCTCACACTTTTCAAGGGTATGGGATATGACATCAAGGACTATCCACAAGCATATAAAAATTATGCCCATGAGATCTCATTGCCAGTATATCCTCAACTCACAGAAGAGGAAGTTTTATTTGTAGCAGAAACAGTCATCAAGGCATACGAAACCGTGATAAAAAAATAACGTAAAAGTTAAATATAGGAAAATCATAATTATGATTCGATTCTTCGATATATTATTCTCAATAATAGGATTAGTACTACTATCACCACTCTTTACAGTTCTCTATCTTCTCATTAGGATAGAGAGCCAGGGAGGAGGATTTTACTCACAGGAGAGAATTGGCAAAAACGGCAAGCCATTCAAACTCTTCAAATTCAGATCCATGAGAATTGGATCTGATAAAAAGGGGCTAATCACTATTGGAGAAAAAGACAATCGTATCACCAAAACTGGTTTTATTCTTCGAAAATACAAATTAGACGAGCTTCCTCAACTATGGAATGTATTTATCGGAGACATGAGTTTGGTTGGTCCAAGACCAGAGGTAAAAAAATATACAGACCTCTATACAGAAGAGCAAAAACAAGTTCTACAAGTGAGACCAGGTATAACTGATTGGGCATCTATTAAGTACGTTGATGAAAATAAAATTCTGGGAGAATCAAAAGACCCAGATGATGCTTATGTAAATTTGATTATGCCCAATAAAATAAAATTAAATATGGTATATATACAACATCAAACTCTTGGAGAATATTTCAAGATTATATTTACCACATTTAAAGAAATAGTAAGATAAAAGAAATATGAAAAATTTCAGGAAAATTACAGATTGGTATTTTTCAAAAAAATCACTACCCTATTGGTGTATTTTTTGGATAGATTGTGCTGTGATATATTCATCATACCTTTTTATATACCAGCAAATAAATAGCGGAGCACAGGCATTAGGAATATTAGGACAACTCTCTGCTGTCTTTGCGATATTCACGATGTTCCATGCCATAGGTTTTAGAATGTTCCATACATATGATGGCATTCTGAGATATTCTTCTTTTGTTGATTTGCAGAAAGTATTCTATGCAGTAACTGTCGGTGCAGTTTTATCTATACTGACTAAAAACATGCTTCTGAATACTCAATTATTTCCAAGAGTTGAGATTCAGTACCGTAACATTATCTTAGGTTCACTTATTTCTATACTCATCTTGTGGGCTATCAGAGTCATTGCTAAGACCGTATTTGATGTTTCACTTTCAGATTACAACATCAAGAATACCTTTATATATGGTGTAAAGGAGGGTGGCATCGGTCTCGCGAAACAAATTAAGAATAATAAACCTATGAAGTTCAAACTCATGGGATTTATTTCTGATGATGTAGAAATCAAGCACCACCACCTGATGGGAGCTAAGGTATATGCACTCGACAAAAATACTATCAAGGTAATGAGAGACTATAAAATCACTACCCTGCTGGTATCTCCAGGTGCCATCAATAATTTACGTGCAGACAAGGAGTTCCAGGATGCTATACTTGCTGAAGGTATTCGTATTTATATGCCTACTACACAGGAATGGAATACAGAGCAGCAGCAACAACTCAAAGAAGTTAGCATTGAGGATCTTTTACCACGAGATGAAATCAGCATCGATATGGAAAGCGTGGGTGCTATGCTTCATGGCAAACGCATATTGATTACAGGTTCTGCTGGAAGTATCGGAAGCGAAATGGTAAGACAAATCGCCAAGTATAGTCCTGCGGAATTAATTCTGATAGATAGTGCAGAGACTCCGCAACACGACATACGCTTAATGATGGCGAAGCAATTCCCTGATATTAAAGCTGAAACCATCGTCACCACTATCTGTAGCAAGTCCAGAATGGAACATATCTTCAAGACTTATCTGCCTGACTATGTTTTCCATGCTGCTGCATATAAACATGTTCCTATGATGGAGAACAATCCATGTGAGAGCATTCAAAATAATGTTTATGGTACCAAAATTCTGGCAGATTTGGCTGTCAAGTATGGCGTAAAGAAATTTGTAATGATATCTACCGATAAGGCCGTGAATCCTACCAATGTGATGGGATGCTCAAAACGTATCTGTGAAATTTATGTTCAAAGCCTCAACAAAGCCGTGAAAGAAGGTATCATCAAAGGTGAAACCCAGTTTGTAACCACACGATTTGGCAACGTTTTGGGTTCTAATGGTTCTGTCATTCCGCTGTTTAAGAAACAGATTAAGAATGGTGGTCCTGTTACAGTCACCGACCCTAATATCATCCGTTATTTCATGCTGATTCCTGAAGCTTGCGAACTCGTCTTGGAAGCTGGTACTAAGGGTAATGGTGGTGAGATTTTTGTCTTTGACATGGGTAAACCAGTCAAGATTGCTGACTTGGCACAGAGAATGATTAATCTCAGTGGAGCTAAGAATGTAGAAATTAAATTCACTGGGTTAAGAGCTGGTGAAAAGCTCTACGAGGAAGTACTAAACGACAAAGAATCTACCAAGCCATCATTCAATGATAAGATTAGAATTGCTAAAGTTCGTGAATACGACTATTCAGAAGTTTCAAAACAGATTGATGACTTAGTTGAAAAGAGTAAGTTGTACGATGAAATGCTCACTGTGAAGAAGATGAAGGAGATAGTACCTGAATATAAGAGCAACAATTCGATTTACGAAAAACTCGACAAATAACGAACAACATAGCTTCAAGCTTAGTTAATTGATGCATAAAAAATAAATGGAAAATAAACAATATAAAGACAACATGAATAAGGCGGAGCAAATATTAAAACGCTCCGTCGATTTCATCATTGCAACATGTTGTTTGATATTCTTCTTTCCTTTGGCTTTGGTCTGCGCCATTGCCATACATTTGGAGGATGGCCTGCCGGTTATTTACCGTCAAGAGCGCATCGGTCTTCATGGCAAACCATTCTTTATCTACAAATTTCGCTCTATGAAGATTGATGCAGAAAAGGACGGTCCTGATCTTTTAGAGATTAGTGGCGACCCAAGACTCACTAAAGTGGGACGATTTCTCAGGGCTCATCACCTCGACGAACTTCCTCAGCTCTGGAATGTATTTAAGGGTGATATGGCGTTTATTGGTCCTCGCCCTGAGCGCAAGTTCTATATTGATCAGATTATGGAACATGATCCTCGCTATGAGTATCTCTATCAGATTCGTCCAGGAGTCACCTCCTACGCTACTCTCTATAATGGTTATACTGACACCATGGCAAAAATGCTGCGACGTCTGGATTTAGATCTCTACTACTTAGAGAATCGATCATGGTGGTTTGATGCAAAGATTCTCATCAAGACTTTCGTCAATATCGTTTTTGGAAAGAAATTTTAAGAATAAACTTAAGCAATTAGGGCAAGCACCTATCCCGGTTGCTTGCCCTAATTGCTTATATAATTACATTTATCCTTCCATGCACCAACTTTGCAAATCCACCAAAGCCTCCTCTACCTCCCTATTCAGATAGTCCAAATGAAAGCTCTTGTATGACTCTCTTTACTATAGTTTCAGATTTACTTTTCCTTCCACTCCTCTATCGTAAGAAGTCCTTCTCTCACTTCATTGTTCGGGATATCGAGCAAGAACGACTCCGTGCCCTGGTCATAATCCTTGATGGTGAGATAGCCGCTTTGGTAAATCATCGGCAAAGGCTTCTCTATATCCGCCTTATAGTCATCAAACTGTGGCACCCCATAATATTTTCCTACCAATTCATCCAGATTCTCATCAAAAAGATTCAACAGACGTACAAGGTAAGTAGGCGTGCCGCTTTTAAACCAATACCCACCTAACTTCATGTTGTAAAAAGCATTGAGCAAGCTGAAAGGATTGAAAACATCCACCATTTTCTCACTGAAGTGATAGCCGTCATATTTCATTTTCAACTTTTGCAGCATCTCCACTTCCGTGCAATGATATATCTGGGCAATTTCCGCTATAGGCTCGGCAAAATATTTCTCCAGTTCATCCTTGGTAATACCACAGAGAGCTTCGTAATTTCGGCTTAAGCTGATGTCAGCAGGTTGGTTAAATCCACTGAACATGCTGATTTGCGAGAATTTCGTAACACCAGTGAGGAACACAAAGCGAAGGTCTGCGTCAGCCCCCTTAAAAGTGGTATAGAAAGACTTCATGATGTTGCGATGCTTTTCCTCCAAACTAATCATCTTACCAAGATGTTCGACCTGATAGTCAAGTTCTATTACGTCCAAAATCGGCTTGTCGTATTCATCAATGAGCACGACGGCACCAAGACCCGTTTTCTCATGAGCAGCTCGAAGTACTTTTTGAAAACGCAACCCCAAGTCATTACTGGTCTTGGCAACTTCATATTGAGCTTCCCATTCGGTGAGATTATCCGACAGCACATCTTCTAAAACTCCATCATTCAGATAGTTGCCCGTACTGAAATCTATGTGAAACACAGGATATTGCTTCCATTCTGTCTCCAGCTTGTCAATAGCGAGTCCCTTGAATAGCTCCTTGTTTCCACGGAAATACTGTTCCAAGGTTGACACAAGAAGACTTTTTCCGAATCGCCGAGGGCGACCCAGAAAATATATGTTTCCCTGTACTAGTTGGTATATCAAATCAGTCTTATCAACATAGACATAACCACCATCGATTATTTTGTCAAATGTCTGAATTCCTATCGGATATTTCATATTGCTCACATTTTTCCGCAAAGTTACATTTTTTCTTTGAAACTGCCAAATGATTATAGCTATTTATTTAATAACGACAAATATTTTCGCAATACCGATGGGTGACAGACCCCTCTACAAAAAACAGGAAACTCGTGTCACTGGTGTCACCCAACAAACTGGCTCTAATAAAGGGCTTGACAGAAAACGGTGACAGGTGACACTTTTATATACTCTTTTTTTTATGACTTACCGCGCGAAAATAGATAAAAGATTGATAATCAGAGGGAGACATCCAAATTGGAGGGAAAAAGATGAAAAGTAGGTATCACCGACACCCTTGAGATTTTTTGTAAAATTTTACACTTTTCAGGAACAAGCCATTTGAAGGAAGGAAATGACTTGTTTACGACTGCTAAATGACTTGTTTTGATGCCCTAAATGACTTGTTTACTTTTGCAAAACACGCTATTTTATATAATTTGTCTTTAACTGAAAGTAGTATACACCTTTCTTGTTATACTTACTGATTTACTATACACATAATTTACTTTCTTACTAAAATACTATACACAATCAGAAAAGCCTTACTGAAATGGTTTACACATCA
>NZ_SGVY01000039.1 GCF_004535825.1 Segatella hominis | reverse complement strand
CGCTTTATGGGGTAAGGGGATTTTGTGTCTGCGACATTTCTGTTGTGCAAGAAATATGTACAATAAAATGAATTTTGTCGCTTTGCAAGCAAAATCCCACTAAACCCTATAGGTTGCGGATTTGAGGGAGAGAATAAACTTACATCTTGGTGATAACACCCTTCTCAGAACTCTCCAGGAACTGGATAATATTCTGAATCTCCGGACCATCTGGCACCTGATCCTTGATCTGGTTGATGGCATCAAAGAGGGATGTCTGACCATGGAATACCAATCGGTAGGCATTCGCAATATGCTTGCGAACCTTCTCGGTAACTTCAGCAGCCTCCATGATGATGGTGTTAGGGCCTGCATATTTCACAGGTTTACCACCAGCAATGATATAAGGAGGAATATCCTTAGAGAAGGTAGTTCCTGCCTGAATCATTGCCAAATCGCCTACTCGGGTCTTGGCATTCTCTACTACAGATGTTGAGTAGATGACACCGTTACCTATCACGCAGTCGCCTGCAATCTTGGTACCATAACCGAATACGCAACCGTTGCCGATTACGGTATCGTGAGAGATATGGGCACCTTCCATCAGGAAGTTGTTGTTGCCCAGAACGGTCTTGCCACCCTTGTGAGTACCACGGTTGATAACCACGTTCTCACGGATGGTATTGTTGTCGCCAATCACTACCTCACTTTCCTCACCGGTAAAGTTGAAATCCTGTGGGAGGGCAGCGATAACGGCTGCCTGAAATACCTTATTATTATTACCCATGCGAGTACCGTTCATGATACTCACAAATGGATAGATGGTACAGTTGTCGCCGATGACCACATCGTCCTCAATATAGGCGAATGGATAGATCTTGCAGTTGTCTCCAATCTTAGCTTTTGGAGAAACCTCTGCCTTTGGACTTATTATACTAGCCATAATAATCTAACATTTAACATTTAACATTACTTAGCACCTCCACCCAATGCATAGTAGAGATTTACTACTGCCTGCATCTTGTAGAAGTCATCAGCTACCTTAGAAAGTTGTACGTTGAGCAGCGAAGACTGTGCCTGGATTACCTCAAGGTAAGAACCGCCAGCCTCTGACATCAACTTACGTGTGTCCTCTACGTTCTGCTCGAGTACGGTGATGCGCTTAGCCTCCACCTTACTCTTCTCATCAGAATAGTTGTAGAGCACGAGGGCATTGCTTACTTCGCTACCAGCCTTCAGTACGGCATCCTGCCAAGTATTGTAAGCCTGTTCATACTGCATCTTAGCCACTTTCAATCCTGCGATGATTCTACCATTCTGGAAGATAGGCTGAACCAATGAGCCAACTGCAGAAAGCAACCACTTACCTGGATTCACGATGCCCATACCACCAGAGTTGGTGAATGCACCTGTACCAGAAATGGTGATAGATGGATAGAACTTGCTGCGGGCAGTCTCTACGCCATAGAAGCACTGAGCTAAGTTCATCTCGGCTGCATGAACATCAGCGCGGTTGTTGAGCAACTGGATGCCTACACCGGTAGAGAATGTTGCAGGAAGGCTCTGATTCTCCAGCTTGCCACGGGCAATGGAATGAGCCTGGTCGCCGATGAGAAGGCTCAAGGAATTCTCAGTTTCACGAATCTGACGCATCAGGTCGGTCTTCTGAGTCAACACAGCATAGTAATTACTCTCGGCAGCCTGAACAGAAGTACCACGATAACCAATCTTGGTGTCCTTCAACACCTTCATGGTCTCCCAAGTATCCTTGGTCAATCCTTCCATATTGTTAACCAACTCCACCTGCTTGTCGAGCATCAACAAAGTATAATACATATTGGCGATGTTGGCGATGAGGTTGGTCTTTACAGATACCTGATAATCCTTCAATTGAAGAAGAGCCATCTGAGCACTGCGCTTCTGAGAGAGCAGGTTGCCGAAGAGGTCAACCATCCAACTGGCAGTAACAGGCAGGCTGTAAGTCTTGGTAGCAGCGTTGCCATCCCAAGAAGCGATAGTTCCCTGTGGAGAGAAAGACAAGGCAGGCACGAAGGCCAACTTGGCACACTTCAACTGCTCTTCTGCCATCTTCACGTTCAAAGCCGCATTGAGGAGGTTGACATTGTTGTTCAATCCCTTCTCAATGATTGACTGGAGCTGAGGGTCGGTAAAGACACTGCGCCAAGGAATGTTGGCAAAAGTAGTAGTATCTTTTACAGCCAAAGTATCTGTATCAGAAGCTACATCGCGAACGATACCGCTGGTCTTCACATCCGGACGCTCATACTTTCCGTAGAGAGTCTTGCAGCTGCTCAGGGAGAGCGCTGCGAGACCCAATATGATGATATTTAAATTCTTTTTCATTGTTTCCTTTGAAGTTACATTGCGTTATTACTTCTTCTCGATACCCTTCTGCTGATGAGCGGCATTGGCATACTGCTCCAACTCGGCAGCTACCTCCTCGTTCAACTCATCCTCAAACTTCAATGGAGTCAGCTTCTCCTGCAACCACTGGAAGACTGCGAAGAGAGCAGGAACCACGAAGATCTGACAGAGAGTACCAATCAACATACCACCTACGGCGGCAGCACCCAAAGTCTGGTTACCATTCTTACCTACACCTGATGCGAACATCAGAGGCAACAGACCGATAACCATCGCCAGAGAGGTCATCAGAATAGGACGGAGACGGGCACCGGCACCCAGGATAGCTGAGTACTTGATGGCCATACCCGTACGACGACGCTCGAGGGCGAACTGTACGATCAGGATGGCGTTCTTAGCCAACAGACCGATCAACATAATCAACGAAATCTGCATGTAGATATCGTTAGAGTGACCGAAGAGGTTGGTGAAGATAAACGAACCTGCCAAACCGAATGGGATAGACAATACTACAGACAATGGCAAGATGTAACTCTCGTACTGGGCACTCAAGATGAGGTAAACGAATACGATACAGAGTGCGAAGATCAAACCTGTAGAGTTGCTGGATTCAGCCTCAGAACGGGTCAAACCAGAGTACTCATAACCATAGCCTTCTGGCAATGTCTGCTTGGCAACCTCAGCAATCGCCTTCATACCGTCACCGGTAGAGTAACCGCTGTTAGGCGTTACAGATACATCCATAGAGGTAAACAGGTTGAAACGTGTGATGTTAGATGGACCATAAACCTTCTTCAAGTTCACGAACTCGCTTACTGGAGACATGGTGCCATCAGCACAACGAACGTAAATCTTGCTCAGATCGTCTGGACGCATACGGCTCTCAGGACCAGCCTGAATCATCACACGGTAGAGCTTACCGTAGGCATTGAAGTTAGATGCGTAAAGACCACCAAGGTAACCCTGCATGACAGACAATACTGAAGATGGAGAGATACCAGCCTGCTTGGTCTTGGCAACATCTACATCTACCATATACTGAGGATAGTTAGGGTTGTACTGAGTCTGGGCGGTCTGAATCTCAGGACGCTTGTTCAACTCAGCCAGGAACTTCTTCACATTGTCATAGAACTTGTTCAAGTCACCACCGGTCTTATCCTGCATGGTCATGGTGATACCATTCTGTACAGAGAAACCGGAAATCATAGGTGGAGCGAAGGCAAGAACCTGTGCATCCTTGATGGCAGCAGTCTGCTTGTAAATCATACCCAACACAGAAGTGTATTCCATTGGGTTGACAAACAATGCCTCAATACCGCCACCGGTACAAGCCTCCTTGATACGATGGAAGAATCCACCCGGACGCTCCTCGAATGGCTTCAGCTTCACGATGATGGTACCCTGGTTAGAACCGTCACCGCCGATAAAGCTATAACCCATGATGGCGTTACGGGTTGCGATGGCTGGGTTGTTAGCCAGCATCTTATCTACCTGCTTAACCACCTCTGCTGTACGTTCCTGAGAAGTACCAGGAGCTGTAGAGATACAAGCGAAGATAGTACCGGTATCCTCATCAGGCACCAGACCCGTCTTGGTAGTACCCATCAGGGCAACCAGACCAACGATGCTGACAGCCACGAGGCTACCAGCGATGATGCCATGATTGATAACCCACTTGACACCACCCTTATACTTATTGGTAATCTTCTCAAACTGATAGTTGAATCCTGCGTGGAAACGATCCACGAAAGACATCTTCTTCTCATGACCCTCCTCGTGTGGCTTCAGCAATACGGCACAGAGCGCAGGAGACAAAGTCAACGCGTTGATAGCCGAAATAACGATAGATACCGCCATGGTTACACCGAACTCACGGTAGAAGTAACCGGAAGTACCACCGATGAATGATACAGGAACGAACACGGCAGACATCACCAATGTAATAGAGATGATGGCGCTGGAGATTTCGTTCATCGCATCGATAGAGGCTGTCAAGGCACTCTTGTACCCCTGGTCGAGCTTGGCGTGAACCGCCTCGACCACCACAATGGCATCATCGACCACAATCGCAATAGCCAGCAGCAGGGCTGACAGCGTAAGCAGGTTGATGGAGAATCCGAAGATCCAGAGGAAGAGGAACGTACCAATCAAAGCCACAGGTACGGCAATCATAGGAATCAGCGTAGAACGGAAGTCCTGCAAGAAGATATACACCACGATGAACACCAGTACCAGGGTGATGATCAAGGTGAAGATAACCTCCTCGATAGATGCGAACAAGAACTCGGTAACATCCATCAGGATGACATTCTTCAACCCTGGAGGATAACTCTTCTCCAGTTCATCCAACGTCTTCTTTACGTCGCTGGCAATCTGGGTAGCGTTGGAACCGGCAATCTGCTGGACCATACCCATCACGGCAGGCTGACCATCGTTGAGCAGGTTAACGTTATACTGCAAACCACCCAACTCAATCTTGGCAACTTCGCCCAGACGGAGAGTCTGACCGGAAGTGTTGCTCTTGATGAGGATATTCTCATACTCAATAGGAGTCTTCAAACGACCCTTGTAACGCAAGGTATATTCATACTGCATATCAGAGCTCTCACCAAAGCTACCAGGGGCAGCCTCGATATTCTGCTCTGCCAGAGCCTGAGAAATATCAGAAGGAACCAGTCCGAACTCCTTCATCTTCTCTGGCTTCAACCAGATACGCATAGAGTAGTTACGGGTAGAAGGGCTCTGTACATCACCCACACCATTGATACGCTTCAACTGAGGAATGACGTTGATCAGGGCGTAGTTGGTAACAAACTGGTCGTCGTAACGGCCGTCGTCTGTGGTCAGAGCGAACATCATGACGTTAGAACTCTGACGCTTGGTTACGGTGACACCCACCCTGGTAACCTCGGCTGGCAACAGAGACTGCGCCTGAGATACACGGTTCTGTACGTTGACCGCAGCCATATCAGGGTCAGAGCCCTGCTTGAAATAAACGGTGATGCTGGCATAACCAGAGTTAGACGCAGAAGAGGTCATGTAGGTCATGTTCTCCACACCGTTGATACTCTCCTCCAGAGGAGCGATGACAGAGTTCAACACCGTCTGGGCATCAGCACCCTGATAGGTAGTAGATACCGAGATGGTAGGCGGCGCGATATTCGGATACTGCTCGATAGGCAGCGATACCAAGCCGATGATACCCAGCAAGACGAAGAAGATGGAAACCACCGTCGAAAGTACTGGGCGCTTTATAAAGTTTGTAAATGACATAATTTACTTATTTTCTTTATACCTTAAATTATATATTACTTCTTGCCGCCCATAGCTGTAGCGAATGCATGAGCATTGTCCTGAGACTCACTCAACTTGGTAGCCTCAGCAATCTTCTGATTGTAGCGCTCCAAAGTGATAGGCTTAATCTGCTGACCATCGGTCAACTTGGTGATACCCTTCAAGACGATGCGGTCGCCTACATGGAGACCAGAAGTTACGATATAGTTCTTGCCATCATCCTGTGGATTTACCTTGATTTCAGAATACTTCACCTTGTTATCCTTGGTTACAATGTAAACGAAGATCTTATCCTGAACCTGAGAGCAAGCCTCCTGAGGGATGACGATAGCACTGTTATGATCGTTAGGAACCACGATAGAACCTGCACCACCACTCTTCAGCAACTTCTCTGGGTTAGCGAAGTGAGCGATGAGAGAGATAGAACCGGAAGTAGCATCGATGACACCACTCATCTTGACTACCTTACCTGGATGATTATAGATAGAACCGTCAGCCAACTGCAACTTAACAGCTGGGAATGCAGCGATAGCAGCCTGAACACTACCGTTGGTCTTAGACATGCTCAAGATCTGAGACTCAGAAAGTGAGAAGAACACCTCCATGGTGCTGATGTTGGAAACGGTAGTCAAAGCCTGGCCAGAAGCGCTTACCAAAGCACCCACCTTGAAAGGAAGGCTACCTACAACACCTGCAGAAGGGCTGGTAACGGTACACCAAGTCAACTGCTCGCGGGCTGAAGCCAGAGCTGCCTCTGCCTGAGCTACCTGTGCCTTAGCGGTTGCATAGCTGTTAGCTGCTGTAGAAAGTTCATATTCACCGATGATCTTGCTATCATACAACTTCTTGTTGTTCTGGTAAGTCAATTTAGCTGTGTTAGCCTGTGCCTTAGCAGTATTGACAGCGGCAACAGCTGAACGAACTGCAGCCTGATAGGTCTCACTATCAATAGAGAACAAAGCCTGACCTGCAGATACAGTCTGACCCTCATGTACAAAAACCTTTGTAATGAAGCCAGAAACCTTAGGACGCACCTCTACATCCTGAATACCCTTGATGGTAGCAGGATAGGTAGTCTGCAATGCTGCACTGGAAGTACCGATAGTAGCCACAGCGAACTCATCGTCGCCGAAGTTAGGCAGACCGCCCTTCTTACTTCCACCACATGATGTCAAAGCAGCAAGAACACAAACTGCTGCAACAAACAAAACGTTTTTAATTTTCATACCTATTTATATTATTATAATGATTATTACTTTAAATATAAAAAGCAAGGCTCACATGCCTCACTACCTCCGCCAAAACATCCTGAATGACGTAGTCTTTTTGGGAAACTCTAAGATTCCTTTAAGTTTTGACTGTGCAAAATTACTAATAATATGGCAAACTTGTCGCTTACCACCTATCTTTTTAACAAAAATTATTCAGTATTTATAGTTTTCTTATAAATTAAACAAAAAAGTCCCCACCGATTATTCGTAAGGACGATTTTGCTTTTTATCTGTACAAGCCTATTATTTTTATATATAAACCCATATCTTTTATACATTCAACCCCATATCTGCAGCCTTTTTCATGAGCAATTCCATCAAAGGTTCCCGCTCGTTCTGCACCTTATTATCAAGTACCGCATCTTTCAAAGCCTGTTTGAGAAGTCCTACCTCACGGCAAGGATTCAGATGGAAAATCTCCATGATTTCGTTACCATCGATACATGGCTGGAGCAAACGTTTGTAGTCTCTTTCCTTCAGATCAACAAGTTTCTCACGCACCATTTTGAAATTATCGAGGAATCTCTGCTTACGTACATGGTTCTTGCTGGTAATATCAGCTTCACAGAGCGTCATCAGATCATCGATATCATCTCCAGCATCATTCATCAGGCGACGTACAGCACTGTCTGTCACCTCCTCATCAGCTATCACGATAGGACGCATGTGGAGTTCTACGAGTTTCTGCACGTATTTCATCTTGGCATCCATAGGCAACTTCATCCTGCGGAACATAGAAGGAATCATCTTAGCTCCTATATTATTATGGTTATGGAAAGTCCAACCAATACTGTTGTCCCAACGCTTACTCTTAGGTTTTCCTATATCATGCAGCAGAGCAGCCCAGCGAAGCCAGAGATTATCAGAATGTTTGCAGACATTCTCCAGAACCTCCATTGTATGCTCATAGTTGTTTTTATGAGCACGCCCGTTGCGGGTTTCCACCTTATCAAGTGCACACAGTTCAGGAATAATCAATTCGAGCAACCCCGTATCCTTCAAATAATAGAAACCGGAACTTGGATGCTTAGCGAGCATAATCTTATTCAATTCATCAGCAATGCGTTCGCCGCTGATAATCTTCAGACGGTCGGCATTTCGCTTCAAAGCCTCATAAGTTTCCGGCTCTATCTGAAAATTAAGCTGGGTAGCAAAACGGACGCAACGCATCATACGAAGCGGATCGTCGGAAAAAGTAATATCCGGATCCAGTGGTGTAGCAATGATGCCATCTTCCAAATCATATACACCATCAAAAGGATCTACCAATTCGCCAAATCTTTCTTTATTCAGACAAACAGCCATGGCATTGATGGTAAAATCACGTCTATTCTGATCATCCTCTAATGTTCCGTCCTCCACAATCGGTTTACGAGAATCACGCTGATAGCTTTCTTTACGGGCTCCCACGAACTCCACCTCTGTATCTTTATACTTCACCTGTGCAGTACCAAAATTACGGAACACAGAAAGATGCGCCTTTTTGCCAAGCATCTTTTTCAATTCAGAAGCAACCTGGATACCACTTCCCACCACTACGACATCAATATCATTGGAAGGACGCTCCAGAAAGAGATCACGTACATAACCACCTACCACATAACACTCCAGATGCAACGAATCCGCTGCATCAGAAATCTTATGGAATATATCTTTGTCTAATATTTGCGCCAGTTCGGCATTGGATAAATTTCTCATTATTTTTTCTTTTCGGGGTGCAAAGTTACTGCAAATTATGTAAAATACAAAATAATTATTTGGCTATTTCATAATAAATGCGTAAATTTGCAGCGATTTTCGAAAATAATATGGCAGAATTATCAAAAACAGAACAGCAGTTTAAGGACGTAATGGTAGAGTGTCGCACCCTTTTCCAAAAGAAGTTGCATGATTATGGAGCTTCTTGGAGAATCTTGCGCCCATCTTCCCTTACCGACCAACTATACATCAAGGCGAAACGCATCCGCTCGCTTGAAATCAAGAAAGAATCCTTGGTAGGCGAAGGTATTCGCCCGGAGTTCATCGCACTTATCAATTATGGTATTGTAGGAATTATACAATTGGAAAAAGGGTTTGTAGATGAGGTGGATATGACAGCCGATGAAGCAATGGAGCTCTATGACCAGCATGCCAAGGAAGCTTTGGAATTGATGCTGAAGAAGAATCACGACTATGACGAAGCGTGGCGATCTATGAGAGTAAGCAGCTATACTGATTTTATTCTCACCAAGATACAACGCGTGAAAGAAATCGAAGATATTCATGGTGCAACTTTAGTTTCAGAAGGTATCGATGCCAATTATATGGACATCATCAACTATTCCGTTTTCGGTGCTATCAAACTGAAAGAGCAGGAAAAAGAATAAATCATCAATATAAAAATAGGTATAAAGAGTGAGTATCAGTAATCTTATCAAGAAGTTGACAGTCAACTTAGGAAGATTGATTGTAGCTGTGACCTTCATTTTCTCAGGATATGTGAAGGCCATAGACCCATTGGGCACTCAATATAAGATTACGGACTATCTCCAACCGCTTGGTTTATCTGGTATCGTACCAGACTGGATGACGCTGACCGCTTCTGTTGCTCTCTCCACATTGGAGTTTTCTATTGGCATTTTCTTATTATTTGCCATACGCAGGCGCCTCACTTCCAAGATTTTACTTTTGACTATGGTGGTGATGACACTCATCACTACGTGGATAGCCATCGCAAATCCTGTCAAGGACTGCGGTTGTTTCGGCGACGCTATTAAATTGACCAATTTTGAGACCTTAGGTAAGAACATCATACTCTTGGCAATCTCCATCTTACTCTGGAGATTCCCACTGCAGATGGTCAGGTTTATCTCCAAGCCGACACAATGGATAGTCATCAATTACACCATACTCTTTTCTGTGGCCCTAAGTACCTGGAGTCTCTGGAGTTTGCCGCTCTTTGATTTCCGCCCATACCACATCGGTGCAAACATCGAGAAAGGCATGGAAATACCAGAAGGTGCCAAGCAGCCACAGTTTGAAACAACCTTTATCTTGGAGAAAAATGGCGAACAGAAAGAATTTACCATTGATAACTATCCGGACTCCACATGGAAGTTTATCGATTCCAAGACCATACAAACCGAAGAAGGTTACGTACCTCCTATCCATGATTTCAACATAGAAGATACTAAAAACGGGGAAGACATCACACAGGAAGTTCTCCATGACAAGGGATACTCCTTCCTGCTCATCTCGCCCAACCTGTCCATGGCAGACGATTCGAACTTTGGTACGATAGACCAGATCTACGAATATGCAGAAGACCACGGCTACCGATTCATCTGTCTGACAGCAAGTACAGAAAAGGAAATCGCCAAGTGGCAAAACATCACGGGAGCAGAATACCCATTCTACACCACAGATGCCACAACGCTCAAGACAATGATCAGGAGTAATCCTGGACTGATGCTGCTACACAACGGTACCATCATCCAGAAATGGAGCCATAATGAATTACCAGCAGAAGATTTGCTCACCAAACCTTTGGAAAAGAGCGAATACGGCAAATTGCCAGCAGAAGGAATGGCAAGGAAAATTCTGCAAACCGTACTCTGGTTCCTACTGCCACTGGTATTGCTCACCATTGCAGACCGCCTATGGGCATGGTCAACCTGGTTAAGAGAAAAAGAAGATACAAATAAAATATTATCAACTTCTAAAAAGAAAAAGAAAATGAGAAAGAAAATTGTAGCAGGTAACTGGAAAATGAACATGAACCTGCAAGACGGTGTTGCTCTCGCAAAGGAAATCAACGAGGCATTGGTAGCAGAAAAACCAAACTGTGATGTTGTAATCTGCACTCCATTCATCCACTTGGCTTCTGTAGCTCAGGTATTGAATTCTGAGGTAGTAGGTCTCGGTGCTGAGAACTGCGCTGACAAGGCTAAGGGTGCTTTCACTGGTGAGGTTTCAGCTGAGATGGTAAAGAGCACAGGTGCTCAGTATGTTATCCTCGGTCACTCAGAGCGTCGTCAGTACTATGGCGAGACAGCAGAGATCCTGAAGGAGAAGGTAGAGTTGGCTTTGGCTAACGGTTTGAAGGTTATCTTCTGCTGCGGTGAGACTCTCGAGGAGCGTGAGGCAGAGAAGCAGAACGAGGTTGTTAAGGCAGAGTTGGAAGGTTCTGTATTCCACTTGAGCGCTGACGCTTGGAAGAACATCATCCTTGCTTACGAGCCAATCTGGGCTATCGGTACAGGTAAGACTGCTACTTCTGACCAGGCTGAGGAAATGTTGGCATACATCCGCTCTATCGTAGCTGAGAAGTATGGCAATGAGGCTGCTGAGGAGACATCTATCCTCTACGGTGGTAGCTGCAAGGCAAGCAATGCTCCTGAGCTCTTCGCTAAGCCAAACATCGACGGTGGCTTGATCGGTGGTGCTTCTTTGAAGGCTGCTGATTTCAAGGGTATCATCGACGCTTGGAAGAAGTAATTGCTTTCACATAACCATGCCTGTACCTCCCCAAAAAGGGACAGGCATGGTTCCTTCATTTTAGACATATAAACAAAACGATAAAAGAAAGTTATGAAACAATTCGTCCTACTTTTTACTATCATGCTCGGAATCACTGTTTCGAGTAATGGTCAGACCTATCTGGAGCACTTGCAAAAGAAGACACCAGGATTAGGTACTGTCACTGTGACCCAAAGCAAGGCTATAGACGAATTAATCAATGGGAAAAAGATCCCACAAGACGACAAAACTATCCCAACTACAACCCCAACAAAACACAATACTCCTGACAACCAGAAGAAAACTTCTGAGAATCAGAAGAAAACACTCCCAGACTCTGTAAAAAAGGCAGAGCACCACGAAGCTGGCAATGAAAAGACAGTTTCACACGAAAGTCCGAACAGAAAGACAAACACAGAAAAAGAAGAAAAAGAGACACCTATAGTGGACATGCGCAAGAAAGTGATGCGTGGCAGCTACAAGGTTACAGGATATAGAGTACAGGCTTTTGCTGGCGGCAACTCACGCAACGACCGTCTCAAGGCAGAACAGACAGGAAATGCCATCAAGATGAGATTTCCAGACCAGCCTGTATATGTACACTTTTATTCACCTCGCTGGATATGCAGAATCGGTAACTTCCGCTCTTTAGAAGAAGCTAAGAAGATGTTAGCTAAAATCCGAGCTATGGGCTACCGACAAGCTTGTCTTGTCAAGGGAAAAATAACCGTTCAATATTAGAAAATGAATCCAGAAACAGAATTTCGCGAGGGCTTGGATGAACTCGCAGCACATTACAAAGAAATCCTCAACCTGCTTGGTGAAGATCCTGAAAGAGAAGGTCTTTTGAAAACTCCTATGCGCGTAGCCAAGGCTATGCAGATATTGACCCGCGGATACAGTCAGGATCCCCGTAAAGTATTGACTGATGCACTCTTTGAGGAAACATACAACCAGATGGTCATCGTTAAGGACATTGATTTCTTCTCTATGTGCGAACATCATATTCTTCCATTCTATGGAAAAGTACATGTGGCTTATATCCCAAATGGCAAAATTACCGGATTGAGCAAGATTGCACGTGTAGTGGATATCTATAGCCACCGACTTCAGGTACAAGAGAGACTTACCCAGCAAATCAAGGACTGCATCCAGGAAACACTCAATCCACAAGGTGTCATGGTGGTCATTGAAGCCAAACACATGTGTATGCAGATGAGAGGTGTGGAAAAACAGAACTCCATCACCACAACAAGTGATTATAGCGGTGTATTCAATTCTCTCAATACACGACAGGAGTTCATGAACCTGCTCCGCGGAGAAAGCAAAAGAATCTAATATATAGTGCTTAATGTTTCGTGTTTACTTATGAAAACCAAACATTAAGCACTAAACATTAAACACTAAGTAATATGTTAAAGTTTATATCATGGAATGTCAATGGCTTGCGAGCATGCGTAGGTAAAGACTTTGAAAACCAGTTCAAAGAATTGGATGCAGATTTTTTCTGCCTGCAGGAAACCAAGATGCAAGAAGGTCAGCTCGACCTGACGTTTGAAGGATACAACAGCTACTGGAACTATGCTGAGAAAAAAGGCTATTCAGGAACTGCTATCTATACCAAGCATCAACCATTAAGCGTAAGCTATGGTATGGGAGTGGAAGAGCACGACCATGAAGGAAGAGTTATCACACTGGAATATGAGAAATTCTACCTCATCACTGTTTATACTCCTAACTCCCAAACGGAACTGCGCCGTCTGGACTATCGTATGACATGGGAAGCAGACTTCCGTAAATTTCTCAAGAACTTAGATGCCAAGAAACCAGTTATCGTATGTGGTGACATGAACGTGGCACATGAAGAAATAGATATTAAGAATCCGAAAGGCAACCGCAAAAACGCAGGCTTTACGGATGAGGAAAGAGAAAAGATGACTGAATTGCTGAATGACGGCTTCACAGACACATTCCGATACAAATATCCTGAGCAGGTTACCTACTCCTGGTGGTCATACAGATTTAAGGCAAGAGAAAAGAACGCCGGTTGGCGTATTGATTATTTCCTCGTATCAGACAGGCTTCAGACAAACATCGCTGACGCCAAGATACACACAGACATCATGGGAAGCGATCATTGTCCGGTAGAACTTGATCTGGACATTTAATACAAGAATCATATCATACAAGATTATACCAAAAATATAAAGGGTTACCATCCTCACGGACGATAACCCTTTTTGGTCATATCAACATAAAATTTTAATTTATATAAGAGAGATTTTATCGAATATTACATGAAAGCACGAATCTCAGAGAGAGGTTTCTTCTCAATTGTGCCATCCTTTTGAGTTACAGTGAAGTAATTGTGAACAGATTTACCGTTCTTGAACTGTACAACTGCCACACCACCTTCGCGAAGCTGCAGTGTAAAGTAACCTTCACGCTTGCCATTTACATACTTGCCGTGCCATTTTTCCTTACCATTCTTATAGTAAGTGGTCACCTCACCATTGAAGACAGTATTTCTATCATTTCCTAAATCGATGAAGCTATATCCACCTTCAGCTCTCAAATTACCATTCATATAGTAATCCTTGAAAACATCCTTCTTATTGATGCCAGAACCGGTGGTCATAAGGAGTCTGTAGTAACTTGCCTGATTAGCATTTGCTACGTTGCTCATATTTTCAGCATAGAAAATGGTATCTGCAACAACAGTAGCCTTTTCGATGTGCTTGTGACCAAAGCTTGCAATGGTCAGCATCACCATCATAGAGAGTAATATTATTCTTTTCATATCTTTACGTTTTTAGGTTTTACTTTCTTTTTCTGATGCAAAGATAGGCAAAAAAACGATAAGTTGTATATTTTATTAACGCAATTTTATTATATTTTTTCACCTACTTTTGATTTAAATCAATTTTACCATCAAAACAACCAAACTGTAACTTACAGCATTATTTCCTAACATTTTGTAAAGTCTAAAATCTACAAAATGGTAATTCTTCAGCAATTCACTAACATATTGTTAAGACTCAATAACATTTATAATCTATAAAAAAATGCAGACTTACTGATGTTAGTACAATTTTGTAAATATATATCATCAAAGATACACATTTGAAAGATAACCACCGAAATAACAAACATTTTGGTATATTTTATCACCAAAAACAGGCAAAAAGTAGAACTTTCTATGATTTTGATACGTTTGTTCATCAGGAAAAACACAAAATAAGAAGGTTATTTTCCATATTATCAATAAAAAGATGGACTTTTTAATGATTTTATAACTGAATAAAGATTATTTTTTGTACTTTTGCAGTTGGTTTATTATATTAATAAGGTATGCGCATGAAGTATTACATATCTATCATCTTTGCTCTGGTAGCTCTGACTTTCTCATCTTGTAAAGAGTCAGAACCAGACCCATTCTATTCAGACAATGAACAAGACCATGACAGTGATGAAATTATAGGAGACGATTACATCTATCATCTCCCAGTGATTTTTCATGTCCTGTATCAGGATGAAAATGCCGTAGATGAAAACAATAAAAGGAATCAATATGTATCTTACGACCGTCTGAAAGCAATACTGCAAAATGTCAATGACCTCTATGCAGGGAAATTATATAACTTTGGTGAGGGGGCAGATGTGCCAAGTGAGAACATACATGTGCAGTTTGAACTTGCCCTCTACGATGAATCTGGCAAAAAGCTAAAGACCCCAGGAGTGGAATATATCAAATATTCGGGGGAATATCCTATTGATTGCAACAGTTTCATGAATCAAACCAAAAAGAAAAATAAGATTATATGGAACCCGAATGAATACATCAACGTCATGGTGTATAACTTCAAGAAAACAAAAGACAACAGCATAACGCTTGGCATCAGCAACCTACCTTACAAACAAAACGGCTATCCCGCAATAGATGGTTTAAAGGACGCAAAAGGTGCCATCAATAAGAACAGTTTGTCTTTTGAATACTGTGTATCCATCAACAGTTCCTATATCAACCAAGAGTCATCCAGATATACAGCCGCAGATCACGGAGACAAAGGATACACCTATGATTCTGGAGACATCAATGTCACACTGGCTCATGAGTTAGGGCATTATTTAGGACTCAGGCATGTGTTTGCTGAGAAAGATACAGACACAGGAAGCGAACCTAATGAAAGTTGCACAGACACAGACTACTGCACAGACACCAAGAGCTATAACAAACCAGCCTACAACAGATGGCTGATTTCATATATTGAACAGCATAAGCAGGCGGGTAAGGACCTTGTGATGAAAGAACTCATCAAACGCTCCAATGATTCGGGAGAGGAATGGGATTCTGACAATTTCATGGACTATGCCGTAAGTTTGAGCTTCAGATTCACACCTGAGCAGAAATACCGCATGAGACAGGTTCTTTATTACAGTCCACTGATTCCTGGTCCGAAAAAGATTAAAAACGACAATTACGGTACAAGAAGTCAGGACAATGACGAAGATATCGACTTGCCAATCTGTCTGGCTATAGAAAAGGCTATTCCTGTGGAAAGAGCTTCTTTCAGAAAAGAAATACATAGTACTAACAAAAAATAAAGGATGGGATTCACCATCATTTCAGAAATAATAAAAAAATAAGATGAAATACAAGATAAAAGCACCTAAGGCACTCAACGCCACCATCAACTTGCCCTCCAGTAAAAGCATCAGCAATCGTGCCCTCATCATCCATGCCATGACGGGCGGTAAGATCCAGCCATGCAATCTGAGTGATTGTGATGATACAGAAGTGATCATCAATGCCTTGAAAAACATGCCTGAGGTGATAGACATCAAGGCTGCTGGTACTGCCATGAGATTTATGACAGCCTACCTCAGTGCTACTGAAGGAGAACATACGATTACAGGAACAGAAAGGATGAAGAATCGTCCTATCGGTGTTCTGGTGGATGCACTCCGCTATTTAGGCGCCGACATCGAATATGTAGAAAAAGAAGGATATCCCCCACTCCGCATCAAAGGTCATGCACTCGAAGGAGGTCATCTGGAGGTTGTAGGAAGCATCAGTTCACAATACATATCAGCTCTTCTGCTCATCGGTCCGATTCTCAAAAACGGATTGAAACTCAAACTTACAGGAGAAATTGCATCAAGACCCTATATCGACCTCACCCTGTGGACCATGTGCGAATTTGGAGCCTCAGCAAAATGGACAGACGTGGACACAATTGTCGTAAAACCTCAGCCATACCAAGAAAGAAAGTATCTGATAGAAAACGACTGGAGCGCATCTTCCTATTGGTATGAAATGATGGCATTGAACGGAAATATCGATTCTGAAATCAGATTAGAGGGCCTCATGGATGGTTCCAAACAAGGTGACTCTGTCGTCAAATATATCTTCAGTCTTCTGGGTGTCAAGACCGAATTTGAAAACATTCAAAATCCAGAGGATAGAGATGACAAGGCAAACATACATACCAGTGCACCGACCACTGTTACACTGAAAGCCCACAGATGTCTGCTTCCTCGATTGGATTATGACTTTACCGGTTCACCAGACCTTGCCCAGACATTTGTAGTATGCTGCTGTCTGATGGGAATCAAATTCAAGTTTACCGGTCTTGCCAGCTTGAAAATCAAGGAAACCGACCGCATCGAAGCACTCAAGAAAGAGTTGCGAAAAGTAGGTTATGTGATTCAAGACGAGAACAACAATACACTCATCTGGGATGGCGAAACCTGCGAACCGACCTACGAAGCCATAGATACCTATGAGGATCATCGCATGGCCATGTCCTTCGCACCAGTTGCCTTCAAGTTACCTTATCTGGAAATCAACAATCCAGAAGTGGTAAGCAAATCCTATCCACATTTCTGGGAAGACCTGAAAAAAGTAGGATTTGAAATCAGCGAGGAATAATAATCACAATAAAAGATATCGAATGATTTACCTGATTATTGCATTGGTTGTTTTAGGACTGGCAAGCGCACTAATAGGACTTTTCACCCAACGGAAAGGAGAAGAAGAGCCCCTAAAAGAAGGCGTTTCGTGTAACACCTGTAATGGAGAAAACACGAAATGCGAGCAGGAGTGCATGATGGAAGCTGCAACCAAAGAGATAGAATATTATGATGACGAAGAATTAGACACGTATAAAGGACGTGCGGCAGATGATTATTCCGAAGAAGAAGTTGAACAATTCGCTGAAGTCTTATATACGATGAAGCCGGAGGAAGTGGCAGGCTGGAACAGAAGCCTCATCCTCAGAGGCATCAACTTGCCAGACCAGTTGAAAGATGAAGTCATCAGTTTTTTAAGCGAGGATTGAAAAAGAATATTTTATAGGAAATGAACATTCTACAATATACATTTTTTCAGAATGCCCTCTTGGGCGCCTTCCTTACAAGCATCCTGTGTGGAATCATAGGCACTTATATCGTAACCCGCCGATTGGTATTTATCAGCGGGGGTATTACCCATGCATCATTTGGCGGAATAGGAATTGGCGTTTTCACTGGTACCAATCCGATTCTGGCAGCCATGATCTTTGCCATACTGAGCGGATTTGGCGTTCAATGGATGTCATCCAGAAAAGATGTCAGGAAAGATTCTGCCATCGCCATGTTCTGGACCTTGGGAATGAGCGTAGGAATTATCTGCTGCTTTCTCACGCCCGGCTTCATGCCAGACCTACCTTCGTTTCTCTTTGGCAGCATCCTGACGATAGAAGGTTCTGACTTATGGCTATTGGGCATCCTGACATGTATCACCATCGCCGTATTCACCTGTTTCCTCCGTCCGATTCAGAGTGTAGCTTTCGACAACACCTTTGCACGCTCGCAGCACTTGCCGGTAGCGGCGATAGAATATCTGATGATGACACTCATTGCCATGACGATTGTTGCTTCATTGAAAATGGTGGGCATCGTACTGGCTATCAGTTTGCTAACAATTCCGCAGATGACAGCCAACCTGTTCACCTATAATTATAAGCAGATGATTTTTGCCAGCATCATCCTGGGATGGATAGACTGTATCATCGGACTCTATGCCAGTTATGTGCTGAATGTTCCATCAGGAGCCACGATTATTTTTGTCAGTATCATGGTTTTTATGCTCAGTAAGACAATAAAAGCCCTACAAAACAAGTTGTATAATAAAGACAAGCTGTCACTTGAGAAAAAGTGATGATCAGCAGACAACATTCTAAAATCATACAAGAGTGAAACAAAATTATCTCCGACATATCATTCCCCTATTATCAATTATACTCCTAATTGGTATTGGCAGTTGCTCTACGCAGAAGAATACAGCGAAGAGCCGCTGGTGGCATTCCTTCAACGCCCGTTATAACACCTATTATAATGGTACGTTAGCCTATATTGACGGTTCATTGGAAAAAGAGAACGGCAATAAGGACAACTTCACGGAGATGATTCCTCTCTATACCGTAAGCAATAAAAACAGCCGTGAACTGGGAAAAGGCAATTATGAGAAAGCCATCACCAAGTGTGAAAAAGCGATTCATCAACACAGTATCAAGAAACGTCCGGAATGGAACAAAAACCGTCGCAAAACAGAAAAAGATATTGAATGGTTGAGCCGTAAGGAATACAATCCGTTCTTATGGAAAGCATGGTTGCTGATGGGACGTTCCCAATTTTTCAAAGGCGATTTCGAAAGTGCTGCAACCACTTTCTCCTATATGAGCCGCCTCTACTCCACCCAACCAGCCATCTACGGCAGAGCAAGGGCCTGGCTGGCTAAATGTTATATCGAACAAGGATGGCAGTATGATACAGAGGACGTAATCCGTAAAATGCAAAGAGACAGCATCCACTGGCGTGCCCAGAAAGAATGGGACTATACATACGCTGATTACTATATCCATACTGGAGACTTCGAACAGGCTATCCCCTATCTCCGCAAAGTAATCAAGCATGAGATGCGACGGAAGCAAAAGGCGCGCGAATGGTTCCTCTTAGGACAGTTGCTTGCTGCCACTGGCAAAAAACAGGAGGCCTACAAAGCCTTCAAGCATGTTACACGTCTCAATCCTCCATACGAACTGGAATTCAACGCCCGTATCTCCATGACAGAGGTGATGGCCAGAGGAAATGCCAAACAGATGATCAGCCGTCTGAAACGTATGGCTGCATCAGACAACAACAAGGAATACCTGGACCAGATATACTACGCAATAGGTAACATCTATCTCAACGAGAAAGATACCGTCCAAGCCATCTCTGCATACGAAAAAGGAAATGCCAAGGCGACACGCAGTGGTATTGAGAAAGGTGTGCTCTTGCTTCATTTAGGCGACTTGTACTGGGGTATGGAAAAATACAGTGATGCCCAGCGCTGTTACGGAGAAGCCATCGGCTTGCTTGACAAAGACCGTAAAGACTATAAGATTCTTGCAGAACGTTCTAAAATACTTGATGAATTAGTTCCTCATACAGAAGCTGTCCACCTGCAGGACTCTCTCCAGGCTCTTGCCAAGATGAGCGAAAAAGAAAGAAATGCAGCCATCGACCGCGTAATAGATGCCCTCAAGAAGAAAGAAAAAGAAGAAAAGAATAAACTGGCAGAAGAAGAAAGCAACCGTCAACAAGCAAAAAACGGTGGAAATGCCTACAGAAACCACAATTCGAATAAGAACAACAATACATCAACAGGAAATACCGGACAGAAAGGACTCTGGTATTTCTACAACCCTATAGCCGTAAGTCAGGGTAAGACCCAATTCCAACGCCTATGGGGAAAACGAGAAAATGTAGATAACTGGCAACGCATCAACAAGACGGTGGTCAGTGCGCCACAAGGTGCTGAAGAGATGACAGACGAAATAAGAGATTCTCTTGCCAATGTAGCCATCAAGGAAGATTCTCTGAAACAGATTACAGACAGTGCACAAAACGATCCACATAAGCGAGAATATTATCTGGCTCAGATTCCTTTTACAGAAGAACAAATAGAAGCCAGCAACAAGCTGTTGGAAGATGGTCTGTTGAATTCCGGCGTTATCTTCAAGGATAAGTTGGACAATCTTTCCCTGAGCGAAAAAGCACTCAGAAGATTGGAAGACAACTATGCTGATGACTTTGAGCACATGGACGATGTATATTACCACCTCTATCTGTTATATTCCCGAAAGGAAATGCCGGTAGAGGCAGAACGTTATGTACAGAAACTGAAGAAGAAATATCCTGAAAGCCAATGGACGACATTGCTTACAGATCCATACTACAAAGAAAATGCCCAGTTTGGTGTTCATATAGAAGACTCTCTTTATGCGGCAACCTACGAGGCATTCAAGGCAAACAGATACCAAGAGGCTAAGGCCAATGCACGCATATCTGCCGAGCGTTTCCCACTGGGAGAAAACAGGGATAAATTTTTGTTTATCGGTGGATTAAGCAAGCTCAACGATGGTGACGCCAATGCCTGCATCAAGGATATGCAGGAAGTGGTAGAGAAATACCCGAATAGCCGTATCAGCGAAATAGCGGGTATGATAGTCAATGGAGTCAATGCGGGAAAACGACTGCATGGTGGAAAGTTTGACTTGGAAGATGTATGGAACAGAAGAAGTGTTGTACTCAATGACCAGGATTCCACCCAACAGAAAGTATTCACGAATGAACGCAATGCCAACTTTGTATTCATGCTTGTTTACCAGCCAGACTCTGTGAATGAGAACCAGTTGCTCTTTGAAATGGCTAAATACAACTTTACCCATTACCTTGTGCGCAATTTCGACATGAATATCGAGGAGCAAGATGGGCTGCACAGAATGATTATGTCAGGATTCAGAAGTTACGATGAAGCATGGCAATATGCACATGCGCTGTCGGAGCAGACTGCTATCATCCGTCATCTCAACAAGGCTCGAGCTATCCTCATCAGCGAACAAAATCTCGAACTCTTAGGCACACAGTTCACATATAATGAATACGAGAAGTTCTATCAGAAACACTTCGCTTCACTCAAGTTGAAACAGAATGCCGCACCTCTCTTAACGGAGCCTACAGAAATCGTGACAGAGAAAAAGAAAGTAGAAGAGACTGAAGCCGGTGATGAAGAGATACTTGACGACAAAAATGATATAGACAACTCATTAGAAATCATGGAAGATGTTGCACCAAGTAACAGCAATGAGTCTATAGAAATCAAAGAGGAGAATACTCAAACCGGAAATAATAACGGCATTGAAATCAAAGAGGACATCAACACAGAGACTCCAAAGAAAAATAATTCTGAAAAAGAAACTGAAGTTAAAAGAAATGAGGATGAGATGATTGTAGTTGATCCTAAAGTAGAAGAGCCAAAACAGGAGACTCCAACGAAGGAAACTCCAAAGCAAGAGACCATAAAGAAGGAGACTCCAAAGAAGGAAATCCAAAAGAAAGAACCTCTTGAGGAGAATGAAGATATCTTCTATTTCGATGATGACACAGAAAACACTCAGAAGCAAGAAAATAAGAACCAGAAATCCAAAGAGGAGAAGAAAGACAAAGATGACAAATTTGACTTAGAAGACGAATATTTTGATTTCGATGGTTTTTAAAGAAACAATATGGCAGACTTTCCCAGAATAAATAGCTGGAGAAGTCTGCCATTTGTATTTTTAAATCATTCCTGATAAATTACAGAACTGATTATAGAGAGCAGAAAAATGTAACCAGGAATGGTACTGAAAAATCAACACAGAAACCATGAAAGATGGAAACGATGATGAAGTTCTCTCCCGACACGCGAGTAATAATAGGCAACGTAGTATCCATTGTGGTGGCACCACCTACGCTGATAGGTGCCAACTTACCGAAATATCTCGCCAGCAACGGAGCGGCTAAAAGCGTCAGAATTTCACGGCTAATATTAGCAAGAAGAGCGATGGTTCCAAGTTCGGCACCACGATATTCAGTAATAAAAATACTTGAAAGGGAATAATAACCGAATCCTGAACCGATAGCCAAACAGTCGGTAAGCTGACGGTGACCTAATACCAGAGATACGGCTGCACACCCAGCTAAAGTACCCAAAATAGTCATCACCGGAAGCATCATCAAACGAGGATTCACCTCCTTGAAACTCTTCAAAATAGAAGTATCACAACCGATGCTGACACCCACACAGTACATCAGGCAACAGAGCGCAATATAACTCACATCACTATCTAAAAAACAGGCAGGAACTACATCACACAATCCAGCGATGATACCTAAGACAAAGAAACCAACTATAATCAAGCTACCTTTCATGCCTTACCTCCCTTCTCCGTATCAGCGGAACCAGAAGCCTTCATCTGTTTAGCAGTAACATACTTCCACAATGCCCATGCAAAAAGCACACTGCCCGCACTACCACCAATGGTGAGAATAACAGCTTCGAGACCTAAGGTCTGAATACCTCCTATGATACGAGGATTGGAGCCAACTTCAATACCAAGCAGGAACAGGAGTACCCATATCAACGCCGTGATGATGCGACCTAAAAAACTCATTTTCTTATTACGGAGCAGATAACCTGTACCTATTCCGCAAAGCATTATCAATACAATTTTGAGCATTGTTTCTTGATTTCTTCTTATTTTTTTATTTGATGAATAATTGGATTTATAAACTGATTCTTGGATAAAGAACGGAATCTTCACCTAATTATTATATAAAAGTAGAGGAAACATACGAACACCCAGAAGAATCATACGAATAAAAACTTTCCTTAACATTAACATACTTTAATAGCATTCTTCTGCCAGTATTCAATTATTCTTTGTACTTTAGCGCCTAAAAAATAAAAACATGAGTAACGGTTTATTACTTTGGGTAGATGACGAGATAGAACTTCTCAAGGCGCATATCATATTTCTGGAGAAAAAGGGATATGAAGTTATAACTGTGAGCAATGGTCCGGATGCTATCGACCAGTGCAGACAGCAGACCTTCGACCTGATTCTCTTAGATGAAATGATGCCAGGACTTAGCGGATTGGAAACTCTTCAGCAAATCAAGGAAATCCAACCAGCTACCCCTGTAGTCATGTGTACCAAGAGCGAGGAAGAGAACATCATGGACCAGGCTATCGGTTCAAAAATCGCAGACTATCTCATCAAACCGGTCAACCCCAGCCAGATATTGCTCTCTCTCAAGAAGAACATACATCGCAAAGATATAGTCACAGAAGTAACCCAAAGCGGTTATCAGCAAGACTACCAGCAAATCGCCATGCAAATCATGGATTGCCGGACAGTACAGGATTGGGTAGAAGTATATAAGAGACTGGTAAAATGGGAACTTGAACTGAGCGACACCGAGAGTTCGATGACAGAACTGCTTACCATGCAGAAAGAAGAAGCCAACATCGGATTTGCCAAATACATCACCAAGAACTACTTGGAATGGGTAAATCCCAAGAATATCGGCAAGACGATAGAAGGTAAGCCCGTCATGAGTCCAGACATCTTCAAAACCAAGATTTTTCCAAAACTGGATCAGGGTGAAAAGATATTCCTCATAGTTATCGACAACTTCAGATATGACCAATGGAAAATGTTGGGACAAGATATCGGAGAACTATTCGATATCGAGGAAGACATGTATATGAGTATTTTGCCAACAGCCACCCAGTATGCACGCAATGCAATATTCAGCGGTCGGATGCCAAACAAAATAGCAGAAATGTTTCCTGACCTATGGGTAGATGAAGATCAGGAGGAAGGCAAAAACCTCAACGAAGAACCTCTCATCCAAACCCAGTTGGAAAGATTCAGAAAGCACTACACATTCAGTTATCACAAGATAAATGATTCTGCAGGAGCCGACAGATTTCTGGATAAATACAATGAATGCAAGAATAACGACCTCAATGTACTGGTCGTAAACTTTATTGACATGCTCTCACATGCACGTACAGAATCTAAGATGGTGAGAGAATTGGCAAACAACGAATCTGCCTATCGCAGCATTACACAGAGTTGGCTGAGACATTCAGTTCTTGCAGAACTATTCAAACGTTTATCGCAAGACGAATTCAAGGTCATCATCACCACCGACCATGGAAGTATTAGGGCTTCAAAACCTATCAAGATAATAGGAGACCGTAATACCAACACCAACCTGCGCTATAAGTTAGGCAAGAATCTTGCCTACAATGCCAAGGAAGTGTTCACAATCAAGGAGCCACATAAAGCACAATTGCCCGCTCCGAACCTGAGCACAACTTATGTATTTGCGTATGGTGATGCCTTCTTTGCCTACCCCAACAACTACAACTACTATGTATCCTACTACAAGGACACATTCCAGCATGGAGGCATATCTATGGAAGAGATGCTGATACCACTCATTACATTGACACCAAGAAGACGTTAGAAAAAGAAAACAAGAAAAGGAAACAAAATATGAAAATCAAAATTGACTCATTAGAAAACATCCATGCTGCAGCCAAGGAATTTCTGGCCAACATGGGTGATGGTAAAGTCTTTGCCTTTTACGGAAAGATGGGTACTGGTAAGACCACATTTATCAAAGCTATCTGTGAAGAATTGGGAGTAGATGATGTCATCACATCTCCTACATTTGCCATTGTCAACGAATATACCGCAGGGAATGGCGACCCAATCTATCACTTTGACTTCTATCGTATCAAAAAGATAGACGAGGTCTATGATATGGGATATGAGGATTACTTCTATGGAGGAAACTTATGTTTTCTGGAATGGCCAGAACTGATAGAAGACCTTCTACCAGAAGATGTGACAAGAGTACATATTCACACAGAAGAAGACGGAAGCAGAACCGTTGAATTCTGATACTTTTTTGGGGGCATGATAGCCCCATTAAAGTAGCAAACTATAACGATGCGCTTTATTAGACTTTAATAAAGCGCATCGTTAAGTCGTGTAGATTTTCGACAAGTTATGTTCTTGAAATTATCCATCCCTGTACCCACTTTTATTTTTCCCTGCCCACGGAAAAATTCTTGCGTGGGCAGGGAGAAAAAAGATCTGATGCATCGGTCATGGATATGACGGGGCTGACGGCAGAAGAGATAAAGCTGCTGAAAGCGGAGATGTAGATTACGACTATCACCAAATAATCAAGGGTCTATACGCCACCCGTTCATCGTGGCATATAGACCCTTGTCGTTTCCCGTGAAGTGTGGGGGATTATACTGAAGAAAAATCCCCAGCCCGCTTGAGGAAGCAGGATGGGGGATTTAGTATTATTTGACCAATAATGATGTTAATTTCATTCAAATATTTGGCGTCATCAAGATTTTGCAGTATATTTGCATCCAAAAGAATTTAAATGTGAATCAAATGGTTAAGCATTTATATATAATAGCAGGTTGTAATGGAGCAGGCAAAACGACTGCTTCTAAGACGATTCTTCCCAAGTCTTTGCTCGTTAAGGAATTTGTTAATGCTGACGAAATTGCAAAAGGTCTCTCACCTTTCAATCCTGAAGGAGTAGCGATAGAAGCAGGGCGTTTGATGCTTAGGAGAATAGAAGATTTGCTAGAAATGGGTGAATCGTTCTCCATAGAAACTACTTTAGCAACCAGATCTTATATTAACCTGGTGCGCAGAGCACAAGAAAAAGGGTATGTTGTGCATCTCTTGTTCTTTTGGCTGGATAGTATAGAGCTTGCAAAAAGACGTGTAGCTGATAGAGTAGCGAGTGGCGGGCATAACATTCCTTTGCCTGTAATTGAACGTAGGTATAAGGCTGGTCTTAAGAATCTTTTTGAGATATTTATGAAAGAAGTGGATATCTGGATTCTATTTGATAACAGTTTAAATAAAGGAGAACGTGTTGCTTTCGGAGGTAGACTGCTTCCAACAAAGATTAAGGATATTGTTAAATTTAAAATAATTAAGGATTATGAGTGAAAGTGAGATTGAGGGCTTTATCAACAAAGTTGAATCAGGTTTAGTTGAAGCTCAGCATGATATGTTGGTAGAAAAGGCTTTATACAATCGTCCTGTGGTCATTAGTGACGGAAATGGCGGGGTAGTAGAAGTTTCTGCCAAGCAATTATTAAATTAGAAAAGGTTTTATCATTCTTTTAACTATAGTCGCCCTTTGCGGCATGGATTTTTTAAACAGATGATTATGAAACAGGTAGAAGAAAGATACATCAGCTTGCTGACCGATTTCGATCGCCTCTTTGAAGAAGCCGAGATAGCCAAGTTTACTCCGCAGGAAATGAGGGAGTACGAGACCAGCAAGATGGCATATCGCGACATCAAGAATTCCGTTGACACTGCTAAGCGTGAAGGTATAGCTGAAGGTATGGAAAAGGGAATGAACCAGAAAGCCCTGGATATTGCTAGGAACATGCTTGCTGATGGCGTTGACATCAATCTGATTATGAAGTATTCCGGTCTTACCCAGGAACAGATAGAAAAATTGAAATAAGATATTATCTTAGAGGTAACAGATAAGCAATTCATAAAAAACAGAAAGCGGAGATGTAGATTACGACTATCACCATATAATCAAGGGTCTATACGCCACCTTTTCATCGTGGCATATAGACCCTTGTCGTTTTCCCGTGAAGTGCGGGTGAGTATACTGAAGAAAAATCCCTCATCCCGCTTGAGAAAGCAGGATGGGGGATTTAGTATTATTTGACCAATAATGATGTTAATTTCATTCAAATATTTGGAAGTTACAGAGATATTGCTTAATTTTGCATAAGAAAAGCTGCACTCGGCAATTTGAAAGCAAGTTTTCATTGCGCTCGTTTGCATCACAAACATTTAAATTATATAATTATGTTAGGAATAAATGCACCAAAAGTTTTAGCTAAAGGCAAATACGCACAAGCTGTTCGTAAAGCCGCTCTTGCATCCATCGGTGCAAAAGCAAAGACAGATGATGCCACAAAGACACCAAATTATCCATATAAATTTGAGTGGAATTTAGAATGAATTTAGAAGAATACAAAATAGAACTTTTATCAGACTTTGATGAGTTGATAAATTTCTATACAGGAAAAGACAAAATGGATGACTTTCTTCATAATCACTTACAAGATTGTGAAGAGAGTCATTATTGTAAGACATTTTGTGTCCGCTTAAAAGCAAACAACACGATTGTTGCTATTTTCGCCTTAGCATTCGACTCCGTTGACATAGATTCAGATGATTTTGATGATATGCGTATAGGTGCAGCAGGAACCGATTTACCTGCGGTAAAAGAAACATTCCGAGATCAATTCGAACAAAAATATACTTATCCCGCTTTAGAAATTGCCTACTTAGCTATTGATCAAAAATTTCAAAGCTTACATATAGGTTCAGCCTTAGTTGACGAAATAGCTTCGATGGCTAGAAAACAAAGATATGCCGGTTGCGTCTTCTTGACAGTAAGAGCTTGGCATACCTCTAATTACAGCGCAGTAGGTTTCTATGAAAAGAATCAATTTGCAAAATTGACTCCTGTTGCACAAATGGATGTTTGGCCAATGTACAAAACAATTTGGCCGATAGAATGATTCCCCCTACGCCCTGGGTTAGGAGTTTCTGTCCTTTATCTTTGCTTTACCCTTCGGTCAGCGATTTTCAATTCCGTTACGCACCGGTGACCGTTGGTTCAGGGCGTGCTGCTTATATTCAGCCTGCGTTCAGCTTCTTCTCTTTCCTTCGGCAGAGGAGATAAAGCTGCTGAAAGCGGAGATGTAGATTACGAATGTCACCATATAATCAAGGGTCTATACGCCACCTTTTCATCGTGGCATATAGACCCTTGTCAACCAAGTTAATTGCAGATTTACTACTATTATTCGGGCTTTGTATCAAAGAAACCGATAAACTCATCAAAATCTCGAAGAATGTCATTCAACTTAGGATTACTCTTTTGAACTATAATGGCTATGTAATTATCAACTTCTTCATCTCTAAGAATAGAAACCTTGACACAAAAACGATCTCGTTTATCGAATTCGTTAAACCATCTGGTAAAAAGGCGAGCTCGCATAGCCTGTCTGCTATCACCCGTTTCACATTGATATAGAAGTATATCGGGATTCGTAAGAAAGAATTCCTCTATAATACATTGTATAGTTGCTTTAACTTTAGAATCGTTAGGAGAATTCTTCTTGTTTTCATTGAGAATGCCGAATTCATACGCTTTTTCATCCTCCCAAATATTATTGTTTTCTACAAATTCTATTCGATACTGAACACCATAATCTGTTAAGAACTTATATGATCCATTATCTATCCAGACCTTATAAGGAGAATGAAAATTGAGGCGAGTTAAGTTAAAGGCATGCATAACAGTCTGTAGCCTCCTCACGTGCTTTGGCAAAGTCTATTTGAGCCTTTGCTTCCATATCTTTTTTACGTCTAACCATATCTCGTAATACTGCAATTGCTTCTTCACGAGTTTTAATTTTTAAAGCCATACTTATTCATTTTAAAGTTCTACTTCATGTTGATTGCAAAGATAAGCTTTTATTTTGAAAGTGCAAAGAAAACGGGAGAAAAGTTTCGGGAAAAGTTAGGATTTCAAAACCACTGCCCACACCCATATCATCCACCCAACAGGTATCAAGACACGATGAAGGGTCTATACGCCACCTCTCATCGTGGCATATAGACCCTTGTCGTTTTCCCGTGAAGTGCGGGTGAATATATGTTGCTGAGCAACTTATACTCCTTGCCCAGCTTAGGAGTTAAATAATCTACTTTATTATTCAAATTTATATCTACACGTTATGGACTTAAATTCATACCCAAGGAATTTTTTGCTGACATGTTCATTACTAAGATCATAATCTGTAATAATATCAGCAGTCCAACAATATCTACCTTCGGCTTCGCCATCATTCATAGCTTTCTGGTCTTTTGACAAAACCAAATCGATGGACCGGGTTTCACAACCATCAAAGATACCATTATTTCTGACATTACCATATACTTTTGTAAGATTGCCTAAAACTACTTTTTGAAGCCCTGAACAATCTGAAAAAGCATTTTCCCCGATTTCTGTAACATCTGGGAGGACTATGGATTTCAGCATGTCAAAATGCAAAAATCCTCTTGAAGGAATCTTCTTACATCCTATCAAAGTAAGGTTTATACTCCAATCCTTTGCTTCTCCTTCTAGAAGTCCGATATGTATTGCTTCCAATGTTTCTTCATCCACATCGGGAGCAAGAATGATATTGATGTAAGTCTTGCCCGCATCCAATTCCTTCTTGACGTCTTCCACAATTTGATCGTAAGTGATACCTTCGTCAGTCAGCGAAACAACAGTAGCATCCAGTGCATAACTCTTAGCATTTACTGTTGCTTGCGAGAATTTATGAGTTGCCAAAGGAGCTTCCCCATATTTCACATCGACTCTGGAATTTGTTACAAAATTACCATATAAATAGGCATTGCCCTTTTCATCAGATGTAAGGGCATAATTTTGATCCCATTTCATATCGCTGCTGCCCGCAGGAGTGTATCTATCGATGGTTACTGTTATTGGCTTATTTGGCATAGTTGCGATGCGGAGGCGTGAATAGTTGCGTGTTGCCTTGGAAAATTCTACGGTTATAGCCTGACCATTAGGGGTGATATTGGCTTTTCCCTCGATGTATTCATCGGTTCCAGCAACCTTGCCTTCTTTCAAAACTAATTTGCCAGCTTCCCATTTGTAGTTAGGGGCATAATATACATGAGGAAAGGTTGGCACTTCGTCTTCTTTATAAGACAGCTCGCCACTTGCCAATTCCCAGCTACTGCCATTATATTTAAAAGCAGCATACTTAGTCCCTAAAGTCTTACTGGTCATCTCCAGAAGCAACTCATCTCCTTCTGCCCATGAAGTCTTGCCTTCATCAGGTGTACCAATAGCACGAGTCTGTGAATCTCCGAATGCAGGAAATTCACCTACAACCAACTGTACGTTGCTCTTGCCTGTTGTTGCGGTTGTTTTTTCTATATCACTTGTGCATGACGCCATTACTATAGTAACGACTGCCAGCATGATGTATTGAAATATCTTTTTCATATTCTTTCCTCCAATTATTTGAGATCTTCTTCGTTGTTACTGTCCCAACCTTTCAAATCATCTACGCTGATTCGGGTTAGTTCCACTTTGTCTTTTCCTACATCGAGTTTGTAGATGTAGCGATAGCCTTCTTGAAAGTTCGTATCTGACCTCATTTTTGCATGGAAGTTTTTGTCGCCTATCTTGAATTTCACGAAAATATCGTCAGTTTTGTATGAACCAGGGATAACGATTGCTGAAAACATATCGCCGTCATGCTTACAGGCTTGTACCCAAGCAGGATTAGCAGTAGGTGTACTCATGACAAATTGCTCTTGTCGGTCGTCTCTGTTAAAATCAACACTATTGTGCTTAGAATACACTTGTGGTTCACTAATATCCATATCAGGATAATCCGCAGTACCAACATGATATACTATCGTGACCAGCGACATGCGATGCTTCATACGAATGCTTAAATCAAACCGAGGAAAATCGTGCCAATATCCAGTTATGAGATCAGCGTTTTTTAATTTACTTTCGCTGCTTTGATCTGTCTGTAAATCATACTGTAGATTATTTTTCCCAAAATCCGTGTCAGATGGATATACAGCCAAAATAGTATGTTGATCGTAGCCTGTTAACCAACGAAAACTTCCTGTACGAGACCATTCGTTTGTTGCACTATTAAAAGAAAGAACAGTCGTACTACCAGGATCATAATCCGTAAATATACTTACTGTCAGTTTATCTTTATCCTCCCAATTGTTACCGTATCCCAATGTATTGACACGAGTCTGCATGCCTCCAACAGAGAAAGTGGCATTGATTTCCTGCCCTTTCAGCGTTGGAGCCATATCTTCATTTTGCGTACATGCTGTAAAGCCCATAGCCATAAGGCCCATTACCGCATAGGAAATTCTTTGTTTTATCGTCTTCATAATCTTCAGTTTTTTATTGTTAGTGAGTTAGTGAGCGACCAAGCTCACTAACCCTGTATTTCCTATTTCAGTACCTTATTTATCATAACTATTCTATTTCTGCATCGAGAAATTCATTGTCTGCGCCAATACCCCAACCCGTTATGCTTGCATTTCCTATTACTATACTATTATTTCTAACAGAGATAGTATAAGTATATTTTTTACCACCTTCGAATCCATTTGGTAGGGGTATCTTTGTTGTATAATTGTTAATAGTATTTTCGTTATACAACACACTACAACTAATGGTCAATTCTTTGTTCTCGAACTGTTGCGGGAAGAGTATAAACTTGCAGACCCTGACATCGGTCAAAAAACCTGTTACTGGTAAGGTTTTTAGGGAAGAAGTCCCTGTGACTTCTGTCGCACCTGTTTTTACATTTATCTTACCCTGTGTCTTTATCTTGTCCAATGTTATACTTTGAAGATCACTCTTGCTGGCCTCTATACCTTCTCCTGCAATGACCGTAAATTCTATCATACTCATCTTGTGCTTAAAGCGATGATCTTTCTCTGGCAAGGATTCACCCACATTATTCAAGTCAGTGAAATTAACCATTGGCGATGCTTTGCTGGCTGTTGCTCCCGAGGCAAAGAGAAAATCGTTTGCTAATAAGGTATTACTTGGATTGCTGTAATCAATAGTCCAATCACTTATTAACCAACCATCCTCATCGAATTTGTCATTATTGGGGTCATCAATGTATGGATAATACGCACTGAATGTCTGTTCCGCGTTATCTCTAAAATAAATAGGATTTGCCGAAACAAATTCACCATATCTGTCATATTCATACTTTACATTTGTTCCTTTTGTGTTTCCTGCGGAAGTGACGTACACACCGATAGCGTCGCCAGTTGTCCATTTGTCGTTGTCTGCAGTTCCACGGGTTTTGATATTGTTGGAAATATCCGCCTTTACTGTAGCAGCAACAGGACCATTGTTGCCGATACCGTCTTCTTCGTTAGCGCAAGCTGCAAACAGCAATGCTGCGGCAGCAATGTATAAGAATCTAAATTTCTTCATATATCTTGTTATTTAAGAGTTGTTATT
Source organism: Segatella hominis (assembly GCF_004535825.1). GTDB lineage: Bacteria > Bacteroidota > Bacteroidia > Bacteroidales > Bacteroidaceae > Prevotella > Prevotella hominis. Next base: position 3,209 of record NZ_SGVY01000039.1, on the reverse strand, counting down.
GTGCTATATGTTCATTATTGTCTCCTGCCTCTGTCCAAGACTTAATGGTTCCAGAAATATCTACGGCAGAACGACTCAATTTTACTACTGTATAGTGGTATCTTTTGCCACCCTCAAGTTTTACAGGCATTGTCCATACAAAAGGAGCGTCGTAACCATTCTTGAGGTCAAACTCTATCACTCGGCTTGCTTCTTCTGTAGGGAGCAGGATTGCCTCATACAGCTTGCCAGCTTCGGTAGTTTTCATCGTGATGTCCGCAGGAGTTTCTTCACCAGAGATAGTTCCATCCACAAGATTGAAAGTGGCTTTGGTATTCTGACCTTTCACTGTCACAGTCATTTTCTTAAGGTCTTCTTGCGTGAGACCGTTACCTGGTTGAACATCCAAAATAAGATTGCTTAACTTATGAAAGAACGTCAAGTCAACCTGTGGCGTAGCTTTGTTGCAGCCTTCTGTCTTGGCATACATGAAGTCGATAGTTTCTTGTTTCGTTTGGTCTGTTACATCAAGTGAAACCTTGTAGTCATTGACAGTGGTCTGTGGATAGTAAGAATAGAAGTCCACATCTCCATCTATCGGGAAGAAAACAGTCTTACCACCAGAAACAGGTGAAAAGGCTATACTTCCATTTGACTGATAGCAAACATTGTCAACACCCTCTTTGATTACATCCGCAGAGAGTGTCTTGCCAGCTTCTGTCATGAAGATACCAATCTTGTCACCATCAGCCCAAGCTACACCAGCAGCACGGGTGTTTACGCTAATACCACCAGTAAACTGCACGGCTACCTTATCGTTCTGGACAGAAGGTGCGGTGTCTTCTGTACTGCATGAAACCATTGCACCTGCCAAGAGTGCAAGGGCGAAGAACTTAGTCATCTTTTTCATCTTATAAACATTTTAAAAGTTATTATTATTTTATTTCTACTTCATTGTTGAGGTTCGTCCAACCGTTGATGGTAGCTTCCAGATTCATCTTTGGCTGCATTTGGTTGTAGTTGAGTCGCAACTCATACTTTCCTCCAACCTTCATCGCAGGAGCGGTGATGTCATACTCTTGCAAGGTCCCGTTAGGCAGCAAGAGGCGGAGATAAACATGAGAGGCGGGGCTTCCCTGTATGGTCGGCATCAGCCGGATGACTTCCGATCTCAGGGTTGACTCAGTAGCCAAGATAGTAGGTATTTCCACTTCCGTTGGCTTTATGCTCGGCAACCCATATTCTCCATCACTATTCTTCTGTGTAGGGAACAGACACCAGGCTGCATCTAATGCCTTACCACTCATTTCTGTACCTTTAGGTACATTCTCTATGATGATGGTCAGTTCGGCAAGCACGCTTTTAACAGGATTCTGTACCACATAGTTGCCTTCCTTGTTGTCAATCCTCACGTCGGCAACTCCGAAATAGGCATTGTTCCTTACATTCTTGGGATTGGTCAAACCTATCTGGATATTGTTCCAGTTGCTCAAAGCCCGGGTCTGGTCAGTAGTGAAGAATGGCTCTATGAGATTGGTAATAGCCAATATCTGATAATGCCCTTCAGGAAGAGCGAAGCGTTGGCTTGCCACCTCCTGCGCACTGCCATAATGTTTTTCCTCTACTAAAGAACCGTCATCGGCATTGAATATCCAGAGCTTCACATCCTTCACTTCCGTACCTTGGTCGGCTTCATCTGCCCAAGTGAGCGATACAGACAAGCCACTTTCTTCCTCATCAGAATGAACATCATGGTCGCAGCTTGCCAACAGGCATGGGACGCATAACAGCACCCATAACCCAATATTAAATATTCTTTTTGCTTTCATTTTCTATCTTGTTTTATGGGTTACTGATGATTGTCTGTTGTCTCTACTCGGCGAGCCTTATCCGCATCTTGGGTGTCATCGCTACCATTTCCTATTGCAGTAATGCGATTAGCCTCTATGCCATTCTTCACAAGCCAAGTCTTTACGGCTTCTGCACGCTGGCGAGATATACGTTTATTGACAGTCACGCTGCCTTTTGTGTCACACCAACCTGTTACCGTCACCTTCATGTTCGGATTCTCTTTCAATGTCTTGAGAATAGCATTCAATTTAGTCTCTTCATTTTGCTGGATGTCGATACTATTGAAAGTGAAATATATGACAGGGAAAGTCACCTTTGCAGATTCTTTTATGTCTTGTTCAACAACTTTTGTTTCTGCCTTATCCACTGTTTCTTTCTGATTGACCTCCTCCGAAGAAGTTGGTTCTTGTTGTAGAACCTCCTGTTGTGGAACTGATGGAGTTTCTGCTACCTTGTTCTTCTTTTTAGAGAGGTTAATCCCTAATCTTACTCCACTTTCCCAAACAAAGTTGTTCTTATGCAGATGCTCAGGCATTCCGTCCATACGTTCGCCAGTAAGACGAGTCAAACCGGAATAGATGCCCAATTTCAGACATGAGGTCAGTTGATAACCAACCTGCAAGTCTGCACCATAACCCAAATGCCAGTTGGTAGAACCTTTCATTACCTTGGCATCATCGGCTATAGTCTGGATATCAGCCTTGGTCGTTACTGCATATATATGAGGTGAAACAGCCAAATCCCATCGGCTGTTAGCTGTCTTGTGGAACAGTCCAAGGAGATTAACGTTCACTCTTGCCCCATACCACCCCATCCTGACATGGCTTTTCAGATTGGCATATTCCCAACTGTCCATGCCTAAGAAACCTGCGTTGTAACGCATACCGTCGCTACCCAACCAATAGTTACGTTCTACGCAGCAGTCTTGTGCAGACAAGTTCATTTCTCCGTACTTGGCAGATAACTCAGCCGAGAATATGGAGTTGAAACGATAGCCCCCATATAAGCCAGCAGCCCAACCGAGATGCGTCTTGTCGTGTCCGAAACTTGAGAAAGTAGAGAAACCGAAAGGCATTCCACCCTCTACTCCGACGTACCAGCCTTGCGATGGGGCAAGTACATCTTTTCCTTCTTCAGCTTTCATTGTGGAAAGCGGAAGCACTGATGCAAGTATTGCGATCAGAAATCTAATCCGTATTGTCAAATAATTTGCCATATTATTTCGTTTATATTAAATCGTAAAGATAAAGATCCTCAAATCCGCAACCTATAGGGTTTAGTGGGATTTTGCTTGCAAAGCGACAAAATTCATTTTATTGTACATATTTCTTGCACAACAGAAATGTCGCAGACACAAAATCCCCTTACCCCATAAAGCG
>NZ_SGVY01000038.1 GCF_004535825.1 Segatella hominis | reverse complement strand
CATGTACGAAGGGTAGGATGATACGAGAGATGGCGCATCAGTTGTGACGTTACATCTTCCACGCATGAGCCGCCACAGAAATAAACGCTCATCAGCGAACGGACTATCTCGCTGAACTGATATCCGAAGATACTGCTGCATCTCTGACCCAGTGTTGAGTCGATAACGGGTGAAAGCATGGAGTCAAATTTCTCCATGATTGAAAAAATTCCTCCAAAAGGTGTGAGTTTCTCAGATTTAATTTGTATTTTTGCCATGTCATATTAGAGTTTTGCTTGTTTTCTTTTTGCAACACTAAGATAAGTGAAAATTCTGACATGGCAAAATCCTGGGCAACTTTTTGTTGCTCAGGAACTTATAAATAAAGTTAAATTATAGTGTTGCGGAATTAAGGAATATTATCAATCTCAACGTGTTCCATGGTGCCAACAAACTTTTCTCTCATGATTTCAAAAAGAAAGATTTTGAGAACAAGGTGCCTGAATCTTTCTTGGAACAGGCTGTGTTGAGTGACCTGCTCTTTGAGAGGATAGACGAAAAGGGGATTCATTACCTGGCTGTCTTGGCCATGCCTGACAGTTCGCTGAGTTATCAGGTTAAAATCGTGGTTTCTTATCAGGGAAAACTGGAAATTCTTTCTGTTTAATCTGAAATAGTTCTTTATCAGATATAGTTTCTGGCAAGATTCGATACAAATTTTGAGTATCGGATCTTGCCAGATTTCTTTTATAAATATAGTATAAAGGTGTGCCATAAGTACATGGCGCAATTTTATTCGTCTGATGAAGAAAATCTCTGGTGAAACGAAAAAGAGGATGTATCATAGCCTTATGACATATCCTCTTATTATTTGAGAATTTTAATTCAGGAAGCCGAGCAAGGCACCGGCTGCTACTGCCGAACCGATAACACCTGCCACATTTGGTCCCATAGCGTGCATGAGCAGGAAGTTGTGGCGGTCGTATTCCAAACCGAGATTGTTGGAGATGCGGGCGCTCATCGGTACAGCACTCACGCCTGCATTACCAATCAGCGGATTCAGTTTCTTGTCTTTCGGCAAGAACAGGTTCATCAGTTTCACAAAGAGAATGCCGCTTGCTGAGGCTATAATGAATGCCAAGGCACCAAGGGCGAAAATCTTGATGGTGTTGAGGGTCAGAAATTCTGATGCCTGGGTGGAACATCCTACTGTCAGACCGAGGAGCATCACCACGATGTCGTTCAGGCTGCTGCCAGCTGTCTTGGCGAGTCTTGTTGTCTTTCCACTCTCTTTCAGGAGATTTCCGAAGAAAAGCATACCGAGTAGTGGCAAACCGCTTGGCACGATAAAAGTGGTAAGCAATAAACCGATGATAGGGAAGAGTATCTTCTCGGTCTGACTTACTTGGCGAGCTGGTTTCATCTTGATGACACGCTCTTTCTTGGTGGTAAGAAGTCGCATCAAAGGTGGCTGAATCACAGGCACTAACGCCATGTAGGAGTAGGCACAAACCGCAATGGCTCCCATCAGGTTTGGGCTCAACTTGCTGGAGAGGAAGATGGCGGTAGGTCCGTCGGCTCCACCAATGATGGCAATACCTGCAGCCTGATTAGGCTCGAATCCTAAAGCTAAGGCTATCATGTATGCTCCGAAAATACCAAACTGGGCGGCGGCTCCGATAAGAATCAGTTTCGGATTGCTGATGAGTGCCGAGAAGTCTGTCATAGCTCCAATACCCAGGAAGACGAGTGGCGGATACCATCCCTGTTTTACTCCCTGATAGAAAATATTGAGTACGGAGTTGTCCTCGTAAAGACCGATTTCGAGTCCTGCATCAGCACGGAAGGGGATGTTGCCAAGGATGATGCCCAGTCCGATAGGCACGAGAAGCAAAGGTTCGAAATCCTTCTTGATGGCGAGCCAGATGAAGATGGCTCCCACTAAGATCATGATGAGATTTCCTGCCGTGGCATTGGCAAAGCCCGTATAGGTCAGGAACTCATGAAAGTTTTGTATGATGAAATCCATAAGCTATCTATTTAATGGTTACTAACGTATCGCCTTCCATCACGGCATCGCCCTTGTTCACGTTGATACTTGTGATGGTTCCGGAAGTTTCAGCCTCGATATTATTCTGCATCTTCATGGCTTCAAGGATGACAACCGTATCTCCAGCATTCACCTTGTCGCCTACCTTTACCTTGATTTCGTTGATAGTACCAGGCAGAGGGGCTACCACAGGCTTACCGGCTGCTGCCGTTGGTGCCGAACTTGTACTTGCTGCAGAGGCAGAAGAGCTATTGGATTCTTCACTCTTCACTCTTCGTTCTTCACTTCCTTCTGCTCTTCGTTCTTCACTCAGTTTTACTTTCTGCTTACCGGCTTTCACAGGTTGCTTCATTTCCACTTCGAATGGGATTCCATTCACGGTCACGTTGGCGATATTGCCTTCGATGTCTTGGATTTCGACTTCGTAATCGACACCCTTGACAGTATATTGATACTTTGCCATAGTTTTAAATCTTTAATATTTATATTTTGAATCAGTAAAGCTATTGAGTTCTTCACTCTTCGTTCTTCACTCTTCACTTATTATTAAAATTCGGGGCATTCCATCTTGTCTGTTTTGGTTTGATGGTGATGATACCGGATTCAATATCATGTACATCCTCCAGGTATTCTTTCAGCGCCAATGAAATGACAGCCATATAGATTTCCTTGTCAATACCCTTGGTTGTCAAACCATCCTTGAGCATCACGTTGGTCTTGTGACTGATTTCTGATGTCACTTCTATAGTCTTCTTTCCTGTCTTATATAATAGGTTGGCGTGTTTCTCCGTAGCACGAGCAATACGCTGTTTGTGCTTCATGTAAGCGCCGAAAGCCCAGAAGAAGATGAAGAGGAGGGCAAGGCAGGAGAAGACGATGCCCATGGAAAGTACGGCGATGCCAACGCCGTATGGATCTGTTTTCTTGAGTATCTGGGGTTTGCTCAGACCATTTGGCTGTGGTAGGTAACCTGGTGTTGTTTCTTCCAAATTGCAGATTTTCCAAGTCTTGAAATCGCTGGTCAGAGCATAGGATTGATCTGCTGCCAACCACGGAATGCTGATAGAGTCTATCAGATCTACAGCATTACCATCGTAGAGAGCGATCCAGTTGTTTTTTTCATGGAATGCATCTGCTATTTCCTTGAGAGGGACTAATCCGAGTTTTAGTTGGAAAGGTCCTGTACCTTCACTCAACCATCTGAAGTGTCCTTTTCCCTTAGGAAAACAGTCTGGGCATGTTTCTTCCGAATCTTCATACCAGATATAGCGGTCGTAGATGATCACACTTTTCTTGCCAGCCAAGGTTGTGCGAGGCTCGTTGTTCGGCAGAGGACACATCAGCTTTCGCCGTTCTTCGGGCGACATCTTTTTGTCGAGAACTCTCCGGTCGGTAGTCAGGAACATACCGCGAATGTTGTAGGTTGTAAACGAGGAATTGGATAGCTCCACCCATGATTTATGTGCACCGTACTCATCCACAATGCTTGTACGGTTGTTGGTCATCACCTCCGTTATCCGGATGCTTTTGGCTCCTTGGCTCCAAGTGGGCAAGGATGTGATGAACCCTATGCTTAATATAAGTCCCAATTTTTTCATACGCTTCTAACGTTAAAGGGTTATTCTTAGGTTTCTTGGCTCAAAGATACGAATTATTTGGGAATAAACCATAAAAAAGGTGCACATTTTTTGAAAAATGCGCACCTCTTTATAATTTATAACTTTTTGTTAAGCTTATTTCAGTAATTGTAAGCTATATTATCCGCAGAAGAACAAAACGACAATCTGTGCCGAGAAAATTCTGAGGAACATACTCAACGGATAAACGGTAGAATAGCCTACTGCAGGAGCCTCTTTCGAGCATGAAGCATTTGCATAAGCTAATGCTGGTGGGTCGGTATAGGTACCTGCAAGCATACCCATGATGGTGAAGTAGTTGAACTTATACTTCAGACGGGCGATGGTTCCGATTATCAGGATAGGGATGACTGTAATGAGGAAACCGCAACCTACGTATTTCAGTCCGTCTCCCTGTACTACTGTATCCCAGAATCCTGCACCAGCCTTGATTCCCACACTTGCCAGGAACAATACCAGTCCGATTTCTCGTAGCATCATGTTGGCAGAGGTGGTCGTATAAGTCACCAGTTTGAAGTGATAACCGAATCGGCCGATCAAAATAGCGATGATCAGCGGACCACCCGCGATACCTAATTTCAGAGGAACTGGCATTCCTGGTACTGCAAATGGGAGGCTACCGAAGATGATACCTACCATGATACCTACGAAGATGGTTGCGATGTTAGGTGCATCCAGACGCTTCACGGAGTTACCCATCATTTCTGCCACACGGTTTACATTCTCTTCAGGACCTACTACCAAAATCTTGTCACCTACGTGGAAGTGGTGGTTGCGGCCTGCAAAAATGTCCATTCCCTGACGGGAGATACGGGTTACGTTCACGCCATATACGCTGGCGAAGTGCATCTTACCGAGGGTCTTACCATTCATTTCTGGACGGGTAACGATAATGCGGCGGGAAACAAAGTGCTGAACCTCATCCTTTTCGCGGTCCCATTCTGCATCAATCTCAGGGCCGATGAATGCCTTGATCGCTTCTGCATCAGCCTCAGCACAAACTACGAGGAGCTCGTCGCCTACCTCAAAGGTTGTCTTACTATTTGGAATGCTCACCTCGCCCTTGTGCAAGAGACGTGAGCATACAATGTCGCGGTTCAAAAACTCTGATACTTCACGTAATGTGCGACCTGCGATATAAGCATTCTCCACACGCAAGTGCATGTTGTGTGCCTTGGCATGTGGGTTGGCTGCATCTTCCATGTTCAACTGTTCTTCCTCCTCTTGAGGGTTTACCTTGCAGATATACTTGATCAGAATGGTAGCGCCAATGATGCCAACCACACCAAGAGGGTAGGCGCAAGCATAACCATTGGCAATACTTGGCGCACCATTAGGGAATACGCTGAGCAACGCTTCATTGGCAGCACCAAGACCTGGGGTATTGGTTACAGCACCATAGAGCGTACCTACCATCATCGGAAGGTTGTTAGGATTGCTTGTGTCAAAGAACAAGTAGTAGCATGCAAACATCACGCATACGTTGAGGAAAATGGCTCCTGTAGAGAGCAAGTTAAGGGTGACACCACCTTTCTTGAAACTCTCGAAGAAACCAGGACCTACCTGAAGACCAATCATGAAGACAAAGAGAATCAATCCGAAGTCTTGTATGAAAGTCAGGATATCCTTTGGTGCTGTGAATCCCACATGACCTGCGAGAATGCCAGCGAAGAGAACGAAGGTTACACCTAAAGAGATACCTCCGATTTTGATTTTACCGAGATACACGCCGATGGCAATGACAATCGCATAGAGTAGGGCGATGTGAGCCACGGATTCCGTATTGGTAAATAGATTAATGATCCAATCCATTATTATTGTTAAGTTGTAGATTCTTAGGGGTATTTGCTAAAACTGAAAATTCGAGGACACCACCAAAGAGGATGCCCTCGAACTTATATTTTCCTTTATCTTCAAGCTTTCTATAGGAATATTTCCTGAAATCCGGGAAAGTCCTGACGATTACTTTTAGATAATTAAATGTGTTTAGCTATTACTTCTCGATAGCAGCTACACCTGGCAATACCTTACCCTCGATAGCCTCGAGAAGAGCACCACCACCTGTAGAGATGTAAGAAACCTGATCAGCCAAGCCGAACTTGTTGATACAAGCTACAGAGTCACCACCACCGATGAGAGAGAATGCACCCTCCTTAGTAGCCTCAGCGATTGCGTCAGCAATTGCCTTAGAACCACCAGCGAAGTTGTCGAACTCGAATACACCAGCAGGACCGTTCCAGAGGATAGTCTTAGCACCCTTGATAGCTGCAGCGAAAGCCTTGCGAGTCTCAGGACCTGCGTCCATACCCTCCCAACCGTCAGGGATGTTGTTAGATGGGCAAACCTGTGTATTGCAGTCGTTCTTGAAATCGTCACCGCAGATAGAGTCTGTACCGAGTACGAGGTTTACGCCGTTCTCCTTAGCCTTCTTGATTACATCGAGAGCAACGTCGAGCTTGTCATCCTCGCAGATAGACATACCGATCTTGCCACCGAGAGCCTTAGAGAATGTATAAGTCATACCACCGCAGAGAATGAGGTTGTCAACCTTGGTCAACAAGTTCTCGATGATACCGATCTTAGTAGAAACCTTAGAACCACCCATGATAGCTGTGAATGGGCGCTTGATGTTGCCGAGTACTGCGTCAACAGCCTTTACTTCCTTCTCCATCAAGAAGCCGAGCATCTTGTGGTCCTTATCGAAGCTGTCAGCGATAACTGCAGTAGAAGCGTGCTTGCGGTGAGCTGTACCGAATGCGTCCATTACATATACATCAGCGTAAGAAGCCAACTTAGCAGCGAACTTCTTCTGGCGTTCCTTCATCTCAGCCTTGGCAGCGTCGAACTCAGGAGTACCCTTCTCTACGCCAACTGGCTTGCCTTCCTCTTCTGGGTAGAAACGAAGGTTCTCGAGCAAGAGAGCCTCACCTGGCTTCAAGGCAGCAGCCTCAGCATCAGCGTTACCGCAGTCCTTAGCAAACTTAACCTCTACACCGAGAGCGTCAGAAACGTTCTTTACAATCTGAGAAAGAGAAAGTTCTGGTTTAACTTTGCCCTTTGGCTTGCCCATGTGGCTCATCATGATAAGAGCACCACCGTCTGCGAGTACCTTCTTCAAAGTAGGGAGGGCACCACGGATACGAGTGTCGTCAGTTACATTACCATTCTCATCCAATGGCACATTGAAATCAACGCGTACGATTGCCTTGTGACCGGCAAAGTTAAAATCTTCAATTTTCATTTTACCTAAATTTTATTTTAGTTGTTATTAACTTATTTACTACTTTGCATGGATACTGCACAACTTCGCATAGGATGGGCTTTAGGAGAGCTTGCCGCTGCTAATCATGATTGTCCTGCTGAAACTGTAGGCAAAAATAATAATTTTATTTGATACTGCCAAATTATTGGCTATGAATTATAGAATTTTTGTGCTAATTGTTGTAAATCTGTAATATGGAGTTTACAAATAGACGTCCACAAAGCACAAAAAAGCCTTTCTGCCGAAAAAACAGAAAGGCTCTTATGATGTTTTCTGATTGCTTGCCATTCCATTTAGATGATGGGTTGCAAAGAGAGAAACTTTTGTCTTTTTATTCGTTCCACATGTGTCTTTTTATTCGTTCACATGTTTTATTCGTTCATCAGATAGTTCTTGAATGAAGCGAAGTCCTTGGTCATTTCGATGCTCTGCTTCTTGCCCTTCATAAACTCGGCAAGGCGTGCAGGAATCTCGATGTCAGAACCGAGGATGCTATCTACCTTCTCCTTGAACTTGGCTGGGTGAGCGGTCTCCAGAAATACACCTACTTCGCCTGGTTTCAACTGCTCTTTCAGGGCACGATAACCGCAAGCGCCATGAGGGTCAAGTACATACTTGGTGTCATTGTAGCATTGCTTCATGGTCTCTGCTATCTGATCGTCCTTGTAGGTGGCACCGCTGATATAGGCTGTGATGGCATCATGATTGCCCTTGTAGAGATCATAGATGCGGGCGAAATTGCTTGGGTCGCCTACGTCCATTGCGTTGGCAATGGTTGCCTTGCTTGGCTGAGGTTTGTACTCACCTGTCTGCAGGTAGTTGTAGAAAATATCGTTGGCATTGTTGGCTGCGATGAAGCGGTGGATAGGCAAGCCCATCTCGTGACCGAACAGACCGGCTGTGATATTACCGAAGTTTCCGCTTGGTACACAGATTACCAACTTGTCTGCCAATCCTTTCTCCTTCATACGTGCATAGGCATTGAAATAGTAGAATGCCTGAGGCAGGAAGCGAGCTACATTGATAGAGTTGGCTGAAGTCAACTTCATGTGCTTATTCAGTTCCTCATCCATGAAAGCTGATTTTACGAGTGCCTGACAGTCATCGAAAACGCCATCCACCTCAAGGGCTGTGATGTTCTGACCGAGGGTCGTAAACTGGCTTTCCTGAATCTTGCTCACCTTACCCTTTGGATAGAGTACATAGACATGAATGCCCTCTACGCCGAGGAATCCATTGGCTACGGCTGAACCAGTATCACCAGATGTGGCAACGAGCACATTCACTTCTTCTTTGCCTTCCTGGCGTACGAAGTATTGCAACAGACGGGCCATGAAACGGGCACCTACATCCTTGAAAGCGAGAGTAGGACCATGGAACAATTCCAGAGAGTAGATGTTTGGTTCTACCTCTACGACAGGGCAATCGAATGCCAAGGTGTCATAGACGATTTTCTTCAAAGAGTCTGCATCCACATCCTCGCCAAAGAAAGCGTCTGCCACCTGATAAGCTATCTCCTGGAAAGAGAACTTTTCGATATTGTCGAAGAATTCCTTTGGTAACTTCTTGATGATTTCAGGCATGTAGAGACCGCGGTCTTCTGCCAAACCTTTTACTACTGCCTTGTGAAGATCGGCAATCGGTGCTTTCTTATTTGTTGAATAATATTTCATTTTTCCAATTTTTTTTATGTTAATGATGTCTGTTTAATTGATAAACATTATTTGATGGCCATGAATGCATTCATGAAGTCTTGCAGCTGTAGCAGACCATAGCTGCCACGTACGCAACTTACCTCGTCGTATTTCTCTACCTCGTCAGGCGCTATGCCTGGGTAGTAGATGATGAAAGGTACTGGCTCCTTCACATGGGTGCGAATTTCTACTGGAGTAGGGTGGTCAGGCAGGATGGCGATGCATACTGGTTCATCCCACTTGGAAACCTCATCGTAGATAGGCTTGATGAGTCTTCTGTCAAGGTTTTCTATAGTCTTGATCTTCAACTCCAGATTGCCATCATGACCGGCCTCATCGCTTGCTTCTACATGTACATATACGAAATCGTCGCCTTCCTTCAGAGCATCAATAGCCGCCTGCGCCTTACCTTCATAATTGGTGTCAGCAAGACCTGTCGCTCCTTCCACGATGATGTTACGGAGACCGGCATAATGACCGATACCGCGAATCAGATCGACTGCAGAGATGACAGAACCTCGCTTGATCTGAGGATACATCTGTGAGAGCGTGAGCATGTGAGGACGATAACCGCCGCCCCAAGGCCAGATGATGTTAGCCATGCGCTCTCCGCGTTCCTTGCGTGCCACATTGAAAGGGTGGTTCTCCAGGATTTCCTGACTCTTCAGAATCAGTTCATTCAGGAGATCGGCAGTCTGCTGTGCGCTCATGCGGTATTCATCGGCTAACGGATCGATAGCCTTGCCGTTGGCATCCTTGTCATGCGCAGCGAGCAATGCTGCATCTACGTTCTCCATCGGTTTTACCAGAAGTGGTTTCCATTCCTCGTTCGGATGATCGTGAGGAGGAGCACAATCCACATACTTATTACCTCCCTTGATAATCAGGAGGTGTCGGTATTGGATACCTGTGATAAACTTCACGATGCCAGGATACTGACTGGCGAGTTTCTCGTTCAGATACTTGATGAGTACATCTGCATCCTCTGTTTCCAGATTGCCTCCGTTGTGGGTGATGATAATGCCATCGTTCACATTGATAATATTGCAGCGAAGGGCGAAATCATTCGGACTCATCTCGTAGCCGATGCTGGCTGCTTCCAAAGGACCGCGTCCCTCATAGACTTCATTCTGGTCGTAGCCCATGATAGAACTGTTGGCTACCTCTGAACCTGGATGAAATCCGTCTGGTACTGTAACGAGTCTGCCTGTCTTTCCCATCTTGGCAAGCATGTCCATATATGGTTTGTTGGCGTATTGCAGCAAGGTCTTGCCACCCAGTCTCTCCACTGGGTGGTCAGCCATGCCGTCGCCAAGTATGATAATATGCTTCATAATTGTTATCCTTTTAATGGTATGATACGATTAAATGTTGGCGATACTCATGATGTTGGCGAATACACCGGCTGCAGTTACGCTGGCTCCGGCTCCATAACCCTGAATCATCATAGGGTATTCCTTGTAGCGCTCGGTGGTGAGCAATACGATGTTGTTGCTGCCTTCGAGGTTGTAGAACGGATGCTCTGGACCTACTGCCTGCAAGCCTACGCTGGTCTTGCCACCATCGAGGGTTGCCACGAAGCGCCAGCGCTTGTGCTCGATGTCGAGGGTCTTGCGCTTTGCCTCGAATTCTGCATCCAACTCAGGCAACTTCTTCCAGAAATCATCCAGACTGCCCTGGAAGTATTCGTCAGGTACGAAGAGGTTCTTTTCAACGTCATCTTGTTCTACGCGGTAGCCTGCTTCACGAGAGAGGATTACCAACTTGCGTACAACGTCCATACCGCTCAGGTCGATGCGTGGATCTGGCTCGCTATAGCCCTTCTCTTTGGCGAGGCGAACGGTCTCAGAGAATGGTACGACACCAGAGATAGCATTAAAGATAAAGTTGAGCGTACCAGACAGAACTGCCTCAATCTTAAGGATTTTGTCACCAGAGTTTCGGAGGTCGTTGATAGTTCCAATGATAGGAAGACCAGCACCTACGTTGGTTTCAAAACGGAATACGACACCACGCTGGATGGCCGTCTTCTTCAATCGCTCATAGTTCTCATATTCGCTGGAAGCAGCTATCTTGTTGGCTGCGATGATGCTCACGTTGTGCTCCAGAAGACTCTGGTAGAGACTGGCCACATCCTTGCTTGCAGTACAGTCCACGAATACGCTGTTGAAGATATTCATATTCAGAATCTTTTCCTTCAGGGTCTCGTTGGTACTTGGTTCTGAAGCCTTCAGAGCCTCACGATAATTGTCGAGGTCGAGACCGTCACGGTCGAAGATGGCATTGTGGGAAGATGCAATACCCACCACGTTGAGCTTGAGTTTGTTGCGCTCCTTGAGTTCTTCGTACTGGTTCTTGATCTGCTCAATCAGTTTGCCACCCACGGTGCCCACACCGCAGATAAAGAGATTGAGCACCTTGTATTCTGAAAGGAAGAAACTGTCGTGTAATACGTTCAATGATTTGCGGAGGAAATCGCTCTTTACTACGAAAGAAATGTTGGTCTCTGAAGCACCCTGTGCACAGGCGATGACTGAGATACCACTTCGTCCGAGTGTACCGAACAGTTTACCAGCGATACCAGCAGCGTGCTTCATGTTTTCACCTACGATGGCGATGGTAGCCAGACCACATTCTGCGTGCATAGGGAACATGGCGCCGTCGGCAATCTCATTTTTGAATTCCTCATTCAATACTCTTACAGCTTCTTCTACGTCCTGCTCTCTTACACCGATAGAGGTAGAGTTCTCTGAAGATGCCTGGGAAACCATGAACACAGAGATGCCTTCATTGGCAAGAGCGGTAAAGATACGGCGGTTGACACCGATGACACCGACCATGGAAAGACCGGTTACGGTAATAAGTGCTGTACCATTGATAGAAGAAATACCCTTGATAGGTTTGGAGTCGCCATCAATCTTGTTCTTGATGATGGTGCCAGGAGCCTCTGGGTTGAAGGTATTCTTGACCTTGATAGGAATATTCTTGACACAAACTGGGTAGATAGTAGGAGGGTAGATGACCTTTGCACCAAAGTTGCAAAGCTCCATCGCCTCGATGTAACTCAGTTCGTTGATTGTGTAAGCTGATTTGATGACACGTGGGTCTGCAGTCATAAAGCCATCCACATCGGTCCAGATTTCAAGCACTTCTGCATTGAGTGCTGCTGCGATAATAGCTGCGGTGTAGTCGCTACCGCCACGTCCGAGGTTGGTAGTACGCTCGGTATTCTTGTCGCGGCTGATAAAACCCGGTACGAGAGAGATGCGAGGCAGCTCTGCGAAGGTATCCTTTACCAATTTGTTAGTCAACTCACTATCGAGGGTATGCTTTCCGTTGATACGCTCTGTCTTGATGAAGTTACGTGAGTCAAACCACTTGGCGCCACGAATCAATGTGGCAACGATCTTCGAACTGAGCCTTTCTCCATAGCTCACGATGGCATCCTGTGTCTTTTCGCTTAAATCGTGGATGAGATACACACCGAAATAGATGCTCTTCAACTGCTCGAAGAGGGCATCGATCGATTTGAATAAGTTTTCTCTGTCTGAGGTGTCGGTGATGATGGTGTCTATCATCTTGTGGTGGCGATCAACCATGGCGTCGAATTCGACTTTCCATTGTTCATCACCCTTGAGGGCAAGCTGAGACGTTTGCAGAAGTTTGTCGGTGATTCCACCAAGTGCGCTCACGACAACCACTACACTCTGTTTCTTAGCCTCATTTTCTACGATACGTTTTAAGCTGAGGATGCTTTTTACGGAACCAACAGATGTTCCGCCGAATTTTAATACTTTCATTTGTTATTGATTTTTGTTGGTAATGTAGTGCTCCCCCCGAAACGACCGGGGCTGAAACAAAACTTGACCGCAAAAATACAAAGTTTCTGTCAAACTGCCAAAGAAAATTGGAAAAAAGTAACAAATTGCTGCAAAAAATGTATTTTTATACTATTTTTTACAGCAATTGTATGTATATTTAGGGGTGCTATTATGGAAAGCTTTGTTTTTGGTAAGCCTATGTGAGCAAATTGAATAGCCATATCTTTATCTCCTATATTTTATGATTCATACACCTATATATATAATAAGGTGTAATCCTCTGGGTTGTTACTTCTTATTAATAATATCGGTTATGCCTATCATGATAAGACGCATAAACCCACGAAAGGGATTGCCATCGTTCCTATTGATGTGAATGGTAATGGAAAATTGGATGAGGAAGAAAAATTTTATGGAACTTTGGATGAACTGATGGAGGCTATTGCAAAGGGAAAATATCCTGCACCGCCAGCCCGCAATCTTTATCTTGTAACGGCAGGAAAACCGAAGAACCCAGTTGTGGTGGAGTTTCTGAAGTATGTCAGAACAAAAGGGCAGCGGTTGAATGCTCCTGCCGGATTTGTGCATATCTGATACCGGTTGCTTTCTCTGCTGGAGTGGATTTCTGACAGATAGTAATAGACCTTCGGTCTGTACTGAAGGGAGAATATGAAGTCTGTTTGGTGAAAAATAATTTAAGTTTGTCCCTGTGGAAAAATAACCGTCTGCCCGAGGAAGAATTTCTGCGTGCCCACGCAAAAATTTTTCCCTGGGCAGGCAAAAATAAAAGTGGTCCCTGACAGACAAAAAAACGTCCCGATATAAAAGAATATATCGGGACGTAAATATGAAGTTTCGTTTACACGAATCTTGTTTTAAGAGAGGAGATTACTCGATAACGATGAGTGCATCCTCTTCGAGAACAGCCTGACCAGGCTTTACGCAGATAGCAGTTACCTTACCGTCTTTCTCTGCCTCGATGTTGTTCTGCATCTTCATAGCTTCAAGAACGACAACGGTATCGCCAGCTTTCACTTCCTGACCTACAGCAACTTCGATGCTGGTGATAGTACCAGGGAGAGGAGCCTTCACAGCGTTGGCTGTGTTGACATTGGCAGCAGGAGTAGCCTCAGCATCATCAGATGCAGCAGCAGGCTGACCGAGCACTACCTTCTTCTTCTCTGGCTCAGCTTCCTGTTCCATTTCCACCTTGTAAGCTTCGCCATTCACGTTCACGCTTGCGATGTTACCCTCAACACCGTCAATCTGAACCTTATATTCTTTTCCGTCGATTGTATATTTAAACTCTTTCATTTTTTATTCTTTATGGTTTGGCTGTTAAACTCAGGAACTTGGCATTCCACATAGTCTGACGTGGCTTGATGGTGATGATGCCTGATTCCTTGTCATGTACGTTATTACCCTGATACTCATAGAGAGCCATGGCAATCGCAGCATAAATATTCTTATCCATTTATTCTAATGTTTAATGATATCATTACATTGGCATACAACCATGCTTCTTAGCAGGCAAGTTCTGGCGCTTGGTAGCGAGCTGAGCCAAACCACGGCAGATGCGGAAACGAGTATTGCGTGGCTCGATAACATCATCGATGTAACCATACTGGGCAGCCTGATAAGGATTAGCAAACTTGTCTGTATATTCCTGCTCCTTCTCTGCCAAGAATGCCTTTACATCCTCGCCAGCTTCCTTCTTAGCCTTAGCTTCCTTACCGCAGAGGACTGCAACAGCACCGCTGGCACCCATTACGGCAATCTCTGAAGATGGCCAAGCGAAGTTCAAGTCAGCACGCAACTGCTTGCAACCCATCACGATATGGCTACCACCATAGCTCTTACGCAATGTGATAGTGATCTTTGGCACGGTAGCCTCGCCGTAAGCGTAGAGCAACTGTGCACCGTGGAGGATGACAGCGTTGTACTCCTGACCTGTACCTGGCAAGAATCCTGGTACGTCAACGAGAGATACGATAGGAATGTTGAATGCATCGCAGAAACGTACGAAGCGAGCTGCCTTACGGCTGGCATTTACATCAAGCACACCTGCGTAAGCAGCAGGCTGGTTGGCTACGATACCCACGCTCTGACCATTGAAACGAGCGAAACCTGTGATGATATTCTTGGCAAACTTAGGCTGAACCTCAAAGAACTCGCCGTTGTCTGTGATCGCACCAATTACCTTGTACATATCGTATGCCTGGTTTGGATCATCAGGAATAATCTCGTTCAGGGAATCATCCATGCGGTCGATAGGGTCTGTGCACTCTATGCGTGGAGCTTCTTCTGTATTGTTGCTTGGAATGTAAGAGAGCAGGCTCTTGATCATCTCGATAGCCTCTTCCTCTGTCTTAGCTGCGAAGTGGGTTACACCACTCTTGGTAGCATGGACAGATGCACCACCGAGGTGCTCAGCATCGATATCCTCGCCTGTTACAGTCTTAACCACCTTAGGACCAGTCAGGAACATATAAGATGTCTGCTCCTTCATGATGATGAAGTCGGTCAAACCTGGAGAGTAAACGGCACCACCGGCGCAAGGGCCCATGATGGCAGAAATCTGTGGGATGACACCAGAAGCAAGGATGTTGCGCTCGAAAATCTCACCATAACCAGCGAGTGCGCAGATACCTTCCTGGATACGTGCACCACCAGAGTCGTTCATGCAGATGACAGGTGCACCCATGGTCATAGCCATATCCATTACCTTACAAATTTTCTGTGCCATAGTCTCAGAGAGAGAACCGCCATTTACGGTAAAGTCCTGAGCATATACATAAACCAAGCGGCCAGCGATAGTAGCACTACCTGCTACGACACCATCACCGAGGTATTGTTTCTTCTCCATACCGAAGTTGGTGCAACGGTGCAATTTGAACATGTCGTACTCCTCGAAACTGCCAGCATCTACCAACATTTCGATACGCTCACGAGCTGTATATTTGCCACGTGCATGCTGCTTCTCGATAGCTTTCTCGCCACCGCCAAGACGAGCCTGTTCGCGCTTTGCGATCAGCTCCTTAATCTTTTCTATTTGTTTACTCATAATTGATTATTATGTATTGTTTTTTATTCTATGGAGTGTATGCAATGGGACGGATGGGTCCACGTTGCACAAATCGGTGGCAAAGATACTAAAAAAACCGCAGATAGCGAACTATCTGCGGTTAAATATTACGAATTATGCAAAAATATGTTCATTTTGTTCTGCTAAATGTTCATTTTAGCCTTTCTGACAACCCGAAATAATAATCTGACAACCCGAAATGATTAGAATTCGATGAGGACTCGGCCATTTACCTGTCTGCCTGTCAGATAATTCGGTACTGCATACTGCTGGTTGGTTACGTCTGTTACCCAGTAATAGCTGTTGACGTTGTCGATACCGAAGAGATTGAGGCAATCTACACCCAGCCAGATATTCTTGAAGATACTCTTCTTGGTGCCCTTGCTGTTGTCGAGCAGGCGATAGCTCATACCGATGTCGGCACGTTTGTAGGCTGGTGCTCGGAAGGTATTGGTCTCCAGTTCTCTGTGTGGTGTAGAGAATGGTAAACCGTCTGCCAGAGCAAGTTTTAGCGACATTCTCCACCGCTCTGTTCCTGGGAAGTAATCCGTGAAGAAGAGGTTTACGGCAAATCGCTGGTCTGTAGGTAGCGGCACGCCCTTTCCGTTGAGTTTCATCTGTGTATTCATCAGCGAGAAGGTAAGCCAGGAATCTGTTCCCGGTACAAATTCTCCATAGAGTTTCAGGTCGATACCGGCAGCGTGACCGCTGGCTCTGTTTTCTCCGTAATAGACCACCTTGACATTGTTGACAGAGTAGGGAATCAGATTACCCAATGCCTTGTAGTAGGCTTCTGCCGTGAAACGATAGCGCAGGTTGTTGATGCGGAAGCGGTAGTCGTATCCTGCTATGAAGTGGATGCTTCGCGGACTCTTGATCTTTTCATTGAGTGTGGCATAGGTGATGCCGTTGACCGTAGATGTATCGCGCAATTCCTTGAAGAATGGTGCCTGATAGTAGAGTCCGGCTGCAAATCTCAATGTGGTGTTCTCGCTATAGGAAGGGATAATACCGAGAGAGATACGAGGACTGAAGAGAGTTTCCTTGTTGAGGCTCCAATGGCTCATGCGCACACCATAGTTCAGTGTGAAATGGCTATGTCCTCCCTGACTCGTGAAACGATAGGTGTCCTGCAGATAGGCTTCCATGCGGTTGGCATCGAGGGTATTTCTTGCCTTCATCGAGTATATCATATAGAGGTCTTTTCCATTATGCGGAACACTATAGCCTGCGCTGTCTCTCATCTCGTATTCTACAGAATTTTCAGAGATATGTTCCTTCTTATAGGTATATGCCACTTCGATGTCATGCTTTTTGGTCTTGTGTTTCAGGATGGCCTTGGCACTCAAGACGCGGGCTGTGAGATAGTTGCGTGCATGTTCGAAATAGGTTCCAACACCCAGATTTTCAGAGGTTTCTGTCTGGTCGAGCCAGTATTGTCCCTGAATATCGTATTTCTCCTGTTCTTTGCTATAGAAGGCACTTCCCAGGATAGAAAAACTGGTCTTGTCGGTGATGTTACGGGTGATGCCGAGTGTACCGAAGTAGGTGAGGAAACGGTCTTTTTCCTGTCCGTCGAAATAGACTCTGAAACTCTTTACGTCCTGCTGGGTTCCGAATGTTGTCTCTCGGTCGTGGGGAACAAAGTTGTAATGGTTGTCGGAGATATTTCCGATGAAATCTATCTTCCACCGCTTGTTGGGACAATAGCTCAGGTATGTCTGGTAGTCGAGGAAATTCGGCTTGTATTCGGCCTTTGTATCGGTGGTTCCCAGCAGGTAACTATTAGTCTTATAGCGTATGCTGTTGAGCCATGACAACTTCTTGGTTCCCAGTCCGAAGTAGGCATCTGCACCCAGAAGACTGGCTGCTAAAGTGCCTTCTGTAACGGTCTTTTTGCTGCCTTTAGGTTGCAGTTTCTTATAGGTGATGTCGAGTGCCGAACTCATCTTGTCGCCATATTTAGCAGCATATCCACCCGTAGAGAATCCGATTTTATCCACCATATAGGGGTTGATGACAGATAGACCTTCCTGCTGACCGCTGCGCACGAGCAAAGGGCGATATACTTCCACATTATTTATATATACGGAATTTTCGTCGAAGGCACCACCGCGTACATTATATTGCGATGACAATTCATTGTGCGTACTTACACCAGCCTGTTGCTGGATGAGACCTTCCACGCCATTTCCAGATGTCGATGGTGCGAGTTTGGCATCCTCTGCTTTCAGTTCCTCGGTTTGTCCGGTCTGTATTTTCTGTCCGGTTACCTGTACTTCTGCTAACGTATTGTCATCGGTAAACAAAACCACTTGCAGGGTTTGTTTTCCTTTAGGATGACGGAGGATACGTACCTTAGGTTTGTATCCTATCATAGTAAACTTAACTACCACGCTATCAGCTGATTGCAGGTGCATGCTAAATTCACCCTTTAAGGAGGTAAATGCCACTTTTCCCTGCTTGAGCACGGAGACGGTGGCGAGTTCAACCGGGTTGTTGTCCTGGTCGGTTACCCTTCCTTGCAGCGTGAATCCCTGAGCCATCGCCTGTGTAGCAAAAGTGAATGCTAAGATGGCAAGATATATGATTTTCTGTTTCATTTCAAATTTGTTTCTTTATCAATAACTAACGTAAGAAACGTCAAATTATTATATGAAAGAGGGCGGGAAATGCAAAAACAGTATAAAACGATTAAAATACCAAACTTATGTGATATGATTTTTCTGTTTTTTTTAGTACTTTTGCAATCAAAATATAAAATTTAGATTATATAAGATGAAGAAACAGACACAAGCCATCCATGTGGCTTATGAGCGCCGAGACGCTTATGATTCTTTGAGTGTGCCAGTATATAATACATTGGCATACGAGTTTGACAATGCGCAAATCATGTCGGATGCCTTTACAGACAAGATCAAGGCACCAGATTATTCTCGTGTAGAAAACCCTACGGTAACCAATCTGGAGCGTCGTGTGGCTGCACTTACGGGTGCCTCTCATGCCACAGCTTTCAATTCTGGTATGGCTGCCATCAGCAATACCATACTGGCACTGGCTTCTCAAGGTAAGAATATCGTCACCTCCAAGCATCTTTTCGGCAATACCTTCTCTTTGTTATTTGGTACTTTGCGCCGTTTTGGCGTAAAGACTCATCTGGTAGATCTCACAGATATAGAAAAGGTAAAAGAGGCGATAGATGATGATACCTGTTGCGTATTCCTGGAAATTATTACCAATCCTCAGTTGGAGGTGGCAGACCTGAGTGCTCTTGCTGAAGTGGCTCATGCCAAGAATGTGCCACTTGTGGCAGACACTACGATTATTCCTTTCACCCAGTTTTCTGCCAAGAATCTTGGTGTAGATATAGAGGTGGTATCCAGTTCTAAATATGTAAGCGGTGGTGCAACCTCGTTGGGCGGTCTGGTGATAGATTATGGTACTGAATACAATAAGGACTTTGCCAAGCGTCTTTATGGGGAGATGCTATTCAATTTCGGAGCCTATATGACTCCACAGGTAGCCTATATGCAGACTATCGGTTTGGAGACACTTGATGCCCGCTATCGTGTGCAGTCTTCTAATGCATTAGAATTGGCAAAGAAACTCCAGACATTGTCTCAAATCAAGCGTGTCAATTATGTGGGCCTGGAGAATAATCCTTTCCATGAGTTGGCTGTCAAGCAGTTTGGAAAAACGGCTGGAGCTATGATCTGTATCGATTTAGAAAGCAAGGAAGCCTGTTTCAACTTCATCAACAATCTGAAGTTGATTCATCGTGCCACCAACCTGTTTGACAACCGTTCGCTTGCCATTCATCCTGCCAGCACGATTTTCGGAGGTTTCCCAGAGAAGATGCGTGCAAGTATGGATGTCTTGGATACGACTATCCGATTCAGCGTAGGTCTTGAGGATGTAGAGGATTTATTTGAGGATATCAAGCAGGCACTTGGTTAGTTTTTGGACATCGGGTAATCACTTGTATAAAAAAGAAAGTTATGAAATACGATTTTGATAAGATCATAGACCGCTCTGGCAGTGGTGACCTCAAGCATGAGGCTTTGCTGCCACGTTGGGGAAGAAAGGATCTTCTTCCTCTCTGGGTGGCTGATATGGATTTTGAGACACCCGCCTTTATCACAGATGCCATCAAAGACCGTCTGGAACATTCTCTCTTCGGCTATACGGTAGAGCCAGAAGATTTTCTGCCATCTATCATGGATTGGGTGAGAGACCATCACCAGTGGAATGTCAAGCGGGAGTGGATTCGTTTTATTCCAGGAATTGTCAAGGGCATTGGCATGGTCATCAATGTGTTCACCAAGGAAGACGAGAAGGTTATAATCCAGCCGCCGGTTTATCATCCGTTCCGTCTGACCCCAGAGGGAAATGGCAGGGAAGTGGTGTTCAATCCGCTGAAAATGCGTGAAGATGGATATTATGAGATGGATTTCGAACAGTTGGAGAAGGTTTGCGATGAGAAGTGCAAGGTATTCATTCTCTGCAATCCTCATAATCCAGGTGGTATTACATGGGATCGAGAAACCTTGCAGCGTTTGGCTGACTTCTGTTATGAGCATCATCTGATTGTGATTTCAGATGAGATACATGCTGATATGGCCATCTTCGGACATAAGCATATCCCATTTGCATCAGTCTCTGATAAGGCGCGTGAAATCAGTATTACTTTCCAAGCACCCAGCAAGACTTTCAATATCGCAGGTATCGTGAGCAGTTATTCTATTATTCCCAATGAGGATATCCGCCGCAAATTCTATGGCTGGTTGAGTGCCAACGAGTTGGATGAGCCGACAATCTTTTCGCCAATAGCCACGATTGCAGCATTCCGTCATGGAGAGGAGTATCGCCAGCAGATGCTTGCTTATATTGAAGAAAACATCCGTTTCGTAGAGGATTTCTGCCGGGAGCATATTCCGGGCATCCGTCCTTTGCGTCCTCAGGCTTCCTTCTTGGTTTGGCTTAACTGTAGGGATTTGCATCTCAACCATGAACAGTTGCTTGACCTTTTTATCGACAAGGCTCATCTGGCACTGAATGATGGTGAAATGTTTGGTCCTGGTGGTGAGGGATTCATGCGCTTGAATGTGGCGAGTCCCCGCGTGATAATCAGACAGGCTCTCGAACAATTGGCAGAGGCTGTTGGAAAGCAATCATAGATAATGGGAATTCTTTAAGAACAGAATATAATAAATCATAATTCCCCCGTAGCTGATACGATATCGCATCAGTTGCGGGGGAATTATGATTTTGGGCATATCAAAGTCCCACTGACTTTAATATGCCCTCTTGTATTGATTATCTTTTAGGCAGTAAACAACTTGGCGAAAGCTTCAGCTGTCTTGCCAGTATATACTACCATCTCTGTGACTGGTTTGTAACCGAAGTCCTGAAATGAAAGGAGTTGGGTGGCAACAAACTGATGGTCATCCGAGAGGCAAGCTTCCAACTTTACATTGCCCATGTTGATGGCAGATACAGGAAACTTATTGATAGCAGTTTCCACATCGTTAGGATCTGCAGAAAGAATGTTACCCAACTTCTTTCCATCCTCTGCGGAGTATTCTTTCTCCTTTATCTTAATCACACTGTTGGTTGGTTTGTAAATGAGTTTACAACTCAAACCTAAGAAACCTTTCTTTACTTCTATATCATTGAGCGCCATAACATCGGCACCCATCTCTAAATGATTAATCTTTGCCATATTCTTTAATTACTTATTCTTTTCTTGTTTATAAATGTCGAACCATCTCTTTAGGTTCGAATTGTTTCTATATGCTCAAACTGGCTTTGTATGTTCGAGCATACTTATATATAGAGAACTGTTTTTTTAATATAAGGGTGGGTGTGACCTGCCTTATCGTATGCTGATAGCATGCGGTAAAACAGAATAAAATATAAAAAGAGAAGAATAAGTACTAACACCGTAGATGTCGCAGGCAAATGACGTAATATTTGCTGGCGACATCAAAGTGGATAGGGGCAGTTTCCATACGGAAAGACTCCATGCCACTTATATTTGCAGTTAGAAGTGAAGATAAAAACTTGATTTTATTAAAAAGCAATCTACTTGCAGATGGATTACTCTGGATATTGCCATTTGGCAATAATCGCTGTGGACGATTGCTGCATACGCGATAGGCGATTGTAGAAGCATCTTCCAACTGTGCATCTTGCTTGTTTTGCTTGTGTTCTATCTGAGTAAGTCGGTCCTCGGAATGGCTTTCCTTGTTGAACAGTTCCTTTGAATCTTGACTCTCGGAATGTTGACCAACAATAAATTGATTCTCGGAAAAACTACTCTCGGAAAGAAATGATTCTGATGACTCTGCAAAGGGAAGACTCAAAGTTTCTGGGACGGATGACGCCTTACCATAGTTTGTGAAAACCATGGACATCAGGAAGATGATGTATAATGCCAACTGTCTCATAACTTTATCTATTGATTGACTTGGTTTTATCTATGATTGATTCATCTATAGATTTGATTTCATGGATTTTTCCATGCGATTTGGTGACAAAGTTACGAATTTTCTCTGAAAACTGCAAATTTTAAGCAGATGTTTTAGTTTCTTTATTACTTTTGCGTCATAAGAGAGGGGGATTCGGTGTCTCTATTTGAGTACCCGAAGCCCCCTCGCTTTATCGTTATAAGAATCTACATTTATTTACCTGACAATTGCTTTGCCATGTTTTCTGCTGCTTTTCTTCCGTCTCCCATGGCGAGAATCACAGTAGCACCACCTCTTACGATGTCGCCACCGGCATAGATCTCTGGTTGTGAACTCTGCATCTGCTCGTTTACTGCAATAGTGTTCTTTCTGCCAAGTTCCAGTCCCTCAATACTCTGAGGAACGAGTGGATTAGGGCTAACACCTACTGCCACAATCACCTGGTCGCACTCTATTGTGATGGTCTCTCCTGTAGCTTCAGGACGGCGACGGCCGCTGGCATCAGGTTCACCCAACTGCATCACGTCGAGTACAACAGCCTTTACAGCTCCCATCTCGTCAGCCTCATATTCCTTCGGGTTGTGGAGTGTCAGGAAGGTAATGCCTTCTTCCTTGGCATGCTTTACTTCTTCCAGTCGGGCTGGCATTTCTGCCTCTGAGCGGCGATAGACCAGAGTGACATCTGCACCCAAGCGCTTCGCAGTACGGCAACTGTCCATAGCTGTATTTCCACCGCCTACAACTACTACTTTCTTGCCTAAGTTGATAGGTGTGTCGCTATGAGGGTTGGCTGCGTCCATCAGGTTCACGCGGGTCAGGTACTCATTGGATGACATAATGTTCAAGGCATTCTCGCCAGGAATATTCATGAAGTTAGGCAGACCTGCACCAGAACCCACGAAGATGCCCTTGAAACCCTGTTCGTTCAGTTCCTTTACGGAAATTGTCTTACCAACAATGCAGTCGGCAATGAATTTTACACCCATTTTCTGAAGATTCTCAATTTCTACATCCACGATGGCATTAGGCAGACGGAACTCAGGAATACCATATTTCAATACTCCACCAATCTCGTGAAGTGCCTCGAATACGGTTACGTCGAATCCCTTCTTGGCCATATCGCCTGCGAAACTCAAACCGGAAGGACCAGAGCCTACTACTGCTACCTTTATACCATTGGCTGGTTCCAGTTCTGGAACGGAAATATTTCCGCTCTGGCGCTCGTAGTCAGCTGCAAATCGCTCAAGATATCCGATTGCCACTGCAGGCTCGTTCATCTTGAGGTGGATACATTTGCTCTCGCATTGTTTCTCTTGTGGACATACACGACCGCAAACGGCAGGCAGGGCAGAGGTGTTTTTCAGAACCTTAGCTGCTGCTAAGAACTGGCCGCGTTCGATATTCTTGATGAAAGATGGAATATTGATGCTTACAGGACAACCTTCCATACAGGTAGGTTTTGGGCAGTCCAGACATCGCTTGGCTTCTGTCAATGCCATCTCCTTGGTTAAACCGATATTGACCTCTTCTGTACGTGTGGTGGCACGATATACTGGATCCAACTCAGGCATCTTAACACGCTCTATGGCAGTGCGCTCTTTTGCTTTCATCGAAGTGCGTAACTGCTTGCGCCACTCAGAGTTGCGGTCGGTAAGCTCAGCGATACTTTCTGTAGTAGGCTCTACGTCCATCGTTACATCTGTCGTCTCCTTATTCTTGTTTGTTTCTACTGTTGCAAGGTGCTCTTCGAAATGCTCCATCTCTTCACGCTCTGCATCCTTGAAGGTACCCATGCGCTTGAACATCTCATCCCAGTCAACCAATGCTCCGTCAAACTCAGGACCGTCGATGCAGACAAACTTAGTCTTGCCGCCAATGGTCAATCGGCAGGCACCGCACATACCTGTACCATCCACCATAATCGTGTTGAGGGAAACGTCTGTAGGGATATTGTATTTTTGAGTCAAAAGGCAGCAGAATTTCATCATGATAGGAGGGCCGATGGCAAATACCTTATCGATGTGCTCCTGATTGATGAGCTTTTCGATACCGACAGTTACAACACCTTTCTCGCCGTAACTTCCGTCATCGGTCATGATAATCAGTTCGTCACTGGAAGCGCGAACTTCATCTTCCATGATTACCAATTCCTTGTTGCGGCCAGCAATCACAGAGAGAACACGGTTGCCTGCAGCTTTGAGGGCACGCATGATAGGGAGCATTGGAGCTACACCTACACCACCGCCCGCACAGATTACTGTACCATAGTTCTCGATATGGGTTGGGTTGCCGAGAGGACCCACAACATCATGGATTTCATCTCCTTCGTTGAGATTACAGAGTTTGGTAGATGATAATCCAACCTTCTGCACAACCAGAGTGATGGTGCCTTTTTCTATGTCTGCATCAGCGATAGTCAGAGGCATACGCTCACTATTGTCATCCACACGGATGATGACGAAGTTACCTGCCTTGCGGCTTTTAGCTATCAAAGGTGCTTCTACGTCGAAACGATATACCTTCTCTGAATATTGTATTTTTTTGATAATCTTGTTCATGAGGTTATTTTTGGTTATTATGTTTACTCTATAAGTTGTTTTTGTATAATTTGGTTCCGTGATAAAAAAGCAAAAGGATAACGTCGGCTGTAGAAATGCAGCCGATGTTATCCTCGTACTTAATATTGTTGGCCAGTAAATCCCAGCCAGATATTTGAATTAATCGATGTTTATAATCTGATTAGTCGAAGTTCTTATCATCCAACATCTCGAAACCGCAGTAAGGTACCAATACCTTTGGTACACGGATACCCTCTGGTGTCTGGTTGTTCTCCAGGATGGTTGCTACGATACGTGGCAAGGCGAGAGCAGAACCGTTCAATGTGTGGCAAAGTTCAATCTTCTTGTCCTCTGCATGACGGTAGCGGCAGTGGAGGCGGTTAGCCTGATAGCTCTCGAAGTTGGATACTGATGAAACCTCCAACCAGCGACCCTGTGCTGCACTCCATGTCTCGAAGTCGTAGCAGATAGAAGAGGTGAAACTCATATCACCACCGCAGAGGCGGAGGATATGATATGGTAACTCCAACTTCTTCAAAAGACCCTCTACGTGGTCAAGCATCTCGTTCAAGCTCTCGTAAGAGTGACCTGGTTTGTCAATACGTACAATTTCTACCTTGTCAAACTGGTGCAAGCGGTTCAAACCACGCACGTCCTTACCATAGCTACCAGCCTCACGACGGAAGCAAGCAGAATAAGCACAACGCTTGATAGGGAGATCCTTCTCGTCGAGGATAACATCACGGAAGATGTTGGTTACAGGAACTTCTGCAGTAGGGATAAGGAAGAGGTTATCAAGATTAGCATGATACATCTGACCCTCCTTGTCTGGCAACTGACCTGTACCGCGACCAGAATCCTCGTTTACTACGTAAGGAGGCTGAATCTCGAGGTATCCACTCTTGCGAGCTTCATCCAGGAAGAAAGCCTCAAGTGCACGCTGGAAACGGGCCATCTTGCCGATATATACAGGGAAGCCAGCACCAGTAATCTTCACACCGAGGTCGAAGTCAACGAGGTTGTACTTCTTCAGGAGATCCCAGTGGCAGAGAGCATCTGGACCGAGGTTAGGCTTTTCGCCACCTTCTTTGACAACCACGTTGTCTGCTGCATCCTTACCCTCAGGTACCTGCTCGCAAGGAATGTTAGGGATTTCGAGCAACTGGTTGGTCATATCATTCTGAGCCTTCTCCATAATCTCTTCAAGTGCCTTAGCGTCAGCCTTGAGCATAGCTACCTGAGCCTTTGCGGATTCAGCTTCTTCTTTCTTGCCTTCTTTCATCAAAGCACCGATCTGCTTTGCAAACTGGTTGGCTTGCTGCTTGTTGTTGTCAAGCTTCTGCTGAGCCTCACGACGGATTTTGTCGTACTCCAATACTTTCTCTACGGCCTCACGAGCATTAGGAAAATGCTTTTTTTCAAGACCTTTGACTACACGTTCAGTCTCTTCACTGATAAGTTTAAGTGTAAGCATAAGATATATATATTTTATTTAAAATTATTAATCACGGTAAACGTTATTTGCTAACTGAAGGCAAAATTACAAAAAATATTTCTTTTAGCGCAATAAAATGGGTAGAAAATGTTGTTTTAGGGACAAAAATAAGTACAAATGGGCTTATTGGGTAGAAACGAAGAAAGCCTGCATCGTCTGATGCAGGCTTCTATGTTGTTTGTTTGGAATAAGTTTTTCTAAAACTTTAAAATTTAAGCGTCAGCTTTCTTGGTCTTCTCAGCATAAACCTCAGGAGAGAGAACAGAAACTGTACTCTTATCCTTGCGGCCCTTGTGGAAGTAAACGATACCATCTGTCAAAGCATACAATGTATCATCCTTACCCTGAGCTACATTCTCACCTGGGAAGTGCTTGTTACCACGCTGACGAACGATGATGTTACCAGCGATGATGCTCTGACCACCCCAGATCTTAACGCCTAATCTTTGTGAAGCTGATTCACGGCCGTTCTTAGAACTACCAACACCTTTCTTATGTGCCATTTCTAATTCCTCCTAATTTAAGCGATTACAGATTTGATTGTTACCTCTGTGAACTGTGCACGATGACCGTTCTTCTTGCGATAGTCCTTGCGGCGCTTCATCTTGAAGACGATTACCTTGTCACCCTTTACGAGTGGGTTCACAACTTCTACTACTACTTTTGCACCCTCTACAGTTGGGGCACCGACAGTGATTGCGCCGTCTTTGTCAACGAGCAAAACCTTGTCGAACTCAACAGTCTTACCTGCTTCTACATCCTTGATGTGATGTACGAAGAGCTTCTTGCCCTCCTCAGCCTTGAACTGCTGACCGTTAATTTCTACGATTGCGTACATTAATTTAATATATAAACGGGTTTTTCCGCGAGGCGTCCTGCAACGTGCCGGCACTTATTTGAGCCCCAACGAACTTAACTTTTCTGTAATATTTGCCCATACATGAGCATTCGGAGTGCAAAAGTACTACTTTTTTCTGTTATAGCCATGTTTCCTGTGAAAAAATATCGAAGTTTTATAAAGTTTTAACGGAATTGGTGGGGTAGAGACGCTTCTTGGCTCTAAAAAGTTGTTTTCTTTGACTTCTTTTACTATTTTTCTGAAGGTTTTGTTCTATGGCTATGTTATGATGCTTATTTTGTTAATGCTGGTTAATTTCTTTTCGGAAATGCAAGGAATCTAATGGAATGTTGTTTTAAAGTCGGTTGCCTTCTCGAAGAAAGCGTCATGATGGCTCTTTTGATGGAGAGACATGTTTATATCGTATAATGATTAAATTAGATAGATTATGAAAAAAAGTGTAATGACTATCGCCACAATGGCTTTGGCGATGACAATGGTTTCTTGTGGCTCTTGTAAGAAAGTTCAAGGTGGAGTGAAAGGAACGGAGAGTATGGAAGCTACTAAAAGTGAGGAAGCTATGGATGAGGGATATCTTATCTTGTCGGATGAACAGCGTAGTATTGTAGATAAGAACAATGGCTTCGCCCTCAATCTCTTCCATGAAATTTCAGGTTTTGATTCTAAGGTGGTTTCCCCAATGAGTATTTCTTATCTGATGGGTATGTTGGCAAACGGAGCTGATGGACAGACTCGTGAGGAAATTTTGAAGACTATCGGTTGTGAGGGTGTTTCTGTGGAAGATTTGAATGCTCTTTATAAAATGATGCTTCAGAAGGCAAATAGTCTGGATAAGCAGACAACTGTGAATATCGCCAATTATATTGCACTCAACAAACAGTATCAGCTCAAGAATACATTCGCAGGAATTATGAAGAATGATTATCAGGCTGGTGTAGAGAATCTTGATTTCGCTTCTTCTGCTTCTGTTAAGCATATCAATCAGTGGTGTTGCAAACAGACCAATGGTATGATTCCAAGCATGATCAGTCAGTTGGATGCCAATGCGGTTTCTTGTATCATGAATGCTATCTATTTTAAGGGAGCATGGACAGATAAGTTTGATAAGAAGAATACGAAGTTGGAGGCATTTCATGGATATACCCGTGATATCAAGAAGGCTCAGATGATGCATCGCCAGGCAAAATATCAGTATGCTGATGGTGCTGGGTATTCTGCAGTTCGCATTCCTTATGGTAATCGTTCATACGAGATGGTTGTGCTGCTTCCTAATCAGGGTAGTTCTATCGACGAGATGATGAAAAAGGTGGATGTGAAGTCGCTGGCTGAGCTGCGTGATAAGATGGACGAATGTATGGTTGACTTGAAGTTGCCTCGATTCTCTACAGAGTTAAGTCTGCCTTTGAATGGTATCATCAGCAAGTTGGGTGCACCTTCGATGTTTGGAGGAAATGCCAACTTCTCGAATTTTGCAACTGGCAGTCTGTCTATTTCCAAGATGCTGCAGAAGGCGAAGATAGAGGTGAGTGAGGAAGGCACAAAGGCAGCGGCAGTAACTGCTGCTATTATGACGATGAGTCTTCAGCATCCTGATGAACCACGTCGAGTTGACTTCCATGCCGACCGTCCTTTTGTGTATATGATTACGGAGGCGAATACTGGTGCAATATTATTTATGGGACAATTTACGGGATCGGAACTTTAATTCCAAAGATGAATTTCTCGGAATATATTAGAACCAATATGAGCTTCTCGCTATGTGTAAACCCGATATAGCTCTCTCCCTATATATATAATAAGGTGTAAAAATGCGAGTGGGAGAGAAAAAGGTGAAAAAATGAAGAAAAATGCATTTTTCTTGAAAATTCTTTCCGAAAAATTTGGTGGAACCGAAAAAATGTATTACCTTTGCACTCGCATTTGAGAAACAATGTTTGTTGATTCAGAAATGAGTCCAATCAGGAAGGTTGGGTGAGTGGCTGAAACCACCAGTTTGCTAAACTGACGTGCGGGTTACCGTACCGGGGGTTCGAATCCCCCACCTTCCGCAAACATGTTTCAAGAGTGTACCGTTGGTCGATTCATCTAATGGTTAGGATACAAGATTCTCAATCTTGGCATAGGGGTTCGATTCCCCTATCGACTACGACGGAATGACATATAGAAGCCGGCGAGTAACCGACTTTTTTTTATGGTCGATTCATCTAATGGTTAGGATACAAGATTCTCAATCTTGGCATAGGGGTTCGATTCCCCTATCGACTACAATGAAGTCTTCATCTTTTTGGATGAAGACTTTTTTTGTTTCTATTTCTTTGGCTATTTCCTATTTTTGTTTTATCTTTGCAGAATGAAACAAATGAGAATTCATAACAAGTTCAGAGGTATTGCGTTGCTGGCGGCCTTTGCTTTATCGTGTGGAGTAGGGGTGGCTCAGCGTTCAGAGATACATAGCTCGCGTGTGACTACCTTGCAAGTGGTTGGGGGTGGCAACTGGCAGTCAATGCCTGTGGTGACGCTTGGCGGACAAACTGTACAGGTTTCTTTTGATGACCTTACGCATGACTATCATCGTTATTGTTATAAAATCGTGCATTGTGATGCGGACTGGAATGAGTCTGCAGGATTGTTTGTGAGTGATTACCTTGCTGGATTCAATGGAGAACTGACTATTGATGACTTTGAAGAGTCGCTCAATACCAATCAGCTTTATACTCATTATCAACTCCGTATTCCAAATGAGAACTGCCGTATCACCATGGGTGGCAACTATAAGTTGATGGTTTATGATGAGAATCGTGAGAATGAACCGATGCTTACAGCTTGTTTTATGGTAGTTGATCCGCAAGTGAATGTGGCAGTTGGCTATCGTTCGAATACTGACATTGATGTCAATAAGAGTCATCAGCAGGTGAGTGTTCATGTAGATTATGGTAATTTGCGAATTACGGATCCTCAGCGCCAGCTCCGTATGGTGGTGTTGCAGAATGGAAGATGGGATAATGCGGTGTGTGATCCTAAGCCAGACTATATTAGTGCTGATGGCTTGCAGTGGACGCATTGTCGTGATTTGATTTTTCCGGCAGGCAATGTCTATCGAAAGTTTGAGATGCTTGATATGAATCATACAACGATGGGACTGGATGAGATGAAGTGGGATGGCAATGAGTTTCATGCTTTTGTGCAACCAGATTTGCCCCGTCCGAGCTATGTGCATGACGAAGCGCCACAGGGGTCGTTTTTTATTCGCAACAGTGAGAATATAGATAATGATTTTATTTCAGACTACGCCTGGGTGCATTTTTCTCTGAAGGCTCCTCGTCAGATGGGCGATGTTTATCTGAATGGTGATTGGACGCATGATCGGTTTCTTCCAGCTTATCGGATGGAATACGATGAAAAGACGCAATCCTACGAGGGAAAGGTGCTGATGAAACAGGGTTATTACAGTTATCAGTATCTGGTACTTAAGGATAATGGTACTACGCAGCCTGTTACGTCGGAGGGTTCGTACTTTCAAACTCAGAATAAGTATCAGGTCTTGGTGTATTATCGTGGAACGGGCGATAGGACTGATAGGCTTGTTGGTTTCAAGGAAGTGAAGTGAGGTCTGTTGAATTCATGGAAGTGAGGTCTCTTGGCTTCGGAGAAATGAAGCCTATGGATTTTTTTAGTTGATAAAAGTAATGAAACGTATTTTTTTTCAAATATCATTGTTGTTGACTATGGTTATGTCGCTTCAGGCGCAAAATACCATATTAGATAGCTCTGTGCATAGAACCACGTCTGGTAGTTCTTTGCAGAGTATGATTTTTAATAATTACCCCCCAAAGCATGAGGTGCGTGCTGTGTGGCTGACCACGATTGGCGGTATCGACTGGCCTCATTCCTATGCGCAGTCTGCTTATTCTGCCGAAAAACAAAAGCAGGAATTGGTTGAGATTCTGAATCGTTTGCAGAAAGCGTACATTAATACGGTGCTTATTCAGACCAGAGTACGTGGTACGATGATCTATCCTTCAGCTTATGAGCCTTGGGATGGTTGCTTGTCTGGTTTTCCTGGAAAAAGTCCGGGTTATGATGCGTTGAAGTTTGCGATAGAAGAGTGTCACAAACGGGGTATGGAATGTCATGCATGGGTAGTTACAATTCCGGTGGGTAAGTGGAATGCCTTGGGGTGTAAGTCGCTTCGCAGTCGGTTTCCGGGGTTGATTAGGAAAATCGGACCTGATGGATATATGAATCCGGAAGATAGTCGAACGGCGGACTATCTTGCGCAAATTTGTAGCGAAATAACCCGTAATTATGATGTGGATGGCATCCATCTCGATTATATCCGCTATCCGGAAACTTGGAATATCAAGGTGAGTCGTGAGAAGGGGCGACAGTTTATTACCCGTATCGTTGAGGCGATACACCGTAGTGTGAAGCGCGAGAAGCCTTGGGTGAAGATGAGTTGTTCTCCTATCGGTAAGTTTGATGACCTTGGCCGTTATTGGAGTCATGGCTGGAATG
The DNA here is from genome assembly GCF_004535825.1 of Segatella hominis. Lineage (GTDB taxonomy): Bacteria > Bacteroidota > Bacteroidia > Bacteroidales > Bacteroidaceae > Prevotella > Prevotella hominis. Next base: position 7,663 of record NZ_SGVY01000038.1, on the reverse strand, counting down.
CCTATACCAAAGTCTGTCAGGATGCGCAGGGTTGGCTCAAGTCGGGTCTGATGGATGAACTTTATCCGATGATGTACTTTCGCAACGAACAGTTCTTTCCTTTTGCTATCGACTGGGCAGAACAGAGCCATGGCAAGATTGTGGCGCCAGGTTTGGGAATTTATTTCCTGGATCCTAAGGAAGGCAAGTGGAAGATAGGGGATATAACTTCCGAAATGTATCATTTGCGCAATATCGGACTGGGGCATGCTTTCTTTCGCAATAAGTTTTTGCTTGACAACCGACAGGGTATCTACGATTTCACATCCAAGGAATTTAATCTCTATCCGTCTTTGGTGCCGGCGATGACGTGGGAGAGTAAGCGTATTCCTGTTGCGCCATCTCATTTGAAAACACAGCAGGTGGGAGAGAAGGTAGTGCTTACCTGGAATAATGCTGCGCAATATGAGGATGGGACTGCTGTTTCTACACCTTATATATATAATAATGTATATGCAAGTAGAACTTATCCGGTAGATACAGAAGATGCAAGAAACTTGATTTCGGCAAGAATGATGGGTAATCAGATAACACTCGACCTTTCGGGAGATGAAAATCCACTCTTTTTTGCTGTTACGGCAATGGATAGATATGGAAATGAAAGCCGTCCGGTGCAGAATGTTGCCAAAGTTGAGAACTTTCTGCTGGAACGACAGGGCAAGGCAAAAAAGCTAAAATGCAGCGATGGAAGGCTTTTCTTACCAGAAAGTGCAAAAAATGCAGATGCTACCTGTTTTTTGGTGGAATCCTTGTTGGGACAGCCTTTGAAAGTGCTTCGAAGTAGTAGTAACTATCTGAATATAAGTAGTTTAAGTGAAGGTGTGTATGTGCTGAAAAGCCTGAATAAAAAGGGCGTTTCGCATACCTTTGGAACCTTCTATATCAGAAAAAATAAAAAAAGTTAGAAAAAAGTTGCGAAAAAAATTGGTGGTTTCAAAAAAATGTAGTACCTTTGCACTCGCAATTCAGAAATGAGGCTTTAAAAAGCACCCTTAGCTCAGTTGGTAGAGCAACTGACTCTTAATCAGTGGGTCTAGGGTTCGAATCCCTAAGGGTGTACAAATTAAGGCAAAATGAATGGTTCCGTAGCTCAACTGAATAGAGCACTTGACTACGGATCAAGAGGTTCAAGGTTTGAATCCTTGCGGAATCACTCAGACTCATGGAAGATATAAGAAATAGGATTTGGTTCCGTAGCTCAACTGAATAGAGCACTTGACTACGGATCAAGAGGTTCAAGGTTTGAATCCTTGCGGAATCACTTCTTAAATTTCGATTTAAACGTTAAGTATGCACCCTTAGCTCAGTTGGTAGAGCAACTGACTCTTAATCAGTGGGTCTAGGGTTCGAATCCCTAAGGGTGTACAAAAACGTCAAAAAGCATGGTTCCGTAGCTCAACTGAATAGAGCACTTGACTACGGATCAAGAGGTTCAAGGTTTGAATCCTTGCGGAATCACAAATATGAGTAAAAACTTCAAGTTTTTATAAGCACCCTTAGCTCAGTTGGTAGAGCAACTGACTCTTAATCAGTGGGTCTAGGGTTCGAATCCCTAAGGGTGTACCAAAAAAGAGCAATCTTCACGGGTTGCTCTTTTTTTATGTCAAATTATTCAACAAATATTTTTGTTAATTGAAATATAAATCGTACCTTTGCGGAGAATTTGTTAGTTGAAGGTTAATAACAGGTAAAACCTGATATAAGATATCAACGTAAATTGTAAAGTAAAATGGTAAGTTTTATGTTAAGTCTTGTAGCTCTTGTGCTCGGCTACTTGTTCTATGGAAAATTTGTAGCACATATTTTCGGTCCTGATGATCGTCCGACTCCAGCGCTGACTAAGGCTGATGGAGTTGATTTTCTCGTATTGCCAAGTTGGAAGATTTTTATGATTCAATTTCTCAATATTGCAGGTACAGGTCCTATCTTCGGTGCCATCATGGGTGCATGGTATGGTCCCGTAGCTTATCTCTGGATTGTTTTGGGTTGTATCTTTGCCGGTGCAATGCATGATTATCTGAGTGGTATGTTGAGTATTCGTAATGGTGGTGCTGGTTTGCCAGAACTGGTAGGTAAGTATCTGGGTGGCAGAACCAAGAAAGTGATGCTTGTTTTTTCGGTTCTGCTTTTGATGATGGTGGGTGTAGTCTTTGTTTATAGTCCTGCCATTATCCTTGAAAGCATCTGTGGTAGCAAGATGTGGTGGATCATCGCCATTTTCATCTACTATATTATAGCAACGCTCCTGCCGATAGATAAGATTATCGGTAAGATATATCCTCTGTTTGCCATCTCCCTGTTGTTTATGGCAGGTGCTCTGATGGTTGGACTCTTTGTCAAAATGCCAGATTTGCCAGAACTTTGGAGTGATATGTCAAATGCCAATAACAATCTGAATGCGAGTTGGTTAGGTGTGGATGCCTTTATGGACAAGAACCCGATATTTCCTTGCCTCTTCATCACGATAGCCTGTGGAGCCATCAGTGGCTTCCATGCTACTCAAAGTCCTTTGATGGCACGTTGTATGAAAAGTGAGAAGCTGGGTCGTCCTATCTTCTACGGTTCTATGATAACTGAGGGTGTAGTCGCTTTGATATGGGCTACCGTTTCTATCTACTTCTTCTATGATGGAGGTTGGAAAGAGGTTGTTCCTGCTGATGTCGCCCAGCAGTTTATCGCTCAGTTTGGTACTCCTGGTGGTAAGTCGCTCGTTCAGTTCTTTGATGCTCCTACAGTCGTGAAGATGATTTGTTCCAGCTGGCTTGGTGTGGCTGGTGGAATTCTTGCCCTTCTCGGTGTAGTGGCAGCTCCTATTACCAGTGGCGATACTGCCTTTCGCAGTGCCCGACTCATCATTGCCGAGTTCTTAGGTATCGAACAGCATTCGATGCATCGTCGCCTGCTCATCTGTATTCCTATGTTTATTGCCGCCATCCTTCTACTGGTATGGCAGATGGCAAATCCTGACGGATTCAATGTGATTTGGCAATACTTCGGATGGGCTAACCAAACCTTGGCTGTCTTTACTTTATGGACGCTGACGGTTTATCTGGTAGAGAACAAGAAACCATTTGTGGTTACACTCGTACCAGCACTCTTCATGACAGTGGTATGTTCCACATTCCTGTTGGTCAGCAAGCAGGCTTTGGGATTGCAGGAGACGATGGCCTATACCGGCAGTTGTCTGATACTGGTTGTAGCACTGGTTTGGTTCTATTCCTGGTATAAGAGTTTGAAGCGCAAGAATATCGGTGGAAAGTAATCTGAATGATGATATGATTCAGAATGCGGAGTGGCATCAGAATGATGAAGATATTTATCTAAAAAATAATCGAGATATGAAAAAATTAGCTATTTTATGTGCATCTCTCTTGCTGACGGTGTCGGCAAATGCACAGTTTGAAGAAGGTAAGGTATATTGTGGGGCTTCACTTTCTGGCCTCAATCTGAGTTATAATGGTTCAAGTGAACTCAACTTGGGCGTTCAGGCTAAGGCGGGTTATCTCTTTGCCGATAATCTGATGGCTGTAGGTCAGCTTTCTTATGATCATTCGGGCAAGGACGGTGTCAAGGATTATTTTAGCGTAGGTGTACAGGGTAGATACTATATTATCCAGAATGGTCTCTATTTAGGTGCTGGTGTCAAGTTGGCTCATACGGGTAGCTATAATGACGTGATGCCAGGCGTGGAAGTGGGCTATGCCTTCTTTTTGAGTCGTACCGTGACTATTGAGCCTGCCATTTATTACGATCAGAGTTTCAAGAATCATTCAGACTTCTCAACTGTAGGTCTGCGTGTTGGTATTGGCGTTTATCTGTAATGATACAGAAATATCCATCAGCACTTTTGGAAAAGGCGGTGAGCGAGTTTGCCAAACTGCCGGGAATAGGGCGCAAATCAGCTTTGCGCCTTGTTCTTCATACCCTGCGCCAGAGCGACGAGTCGGTAGAACAGTTTGTTTGTGCCGTCTCTCAACTCAAGCGTGAGGTGAAGTATTGTCGTGTATGTCATAATGTGAGCGATACCGAAGTCTGTCCGATATGCAGTGATCCCCGCCGGGATGCCTCCATTATTTGTGTGGTGGAGAACATTCAGGATGTGATGGCTGTAGAGAATACCCAACAGTTTCACGGGCTTTATCATGTTTTGGGTGGAATTATCTCTCCTATGGATGGGGTCGGTCCTGCTGATCTGGAGATTGATTCTCTCGTGGAAAGGGTGGCTCGTGGGGGAATCGATGAGGTGATTCTTGCCTTGAGCAGTACGATGGAGGGTGATACCACCAACTTCTATATTTCACGCAAGTTGGCCGATTATCCTGTAAAACTTTCGGTAATTGCGAGAGGAATTTCAGTAGGTAACGAACTGGAATATACCGATGAGGTAACGCTCGGCCGTTCGATAGTCAATCGTACTCCTTTCGGGCAGTAAGAGGTTCCTTTTTCTCCTCGCTTTCAGATAAACATATTTTTAATACAGAAAATAGACCTCTAAATTAGAAAAATAGAGTTTCTATAACAAAGAAAAAATAAAATGAACTTGAAATTTTCCCAGCGAATATTGCTTATCAACTTTTGGGTATTATTATTGGCTGCCATTCTCATGGTATTGCTCTATGAAACCGAAATATTGGAGCCAGGCACATTGCTTTTCGGTGCTGAGTTTGTCTTCTTGATGCAGGTCATCATGGAGTTTCTTACCATTGCAGTCATCCCTTTAGCCCTGAAGTTGTTTGCCTTCAAAGTTGTCAAGCGCAAGTTGGTGACTGGTAAGGGGGCTGCTCTTTTACCTTGGGGCACAGCGCGCATCAACATGTTGTGTTTGCCGATGCTGGTAAATACCTTTATGTATTACCAGACGATGTCGCCAGCTTTCGGCTATATGGCAATCATCCTTTTTCTGTGTGTCTTCTTCATATATCCATCCATGGCAAGATGTGTATCTGAAACCGAAGATGTTTCTGCGTAACATTTGTCTTCTGGCTTCGTATTGATTATATTTATTCTTCCTATATATAATAAGGTGAAAATTACAGTTGTAATCGTTAGCTATAACGTAAAGTTCTATCTCCAACAGTGTCTTGATTCTCTCCTCAGAGCACTTCAGGGCATAGAGTCGGAGGTGTTTGTCGTCGATAATCATTCCAAAGACGGGTCGGTGGATTATCTTTCGAAGCGTTTTCCTGGTGTGAACGTGATAGACAGTCCTCATAATCTGGGTTTTGCGAGAGCCAACAATCTGGCGATTCGCAAGAGTCATGCAGAGTATGTGCTGCTTCTTAATCCTGATACGGTGGTAGGAGAATCTACAATTCGGACGGCGATAGACTTTATGGATGCTCATGAGGATGCCGGTTCTTTAGGTGTCCGCATGCTGGATGCTTCTGGTAAGGCGGCACTGGAAAGTAGGAGAGGGTTGCCTTCTCCGATGGTGGCATTTTACAAGATGGTGGGTCTGTGTGCCCGTTTTCCGAACAGTCACCGTTTCGGTCATTATTATATGAGTGCTCTTCCATGGGATGAACCAGGAAGGATAGAGGTAGTGAGTGGAGCCTTCTGTCTGTTGCGAAAGAAAGCCATCGATGAGGTGGGTTATTTAGACGAGGACTTCTTCATGTATGGCGAGGATATTGATCTCTCTTATCGCATTCTGAAGGGAGGTTATCATAATTATTATCTTCCTTCTACCATCTTGCATTATAAGGGGGAGAGTACCCAGAAGTCGAGCTTCCGCTATGTGCATGTGTTCTATGAGGCGATGCTTATCTTCTTCAGAAAACATTATTCCGGTATGTCGTGGCTCATCAGTTTACCTATCAAGGCTGCCATTTATGCCAAGGCTACTCTTGCCCTTTTCCAGATGCAGATTGACAGGGCCCGTAAGAGCTTAGGATTTATCACCTATGAGTGGCAGACTCCGAACTATGTGTTTGTAGGAAGTAAGGAGATGCAAGAGAAATGTGGAGATTTGGTGCGCCGGAAGGGTTTGCTGGCAGAGTTTGTAGCTTTGGGCAAGAATGAGTTGACGGCGTCTTTCTTGGAGAAGATTACTGATTCTAAGAAACTGCAGATTGTTGTCTTCGATGTTTCGGAGTTTGATTACGAACAAATTCTCGAAGTTTTTGCAGTAGCTCCTTCTCCTTTGAGGAAAATAGGATTCTATCATCAGGATTCTGGCATGCTGATTACAGATACAGAAGTAATAAAATAAGGTGTACAAGTGTAGAAAGTCATGGAAAATAGTAAAAATCCTCAGATAAAACTTCGGGCAATGGAGCCGGAAGACTTGGAATTCATGTATGGAGTTGAGAATGATGACAGGTTGTGGAATGTAGGTGTTACCAATGTTCCTTATTCCAGAAGTATGCTTCTGGACTATATTACATCAACCACTGGCGACATTTTTGCTGACAAGCAGGTGCGGTTGATGATAGATAATGAAGTCGGAGAGACGATAGGTATGGTTGATTTGATGGATTTTTCTCCTATTCACCGCCGTGCAGAGTTGGGTTTGGTCATCCGGAAGGAGTATCGCGGACGGGGGTATGCTTCTGCTGTTTTAGATAAAATAGCGGATTATGGAAGAAAAGTGATACATTTGCATCAAATTTATGCAATTGTGCCAGAACATAATGAAAAATGTATAAAAGTGCTCGAACTCTCTGATTTTCAGAAAACTACGAGGTTGAATGCATGGCTTTTTGATGGCAAGAAGTATAGTGATGCGATTTTTTTTCAAAAATTCTTGTAAAAAAGTTGCCGAAAAAATTGGTGGAATCAAAAAAATGTAGTACCTTTGCACTCGCAAATGAGAAATGAGCTTCAAGCTAATGAGATTTGTTACTTGAAGGTGCGTTAGTTCAGTTGGTTAGAATGCCTGCCTGTCACGCAGGAGGTCACGAGTTCGAGTCTCGTACGCACCGCAAAGTACATTTCGAATTTAGCATCTTGAAGGTGCGTTAGTTCAGTTGGTTAGAATGCCTGCCTGTCACGCAGGAGGTCACGAGTTCGAGTCTCGTACGCACCGCAAAGTACATTTCGAATTTAGCATCTTAATGGTGCGTTAGTTCAGTTGGTTAGAATGCCTGCCTGTCACGCAGGAGGTCACGAGTTCGAGTCTCGTACGCACCGCAGAAAGCAATCTCAATTTGAGGTTGCTTTTTTGTTTTACAGCTTTGTTTTTTCCCTTTTCTATTTCTTGGTTCTATGGAAATTTAGTGGGGGGCAGCAATAACATTGAAAGAATACCAATGAAGCTTACTCCATTGCGCAACGAAGTAAGCTTCATTGGCAATAAGAGTAAGCTTCGATGGTGATTGAAGTAGGCTTTATGATTCGGAAACGTAAAATGCTATATTGTTGAAGTCTTGTTGCCTATATAATGGCAATGAGAGAATAGGTGTCTTTGGTGGATAAAGCCGCTGTATAGTGGTAAGATTTGTCAGAACGCACAAAAGACATAAGGTTATATTTTTATTAAAGGATATTTTTAGTAAACCTCAAATCCGCAACCTATAGGGTTTAGTGGGATTTTGCTTGCAAAGCGACAAAATTCATTTTATTGTACATATTTCTTGCACAACAGAAATGTCGCAGACACAAAATCCCCTTACCCCATAAAGCG
>NZ_SGVY01000037.1 GCF_004535825.1 Segatella hominis | reverse complement strand
CCAGGCTTCCGTCCTTCGTTCTCCGTGGATCGCAATGGCAAGCGTACCTACGACCTGATTCCTAATCGCATCAGTCTTGTGAAGTACGGCGAAGATGCTAACGACCCGAATGGCGACAATAAGCCTACTGACAAGGGAGATCATACTCCTGGTGGAACTACTCCATCTGGCGGCACTCCTTCCGGTGACAACACTCCATCCGGTAGTGAGGGCAGCGAAAACTCTGGCAACACCGATAACGGAGCAGGTGAAGACAACGAGCTTTAGTAAATGCCTTGCCGTGCCCGACTTCGTGTCGGGTACGGCTACCGCTAACAAATTCTTATTTTCAAAATGATGTTTCACTTTTAATTCTATATGTATATGAGTAATCAAAATGAAAATCCTAACAATGGTTCCAAGAAGATTTCTTGGGTTTCAATCGTGAACGCTGTTGTTGTTCCCGAAAGCGAAGATCGTGGGGCATCGTGACTTGCCTGGCACTACGCCGAAGGAATGTCCTTGCCTGGATGCTCATTCGGTGTTTGGCTGGATAGAAAAGCCATAGCCCGTAATAATCAGAACTCAACATCCTCATCAATGGTCAAGATGAATTTCCTTGCGCCCATCTTCTCCATCATCTGGATGTTGAGGTTGATCCAATCCCGATATTCATCAAGAACTGGGTCGTTGATGTCTGTAACACCAAGAAGGCCACCACAGCCCGACTCGTCATTGATTTTCAGAATGTCAACCATGTATCTATCGCCACACACGGTTTTTGCATTTTTAAGTACAAGTTGTTTGAGCTTTAACATGACCTTATCAGTTAGTTTGCTTCACCATCTTAACAATCTTCCTCGTTTGTTTGAGAAATGAGGGGAACTTGAAGTATGTCCAAGATTCCTGTTCCTGCAACTCAACCATTCCTTTGTGCAGATGGCTTACCAACGAGGGACAACTCTTCTTGCTGAGATGATTAATGATTTCATCAAACAGCTCGGTGAAAGTGTAGTCTGGATTGAATGTATCTGTGATATAATTATATAACTCGTCTTGAGCAAAATGAGAAGAAAAGACCAAGGAGGCGGAAAGAAACTTGAAAACGGCACCTGCCAGTTCTCCTTTTTCTAAATACTCCTCTATGGTTTTCCTTGCCTTTGCCAAAGCTACTGAAATATTGTTTATGTCGAGTCTGCCGTCAGCCTTTACAAAAGCCTCTTCCGTTTTTGAATCATGAGTGATTACGGATGGGAGGTCAATGACTGGCACCTTATGGAGCAGGACGTAACGCTGGAGCAACTGTCGCCAAACCAACATGCGTGCTCCTTGCCACATTTCCACGGCTGCCGCCGTGAGTTGAGTGAAGAGTGAGGAACGAAGAGTGAAGAATTCATTTGCTCTTCTTCCCAACTCTTCCATGTCTTCTGTGTAAACGATGTCTGTTTCTATCGAAAAGCCACCTATGCCATTGACCTTTTCAAACTTATACTCGCTTTGCATGAGCAGGTATAATAAACGAGGATATTTCTTCGACTGCAAGTTTGCATGGAATTTTTCTCGCTCTTCCTTATTTTGCGAAGCATAATAATCATAGAAACCTCCCCATGAACAGATAGCCTTTACCTTACCACCATCTGTCTCCAATAGGGCGAAATGAGCATAATACTCATAGTCCTCATCGAAGACTGGGGCATATTTGTCTGCCTCATACTCCTTGCCTCTAAAAAACTTCCGAAGATTGCAACGGAGAATAAACTCAACAATACCATTATGGCATAAGACCGCATAGTCTTGTCCTTGAGGAATGGCGATTCCTGAAGTTGGGGTGAAAAACGGACGGAGAATGATGTCTGGTATCAGTTCCTTTAAACCTTGCTCCACAGTTCCACCGTCTGCCTTAAAGTAATTGGCGAGGATACGGAAGTTGTTGCGCATCGAATCATCGATGTTGCTTAGTATTTCTTCCTGATGAGCTGCCGTCCTCTCTGTCACCTTATTGCTATATGCTATATCTGAAGAATGGCGATTGCGATAGACTGTCAACTTTTTCAGATAGTCCTTGAAATGATTGCGCAATGTATCAGAAGCATTTTTCTCTGAATCTTTTGCCTGTAAATAACCTATCAACTGGTCAATGGCACGCCATGCGCCCACTGCCTCAGGCTTTGCACCTACTGTTGCCTCGTGCTCTATCTGCATGTCGTATTGACGGACATTGGAGATATTAAGACAAAGATTGTTTCCAAAGCGCACAAAAAGATGACGGTCTTTCTTGCCCTTATGCTTGACTTGTTTGACAACACCAACCCAGCCTGTCATCGGACCATTGATGATACGGATAGTATCATTCACCTTGATGAGGTCACTATATCGTTTGGCAACAATACTCAGTCCCTCGATACCTTCGGCTATCTTATCGTTGTAATAGATGAAGCGTTCCATATCATCATCGGATATCTTCGCCTGCTTTACGATTTCTCCCAATGTTCGAGACTTGCTATCGGCACAAAGAATATGTGCCTTGGTGAAAAAGGTACGCTCTACCACCTCGGCACTTCTCGCACGATAATCAACACCCTTATACATGAAGTAGCCATATTGGGAAAGAATGCTCTCCAAACGTTCTTCACTCTGCACTCGGATAAAAAACAGTCCTTGCAAGACTGGGGTGAAACGTACTTCTTTCTCGCCTTGTTCATTTTTGTAGATTCTTCTTCCCATAGGAAAGTAGAAGTCAACAATTGTATCTTTAAATTTCTCACCCAACAAATCTATTGATTTTTGCTCAGTGAAAACATCAGTCTTAACTATGTACCACATAAAACGTTAAACGCATTTGGTCGCAGAATACATCTCGGCTTCCCCTGAAAAGATTTCTCTTCCCGAGTTATTGGAGATGTGATATGTATCACAGTATTGAAAAATCAATAGACTAACTTCCACTAATCTTCAATACTTTTATGTCTTTCAGCCTTCTGCATACATGATGCAAGCAAGCCCGTGTTTAGCAAATTGTGTGTCATACGCTCTGCTTATATGAAAGCCATATTTATAGTTCTTATTCTATTCATTTTCCGTATCTCTATGTAAGAGATATAGAATCACACTGCAAAAATACGAAAAAATATTGTAAATAAGCGAATTATGCGTGTTAAAAATTTAATATCACACCATAAAACTCAACAATTATTCGGTAATATTTTTGGATAAGTCTTGATTCCCTCAGATTATCAGGAAGTTACGAAGTTTTCTG
>NZ_SGVY01000036.1 GCF_004535825.1 Segatella hominis | reverse complement strand
TGCATACATGATGCAAGCAAGCCCGTGTTTAGCAAATTGTGTGTCATACGCTCTGCTTATATGAAAGCCATATTTATAGTTCTTATTCTATTCATTTTCCGTATCTCTATGTAAGAGATACAGAAAACTTCGTAACTTCCTGATAATCTGAGGGAATCAAGACTTATCCAAAAATATTACCGAATAATTGTTGAGTTTTATGGTGTGATATTAAATTTTTAACACGCATAATTCGCTTATTTACAATATTTTTTCGTATTTTTGCAGTGTGATTCTATATCTCTTACATAGAGACTCAGAAAGTTGGTTCATTTTGGTTCAATCCGCCATATTCCTTATTTTGATTCGCATTTTCACTTAGAGCAACGCAAGTATTTCTGCGTTGGCATCATCCACTTCTGAGGATTGAATGGAACGGAGATATATTTGGGTTGTGATTTCAGAATTGTGCCCTAAAGCCTTACTAATGACAGAAATCGAAATATTTTTATCTCTTGCCGTAGTAGCCCATGAGTGGCGTGCGACATAAAGAGTCAGTTTACCATTGATACCCATTTTCGCCCCCAACTTTTTGAGATGGTATGTGATGCGTGACTCTGCATTATGGTATAGGCGCAACTCGTCCTGTCTCTTGTCTTGCATTGTCTCATTCTTGCTGTTGGTAGCACAATCTGCAAGAAAAGGAAAGAGATAAGGAGAAGAGGCAGTTTGCGCTTGGTATTTATCAACAATATCCTGCATATCCTTCTCCCAGCGGATGGAAATGCGTTGCCCTGTCTTGCTTCGGGTATAAGAGACAAAACCGTCTTTGAGGTTGGACTTGCGCAGATGCGCTAAGTCTATAAATGAGATGCCTCGCAGATAGAAGCACATCAGGAATGTGTCTCTTGCAAGCTCTTGTTTGGGTGTGAGATCTTTGGCGGATTCCATGTGCTTGATGCTGCTGACAGATTCTGTAGGAATGGCTCGTTTGTTGGTCTTGGCGATGCCTGTATAGACGTTCTTGAAAGGGTTTTGCTGAGTGGTATAACCTTTCTCCACGGCTTTGTTGTAGGCAGCACGGAGTATGCGAAGGTAGAAGGAGCTGGTATTGTTGCATACTTTCGCCACGTTCTTCAAATATGCCTCGTAGGATTGCACCTCTTCCGCATCTATCTCTTTGAAGGTAATGTCCTTGCCTGCTCGGAATCGCATATAGCTGTTGAGGGTTGCCTTATAATGCAGCATGGTACGGAGTTGACCATTTTTCAGCAACAGGGCGATGAGAAGGTTCATGAATGAAAATAGTGACTCTGATGTTTTCTTGCTTCTTGCCATAATTGTTGTGTACTTACGATGTTTATAAAAAAATGATAGGGACACCTTTGTCTCTTTTCAAGAAACAAAGATGCCCCTATATATAATGTGTCAGAGTCTCCTATTCGTATGTACACGATGGGATGGCTGTTGTTCTATTAGCAGCTCTTATGCGTCATGATATCGAGCACCATGTCATCGGTAGCTCTCATCGCATCAGCACCAATGGATGTCAGATTGTGGATGCACTTATCCACATCATCATCTACGATACCCTCGGCAGAGGTTACGCACTTGCCCTCCATAGAGAGGAGAGCTGAGAGGAGCGCAGTACTCACTCCTGAGGAAATCTTCAAGGCACAACTTGGTTTAGCTCCATCACAGATCATACCGGTGAGGTTGGCCACCATGTTCTTCACAGAATTGCAGATGCGGGTATAGTCGCCACCCATCAGATAGGTAATACCGCAACTGCTGCCCGTGCTGGCTACCACGCAACCGCAGAGGGCAGAGAGTTTGCCCAAGCTCTGCTTGATGTAGATGGCGGTAAGATGACTGAGCATCAGGGCACGGATCAGTTCTTCCTCAGTATTCTCGTTCTCCATGGCATAAACCACCACTGGGTTGGTAGCACAGATACCCTGGTTGCCACTACCACTATTGCTCATCACAGGAATCATGGCTCCACCCATACGGGCATCGCAGGCAGAAGCTGTGCGCGAGAGGATATGCGAGAAAATATTATCGCCGAAGATACCATGACTCAAAGGACGGTCCATCGTCTTGCCCAAACAGTGGCCGTAGTTGCCCTTGATAGATTCCTCGGCAGCCTTCATATTATACTCCTTGGTCTTGAGGATGAAAGAGATTTCATCGAGCGGAGCCGTTGTGGCGAAATCATATACCAGGCGGAAGTTGAGTTGGATATCATCCTCCTCTTCATCACTACCACCATGACCGCCACGGTTATCCATCACCACCTCACCATTGCGCTCCACATACACGAAGTGGGTATGACTACCGGAGATAATGGCCGTAGCCATATCGCTGCCAGCACGGCAAACAACCTCTATATAGAGTTTATCGACATTTCCCTGCTTGAGTTTGATGTCAATATCAGCATCATTGATGTATCGCTTCCCCTGTTCGAGCGTGGCAGGAGTGAGATCTTTCAACACCTCCAACTCATATTCCGGTTTGCCGATAAGGGCACCTAACGAAACTGCGATAGGCAGACCAATCATTCCTGTGCCTGGGATTCCCACGCCCATCGCATTCTTGAGCATGTTGGGACTCAAGAACACTTCAATGCGATCCGGACGTCTGCCTAAAGTCGTTGCGGCCTTTGCCGTACACAATGCTACAGCCATCGGTTCTGTACAACCGATGGCAGGAACTACCTCCTTATTGACGAGCGAAATAATGCGCTCTCTGATTTTCTTCTCTTGCATTTTTATATATGAATCAAGAACATTCTATTTTAATCAGGAATACTTCTATTACTTAGAGAACTTTCCTATTACATCAGGAACTGTTCTATTATTCCGAGAATACTCCTATTATTTTTCAAGACTAATCTTCCAACTGGAACAAAGGATCGTCTGGAGTCAGCATGGTTGGCTTCTGATCGAACTCCTTCTGCAACTGCTCAGAAGCGAATTTCTTATCTACTACCAAGCGGAACATATACTCATTAAACCAGTCGTTGGTCATGATGAAGCAACCGGAGAAGCCATTGTCAGCACCCCAACTGTTTTCCACCTTCCACTTGACCGGCTTGCCATTGGCATCGAGATCCACAGCGGTGAGGGTCATAGCATGAGTAGAACCACTGTCGAAAGTAGAGATACGCTGAGCCTTGTCCATACCAAAGGAGGTGCCGAAGAGAGTACCATAGTCGAAGTTGTCGGTAGCCAGATAACCACGCTTGCGGTCGAGCTGCTTGCCCACATCATAGCTGGAATACATCTTCTGTCCGCCCTTGAGTGAAGCGATGGCGAGATCAGCGATTTCCTTCATCGGCAGGTTCAGGTATTTCCAGTTGTGACCATCGTAAGTATGACGGTCGTATTCCACCTCGTAGGTCTTGTGATAAGGACGGCGGGGATCGTTCATCACCATCAGGAAGGTACCGTTCAGGTCCTTGCCTACGGTTTCCTCATAGAAACTCTTAGGAGTATACTTCTTCGCCTCGCCAACCTGCTTGCCATCCTTGTCGCGGAAAGCATAGGTAAATTCCTTTACCGGTTCGCCGAGAGTAAGACTCAGCATGCGATAAACCTGACCGAGCATTTCGTTCTTGCGAGCCTGGATAGCTGCCGACTTCTTGCCCTGAGCCACCATCTTGCGGAGTTCCAGACCATACTCGCGGAGCTTGCTGCTTACGAGACGGCTCATCTTGGAAGTATTGTTGCTTGAGAAAGTCTCAGGCTGGGCACTCATTGGTACGAGACCATACTTGCTTGCCAAATCGGCAACACCACAGAAAGTACCGCCATCGTTGAGCGGATTTTTGAAGAAGAACTGCACCTGAGGGTCCTCGATATCCTTCTTGCCCAGGTCGATAACACCCTGCAGCATGAGGTTGGCCTTCTCCAACTGGTCGTAGAAGAAGAGATAGTCCTGCGAGAATTCCACCACTCTACCCTGCTTGTCGTTGAGGGCGAAGTTAGAGCGGAGCACATTGAAACCACTGAACATCCAGCAGCGGCCGGAACTCAACTGGTTGTGGATAGACTGCTGCGGAGTCTCGATACTGAAATGAGTATCCACGGCAGCAGCATTGGCTGGATTTTTCACCAGGTCGTCGATATTATTATTGGCGATGGCATTGAAGAGAGCCTTCTCGGCAGTACCGCCCTTCTGTGATTTCTCCATCTGCTGGATCATCTGGGTAGAGATGCCTCCCTTACCGGTCTGCGCCATCATCGACATAGAAGCCATCAGCAAGGCTCCCATCAAGATTACATTTTTTCTCATAATATATGTGTTATTTGTTTATTATTACGTTTTTACGAATAGATTGGGGTACTGTCTTCTTGATTTTTTGCAATTATTTTGCAATTAACTTGCCATCATCATACCTTAATATATTGCTTGATCATGTTTTACCATGACTTTATCAAGCATTTTTATGCTTTTATGATGCAATTCCCCCACCAAAAGACAACATTTCTGTGCAAAAATACAAAGAAAAAACTGAAAAACCGAAATTATCGGGATAAATATGATTAGGATTAGCAAAAAAGCATTATCTTTGCAGAGTTATTCACGAGTTGAACACATGGATCAAGAAAAGTTTAGTCTTTTAAGCAAGATAAAATACCCAGACGATTTGAGGAAGTTGAGTATTGACCAGCTTCCCCAAGTCTGCAAGGAACTGAGGGAAGACATCATCGACGAGGTAGCCGTAAATCCTGGTCACTTTGCGTCTTCACTTGGCGTAGTCGAGATAACTGTAGCCCTACATTACGTATTCAATACTCCTGAGGACCGCATCGTTTGGGATGTGGGCCACCAGGCTTATGGTCATAAGATTCTTACCGGTCGCCGCGATTCTTTCTGCACCAACAGGAAGCTGCACGGCATCCGTCCTTTCCCTTCACCCTTAGAGAGCGAATATGATACCTTCGCCTGCGGTCATGCCAGCAATTCCATCTCAGCAGCGTTGGGTATGGCAGTGGCAGCCAAGAAGACGGGCAAGGAAAACCGGCATACCGTGGCGGTGATAGGCGATGGTGCCATGAGTGGCGGACTTGCCTTCGAGGGACTCAATAATGTTTCCAGCACCCCCAACAACATGCTCATCATCCTGAATGATAATGATATGAGTATCGACCGGGCGGTGGGAGGTATGGAGAAATATCTCCTCAATCTCGACACCAACGAGACCTACAACAAGTTGCGCTTCAAGGCTTCACAGTGGCTCCATTCCAAGGGCTATCTCAATGAAGACCGCAAGAAGGGCATCATACGGCTCAACAATGCACTGAAGTCGGCACTCAGCCATCAGCAGAACATCTTCGAGGGAATGAACATCCGATATTTCGGACCTTTCAATGGTCATGACGTAAAGGAGGTAGTAAGGGTTCTCATGCAGCTCAAGGACATGAAGGGACCTAAGCTCCTGCATCTCCATACCACCAAGGGCAAGGGTTATGAACCTGCCGAGAAGAGTGCCACCATCTGGCATGCGCCAGGCAAATTCGACCCGGAGACTGGAGAGCGTATCATCGCTGATACCAGCAACCAGCCTCCTAAGTTCCAGGATGTTTTCGGAAATACCCTGCTCGAACTGGCGGAGAAGAACCAGAAGATCGTGGGTGTGACACCTGCCATGCCTACCGGTTGCTCGATGAATATCATGATGAAGGCGATGCCCGACCGTGTGTTCGACGTGGGTATCGCAGAAGGACATGCCGTGACTTTCTCTGCCGGTATGGCGAAGGACGGACTGCAACCTTTCTGCAATATCTACAGTTCGTTTGCACAGAGAGCCTATGATAATATCATCCACGACATGGCGCTGCTCAATCTGCCTGTAGTACTCTGTCTGGACCGTGCCGGACTGGTAGGCGAAGACGGACCTACCCACCACGGTGCTTTCGACCTGGCAGCGCTCCGCCCGATACCTAACCTCACCATCGCATCGCCTATGGACGAGCATGAACTGCGCAATCTGATGTACTCAGCCCAGCTCCCGGGACAGGGCAGCTATGTGATTCGCTATCCGAGAGGCAAGGGCGTGCTGGTAGATTGGAAGAACGAGATGGAGGAAATCAAGACCGGTACCGGACGCAAGTTGAAAGACGGCGATGACGTGGCGGTACTTACCCTGGGACCTATCGGAAACGATGTGGAAAAGGTGATTGCTGAAATAGAAAATGAAAATAAAGGCAATTCTGAGGCAGACAAGAAGACAGCTTCTGCATTGAGCATTGCCCACTACGATATGCGATTCCTCAAGCCGCTCGATGAAGCACTGCTCGAAGAAATCGCAAAGAAATTTGACCGCATCATCACCATCGAAGACGGAGTGAGAAAGGGAGGATTCGGATCTGCCATACTGGAATGGATGAGCGACCACGGATACCGTCCGCAGATAACGAGGATGGGTATTCCAGACGAATTTGTAGAACATGGAACCGTAGCCCAGCTGAGAGAAATCATCGGTCTGGACAATGAGTCCATCAGAAAAACAATAGAAAATCAAAAATGAAAATCATTATTGCAGGCGCATACGCCATAGGCACCCATCTGGCCCGATTGCTCTCCAGAAGCAAGGAGGATATCACGCTCATTGATGATAGCGAGGAACGACTCGCCAGCATCGGTTCTGACTATGATCTGCTCACCATGCTGGGACAGCCTACCAGTCTGAAAATTTTGCAGAATGCAGACATACAGGATGCCGACCTCTTCATCGCAGTAACGCCGTTGGAGAGCAAGAATATCACTTCCTGCATCCTTGCCAAGAAACTCGGAGCCAAGCGCACCGTTGCCAAGGTGGATAATCCGGAATACATGGACCAGCAGGCACAGGATTTCTTCCGCGAACTGGGCATCGACAAGCTGATCTATCCGGAGATGCTGGCCGCCGTGGATATCAACAACGGACTGAAGATGAGTTGGGTGCGCCAGAGATGGGATGTGCACGATGGTGCCCTCATCATGCTGGGTATCAAACTGCGCGAAACCTGCGAAATTCTCAATAAGCCGCTCAAGGACATCAGCGGTCCCAACGACCCTTACCATGTGGTGGCCATCAAGCGAGGCAGCGAAACCATCATCCCGGGCGGTTATGATGAACTGAAGCTCTACGACCTGGCTTACTTCATGACTACCCGCAACTATATCCCATACATCCGCAAGATTGTGGGCAAGGAGCATTATGTGGATGTGAAGAACGTGATGGTCATGGGCGGCGGACGTACTGCCGTGAGAGCCGTGAAGAAGATGCCGGAGTATATGGAGACCAAGATCATCGAGATAGATGAACACAGATGTGAATATCTCAATGACATCCTCGACGATCGGAAGACGCTCATCATTCATGGCGACGGTCGCGATATTCCGCTGCTTACCGAGGAGGGCATCAGGAGCACTCAGGCTTTCGTGGCGCTCACCGGCAATGCCGAAACCAATATCCTCGCCTGCCTCACCGCCAAGCGACTGGGAGTGAGAAAGACCGTGGCTGCGGTGGAAAACGTGGATTACGTGAGCATGGCTGAGAGTCTCGATATCGGTACCATCATCAATAAGAAGGCGATAGCAGCAAGCTACATCTACCAGATGATGCTCGATGCCGACGTGATGAACGTGCGCTTCCTCATGAGTGCCAATGCCGATGTGGCGGAATTTATCGCCAAGGAGGATTCGAAGGTAACCAAGAAACCAGTGAAAGATCTCGGCATGCCTATCGGTGTAACCATCGGTGGACTGGTGCGCAAGGGCGAGGGAATGCTCGTTTCCGGACATACACAGATAGAACCGGGCGACTCCGTGATGGTATTCTGCCACAACATCAACATGAAGAAAATTGAGAAGTACTTTATATGATAAACAGTAAACTGATATATAAGATCTTAGGACAGCTCCTCTTCATCGAGGCATTCCTGCTCTTCATCAGTCTGCTGGTAGCTCTCTACTATCAGCAGGACGACATCTTTGCCTTCATCGTGGCTACACTTACCACCATCGGAGGCGGACTGATATTGAAATGGAGAGGTCATGGAGCCGACAATACGATGTCGCGCCGTGATGCCTACCTCGTGGTTTCGCTCTCCTGGATTGTCTTCAGTCTCTTCGGCACGCTGCCCTTCATGATTAGCGGTTACATCCACAGTTTTACGGATGCCTACTTCGAGACGATGTCGGGATTTACCACCACGGGAGCCACCATCCTCGACGATGTGGAATGTTTCCCCCACGGACTGCTCTTCTGGCGGTCGCTCACCCAGTGGATAGGCGGATTAGGAATTGTGTTCTTCACCATCGCCCTGCTGCCTTCGCTTGTCGGAGGACAGACCAAGGTGTTTGCGGCAGAGGCCACGGGACCCATCAAGTCTAAGTTGCATCCCCGTCTCTCCACCTCTGCCAAATGGATCTGGAGTGTCTACCTGGTGCTCACCATTGCATGCATCCTCTCCTATTATATAGCGGGAATGAATCTCTTCGACAGTTTCAACTACGCGATGACCACCACGGCTACGGGAGGTTTCTCTACTCACAACAGCAGTACTGAGTTCTTCCATTCGCCGGCATTAGAATACATCTGTGCTTTCTTCTGTTTCCTTTCGGGCGTGAATTTCACGCTGCTCTATGCAGCAGTCATCAAGTTCAAGATCAAGGATCTGTTCAAGAATTCAGAATTCAAGTTCTATACCCTACTTGTCATGGCATTCACCGCCTTCATCATGATAGAACTGGTTACGCTGCGCAATTACGACCTGGAGCATGCCTTCCGCAGCGCCGTATTCCAGGTGGTTTCGTTTATCACCACCACAGGTCTCTTCAATGATGATGCCGCCCTCTGGCCTCATGTCACCTGGGTTATCCTGGCTACATGTATGTTCTTCGGAGCGTGCTCAGGCAGTACAAGCGGTGGACTGAAATGTATCCGTGGCGTGATGCTCGTGAGAATGGTGAAGAATGAGTTCCGCCAGATTCTGCATCCGAATGCCGTGCTGCCACTGAAGATAGACGGTGTCAACGTGCCGATGCAGAAGCGTGTCACCCTGCTCGCCTTCCTCACCACCTATCTCATCATCTGTCTGGTCATCTCCTTCACGATGATTGCGATGGGCATCGACAATACCAATGCCATCACCATCACGCTGAGTTGCGTGGGTAATGTGGGACCTACCTTAGGTACGGAAATCGGACCTACCATGTCGTGGAGCGAACTGCCCGACCTGGCTAAATGGTTCTGCTCGCTGATGATGCTGATTGGTCGTCTTGAGATTTTCAGTGTGCTGGTAATCTTTACTCCGGCGTTCTGGAAGGAGAACTAATATACAGAATGAGTTGTCGGATAAATCATATCAGATGACAGCATATCAGATATTTGAATTCAGGTATTTGAAAGGAAAAAAAAGCGCTTACTAAACTAAGTAGTTTTCTAAAGAAATGCGTTATATATATAATAAGGTATAAAGTCGGAAAGGCATTTCCCCATCAGAGCGGATATCCTGACACGACGGATTGCCTTGGGAGAATTCAGTGCACATGCACATTTTTATCAACTAAATAAAATTTCATACAACATGAAACCATTAAAATTTCAACCACTATTAAAATCCACCATCTGGGGTGGCAGTAAGATTATCGCTTTCAAACATCTCGACGTAAAGCAGGAGAAGGTGGGCGAAAGCTGGGAAATCTCTGGAGTACCAGGCAAAGAAAGCATCGTAGCTGATGGCGAGATGCAGGGCAAGAGCCTCAATGAGGTAGTGAAAGAACTCAAGGGAAGTTTCCTTGGGGAGGAGAACTACAAGCGTTTCGGAAATGAATTTCCATTGCTTATCAAGTTTATTGACGCCAACAACGACCTCTCTATCCAGGTGCATCCTAATGATAAGATTGCCCACAAGCAGGGCAAGAAGCATGGTAAGACCGAGATGTGGTATGCATTGCCAAGCGAACCGGACGCCAAACTCTATAATGGCTTGAAGATGCAGATTACACCGGAGCAGTACAAGGAGATGGTGGAGAATGATACCATCACGGATGCACTGGCTCAGTATGACGTGAAGGAAGGCGACTGCTTCTTTATTCCTGCAGGCAGAATTCATGCCATCGGCACCGGTTGTTTCGTGACTGAAATCCAGCAGACCAGCGATGTGACCTACCGCATCTACGACTACAAGCGCAAGGACAAGGATGGCAACTATCGCCAGCTCCACACCAAGGAGGCTGCCGAGTGCATCGACTATACCGTGCAGGCAGACTATCGCCAGCATTATACTCCGATGAAGAACGAGGGTGTAGGCATGATAGAGTGTCCATACTTCACCACCGCCGTGTATGATCTCGATGAGCCTATGACGCTCGACTATTCCGAACTGGACAGTTTCGTGATTCTGATCGGTCTGAAGGGCAAGGCAAAGATAACCGACAACGAGGGTAATGAGATTACGCTCCAGGGCGGCGAGAGTATCGTTATTCCTGCTTCTACCCAGACTTTGAAGGTAGAAGGAACCTTGAAGTTCCTGGAAACATACGTATAAAAATTGAAAAGAAATAAAAGTATCTCTGCCAAAACTCAACTTTGAAGAATAAAGGAGAAACGAACATGGACAAAGGACTATTTCTATTATATCAAACTCCCGATGGAGAATCAAAGATAGAGGTAAAGTTGCAAGACGATACCGTTTGGCTGTCACTCGACCAAATGGCAGAGCTTTTCCAACGCAACAAATCCACCATTTCCAGACACATTAAGAATGTGTTGGAAGAGGGAGAGTTAGATGAAAATATGGTAGTTGCAAAATTTGCAACTACCACAAAACATGGAGCTATAGAAGGTAAGACACAAGAACATCTTGTATCATATTACAACCTCGACATGATTATCAGCGTAGGCTATCGTGTTCATTCTTATCGCGGTGTACAATTCCGAATTTGGGCAACCAAGGTGCTAAAGGAGTATATCGTGAAGGGGTTTGCCTTAAACGACGACTTATTGAAACGTGCAGGCGGTGGTAACTATTTCGATGAACTTCTATCAAGAATTAGGGATATCCGTTCTAGTGAAAAGGTATTCTATCACAAGATACTGGAAATCTATGCGCTCAGTATCGACTATGACCCTCGTGTAGAAATGACCCAGAAGTTCTTCAAGACGGTACAAAACAAGATGCACTATTCTGTGCATGGGCATACTGCAGCAGAAATCATCTATGAACGTGCTGATGCCCAAAAAGATTTCATGGGACTCACCACTTGGTCAGGTGCTATGCCTACAAAGCCAGAAGCCGAGATTGCGAAGAATTATCTCACACAAGACGAGATAAAATCGCTGAATCGCATCGTGAGTCTCTATCTTGACTTTGCAGAAATGCAGGCAGAAGAGCATCGCCCTATGTACATGAAGGACTGGATTAACATACTAGACGACTTCCTCCGTATCTCTCGAAAAGACATACTTACCCATGCAGGTAAGATATCTGCAAAGTTGGCAAAGGAAAAGGCTGATACTGAATACGACAAATTCAAAGAACGAACAAAGAATGACCTTTCTCCTGTAGAAATTCACTTCTTAGAAAACTTTGAAAGAGAGCGGAAACGATTGTCCGATGACAGTGATAAAGCAGATAGCTAATACTTATAGCAAAAGAGTGAAGAATTCAATAGGCATTGCACATGAATTCTTTACCCTTCGTTCTTCACTCTTCACTCAAAAACTTCTCCACATCCGCCTGAATCTTCTGGAATTCCGGAGAGAACTGGTAGAAGGTGTTCTTCTTCATCATCATCTTCACTTTGCCCAAGCTGTTCTCATAGCAAGCCATTTCGGTGCGAGCCTGCTCGGAATGGATGGCACGGTCACGGATTTCATTCTCGCGGTCATTGCGCAGGGCATCACATACGCTCTGCACGATAGGACTCACCACCAGGTCGAAAAGATGATGACCCTGTATATATAAATAGGTATTGGTCTCAGTTACCCCAAGGTTGCGAAGATAAGTTTCCATCTCGGGAAGATAGGTCTTGTGCTTCGGGAAATGACGCTCCAGTTGGAAGAGCTTTGCCTTCACCTTCTTGGCGAGATAGTCTATCGCCCATTGAGGATCTCTGATTCGTACGGATGGCAGCACGATCACCTTGTCAAACTCAGCCATATCCAAATGCATCGACATCTTGCGAAAACGGATGTAGAAAAGCATGTGCCAAACGAAGAGGGGCCATATCGTACGGGAATAAGCTTCCAGGAAATGCTCGAAGTCGAAGATGCGATGGTCGTTAAGCGTCACCATCACGCAGGTTTCGTGCAGCCCCTTGGCATAGCACTGGTAGTTTTCAATGGCATAGGCATAGGTATGGAAGATGTATGGATTTTCGAGCATCATCTGCGAAGCCTCGGTTGTGCCCTGTCGGAGATAATCGTAGTCGGCATCCACGCAGGCTATCATATCCTTGCCCACTCCCTTGAGCATACTCGATACCGCAGCCTTCTTGCCACGGTCCAGATGCTGGTTGCGTGAAGGCAGCATGATGTCGAAATAGCGGGTTTCATCCTCAAACTTACCAAGTACAGACCGCCAAAAGAATACGTCATCATAGCTCTCGACGTAAGCCACTATCTTACGTCTCGCCTTCTTCGAGGTCATCCTGTTGGCAGCCTCGAAGTATAGGGAATTGATATTATCGGTTAAACGTTTAGCCATAATAGTCGTGTTTTCAAGTTTAGAGCGAAAACTTTTCCTTCACTCATCTGAATCTGAAATCTCTGAAATCATCTGAAAGAGATTCACTTGATGGTGATATCATTCACTTCGGTGACTTTATCCGTCCATCCATCCATGACCACGGCAGGACTGTGGGTAGTCATGATGATCTGGATGTTAGGGTTCAGTTGAAGCACCAGTCCGATGAGCTGCTTCTGCCATTCGAAGTGCAGACTGATTTCCGGTTCGTCCATGAAGAGCACATAAGGCTGATTGTCCTCCACCAGCACGGTGAGGAGGATGGCAAGTATCTGCTTTTCTCCGGCAGAGAGCTGGTAAGGCATGAGCTGTTCGCCTATCTGATCGAAGCGGATCTCGTTGGCTGTGCGCACGATGGTCTTGCCCGTATCCTTGAAGAGACTGTCCACTATATCCTGGAACATCCTCTTCGGTTCACTCAGTTTCTGTGCCTTGGCGGCTGCATCAGGATCACCACTCTGCAGCACGGCGATGATGCGATTGCCGATGTTCACTTGATAGTCGAGATACTTGCGCTGCAATTGGAACAGCTGCCAGTCAAGTTCAGTAACCAGCGTGAGGTCTATCTTGTTGATCATCTCGGCATTCATCAGCGGCCTATCCACCGAGCGAATCACATCGTAGCGTATCCACTTGGCTTCCTCAGGCTCCACCTTGAGATGCACCCCCTTGATCATGTGGCTCGGGAATTCCCCACCGGCAGCGAGGCCCTTCACCACCTTATTTAATATAGTACTCTTGCCCACGCCGTTTACACCACTCAGGATATTGACACGGCGGTCGAGGTTCCAAAGAATATGTTTGGTACCACTCCAGAGAGAGTCTATCTCAATCTGTTTGATATAATCAGCGTATTTCTGCATAAGAATATCTCCTATTTTTAAATTTTCTACCGCAAATATAGCAAAATTCCTTGAAAATTAGTACCTTTGCACCCGATTTTAACGATAAATATCGACTAATTTAATATAAATAAAGAAAAATGGATAACAAACGACCTCTCATCGCCCACCTGTGTCTTTTCTGCTCCGGTGCATTCTGGGGATTGATGGCTCCCGTAGGCAAGGATGCCATGCTCCACGGCATCGACGGCATCGACCTCGTGAGCTTCCGTGTATTGGGCGGTGCCATTCTCTTCTGGCTCGCTTCTCTCTTCACCAAGAAGGAGCACGTACCGGTAAAAGATATCTTCATGTTTGCTGCAGCAGGACTTTTCGCCCTCGTTTTCAACCAGTGTTCCTATACCATCGGACTAAATATGACCTCTCCGAGCAACTCCAGCATCATGACTACTTCGATGCCTATCTTTGCGATGATTCTCTCCTTCTTCATCCTGAAGGAACCTATCACCTGGAAGAAAGCGCTCGGTGTGCTGATGGGCTGTGCGGGTGCCTGCATCATCATCCTGACAAGTGCCACGGCGGGCAATGCGAAGGTGGGCAACATCTGGGGCGATCTGCTCTGTATGTCGGCTCAGCTCTCTTTTGCGCTCTACCTCTCGCTCTTCAAGAATCTGCTGTCGAAGTATTCCCTCTTCACCATCAACAAGTGGATGTTTCTCTGGGCCACGCTCTTCATCTGGCCATTCACCATCGGTCATGTATCAGCCATTCCATTCGCTGAAGTTCCGATGAGCACTTGGTGGGAGACGGGCTATGTGATATTCTTCGGCACCTTCGTGGCCTACATCTGCATGATGATCGGACAGAAAACGCTGCGCCCTACCGTGGTGAGTGTATATAATTATGTGCAGCCTTTGGTATCGGTGAGCGTGAGTGTCATCGTGGGTCTCGCCGTGTTCAAGGGTATGCAGGCGATAGCAGCCCTGCTCGTTTTCTCGGGTGTATGGCTCGTGGTGAAGAGCAAGTCAAAACATGATATCGACCGTCACGACCACAGTCTCGCTTACGAGAAAAGACATGCTTAAAAGACAGAAAGCTTATCATGTACGCAACACGCCCTGTAAGGGCAAAAGCTTTATAGATATCTAAATGTCAATTTATAAACAGAAACTGTCCCCATCTGAGATAACAGATGAGGACAGTTTTGTTTTATAAGGAAAAGAATATCAGCAACCGAAGTAAACCATCAGTCCGCCCAATACGATATACAACAGGGCGTATGGAATAGCCGAACGGAGAATCTCTCCATCCTTTCCCTCCATATCGCAGGCTGCAGTAGCGATGGCGATGCTCTGCGGACTGATCATCTTGCCACCCGTGGCTCCCGTGGTATTGGCAGCAACCAGCCAATTCTCCTGACCGCCCTCCATTCCAAAGAATGTGCTCAGCCCTGTCATACCCAACTGGTTGGCAACATGAGCCTGAAGCTTGGCAAAGAGGATATTCGAAGAGGTATCAGAACCCGTTACGAAAGTTCCGATGGCACCAATCATCGGAGCAACCAAAGGATAGAAATCACCCGTCACTGCCACCAATCCTGAGGCGATAGAAGTAATCATTCCCGAATAGTTCATCACACTCGCCAAGGCAATCAGCGAACAGATGGTCACCACTGTCTTGCGCAGATTCACCGTGGTACGGGCAAGAATCACCATCAATCGCTTGAGGCTTAATCCCTGTATCAATCCACCAATCGTAGCACCCAGAAAGAGCATCAGTCCCGCATTGGAAATCCAGCCAAACTTAAAGGTGCTATCGAGCACAGGCAGATGAACCGCACTCACCAGATGAGTCTTGAGGAAAGCATTGACCGGAGGACAGAGGGCTCCGGAAACCAGGATGAATATCAATATAAAAAGGTAAACACTCCATGCCTTCAGACTCTCGGCAAAAGTAAAAGTTTCATTATCCTGCACCTTGCTCTTTCTGGCAAACACCTTGGCGTATGCGATGATGGCAATAATGGCAGCCAACGAACCGATGATGGCTGGAGTCTCCGAACCGAGATAATAGCCACATACAAACTGCACTACCACGGAAATCACTCCCACCCAGAGAGCGATGATGAGATTCTTGATAAGATTGTGCTTATCGGTAAGCGTCAGGATGATGAAAGGCAGGATGATAAAGAGAGGTGCCAGCTGGATGATGGCGAAGGCCGAAGTCTCGCAAATCTGAGCCACCGAAGCCGATCCGCTTTCAGCCACCTCGTTACAGAGCGTAGTAACCGGTACGCCCACGGCACCAAATCCCGTAGCCACGGTATTACCGATTAAGGAAACCAGAGCCGAGAACATCGGTTTGAAGCCGAGTCCGATGAGGATAGCGGCAGGTATCGCCACCGCCGTTCCGAAACCCGCCATACCTTCGAGCAGTCCGCCGAAGCCCCATACGAGGAGCAGCACGAGCAGTCCCTTATCATCGGTAATCGATGTAAACTGTTTCTTGATCACCTCAATCTGCTTGCTTTCCACAAGGATATTATAGCTATAAATAGCCATCAGGATGATGATGAGAATCGGGAACACCGCCTTCAGGATGCCTTCCACCACCGCCCATCCCGTCAGGGCGACAACACTATCCTCCGCATGTTCCGGAGCTATCATGCCCAGCGGCGAAGCTGCGAAGAGAGCAAGCAACACGGTAACCACGAGCGTCAGCAAGGCGCTCTTATGACCTGCCATCTTGAAGCCGAGCATCAAGACGAACAGCAACACGATGGGAATAATAGAAACTATTGATGCCATAAGTCATTCAGTTTTTAATGTTTTCGATTGTAAGATTTTATATGTATGCCTGCAAAAATAATAATTTTCTTCGAAAAAGAAAGCATTTTTCGGATTTTTTTTAAAGATGTCCGATTTTATAATTTCATACGTCTATAGAGTGTAAAGGTTTTGAAAATGCCAAATTCGGGAATAAAAAATGGCTAAATTACGGAAAAATAATCGGCCAAATTAAGTAATTTTACCCCTTTTTTAGCCGAAAATCGCCCAAATACCACAAACGTGGTAGCAGGAATACTACTCATGTGCGATTTCTAAACTCAGAAAATCGCCGTACCTTTGCAACGTCAATCAGAACAAACAGTATGATGACTTTCAGACAGGCATCAGAATGTCTTTCAGAGAGAACATCAATCTGATTTCTGGGCGACATATTTATATAAATGAATAAGGACATATTGACGTAAAATTTTAAAAAAAGAAAGGACATAGATTATGAGTACAGAAAAGAAACTTCGCTTTGAGACACTTCAGTTGCATGTAGGTCAGGAAAATCCAGATCCAGCTACCGACGCTCGTGCGGTGCCTATCTACCAGACCACAAGTTACGTGTTCCGCAACTCTCAGCACGCTGCCGATCGCTTCGGTCTCCGTGACGCAGGTAACATCTATGGTCGCTTGACCAACTCTACACAGGGCGTATTCGAAGACCGTGTAGCTGCCCTCGAAGGTGGTGTAGCCGGTTTGGCAGTTGCTTCTGGTGCAGCCGCAGTAACCTACGCTCTGCAGAACATCCTTCAGAATGGCGACCACATCGTAGCTGCCGACAACATCTATGGTGGTACTTATAACCTCATCACTCATACATTATCTACACAGGGTGTAAGCTACACCATCGTAGATCCTCGCAACTTCGAGCAGGTAGAGGCAGCCATTCAGGACAATACCAAAGCTCTCTATGCAGAGACCTTCGGAAATCCAAACTCAGATGTAACCGATATCGATAAGTTGGCAGAGATTGCTCATCGCCACAACATCCCATTGATTATCGATAACACCTTCGGCACTCCATACCTCATCCGTCCTATCGAGCACGGTGCTGACATCGTGGTTCATTCAGCTACCAAGTTTATCGGCGGTCATGGTTCATCTCTCGGTGGTGTCATCGTAGATGGCGGTAAGTTCGACTGGAAGGCAAATGCCGACAAGTTCCCTACTCTCGCCAAGCCAGATCCATCTTATCACGGTGCAGTCTTCGCAGATGTAGCCGGAGCAGCAGCCTTCGTAACCCGTATCCGTGCGGTCATCCTTCGTGATACTGGTGCTACCATCTCTCCATTCAACGCCTGGATTCTTCTTCAGGGCTTGGAGACATTGAGCCTCCGTGTAGAGCGCCACGTACAGAATGCCTTGAAGGTGGTAGAGTATCTGGAGAACAATCCTAAGGTGGCTAAGGTTAATCACCCAGCCGTTCCTTCTCATCCAGACCATGAGCTTTACAAGAAGCTCTTCCCTAACGGCGGTGGTTCTATCTTCACCTTCGATATCAAGGGCGGCGAGAAAGAAGCATGGGAGTTCATCGACCACCTGCGCATCTTCTCTTTGCTGGCTAACGTAGCCGATGTGAAGTCACTGGTTATCCACCCAGCAACCACCACCCACTCTCAGTTGAGTCCAGAGGAGTTGGAGGAGCAGCACATCTATCCTTCTACCGTTCGCCTGAGCATCGGTATCGAGAATATCGACGACTTGATTGAGGCACTCGACGAGGCATTCACGTATGTAAAGTAGCGAGTAGTGAATTATTAATGATTAAAATTAGAGTACAGTTATGGCAAAGATATATAAGCAGATTACTGATTTAATCGGTAAGACCCCATTAGTAGAATTGGGAAAATATTCAGCATCCAAGGGTTTGGAGACTCCTGTAATTGCTAAGGTAGAATTCTTCAATCCAGGCGGAAGCGTAAAAGACCGCGTAGCCCTCGCCATGATCGAGGATGCAGAGCAGAAGGGACTCCTCAAACCGGGAGCTACCATCATCGAACCTACCAGTGGCAATACAGGTGTTGGATTGGCTTTGGTATCAGCCGTGAAAGGCTACCACCTCATCCTCACCATGCCTGAGACGATGAGTATCGAGCGCAGAAACTTGGTGAAGGCTTACGGCGCACAGGTGAAATTGACCAGCGGCAAAGACGGTATGCCGGGTGCCATCAAGGCTGCCGAGGAGTTGAGAGATTCCATCCCTGGTTCTGTGATTTTAGGACAGTTCACCAACCCTGCCAACCCTGCCAAGCACTATGCTACAACGGGTCCAGAGATCTGGGCTGATACTGATGGCGAGATTGATATCTTCGTAGCCGGTGTAGGAACCGGTGGAACCATTTCGGGTATCGCCAAGTATCTGAAGGAGCAGAATCCTAACGTGAAGGTGATTGCCGTAGAGCCTGCCACATCGCCTGTATTGAACGGCGGACAGAGCGGTCCTCACAAAATTCAGGGCATCGGAGCTGGTTTCATTCCAGAGACTTACTCTTCTGAATACATTGATGAGGTATTGGACATTCAGAACGATGATGCCATCAAGGCAGGTCGTGACTTGGCTCAGACCGAGGGTTTGCTGGTAGGAATCTCATCAGGAGCCGCCGCCTTTGCAGCCACTGAGATTGCGAAGCGTCCTGAGAACAAGGGCAAGAAGATCGTAGCCCTCTTGCCAGATACTGGTGAACGATATTTGAGTACTGTACTCTATGCTTTCGAGGAGTATCCTTTGTAAATCGCCTCTCATTCGCTGAGATGCAGAAACGCAGAGAAGATTTCCATAAAGAAAGCGAAATCATTATAATTCCCCCAACCTGCTTTTCGCTATAGCGGGTTGGGGGTTATTGTATTATATAGAGCGGAAAATCGAACTGTAATCGTAATCAGTAATCATCCCACAAGCCTACGATATCTGAAGCAGAATCACTATAGAAATAGATTACTATTTCAAAAAAAAATCTCCCTAAAGAGAATTTTCTCGAAACTTTTAGCTAACTTTGCAACCGAATTATCAAACCAATCTGCATAACATGGATTCATATTCTGGAATCATCATAGAAGAAAGCAGGAGGTCTGAGCAATTTTCAGACTTTACTCCCATACCTTGCAAAGGATTCAACCTTCTTTGCAAGGCAAAGCGCTATGGCAGATGGTGGGTACTCAAGGGATTGAAGGAGCCATATCGCCAAGACGAAAACTACAAGAACCTGCTGCACAAAGAGTTCGATATCCTCATATCCCTGCAGCATCCCTACATCGTATCAGCCTACAGCATGGAAGAAATACCAGAAATGGGTACCTGTATCGTGATGGAATGGATAGATGGTATCACGCTGGAACACTGGAGTGGCAAGAAGACTGAGGGAGAAGGCATCTTCCTCCAGCTGCTTGATGCAGTGCATTACATCCATGCCAAGCAGATAGTACACAGAGACTTAAAACCTTCCAATATCATTATTACCCATAACGGCAATCATGTAAAACTCATCGATTTCGGGCTTTCAGATACCGATGACTTTGCCATCCTCAAACAACCAGCCGGCACACCGGGCTACATCTCTCCAGAACAGATCATCTCCCGACAGGCAGACATCCGCAACGACATCTTCAGCATCGGCTGCATCCTGGAAAAAATACTTCCAGGCAAGCCCTATACAGCAATCATCAAGCGTTGCAAGGCTCCCATAGCCCAGCGATATGCCAATGTAGATGAACTCAAAGCCGATTTCATGGCTCACAGAAACAGGCATCTATCCGTTATCAAGCGTATCGCAATCGCAGCTTTTGTCTTTATCATCTTATTAGGTTTCATCAGTTATCCTTTACTGTATCAGCAGGAAAAGAGCATTAGCATCACCCCGGCACATCACGAAGCCAAGAAGGATACAGTCATCCGCCAGCAAGCGGGTGATGCAGCCCCACTCTCTGAAAGCAAACATTCCCAGCAGCCAGCAGCTGCTGAGCCATCTTCTGCATCCCATTTACAAAGCGCCGAACTCATATCCAAGGGAAAGAAGACTATCGACAAGATGTGGAAGGAATCCGGCATAGACACCATCCAGTCTGTTGTGAAAAAGAGCGAGGCATTCAATCAGTTTGTCGATAAGAGTAATGAATTCATCACAACGACTTATCCGCAGACATTCTCTAAAGACATCGCCGGCAAGGCAGATATCATCTATGAGCTATCCTCCTATACCGCTGAGAGATATGTGAAGCCCACCTTGTCAAGATTTCAATCTTCTAAGTAATGCTCCACGATGATGCCGTTCTTCTTACCTATAGCGTAAGTAACCGGTTTATCAACTCCATGTTTCCAGGCATGAAGATAAGCAGGCTCATGATTGATGAAATGATGGCACTCGAAGGTATCATCTTTCGTCAATCTGGTATTTTCAGATGACAGAACTCTGAAACTTCCGTTTCCCTGATACCTGATGATACAGGTTCTGTCGGGCAGCCAGGAAAGTTTGAGCATCTGTCCCTCATAAAGATCATCACAAGAGATTTCCTTGCCCATAACCATCTGGCTCTGCCGTTCTCCCGTTCCTTGCGACAATCCAAACTCCTCAAAGTCCGCATAACCGAGAAAATTCGCCAGGACATTCTTGGTAAACTTGCTGGCAGAAACCCCTTCGCTCACGTATCCCCAGAATCGACGCAACGTAGAAGCACTCACCCTTTGCTGGGTACGTTCCTCCACCTTTTCGCTCAACCATACGAAGTCGCGAGGCACAACCATCTTACGCCCCGCCATCTTTTCTATCATTTCACGTAATATCTGTTCCATGCTGCAAAGATAGTAAAACAAATCCAACCAATAAGATATTTCCACAAAAAAAGCCTCATATTTCGAACTTGGAATAGAATGGAACGCTGAAAAAGCAAAAAAATCAGCTATTTTTGCAAAAAATCAGCTCACGATGAACGACATTAAAAAAAATATGGTATATTTGCAGTGCTGTTCTAAACAAACAGCAGACATGTTAAGGAAACAACCATGCTTGGTTCGTACTGAGAATCTGGACAATTCATTGTACACAAGAACGAAGACAGAAGTTGTTCACCCAATCGTATATTATTGTATCCATTCCGCTTCGGCGGGAAGGGTATCAACATATACCCATTGGTGTGAGCTGATTTTCATTCTTTGTGTACAGGTAGTCCAGAACCTTCAGAACAGAATGAAATTGGTTCGCACCTTTTTTTGTGCCTTAGAATGAAATAACCAAAAAGTAAATGATAAACATCATGGAAAGAACTAACATTTATATTTCAGATACCGACGAACAGGTAATGCAAAAAGTATTATCCAGCATCAGCAGTGTTATCTTCAGTGAGAAGAAATACGATGATATTCTTCTGAAAAGATACCAGGAAATGAAAGAACAATGTAATTGGGAATATCCTGACGGTCCGTCAGATAATGGATGTGCCGTTAAATATATTGATGCCCCAAAAGATTACCAAGACTATAACATCTTGGGATTTGACATACCGACACTTATACAAACAGACCATGACAAGCCAATCTCAAATATTGTCATGGTAGTAAGCCAAGACCCAAGACGCACAGAACGCTATAAAGGAAAGTTATCTTTATCCTCTCCTTTTGGCTTTCATGACAAAAGCTATCGTACCAATACTCGCAAGGGATTCATGACACCAGTCATACTTCAGGCTCTCGAAGCAGCTCCAGGAACTGCAATTTATATGACTGATTGCAACAAACTGTTTACAAAAGACAAGAGAGGCATTCTGAAAACTGACACTCATAAATATCAAGAAATTCTCCAGAAAGAGATAGAATTGATAAAGCCAAGTTGCATCATTGCTCACGGAAGAACTGCTAACGCAATTCTTAGCAAAATAGGTGCTTCTATAAACTGTAAACCCATTTATGTTCCTTACATTGGGAATTCCTACATGAAAAAAGAGGATCGAGAAAAGGCAATAACTGCTTTTGTCGATGTATTCAAAAATAAGAACAATAAATAATTCACAAGGATATGAAAAAAATCTTTTATCATTATGCTCTTCTTTGCGATAGCATCGGGAGCTATAGAATAAAATGAAATTAATCTCGACAAGATATTCACGAAAGATAATCTGACTGAATTGCCACAATTCACTGGCGATAAAACTTGCATTCATCACATTTGCAATGGGAGGTTGATGATTATGGATTACTTTTAAAAACAATATTATTAATTTTAAATATCATTAATTATGAAAAAGATTCCTGTTTTTTTTGCATTCATGCTGACATTGCTATTCTCTGCATGTTCTTCTTCAATGTTCGACAAACTGGTAGAGGCATACGAAAGTTCGACCAAAGAACTCGCTTCTGCATCCAGCAACGACGACTGTGACAGAATACATGACGAGCTGATGGAAAAGTTGTACAAGATTTCACAGGACTATCCTGATTGGGAAGAGATCATCCAAAAAGAGGGTGAAGACAGCGAAAATGTCAAAAAGGTCACCAAGGCATACGAAGCTTGGAACAATACCCTAGAAAGTGCCACCACCGACAACCATTACATGTTTATGACATACTGCAACATCCCTAATGCCATCGAGCAAATTACCGGAAAGGGGGCGTCGAAGAAGACCGAGGAGACCAAAGAAAGTGAAGACACCTCTAACGACTTCTCTTCGTCATCTTCAGACACCGACATCGACGAGATGCTCGACTCCTACGAGGAATATGTCAACAAACTCTCTGACTTCTATGCTAAGTTGAAGGACATGGAACCAGGTTCTGAAGAGTACATGTCTACTCTCGGCGAAGCACAGGAGCAGGAAGGCAGCTATCAGGATTTGCTCGAAAAATGCAAGGATGCCAAAGGCAACTTTACCAGTGAGCAATTGCAACGCTATGTCGAGATTACCAAAAAGTTGACCGAGGCAATGAAATAATATCCGACTATAGGAATATTACGACATTACCCATTCATACAACATCTCACATCAATACATAAGATATGAAAAAACTTTTATATTTATCCATGCTGGCCATAACTATTTTGACCAGCTGTAACTCTAAAGAAAAAGAGGACAAGGCCTTTGCCCGAGTATCAACCTCGAACAATCCTCAGGAGATGAGAGCTTACCTTGACAATTACTTCGAGGAGGCATCTCCAGAACACCTTGTCAAGATTCGCAAGAACTTAAGAGTATGGGTAGACGATTCTACCGCCTATGCCAATATCTGCAAGACCAAAGACCTTGCCACCAAGATTTCTTTGGAGAATGAATACATGGAAAAGTTCAAGGATGGCGGCAACCATAAAACGGAGATAAGCAATATGCTTGCCAAGGACAAAAAGGCCGAGGAAGAGTTAGAGCTCAAAGAGCAGAAAGCACAAGAAGAGTTGGAGCTACAAGCAGAAAGACAAGCCAAATACAAAGAATTTAAAGACAATGTCGTCGACTATATCTTTAATTTTGGTAATAATGAAACTGTTAGTGTAGCTTGGGTATTTAGTGCTCCCGATGTTAATGGCTGCGGAAAAGGTGTATTTATTAATAACTTTAATGGTCTAAAAGAAAAGTTCACCTACAAACTTGCCGACAATGGAGACTTGCAAGTCAAAAGCAAGAGTGGATCCGCCAGCATCACTTTCTTGAATGACGGATTGTATCGCGGAGATGATTATTTTAAGAGAATATACGCTCCTAGTTATTACAAAGGCTGTAAGAAATACTTATAAAAGACATAGTATATTAACAGCGTTATAAACAAGACATTTAGTAAAATTCGCACTTGCTTGTTGTATTTGCGAAAATAAAAACAAATTATATTTTCAACATTTAAAGACTATGGAAAAAGAAAAGATTAACCAGTTCATCATGGTAAATGGAAAATATTTCCCTGAAATGATGATTGAAGATGTAAAAAAGAAGCTTGAGTCACTTGACGAGAGCAAAGAGAGCATGCTGATGGCTACTGAATGGAAAAATTCTACTGTTGCCTTCCTATTCGCTTTCTTCCTTGGCGGTTTGGGTGTCGACCGTTTTTGGCTTGGCGAAACAGGTCTAGGTGTTGTTAAACTCATTACTTGTGCAGGAGCTGGAATTTGGGGACTTATCGATTTGTTTACAGTAATGAACCGTGCAAAGATGTACAATTACAACAAATTGATGATGTATTTTTAAACATTAGATTTGAGGAAGAGCAAAATAAGCTCTTCCTCAAAAAACGAAAAGCAAGACAACAATGAATGACAAAATCAATATGCTATTAATGACATATAGCAAGTATTTTCCTGATGAAAGTATGATGATGATCCGGGATAAATTCGAAACTATGGATGAATCCAAGACATCTATGCTGTATACATTAGGCTTAAAAGATCCAACTATGGCATTAATACTTTCCATTGTTGCTGGCGGATTAGGAATTGACAGATTTTATATCGGTGACACAGGTCTTGGAATAGCAAAACTGCTTACTTGTGGAGGTTGTGGAATCTGGACGATTATAGATTACTTTTTAATCATGAAAGTAGCAAAGGAGAAGAACTTAGAAAAATTTATAACAGTCATGTAATGACCAGGCAAGAAGCTTTACACTATTGGGAGTTTATATATTAGGTATGGTGTGGATGAAACTAAACTACACTTATGATATAAGTTTGGTACTATGCCCTACTAAAATTCTCTTTGGTATTCCTTGTCCTGGTTGTGGAATGACTAGATCTGTAAAGCTTTGTCTTGAAGGTGAGTTATTGGCAGCAGTACGGATGAATCCTAATATCATACTTGTTTGGATTATTCTTCCCATTGCTCCTTTCATCTTAATCACACAATTAGCAACAAAGAAAGATTATCTTTCAAGGATAAATGCCTGTTTAGATAAGAAGGTTTACCTCGTCATAATCCTAATCGCTGAAGGAAGCATATGGATATATAACATTGTCCGGCATATATAAGCGGATTTGACTGCATACTGCTTTATAAATATCGAATATAATAAAATTAAAAACTGAAAGATTATGAAAATCAAGAGTTTATTTATCATTGCTTGTGCAATGATGTTTACATTGTCCTTGTCAGCACAGACAAGAAAAGGTACTACAACCAAGAGACCAACTACTGCGTCAAAAAGACCTGCACAGCAGACTGCTTCTAAGCCGATATTGGTGGACTTAGGTTTGCCAAGCGGTACAAAATGGGCTGATAGAAATATTGGTGCAACAAGCGTTACTTCTGTTGGTGGCTATTATTCGTATGGTGAAACTGCAACCAAACAGATTTATACGTCAGATACATACACATTCAAGTCTGACATTACAAATATTGCAGGAACAGAGTATGATGTTGCAACAAAAAAATATGGCAAGGGATGGAGCATTCCTACCGCCGAACAGTGGAAAGAACTGTTTGAGAGCTGTACCCTTGACTATATGGTAATCAACAAACTATATGTTGCGAAATTTACAGGACCAAATGGCAAATCCATTTATCTTTACTTCCCGCCTAATGATATATATGCTAGGATTGGTAACATGGAATTATCTAAACAAGTTTCGGCTAGACTTATGTCAGTTATAACAGAAAATGAGACTTTCGTTAATTTGTCACAACTTGCCCAATATAATGGAATAACCGTAAAAGCGACGGAGGCTCTATATAGAACTGCCAACAAGGAATCCAATGCTCAGATATTAGCAATAATATCCGTTGAAAAAAACGGAAAGGTTAATCCGTCCCTAAAAAACGCAACCGTTCAGAATAGTGATCAAGCGATCGTTGGCCTTCTAGTGCGTCCAGTTTTTAATAGTCCGAAAACAGAAAGTACTGAGGATACAGAACAAGATGAAATAGAACTACCAGAATAAAAACAATATGAAAAGAATACATTATAATATCCTAATAATCTGTTTTGCGCTTTTTAGTTGTATGACTATAAAAGCGCAGAACGCTTCTTCTGTCAAGTCTGCCAAGACTGCTGAGCTCAATGCTTTGCTGAAAACAAAGAAATGGACAATCTCTGATATTGCGGGATTTATTCCATATGACATCTCAATGGTTGACGCATCTTTCAATACATGGCTTAAGAGCAAAGAAATAGTTTTCTACAAGGAAGTCAACGGCCAGAAGAAATTGGTTCTTCCTGAAGAAGTAGACAATGATCTGAAGGCAGACTATAAAGACAAACTTGGAGTGGAAACTCCTGCCAATTACTTTTCAGAATGGAAGAACTTTTTTGCAAAACGTTGTTATGCTCACGGTACTGCAGAATATGTTCTGGCTAAATATCAAAACAAGGAGATAACTCTAAAGGAATGTATAGATAAGCTGAAGAATGCAGAAGACCCAAAGAGTTATGTGTCTTATATGAAAAGTTTTGTCTTCTATGCTATGCAGCAAGAGCCTACAGCATGGGATGATCTTAATGGAGCATTGAAGGACGTTATTGCTAAAAATAAGAAGACCGGTACTTGTCTTGCTTTCATGCTTTGCAGAACCAATAGTAACCCTAAGCAATGGGTGTCAATTATCAAACAAGTTCCCAAACCTTCAAAATTCTATAATGGTAGTGGCGATGATTCGTTTAGAGAAGATGCCACCATTATGACCTCTGCATTGGATAAAATTGAGCCTATAAATTACAAGGATGAATATGGAGGTTGCCTTTCTGGTATAAATCTTTATTTAGACGGAAGAGTTATTATGCGCCGCACTAATGCAAATATCCCTATAGCCACTCTTTATTCTGTACAAGAAGAGACGGATTGTCTGTCTGCATATAAAGATCAGGGGTATACGTTCCTATATAATCCAAATGGAGAAAATCTTTATGGATTTTTACAGGAAAAAGGAGGATGCTATCTGAAGTTAAAACCAGTAAAACCTACGCTATGGAGTGCAAATACAAAACGTTTGTCCAGTGAGCAGTTCGAATTAGTGGCTGGTTATAAGCTCAATAGTGCAGGAGATGTTATTGGAGAGTCGTATATAGGAATGTCAAAGCAGCAATTATCTGAAGAACTCAAAAAGCCTCTCATGGGTTATGAAGATCTAGTCAGTCTTGGTGCTCAGGCTTCTGAGTATAAGAGACAAGAAGAGATAAACAAGGCTGACAATGAGTATATGTATAAGGAGGTAACTCAGCTCAGAAAGAAATATGGAGACAAACCTGTAGATGCGATGATAAAAATAGAGCCTTATGTTGGAATGCCAGAAGGAATCTTGAATGATTATATTGGTACAATAAAAGGTATCAAAGTAAAATTGTTTGAAAGAGTGTATCATTCAGTATGGAACAAATACCAGCTCTGTGGATTGTTACGCAGCTTGGGTAACAATATTACTGTTTGGTGTCTTAACGGAATGGTTGAGCATGTTTATCACGACGGAAGATTATAAAAAAGTGAGTTCTTTGACATTTTCAGATAGTATTAAGGATTGTAAAAACTATGAACAGATTGAGAAGTCAGAAAAGTGCGGTTGCTTCAGCTGTTGCGAAATCTTCTCGCCATCCGAAATCACGGATTACCTCCCTGATGAGCCGCCAACAGCCGAATGTCCCTTCTGCCATATCGACTCCGTAATAGGTGATGCCTCCGGCTTCCCTATCACCAAGGATTTCTTGAAGAAAATGAAGAAGAGATGGTTCTAGGCATAATAAGGAAAGCCACTAAGGTCGTTGATAAGTTAGCACATACTTTAGGCTCTACTCGTTACCTATTATATAATAAGGTGTAACAAAGGTTACACTACAAATGGAATAAACGGAATGGTCTAAAAAAAGGGAAAAATAACTTTTTTGAAAAAAAATCGACATAGAATTAGGATATATTCATTTATTTTATTATATTTGCAGTGTTAGAAAGTAAAAGTAAATATACATAATAGATTTTAACATTCTTAACTTAATAACAAAATTTAAAGATTATGGAAAAAGAAAAAATTGATCAGTTCATGATGGCGAATGCCAAGTTCTTTCCTCCTATGATGGTAGGTCAGATCAAGGATAAATTAGCCACACTCGGCGAGGACAAAGAGACCATGTTGATGTCAACAGACTGGAAAAATCCTACAGTCGGATTCCTTTTCGCTTTCTTCTTGGGAGGTTTCGGAGCCGATCGTTTCTGGTTGGGCGATACAGGATTAGCAGTTGTCAAACTCATCACTTGTGGTGCAGGCGGCATTTGGTCACTCATCGACCTGTTCACCGTAGGTAAGAGAACACGTGAATACAACTATAAAAAGTTTATGACGTATTTTTAAACAAGTCATTTGAGGAAGAGCCTTCTGGTTCTTCCTCGTTCATCATCAATACAATATCATTATCCTATAGAAATATATCACTATGAGCGAACAAACCAACATGCTATTAATGACATATAGCAAATACTTTCCAGAAGAAAGCATCATGATGCTCAAGCAGAAATTCGACCAGATGGACGAATCGAAGAAATCATTGATGTATTCTCTCCAGTTCAAAGACCCTGTCACAACACTCATCCTGTCACTGTTGGTGGGTAGCTTAGGTATTGACCGTTTCTACATTGGCGACACAGGACTCGGAATAGCCAAGTTGCTGACATGCGGCGGATGCGGCATCTGGACCATCGTCGATTATTTCCTGATCATGAAGAGAACCAAGGAAAAGAACTTCGAGAAATTGATGTCTCTCATCTAAACCTAATGGGCAAACGAGAA
Organism: Segatella hominis; assembly: GCF_004535825.1. GTDB lineage: Bacteria > Bacteroidota > Bacteroidia > Bacteroidales > Bacteroidaceae > Prevotella > Prevotella hominis. The sequence continues at coordinate 7,220 of NZ_SGVY01000036.1, read as the reverse complement.
ACGATTATATTGTCGGCGCTTTACCTATTGGGCATCGCATGGATGTTTATCTACACCCACTACAAGGTAAATATTCTCCTATGCCCCACCAAATGGGCATTGGGAATACCTTGTCCTGGATGCGGGATGACAAGGGCCTTGAGCCTTTTGCTCAAGGGCGACATGGTGGCTGCCGTCACCATGAATCCCAACATCGTGATAGCCTTAGTCGGCATTGTCTTAGCCCCTTTCCTGCTTTTCAGCCAATGGTTTACCAATAGGGATTATATGGGGAGAATCAACTCTTTACTAAATCGCAAGCAGTTTCTTATCCCCTTCTGCACATTCGAAATCATGATATGGGCATACAACATCATGCGCCATATCTAAATATTCATAGGGGCAGTAGGCCTTCGTGGAACAATCTCATCCTCCTCATCTGGAGCAGGAAATCAATCTTTCCATAATCCGTATCTTAAAATCACATTTTATGAGGGAATAATCTATCCTTTCATCACATTTCATGAGGGAATCTAATCATGTTTCCACACATTTTATGAGGGAACGCCCCACTTTTAACTAAATTTAAAGTACATCTTACAAGGTGCTATCACAATGCATCTATCCCCTTACCCTGCATCATAAGGACTGATTCATATTCTAAATAACGAAGGTGAACCAGCGGAAAATCGAACTGTAATCGTAATCAGTAATCAACTCACGCCAGTGAAATGACGAAGGGGTAGAAAAGGGCAAAAGCGCTTTATCACAAAAACACAAAGTAAAGTGCCACAAAAATACAAAGTAAAATAGCGTTAAAATACAAAGTAAAACGCCACAAAAATGCAAAATCGCTTGTAGAATCCATTATTTATCATTATCTTTGCAAACAAAAAGCACTGAATATGAAGTATTTAGACAGAATAGCAGACAGAATGCTCCTGCTTCGTCTGGAAGCCTTTGGAGCAGTGCAGATTGTAGGTCCTAAATGGTGCGGCAAAACCACTACGGCCATGCAGCAGTCAAAAAGTGTAATCAAGATGCAAGACCCAGATAAGCGTGAAGGTTATCTGGCGACGGCACGCACCAAACCCTCCTTGCTGCTCAGAGGTGAAACACCACGACTGATAGACGAATGGCAGGTAGCACCGGTATTGTGGGATGCCGTTCGAAATACCGTAGATGAGCGAAATCTGAAAGGCCAATTTATCTTAACCGGTTCTACTGTCGTTGAAGACCATAACGGAGAAATCATGCATACGGGTACAGGGCGTATCTCCAAAATGCCCATGTATCCCATGAGCCTTTATGAGTCAAAAGAATCAACAGGCTCCATATCTTTACGTTCATTGTTTGATGACCCTTCTTACGATATTGATGGATTGCAGTCAGACATGAGTGTGGAGCAACTGATTTATGCCGCTTGCCGAGGCGGTTGGCCAGCATCATTGGACGTCACTTTGCAGGAGGCACAATTGCTGATAGCACAGGATTATGTAAATGTGATTTGCAATGAAGACATATCAAGGGTGGATGGAGTAAGGAGACAGCCTGCATTAGCACGACTCATCATGCGTTCTTATGCCCGAAACATCTGCACCCTTGTCAAGAAATCCAAGATGTTGGCAGATATCACAGTAGAAATGGAGAAAACATCGATGCCCACGTTTGATGATTATCTTTCTGCATTGCAAAGACTGTTTGTCATAGAAGATGTGGAGGCATGGTGTCCGGCTATCCGTTCTGCCGCCGCTATCCGTTCGGGAGCCAAGCGTTGTTTTGTAGATCCTTCCATAGCAGTTGCGGCCTTGGGTATGTCGCCAAGAAGTTTGGAATTAGACCTTCGAACCTTTGGTTTCATATTCGAGTGTATGTGCATTCGCGATTTGAAGGTATATTCGCAAGCCTTGGGTGGCAGAGTCTCTTACTATCACGACCGCTATGGCCTGGAGGCAGATATTGTACTTCATCTTGCGGATGGCCGTTATGCCTTGATAGAATGCAAGTTGGGTAGTCGGGAGATTGACGATGGCGCCAAGCATCTTCTGCAACTACGTAATCTGATTCGTGAGAAAAACAAGGTCGAACATCAGATGCCGCTCAGAGAACCAGACCTGCTGATTGTCATGACTGGGGGCGAAATGGCTTATACAAGAGAAGATGGAGTAAAGGTTATTCCTTTAGCTACATTAAAGAACTGAAGCGATACCGCCGCCCTAACTATCTGTTTTTATATCGTTAAGGCGGTGCTATCGCAATGCATCCTATCCCCCTTACCCCTGCATCCTAATGACTGATTCTTGTTTTAAATGACGAAGATGAACCTGCGGAAAATCGAACTGTAATCGTAATCAGTAATCAGAACTCCCCGTCAATGCAATAACTGGAGAAGTGGGATGGCAAGAAATGAGAATACAGAAAAAGGAAAGGTAAAGAATAAACATCCGATGAAAAAAAGTAACATCCGTGCTTAAAAATAAAAATAATATTTGGTGATTTCACATAAAAGCTATAACTTTGCAACAATAATTTATTAGAAAGTGACTTTGTGATAATGAAAAAACTATTCCTTAGTGCTGCTTTTCTGGCAGCATCGCTCGCATCCCAGGCACAGCAAGCCCCATTGTGGATGCGCTACCCTGCCATCTCGCCTGATGGCAAAACCATCGTTTTCTCCTACAAGGGAGACATCTACAGCGTTCCTGCCACGGGCGGAGAAGCCAGACAGCTCACCACAAATGCTGCTCACGACTCCTACCCCATCTGGAGCCCTGACGGCAAGAAAATAGCCTTCGCTTCCAACCGCGAGGGAAGTTTCGACGTATATGTGATGTCTGCACACGGAGGCGCACCTACACGCATCACCACCAACAGTGAGCGCGAAATTCCTGTTGCCTTCAAGGACAACGACCACGTGCTCTTCTCTGCCAACATCATGCCTACCGCTGAGAGCAACCTCTTTGCCAGCCGGGAATTCTCGCAGGTTTACGAGGTAAGCACACAGGGCGGAAGACCGAAACTCTACTCCGTCATCCCGATGGAAGACATCAGCATCAACGCCAAGGGACAGGTGCTCTACCACGACTCCAAGGGATATGAAGACCAGTGGCGCAAGCATCATACTTCGCCTATCACTCGCGACATCTGGATGCTCGACAACGGGAAATACCAGAAGATAACTGCCTTCAAGGGCGAAGACCGCACGCCTGTATGGGCTGCCGACGGTGAGAGCTTCTACTACCTGAGCGAGCAGGCGGGATCCTTCAACATCTATCATCGCAACATCGCTACCGGCAAGGACGTTCAGCTCACCCATGAGAAGAAGAATCCTATCCGATTCCTCACCTCCTCTGCCGACGGACTCCTCTGCTACGGCTACGACGGCGAAATCTACACCGTGAAAGAGGGAGCACAGCCACAGAAGGTGAACATCTCCATCACCGCCGACAATGATGAGCCAAGTCTCGTACGCCAGGTGCGCAGTTGGGGAGCCACAGAGATAGCCCTCTCGCCAGACGCCAAGGAAGTGGCTTTCGTGATGCACGGCGATGTATATGTGACATCCACCGAATACAAGACCACCAAGCGCATCACCGACACGCCGCAGCAGGAGCGCAACGTGAGTTTCTCGCCAGACGGCAGAAGTCTCGTCTATGCCTCTGAGCGCAACGGAGTATGGCAGATATATCAGGCTAAGATCAAGAACGAAAAGGAGAAGAACTTCACCTACTGCACGGATGTGGAGGAGGAGCAGCTCACCAAGACCAATATGACCTCGCAATATCCAGCCTACAGCCCGGACGGCAAGGAAGTGGCCTTCTATGAAGACCGTGCCACCCTGCGCATCATCAATCTGAAGACCAAGGATGTGCGCACCGTGCTCGATGGCAAGTACAACTACTCCTACTCCGATGGCGACATCTGGTTTGAGTGGAGTCCAGACAGCAAGTGGCTCCTCTGCAGCTACATTGGCAACGGCGGATGGAACAATACCGATATCGCACTGGTGAAAGCCGACGGCAAGGAGATGCACAACCTGACCAACAGTGGATATAGCGACGGCAACGGCAAGTGGGTGCTCGGCGGAAAGGCGATGCTTTTCGAAAGCGACCGTGCCGGTTATCGCAGTCATGGTTCATGGGGCGCAGAAAGCGATGCTTATCTCATGTTCTTCGACCTCGATGCCTACGACCGCTTCCGCATGAGCAAGGAGGAACTCGAACTCGCTGAGGCCAACAAGGACGAGAAGGAGAAGAAGGCCGACGAGAAGGAGGAGAAGAAGAAGGAAGACAAGAAAAAGAAAGAGGAGAAGACTGGCAAAATAGAGGTGGACAAGGTGAAACCGCTCGAACTGGACATCGACAACTGCCGCGACCGCATCGTACGACTCACCGTCAACTCATCCCACATGGGTGATGCCATCCTCGATACCAAGGGCGAGAAGATCTACTATCAGGCTTCTTTCGAAAGCGACTACGACCTGTGGTGCCACGACCTGAAGGAGAACAAGACCTCGCTGATGATGAAGGGCATCGGACAGGGCGGATTCGTAGCCGACAAGGATGTGAAGAACCTCTATCTCTGCAACGGCAGCAATATCAAGAAGGTGGAACTCGGTTCGAGATCTACCAAGAATATCGACTTCGAGGCTCCGTTCAACTACAAGCCAGCCGAGGAGCGTCAGTATCTCTTCGACCACGTATGGAGACAGGTGGCAGACAAGTTCTACGACCCTAAGATGCAGGGCGTGGACTGGGAGTACTATCGCAAGGTGTATGAGAAGTACTTACCTTATATTAATAATAACTTCGACTTCGCTGAGATGTTGAGCGAGATGCTAGGCGAGCTGAATGCCAGCCATACCGGTTGCCGTTATTATGCCAGCGGAGCCACCCTCTCTACCGCAGCATTGGGCGTATTCCTCGACCCATCCTATGAGGGCGACGGACTGAAGATCAAGGAGATTATCAAGCGCGGTCCTTTTGCCGTGAAGAAGAACGAGGTGACTCCGGGCAGCATCATCGAGAAGATAGACGGCACCGACATCAAGGCAGGCGAGGACTACAATGCGCTGCTCGACGGAAAGGCTGGCAAGAACATCCGCCTCACCATCAAGAACACCAAGGGCAAGCGCTTCGACCTCACCATCAAGGCCATCTCGCAGGGTGCTCAGCAGGAGCTGCTCTACAAGCGATGGGTGGATAGAAACCGTGCCATCGTGGACAGTGTTTCGCACGGCAGAATAGCCTATGTACATGTGAAGGCAATGAACAGCGAGAGTTTCCGCACCGTGTATAGTGAACTGTTGAGCGAGAAGAACCGCACCAAGGATGCCGTCATCGTGGATGAGCGTCACAATGGTGGCGGCTGGTTGCACGACGACCTCTGCACCCTGCTCAGCGGCAAGCAGTATCAGGAGTTTGTGCCTCACGGTAAGGTGGTGGGCAAGGATCCATTCAACAAGTGGACCAAGCCATCTTGCGTATTGATTTGCGAGGACGACTATAGCAACGGGCATGGTTTCCCATGGGTATATAAGGAGTTGGGCATCGGCAAGCTGATTGGTGCGCCTGTGGCTGGTACGATGACTGCCGTATGGTGGGAGACCTTGATGGACCGCAGTCTGGTATTCGGTATTCCTCAGGTAGGTTGCCGTGACATGCGTGGCACCTTCGGCGAGAATACCACTCTCCAGCCAGACATCGAGGTATATAATTCTCCAGAGGATTACATCACCGGCCATGATACCCAGCTTATCAGAGCCGTAGAGGAAATGATGAAGAAGTAAGGAAGAGGAACTTCTTCCGTCGGAAAAAGTACTAAAAAGAGGAATTATTCCGTTAAAATAGAAGGTAAAAACAGAAATTATTCCGTTAAAACAAGGGGTAAAAACAGGAATTATTCCGAAGAATATAATTCAAAAGAGCGTGGTCGCCAATCGGGCAATCACGCTCTTTTATTTCATTATTAACATAAAACATTATAACATATGAAGACTCTCCCATCAAAGAGCCATCTCCTTGAAGAATCAAGAGGGAGAACATCCCCATGATATTGAGAGAGAAATCCTTATCTAATTTAGCAAACTTTCTTCTTACGCTCGCAAAAGCGCTCGCACTGCGCACAAATATCATATCCCAACATCGCCCCAAGGATGAAATCCTCCTCAGGCGTAAGCTGGCACAATGGTTTGGTGACAATCATACGGATAGCATCCAGACATTCACGCTTGCCAAAGAAGAGATTCAAACGGTCGTTACCAACCGGCTGAATGATATAATCAATGTTCTGACGCTCTAATCTTGTTATGGCAAAAGACTCATATTTCTTGTTGAAGGTATATAACACCAGACGGCGCACGCCCTTCTTATATTCATATATATGATTCATCAGAACCTTCAGATCTACTGGTGTTGCGATTTCCTGCTGCATACTATCCGATTTTATATGATTAATTAAAGCGCTGGTTTGATAGCCTCAATCCAGGCATCGATGCGCTCCTCGGTCTTATCATCCTCGTTCACATCATCGAGAGCGAGTCCCAGGAACTTGTCTCCCTCCACAGCCTCACTATCTTCAAAGGTATATCCGTCTGTAGAAACACCAGGCAGTACAGTAGCACCTGCCTCCACAGCAGCATCATAGAGTTCCTTCATACCGCCGCAGAAAGTGTCAGAATATGACTCGCTGTCTCCACAACCGAAGAGAGCCACAGTCTTGCCAGCCAATCCAGCACTCTTAAGCGTCTTCACGCCGTCATACCAGTCATCCTGCATCTCGCCTGCACCCCATGTAGAAGTACCGAGAAGGAGATTCTCGTGACTTGCGATAGTAGCCTCATCGATGTTAGCTACATCTACAGTTTCCACGCCCAACTTAGAGGCGATGGTTTCGGCAATCGACTGGCATGAGCCAGTAGAAGAGCCATAAATTACGATAGTTGTTTTCATTTGTCCTTAATCTCTTTTAGTTACATTTATTTTCGGCTGCAAAGATACAGCCTTTTCTCTTTATCTGCAATACCTAAAAATGATGGTTTCGGGAAAATACCTAGATATGGGGATAGAAGAATAGTTTTAGGATGGTTTATCCTAAAAAATAGTATCTTCGCAGCAAATATATAACTAAAGTTTCCCACCCCAAAATAGTAGGGTAAAAATAACAGTTTCTCGATAAAAAGTTGTATCTTTGTAATCGCTAAAGAACAAAAAAACAACGATTTAAAGAGTAACTGTTATGAA
>NZ_SGVY01000035.1 GCF_004535825.1 Segatella hominis | reverse complement strand
ATTCCATTGCTTGTACTTTTACTTTGTGACCCTAAGGATATCAGTAAAAGTAAGCTTTTGTTTAAAATGCACCAAAAAAGAACTATAGCCACAATTAGCCAATAATATTTTTTCATAATTATCTCTTTGACTTGAAAAGTATAGCACTAGATATATTTAAATTCGGAAGGTTGACAGAACTATCTATAATCGGTCCTTTTGTTCTTTTTAAAAGGTTATTCCAAAATGATTTCCCTTGCGAATCTATCGGACTTCTATGGCGTGTCGCAAAATCAGAATCATTTGATTTTTCTCTAATATGATAGTCTGCATTTTGTATATCTCCAGGAGAACTCACAAAAGGAGTTTTATTTATGACCCAATCATCTGAATTTTGATAATCTACGGTTTTTACGTTTGGTGATGCATTGGTTGTAATATCTGCAGCTTGAAAAGGGTTAATATGTATAATTTCTTCTACACTATACCCATGACCTATAAGATAACTTGCAATACCTTCAGCAAATGCTGCTCCCATACTATGAGTTACAAATTTGAATGTTTCTCCTTGTTTTAAACCAGATACTATTTTTTTTATATTATCTTCGGCATATCTGTAACCAGCGCTAATACGGCTTTTTGCACTAGATAAAGGTTTATAATCTTTATCTGTAAAAAAGATTTCTTTATCATTCCAGTATTTTATGGCACCTTGGATAAATGGAGACTTTCTTCCATTCCAGTATTGTTCTCCTGCAGGAGGTGAACCAAAGCCTATTTTCCCATTTACAAAGACAATTTTATTTCCATCAGGATCAACAAACTTTATCGGTTTACCAACACAGTAAACATATCCACTAATGCTTGGATATTTCTCTGTAAAAGCATCCACTCCATACCACAGTGATGACACAGGATTCATATACCTTGCCCCATAATAATACAGTCCCGTTTCCTGGTCTAATTCCTTACCATTGAACTTATACGGCATATCCTCAGATGATGTATGTTCATCCACAAGCAGTTCACCGTATGGCATGTAGGCATCGTAGACCGACGGCTTTGTGCCGTTGTGCATCGTGGTGCTCATGCTGCCCGAGCCGTTGTTGTCGTAAATGCTCTGCTTTACAGAGACGAGTGCGGGAAAATATACCGTCGCATCAGTCTGCTGTTTGAGCTCGTAGGTATTCTGTGTGCCTTGCAGTTTGTTGCCTGCTGCATCGTAGAGCGTCTCGGCAGTAACAAGGTCGTGCATGTAGAAGTGGCGGTTGTGTCCGTATTCAGCCACCTGCTTGCGGTACACGGTATTGTTCTTCTGGGTGACATTGATGATATTGGTATAAGATACTTGAAAGTCTTTGATGTAGACTTGAAATAGTATGTCGATTATCCACCTCCCTATTTGGAATCCAAAAATAACTTATCCACACATCCCTTCAGGTTCTTGATAAATATACTTAACATTTTTGGAAATATGGAATTTTAACTTGGGAATAAGATAATCGCTTTCTTTTAAATCATTTACATCAACAACGTACTCGAAGCTCATCCGCTTTATCACATCCCTGGGGGGCAAATCATACACGCCTAAATCCCGTAAATGTGACTCCATTAATCGGACACAAATGCTAATGCTATCTCCACTATTTAGCACACTTTTATTCTGCCAATAATAAGCACCCACTATTACATTGTGATTCGTTGGAGATGAAACTTTTATAAAAGAATGATACTTATTTCCTCTCTCATCGCTAATAGGAATAAAAAAGTTTCTCCAACTCATATTCTTAATTTTAAATACGACATTTATTTTTCGTGAATATTCTATATGAGAATTAGCAGGATTATATTTTAGGGGATAATTGTCCACTACTGCTACTAATTCAGCTGGTAACTCCATATTGGATTGACAACCTGTTAATGTTATTGCTATGAAAATAAATAACGCACAGTACACTTCTTTATTAGTTATCATAATCTAATGCCATTTTATTAATGTTTATAATACTCTGAGGGAATTTTCTTTTCTAAATACTCATATAATTCTCTGAGGGCTGGTGTTGTTTGTTTCCAAGAAGGATGCCTTCGTTGCATTTGAAGTATCTTCCAATGCTGAGAGCTACCTATTTCCAAGAGTCCATGCCCTTTGAATTCATGAACTCCAAGGATATTTTCTACGTTTGATTCTGTTGAAAGGTATGCTCTTCTTTCAGCGTCTCCTTGTGGATGAACATATACTGTCAGTTGTATTTTTCCATTCTCTTTCCTTGTTTCAGCTATCGGGGCATCCGACCAAGGCATTACGGCATCATGATTATAAGTTCCACCTAATTCATATTGAGGTCCGTCTGATTTGGAATTGTTGTTTAACATAATTATTGAAACTGCATTATTTTTAAGCTTACTTGTGTCATAGCCTTTTCTATATAAAACATTTGTATATACTCGTGAATAAGCTTGCGGTGATAGGGAAAGATTTTTGTCGTCTATTTTTATTCGTCCCCAAACCTTATAGTACGTTTTGTTTCTTGAGCCTCCAATAATTTTATAGTTGGATATGATATAAATGTTATCTGTTCTAGCTGTATTTGTAAAAACGTAAGTTCCGTCTTTTGTATAATACGAATCTCTACCATCTGGGTCTATAAATTTAATTGGATTATTTAAACAGTAGCTACACCCTGTTATATTTGGATACTTCTCGGCCTTTGGATCCACCCCATACCACAAACTCGTTACAGGATTCATATACCTCGCACCATAATAATACAGTCCCGTTTCCTGGTCTAATTCCTTACCATTGAACTTATATGGCATATCCTCAGATGATGTATGTTCATCCACCAGCAGCTCTCCGTATGGCAGGTAGGCATCGAACTGGGTGATATTGGCCTTAGCATCTGTAATATAAGAAGTGCTGCCGAGGTGATCAGAGTGATAGAAGAAGATGTCCTCAGTATCTGTCGTATCAGCTGGGATATAGCCATATCCTGGCTGGGCATTATCAGGATTCTCCGGTTCACTCCATTGGATAGGAGGACCTGGGACATCACCTTTGCCGTTGAACTTCGGATGCTGTATCCAGCCTTCAGGAACGCTGTGGTCACCCAGGTTTGTAATGATGCTGTTGTAGCCAATACCTGTATTATCAGGATCTGCAGTTGCACCCTTCATCGTCGGCACTCCCGGCGGTGTGCCGAGCTGTTTGTAATACTCCTCACGCTGCTTTTCTATCTGCATCATGCGGGCGGCATGCAGTATCCTGTTGGCAGCAGAAACAATGGGGCACTTTTAGGGTTAATCGAAACTTGTATTTGGCTTTACATGTCTCAATCAAACTCATTATTACTTTTACTGACAGAAGATTACTTAGAGCCTTGCCGAAGTATGCTTTGCCCTGTGTAGTCCTGCCTGCTATACGAAGTAGGATCATTCTTCCTTGTTCCATATTTGTGGGAGCAAAGGTAATGATTTTTAAGTAAACTGCCAAAAAACAGATCATTTTTATATAAATATTTGTGCAAATTGTGCAAAAAGCAAATATATTCTGCATTTTCTTACGGAAAGCGGTTAATTTAGTACTTTATTGTGGGGTTGACTATATAACCTTTTGCTAATGCCAATTGCTGGTTGGATAGATATACAGCCAAGCATTAAAAATGAATGAAGAAGCGCTTCGTTAGAGAGCATATATATGTGCTCACTTTGAGGTATTGCTTTCACATCGGAGGGTGTATCATGGAATTATGACACACCCTCTTTTTTTCTTGAATTCAACAAGATTATTCCCGGATTTAACAAAAGGTATAGTAAGAGAATAACAAACTATACATATCCCAGACTAAGACTATTTCTGATATTTAATCTGGAAGTAATCGAGCAGACGCTTATAGAAGTCCTGTGCAGTAAGACAAGTATCCATCAGATAACCTTTAATGTGATTCCATTCGTGCAATCCTCTATAATAAAACATCTTCAACTCATCTGTGATGATGAACGGAACGATACCATTGCTTAGGCATTCCTTGAACATGATCAATCGCCCCACTCTTCCATTACCGTCTTGGAAAGGATGAATAGACTCAAAGCGCTGATGAAAATCGATAATATCCTCCAACGTTTTTTCTTTCTTGGCATTATACTCCTTCAGCAATCGTACCATCTCCTTGTGTACCATTTTCGGTTCACAAGTTTCTATTCCCCCCACTTCATTTGGAAAGCGTTTGTAATCTCCCACCATAAACCAATCTTTGGTGCTATCAGAAGTTCCTGACTTGAGGATAAGATGAAGTTTCTTGATGAAGTCTTCGGTCAACTTCTCATCAGCCTGATCGATAATCAAATCGATACACCTGAAGTGATTGGTTGTCTCAATGATATCATCCACCCTTACACTTTGGTCTGTAATACCTATCGTATTAGTTTCAAATATAAAACGGGTCTGCTCATGCGACAACCTGCTTCCTTCGATATGATTGGAATTATAGGTTAAGTCTATTTGAGTACGATGATAAATGCCTCCTTTCAGCTTCATATTCTTCTGTTCCCGAAGGATAGAAAGAAGTGGAGAAACCTGTTGCTTCTTGGATTTACGCATAGGCAAGGTTGCATCGGCAGGAATATTCCAGGTCTTTCCGACCAACACTACTCCCTCAATTTTCCCGGAAGCACAATAATTACGCGCAGTTCGTTCTGATACCCCATACTTCTGCGCAAACTCTTTCACTGATATATAATCCATAAATTATCGGCAAGTTTACGTTTGTATTTAGACTGCAAATATAACACTTTTTGCCGATAACGGCAAGGAAAAAAACGAAAAAAGCGATTACCATCCCTCTTTTTTGCCGATAACGGCAAGAAAAAACGCCCAACAGCAGATGCTCGACCGCATACCAACTATTGAGCGCTTTTAAATATATATTGCGATAACTTACTTCGCTGTATCCTTTGAGCTTCGCTTATCACGGCGATAACTGCGATAATCATCCAGCGGAATCTCGATATCAGGTTCTACCAACTCACCTTCACGTGGCAAGGCGAACTTCTGATATTTGATATTCAAACCACGCTCTATCCACATACTCTCATAATAGGTCTGGATGGAAAGAATCTTACGGGTTTCCTCATCGATACCCTCCTGATGATAGAGGTCCTCGGTGCGGAAGAGCACAGGCAGATGGTTGCCATCCACCATATAAGTAGTATAAGTGAAGAGGAAGTTGGAATCTGTTTTCAAATGAATGATGCCGCCATCCACGAGGAAGTGACGATAACGGTTCATGAAGTAAGTAGATGTAAGACGCTTGCGAGGGTTCTTCATCTGCGGATCAGAGAAGGTGAGCCAGATTTCCTGCACCTCATCCTCGGCAAAGAAGCGGTCGATAATTTCAATGTTGGTACGGAGGAAAGCCACGTTCTTCTGTCCTTCCTCTATCGCTTTCTTGGCACCGGTCCACATTCGTGCGCCCTTAATATCCACACCGATGAAGTTCATTTCAGGATAGAGTTTGGCAAGTTCCACGGTATATTCACCCTTGCCGCATCCCAACTCTAGCACGATAGGATTATCATTGTGGAAATACATCTCACGCCACTTGCCCTTCATATCGAAAGGCACGTCATCTACAACACTATATGGATACTGGAACACGTTCTCGAAACGCTCCATATCCGCAAACTTAGCTAATTTTCCTTTGCTCATTGAATGTTCTAATTACTTTTGGGGTGCAAAGTTACAAAAAATATAAAGACTCTCGTCACAAATACATTTTAATTTTTGATATTTAACCAAACGGCGACAGAAGAATGAAGTTGGGAATCCCAACGAAATAGCAAAATAGAGTTGGCTAGCTTCCTAACTCCAGTTGATTCTTTACTAAGTTGTAATAAGCCCCATGCTGCAACGTAAGCGATTCGTGATTGCCCACTTCCACCACCTTACCATGATATAGCACGATGATTTGGTCAGCATTCTTCACCGTGCTCAGGCGATGAGCCACTATCACCACGGTCTTACCTTGATAGAACGTATTGAGATTTTCCACAATATGCCGTTCATTATTAGCATCCAGCGAATTAGTAGCCTCATCGAGGAAGATGTAATCGGGATTCTTATACACCGCCCTCGCTATCAAGATGCGCTGCTTTTGCCCCTGGCTCAATCCCACTCCGTCACGACCTATCTTCGTATTGAATTTCAGCGGTAATGCCATCACATAATTCTTTAGGAGTAGCTTTTGCACAAACCGTCTCTATTCCTAAAGTCTTCGCCGTCTCGTTGATTCCAAGCATGGAGACACCTTCAGTTGTAGCAAAACAGAGCTTTGACAGAGAGTCTGAGGAATACTCCCTACCGAAATATTTACATATCATTTTCAAGCAAGCTACGCCGCACAACATACTATCATGCTGATATACTATTGAAAAACACTTCATAGTCTTTGTATTTCATCTTGTACTGAGTTCTTCCCTCTATATTTCTGTTTAACTGGAGAAAGATAGTATTTGACACTGATAGAATAATTCCATAGGCTATAATCCTCTGTCTGTCGGAACATTAAATAACATAATTTTTCTACTTCCTTGAATTTCATGGTGTGGAATATGTCATTCGCATCAATACTAACACTCAGTTTCTTCTTCAAGAAAGACTTCCGCAGCCCAACATTCAACATCTGATAAGGTTCTATCTTTACTGCATCCTTCAAGCCACCATTACACCAATAATAATATACAGACAACATATAACCTTTAGGCAACTCCACATGCTGATTGGTAACGACGAAGACTTTCATTTTATTATACTTTACGGACTCACCCATATACTCAGCCGTAAAGAATGGTTGTTCCAAGCCCATAGACAAAGAAGGATTCCAACAGCCAATTTTCTTTTGAGCAGAAAGGTTGAATCGCAAATAGCTTATCTTGTCATAATTCCTGTAAGAACTGACAATATGAGTAGGAGCTGACTCTGGCATGTAAAAATCCGTCGTAATATAATTATGAACATAATTGTAGCTTACATTGGCATTGACAAACTTATAACCCACATCCCATTTTAGAACATGCGAGAGGGCAGATTTCAGCAAAGGATTACCTTGCTGATACATATACTCATTTCCATAAAAGCTAGAGTTGCTAAGTTGCCGAAAGGTAGGTCTTGTGATTCTTGACGAAAAAGAGAGTCCATTATACCAATCTCCTTGGCGGTAAGACACACTCAAAGCAGGGAATACATGTTTATCTGTTACTTTTCGACTTTTAGAGTCATCTATTTTATCCACATAATGAGAGGGTACTTGTTCATAACGAATGCCTCCCGACAGATTCCACTTGCCCAATGTCATTTTTGCATCCACGAAAACTGCATATTTAGTCTCTGTATTGCAGAAATCAGAAGTTAAAGTACTTGTATTGTTAGAAACAGCAGAAAGATTACTATTATTTTTGATATAATAGTAATCTACACCACCAGTCAATTTGAACACATCACAGGGAGAGTACTCCAACGACATATTGCCAGAATAAATGTTAATCGCTCCACGTCCAATGTTCAATGTATTTGTTTCTTTTGTTTGTTCTGCCTCAACCGTATTTTGATGATATTTGTTGTGATTATTAACATAATCCAAATTTAAGCCAAAGTCTAGTTGCTTAGAAAAATGACCATTATAAAAGACATTGGCATGATTATAAGAAATCTTATTAGTATAATTATTGTCTATGTCAAGATGTCTTACTATATTATATTGCCTCAAATAGTCAAAGCCTGTAAAACGTCGCTCTATATCTTTGTTTGCGTTTCCATCCCATTCCACACCAATAATATGATTCGGTGTAAACTCATAATCACAGCTCAATTCCCAGTTATGAGTCATTTGTTTGTTCTTCGCCCTTTCTTTTTGGCTATCATAAGTATGAGTAATATCCTCTATATTTAATTCTTTCACGCTCGGTTGATGGTGTTTGTTTCGATAATCATTATAAGAATAGTTCGCCGACAAAGACAATCCACCTGTTTTTACTCCCACTTTTACATCACCAGAATGTGAAAACAATTCACTTTGCTTCAACGTTTCCCCCATTTGAAATTGCCAACCCTCTTTTTTCTTTACTGTCAAGATATTCAAGACAGCCTTACCTGAAGCATCATACCTTGCCCCTGGATTCGTAATCAACTCTACAGATTTTATCTCTGATGGAGTCAACAGTTTTACCTCAGAATCGTTGTGTACTTTTCGATTATTGATATAAACGACAGGTTGTCCCTGTCCAAACACTTCCAAGTCACCATTTGCTGTTGTAACCATTCCAGGAACATGCAGCAATACATCCATAACATTATGAGAGCCTGCCAAAACAGTACCTTCCACATTTGTCAATAGATTTCCATCTTTCCGTTGATACTGCGGACGTGAACCTTTTACAACAACTTCTGCCAAGTTCTGTCTTTCCTCCGACAAAACGACAATTTCAACATTGTCTTTACCAATATTTTTAAATACCGTATTATAGCCTAAAGCTGAGACTTTCAGAATACCATCACTCACAATCTCCTCCAACAAAAAAGCACCGTCATCACCGCTTGTCACACCTTTGACAAAAGAAGAATCTTCCTTGTTTAACAACAAAACTGTAGCATAAGCTATCGGCTGCGATTTTTCATCCACAACCTTTCCCTTGATAGCTTGTGCATATACATTACAAACACATAATGCTAGTACCAATACCATTAAACCCTTTTTCATATCTTACCTTAATATATACGAATAATTGATTAAACTTCTTGGCTGCAAAAATACATCAATTTGGGCAAACTGACAAACTTTTCACATCAATTCTTACATCATTTTTACCCCCCAGATTATGATGTTAAAAAATAATGTAAGAATACATGTTCTTTTGAAAAAGAATTCGTATCTTTGCATATCAAAAAAATATAACTGATAAATATAGAGCATGAAAAAGTATTACTGTATAACCATTTTAGCATTAATAGTTATCACATTGTTACAAGGATATAATATATCCCTGCAATACAGAGAGTATATTCACAACGAAACGGACAAGGTAAACGCCGCTTTAAAAACTGCTATTGACGAAGAGTATGCCATCCGTGCACACAAGAAAGAGAAATCTAACAAAGATGGTAAACAGCGTGTATTCTATAAAATAATGAATAATGAAGACTTCAAAAAAGCAAATCCAAAGAAAGAAGACATTATTCGATTTGACGAAATCAACATTCAAAATTTAAGAGACCAAGGTATAGCAGAGACCGAAGCCGAAGCAATGGGATTATTAAGCAAAGATATTCTTACAGCAAAAGGTAATCCCATCAACCTTGCCAAACTCTCCAAAATTTTTAAGAAAAATCTAGATAAAGATTTTACCTATACCTTATTAATATTAGACGAAAACAAAAAGACTATCAAAAGCCACAGGCAGACTAAAAACTTCGAGAATTGGCAATCAAGCAAGTCTATTGCCATCGGTCTCAAACCTGTACGTTTCGTTCAGGCAAAGGTGGATATTACCCCATCTTCCTTCATTTTAAATTCTATCGAGACTCTCATCTCTACTGTGTTATTAGCACTTATTATCATCTTTTGTGTAGGTTATCAAATGACCGCTATCAGATACAAAGAAGATCTTCTGAAAAACCGTGAGGCTAGCATCCATGGAACCATACACGATCTTAAGGCTCCATTAGCTAGCATATTGCTGACTTTGGGATACATCATGAACGAGCTAAAAGAGAAGGAATTGATAGAACTCATAGCTTCTGTAACGGAAGATATAAAGTCGCTTGCCAACACCATCAAGACTATTCTAATCACTGCCAAAGCAGAAGAAAGTAAACTCATGATAAACAAGGAAAAACTAGACATCGTTGCAATAGCTAAGCATGCAAAAAAACTGATAGACAATAATTATGCACAAAAGCCACATGTCATAACTATCTCAGACAACAGATTAGACAAAGAAGAAGTCTTTGCCGACAGATATTTGCTTGAAAATGTCATCCATAATTTATTGGAAAATGCCATAAAATATTCAAGCAAGGAAGCTAACATAAATGTCTGCATTAATAGCAACGAGAAGTTTACCATTATCAGCGTACAAGACCAAGGTGTAGGCATTGACAAAAAATATCAAAAGAAAATATTCAAGCAGTTCTACCGCATACCTGCTACTCAACACAAAAATGGATATGGCATCGGACTAGCTTTGGTAAAATATGCAGTCAAGGCACATGGGGGAAGCATCAGGGTAGAGAGCGAGTTGGACAAGGGTAGTACTTTTACCTTCACCTTGCCTAAGGAGAAAAATGCAAAGGAATAACATGCCTACAAAAATATTATAATATGGAAAAGATAAAAATTTTATTGGTCGATGACGATCTGAAATTTGGCAATATTGCCGTAAAGATACTGCAAAAAGCTGGATATGATGTGTTCTTTCAGAACTCCTTGTTTGGAGTGGAAAGCCTTATCATGAAGCTATCTCCCAACCTCATTATTCTTGATGTGATGATAGGTGAAGAAAACAGTTTGGAACGAATCAATGACATTCGGCTTGCCGCTGAGGACACCCCCATCATGTGCGTTTCTTCATTACACAACACAGAATTTAAAGCCGAAGCTGCCAACAATGGGGCTATGATTTATATCGAGAAGCCGTTTGACATTGGTGAGTTCTTGGGATGGGTAAACCGTTATGCAAAGCATAAAGATTTTTGCAATTCTCGCATGATAAATATAGGTGTCTATTATACGTTGGATACAGAGGGGCGTACGCTTTCTTATCAAGGAACAAAGGAAAAGGTGCTTGGATTTACAGAGTTCAACACACTTAAACTATTGTGGGTAAACAAAGGGGAAATAGTTCCTCGTCAAGAGTTCAAAGACACTGTATGGAAAGGAGTGACATGCACAGACGAGAGTCTCAACAATGTGATATACCATCTAAGAAGATACTTAGAGAAAGACACCTCCATACATTTGGAGACTCTTCGAGGCGAAGGTTTCAAAATGTGGATAGAAGATTACTGCATCTGATTCCGACATAAATTAACAGAGGACAAAAATTATGAAAAAATGATGTAAAAAGCTTGGCTGTTTTCTCTAGAAACATTAACTTTGCAAAAAACATTTAGAGCAAATAAATCATACAGTATGAAGCGATTGTTTTTATTATCAATGTGTTTATTGTCGTTATCTACTACTTTTGCGCAGGAAACAGATTCGTTGAAAACTCAACATATAAATGAAGAAGTAGTAGTTACTGCCCAAAACCATGTAGCTATCAAGGATGGTGTTTCTTATATTCCTACACCAGAAGAGCGTAAAAGCTCTTCTAATTATGCTGCGCTTTTGGCTCGCATGATGGTGGCAGGATTGCGCGTGGATGAATTCTCTAACAAGGTGGAGACCAATTGGGGAAAGGAAGTTCACTTTTTTATCAACGGTGTGGAGGCCAATGGTTGGGAACTGAAAACTCTACGACCTAAAGAAGTAGCTCGTGTGGATTTCTTGCAATCTCCATCGGAACCAAAATACAAGAATTATTCAGCTGTCGTCGATTTCGTATTACGCAAATTGGCTTATGGTGGGTATGTCATGGCTGAGGCTAACCAAGGATTTGGAAACAATGATTATGGCGACTATGACGTGGCTGGGAAGTTAAGAAAGGGGCGCATGACTTACCAAGCTATAGTGGGGACTTACTATAGAAATGCCCATAAGCTAGTCGGCAATAAAAACATAGATTATACATATAATGATGGCACCACGCTAAACAAGAAAGTGGATTATGAGCAGAACGAGCGATTGCGTACATACTCTACGGGGGTTAGTGCGAGATATGATTCAGAAAAACTTATCTGGTCTCTTCAAGCGGGCATGAGATTGAATGAAGTTCCTCGTTCTCATACACAACAGCATGTTTTTTATGACGATGTTGAGCTAGGTTCTTCCATCTCGGATGCAGATTCTCGTTCCATCACACCCTATCTGACTTCGCAGTTTGTTACTTATGGATTGCCTCATAATGGTTATGCTTATGGCGGTTTTTCTTTCTCGTATAATCATAATAGCGGAAACAATCATTATCAGTTGATGGCATCTGATAGTCAAGAACTCTATAACGGAACAAAAGAGAACGCTTACTTGCCTAGTTTGTGGCTAGGTTATGGCTTCCCTATCTATCAGCAGAATTATTTAGTATTTACTACCAGTCTCAATACGGAGATTTATCGTACGAATTATTCGGGTACGGCAGATACTTTTCAGAAATTAATCAATACTTATTATTCTTTCGACTTGAATTATAGCCACAAATTCTCTGGCAAGTGGAGTGGAAGTTTGTTGGTGTCGTTGCCTGTTCAAAGTTATAAAGTACAAGACGAAAAAGTAATGACGAAAGCTTATCTCAATGGGTGTGTCACCTTGAATGGCCAGTTAAGCTCCAAGCATTCTATCTATATACAGGCAAATATCACCCAGAGTGCCATCAATCCCTCTTATTATAACACGGTCGTGCGACAAGACGATGAGCTAACAGGAAGTAAGGGCAACGCTGACTTAAAAACCGTGCGCCAAGCGTACGCTCTCTTGTCTTATACCTGGATACCTTCCAATGTGTTCTCGCTAAATACCTCCTGCAGTTGGGACAACATCATAAATGACATCGTGCCTTATTGGCATGAAATCAATGGTCTGATGGTGAAGGAGATGATAAACAGTGGTTCTTACAATCCATTGTATGTCAATGTCACTCCATCTTTGACCTTGATGAACGGAAAGTTGCGCATTTCTTCCAATGTTTCCTATATGCGTGAATGGCATTCTGGGCTATTTCATATTAACAATGCCTATTGGGGAGTCTATCCTTCAGCATATTTAGGCTTCGGTAAATATTGGGCACTCAATGTCAACTATACATATAGCTCTGGCAAGGGTTATATGCGAGGGAGTTCTAACTTGACTCGTTTCTCTGACAATTTGAAGTGTGGCGTACAATACTCCAAGGGGAATTTGTTCGCTAAATTACAAGTCAATTCTTTGTTCTTGAAAAAAGGTTATACCAAGACTTGGCTTGTTTCTGACAATATTGGTAGTTATACATATCAGAGCAGACCATGGGATAGACGATATATGTCTCTTTCCATTAGCTATACTTTTGATTATGGAAAGAAGATAAAGCATGATGGCAATCTGAGATTTGAAGGAAAGTCAAAATCTTCAGTCTTATAGCAGACAAGATAACATCGGTACCAACCGACCAACTGATTGCCATTGTATTCAAAGGCAACGACCTTTGGAAAATAGAAGAATGCTAAAAGATACTATATCAAAATAATACCGTACCCCCCAAAAAATGCTATATCAAAAAAAGGGTGTGTCATAACTACATGACGCACCCTTTTTCTATTTCTATTTTTCTACAAGCAATGCTAAATCATAATCTTTTTCGACTACACTCCCTATTCTCCAAAATACTCTTTTAAATTTTCTTCTCTGCCCGGGTATATTTTTTTCCCTGCCCACGCAAGAATTTTTCCGTGGGCAGGGAAAAATAAAAGTGGGTACAGGGGAATTACTTTCACATCGGAGGGTGTATCATGGAATTATGACACACCCTCTTTTTTCTAGTCCGGTCTATTCTGCCTGAATACCGAAATACTCATTGAGTTCAGCGATGGCTGCCCCATCCGTATTCTGTAAATCCTTCACCAACTTTCCTTTCTCCAACAAGAGGATGCGGGAGGAGATGTCGGCAACGAAGTTGAGGTTGTGGCTGGAGATGATGACCGTGGTGCCCTGCTCCTTGCAGATGCGCTGAATCATGTGGGCGATAGTCATCTGGGAAGATGGGTCAAGATAGTTGAAAGGCTCATCCAGGAGAAGAACCTTCGGATTGATGATCATCGCTCCGATGATGCCAATCTTCTGTCGGTTGCCCTGAGAGAAATCACGGAGATACTTCTTGGTTCCCATGATTTCATCGTGCATAAAGCCCTCAAACTGCGCCAATCGCTCCTGCAAGGTTTTATCGTCGATGTTATAGACATCAGCGATGAAATCGAAGTATTCCTCAGGGGTGAGGAAGTCGATGAGGAATCTGCCGTCGATGTAACTGCCGGTATATTCCTTCCAGGTTTCACTCTCGTTCACCTTTTGTCCATTGCTTTCCACGAAACCATCATCTGCCTGAATCAGGTCGAGAATCAGACGGAGCAAGGTAGTCTTGCCCGCACCATTATTACCAACGAGTCCTATCAACTCGCCCTTTGCAACACTCAGATTATCAATATCGAGTACGGTATTGCCATTATATATCTTCTTGAGATTCTGAATCTTGATATCCATTATTCTAATGTTTAATGTGTAGTATTTAATGTTTACTTAGCTTTCCATGAACTTCTCCATGCGCTTATACTTGTTCTTCTCGAAGATGGCAGCAATCTTGGCGATGAACCATTTGTGGATGGCGATGCTGAAGACTGCCAGCGCTACGCAGGTGATGCACCATGCCGTCTCGCCGAAGAAATGATAGACAGCACAGACACCAGCCAACGGAAAGAGGAAGGCGATGGCATAAAGATTAATCTTTAGATTCGCTCCCTGCATGCTGAACATGGAAGTCTGGAATATCTCCAGACGGGAAGAGAAGAGTGCCGTAGGCAGATTGAAGAGATTGATGAATACTGCCAGACAGAAACCGCTGATAAGCACCTGGATTCCGATTCCTGCCTCCAGGAAAAGGAACGGAAGGGTGAGCAGCAAGGCTATCGCACTCACTACCATATAATAATAGAAGCAATTCTGCAGCATCTGCTTCACCTTTACCGGCTTGGTCATCAAACCATGGAAGAAGTTTGCCTCAATACCAAAGGTCCATTGCGACAACACCACCGATGGCAGCAGGATGGCACCCGCCACATAGAGGGTAGTCATAGCCACCTTGTCCCCTATTTCCTGTCCCGCTTCTGCTGGAAGCAAGGCAAACAGATAGGCATCGAAAAGGAAGATGGCGGTAATCATAATCACCATCGTACGGACACGCTTTGCTCTCAACGTGCCGATATATTGCAGACTGAAGAGGTTGACATGACTGAATCCACGGAACTTGGAAACCTTCTGTTTCTGCTCGTTATAAATCTTTTCGTGACAGAGATAGGCGGTAAGTCCGGTGAATACCGCTCCAGCAAGGAAGAAGAGACCTATCCATCCCATCCATACCGGAAAGAAAGAGGCTATGAACATATACCCTACCAATACGACAAACATACCAATCCATCCCAATATCAAGGGCCATTTGAGCATCCACTCCGTAGCCTTACGATAACAAGTGATATAGATGCCATCGACAAAAGAAAACTCCAGGAACAGGAAGAAGCTGGCTACAACCTCACTTGCCGGCAGAAGATAGATGAACACCGGAAGCGTGAGCAATGGCAGCACATAGTTCCAGAAGCTCAAGAGATTGGTAGTGAGCAGGAACTTGTTCCAGATTTTCTCTGGCACAGGGCGCGACTTCACGTAATCATCCATCGCAGTAATATCCCGTTTCATCACCATTTTCATAATCATATCAGGAATCAGAAAACCGACAACCATACCAGCCCCCAACAAGGCCGGCAAGTCTTCCCCTTCCAAATCTCCTCCATTTTCGGTGAAACTAAGAAAGAAACTAACTCCCATCACCACATATAGAAAGATGATATAGGAGGCAACAAAAGCATCTCTCTTGCGGAAGTTACGGCGCTGTTGCAGCCACCATAACCTTAACAGTAATTTCAACATAATTCTTTCATTTCATTGGTTTATGGATGCAAAGGTAAATAAAAAACCGAGAAATCTATGACAAAACGAAAGAAATAACTTAAAAATAACATTAGATAAGAAACAATTTGCAAGAAGAACTGAGAAGTTATAAGAGAAAAAACAAAAAGCAGCATCTTCATCCCGAAGATGCTGCTCGTTTCTAACTAAAACTAACTCATGTATCAACTATTCTCCAAAACTATTAAAACCTAAACAACAATTCTATTTTACCGGCAAGATGTTACCCACCTCATCATAGAAGAGAGGAGCCACCTTTACGCTACGAAGCCAGGTTGTATCATTAGATGGCACACAGTCGTGATGGAACAGATACCACTGACCCTTATACTCGCAGATACTGTGATGAGTGGTCCAACCTACCACCGGCTCCAAGATAACGCCCTTGTAAGTGAACGGACCATAAGGATTATCACCTACTGCATAGCAGAGATAATGAGTATCACCGGTAGAGTAACTGAAGTAATACTTGCCCTTGTACTTATGCATCCAGCTAGCCTCGAAGAAGCGATGCGGATCATCGGCTGGCAATACCTTACCCTCCTCGTCAACAATGACAACAGGCTTTGGCATCTCAGCAAACTGCTGAACATCATCAGTCATCATGGCTACACGGGATGGCAACGGATTCTCCTTGCCTTCTGGGAGATGCTCGTTCTTCAGCGCCTTGTTGTCCTTGTACCACTGAAGCTGACCGCCCCAGATACCACCGAAGTAGCAGAAAATCTTGCCATCATCATCCTTGAACACGCAAGGGTCGATGCTGTATGACTTGCGGATTGGGTCGGCATTCGGAATGAATGGACCTTCTGGCTTGTCAGCTACAGCTACACCAAGATGGAACACGCCATTATAATCCTTGGCAGAGAAGATGAGATAGTACTTACCGTCCTTCTCCACTACATCGTTGTCCCACATCTGCTTCTCAGCCCATGGCACATCCTTCACATCGAGAATCACACCATGATCGGTTACCTCACCTTCCATCACATCGTCCATAGAGAGAACATGATAGTCTTTCATCTGGAAGTGACCGCCATCATCGTCGAAGCTTTCTCCGCTGTCCCAGTCATGGGATGGGTAAACATACAGACGACCGTTAAACACATTGGCAGATGGATCTGCCATATAATCCTTTGGGAACAAATATCTTGCTTTCATTGTTATTTTTATTTAAAGAGATTGATGATATTATCTTAAGAGATTCTATTTGAAGAGATCTTATTTAAAGAGATTGAAGATTTCCTTCACCACTGGCTTCACCTCGTTGTTGCGGTCGATGAGCAGTGGATAGTTGGTTCTGCCAGGGATAGGCCAGCCATTCAACCAAGAGTGACCATCGTTGACACCCCAGAAGGTAACACGACTGATGACATCCTTGTGACGCTCTACAATCTTGAAGAGATCGAGATAACGCTGGTTGAAGAGCTTCTGCGCCTTCTTGTCAAGTCCCTTCACGTATGGATTGTACTTCTTCTGAAGTTCAAACTTCTGACTGATTTCCGCACCGCCGAATCCTTCCGGATTAGGAAGCATGTTCATATCCAGCTCAGTCAGCATCACCTTGACACCTTCACCTGCAAAAGCCTCGATGCTCTTCTCATACTCAGCATAATCAGGATAATCAAAACCATTGTGGCTCTGCATACCTACAGCATCGATACGGAGACCCTTCGCCTTCAAATCGCGAACCAGCTTGCAGATAGCCTCTCGCTTAGCTGGCTTCGAAGTAGAATAATCATTATAGTAAAGCTCTACGTTAGGGTCAGCCTCATGCGCAAAGCGGAAAGCCAGTTCGATGAACTCCGGACCGATAATCTTATAATATAGAGACTTGCGGTAAGAGCCATCATCCTCAAAAGCCTCGTTCACTACGTCCCATCCCTTTACTCTACCTTTATAATGAGTAACCACATTCATGATGTGATTATACATTCTGCCGATGAGCACTTCACGGCTTACCAGATTACCCTTATCATCGGTAAACATCCACTTAGGTGGCTGAGAGTGCCAAACCAGGCAATGACCTATCAAGGTCTTGCCGTTCTTCTCTGCCCAGTCAGCCAACTTATCGCCATCGGTGAAATCAAAGCGATTCACCTCAGGATGATTCTTCTCACCCTTCATGCAGTTTTCGGCAACCACCTGGTTGAATTGCTTCTTCACCACCTCTTCGGCAGCAGGATCCTGTCCGTCTGGCAGGAAAGTATTCACGGCAGCTCCCACCAGGAAGTACTTGCCCATGGTTTCCTGGAATGTAGGAATCTCGGTAGCGTTATTCGCCTTTTGGGCAAATGCTGTAGAAGCAAGCATCAAGCCCAATGCAAAAGTCGAAATTTTCTTCATGTCTAATTTATATTTTTCTCAATTTTAAATGTTACTTTTCCTGTTTGTGTCGAGCCTCAATCTTCTTGTTGATATCATCGATAACCGCATCTGTCAACTCATACTTCGAGATGATGAAGATGGCGAGCAGCAACAAGGCAGCAGGAATGACACATACCAACCAGAGAATACCCTCCTGAGCCTCAGGAGTCTGCTCCACGGTCTTCGGATTGTAAGCCACGTAAGCAAGGATGGCTGGAGCCACCACACTACCCAAAGTCATACCCGCCTTGAAGAAGATGCCCGTCAAGGCATTCACGATACCTGCTATACGCTTGCCACTCTTATACTCTCCATAAGAGATAACCTCAGGAACAAGAGCCCACATATAACCCGTAGCTACAATAACACCCGTTGACTTAACAAACTGGGCGATATAGACGAGCATCATACTTGGCTGCTCCATCTTTGCTACCAGATAAAGGAATGCCATACCCACGATGGCGATGCCCAGGAATACATAGAACATGTTCTTCTTGCCGATTGCCTTCTTGATCATAGGCACCAGTGGCATGAAGATGAACGACGGTGCCGAACCCAAACCCATGAAGATGGAAAGCTGCTCGGAGGTTCCGTGAAGGTTGCTGTTCATGAAGTAAGCTCCTGCCGCATTGCCGATTGACATCATGGCAAAGGCGGTGATAAAGAAGAAGGCAATGATACGCAAAGGACGGTTGTGGAAAAACTCCATCCAAAGGTCGCTTATCTTCACTTTGGCACTCTCCTCGGCATTCATTACCACACGCTCCTTACACTGCGAGAAACAGAAGAGGAGCAACATCAAACCAATGACGGCATAGATGGTCATGGTGGTAAACCAAGCCACTGGATCCTTAGGCAAACCATCCGACTGCTGGTCGGTAAAGTATGCAATGAGCAATGGAAGACCTGAACCTACAGCCAAACCGCCACAGTTTGCCATAAACATACGAACTGACGTCAACACCGTGATTTCATCGGTATCACGTGTCAGCGATGAGTTCAAGGCTCCATAAGGTACATTGATAAATGTATAGAGCAATGTCATGGCAATGTATGTGATATAGGCATAGAGCAGGGATGGTGCAAAGCCATTCCAGAAGCAGAGGATGGCAAAGCCCGAAAGTGGGATTCCTACGAATACCAGATAAGAGCGATACTTACCCAACTTAGGATTATGCTTGTCGATAAGGGCTCCTACAATAGGATCCCAAATCACATTTGCAACATTTCCTACCGTAAACATCACGGAAACGTCTACTGCATCGAGTCCATAGATGTCGGTATAGAAGAACAACAGGTACATACATGTTGTCTGAAAGATGAGGTTTTGTGCCAAGTCACCAGAACCAAATCCAATGCGCTGTAACCAGCTCAATTTACAGAATCCCTGAGATTCCTTAGATGTCTGTTCCATATTTTTATTATTTTTATTTCAATTTATCTGCAGCAAACTTACCCATTGCTTCATATCCTTTTGGATTAAGATGCAACCAATCATCCGAATAATCGGGTTTTAGGCGTTGTGGGTCTTGCGGATCACGTGTCAACTCATCAAAATCAATGATTTCATCGAAGAAACCACCCTTTCTTATCCACTCATTAACAGTTTGTCGTATCGCCTCATGCCAAAAAGAATACCAACTGTTTCCCTTTGTAGGAGTTATAGTTGCACCATACACTTTGATACCCCTTGCTTTTGCTTTATTTATTAGTACTTTATAACAAGCAATCAAAGTATCTGCAATTTGCTCGTAATTTTTACTACTACAACCAATGTCATTGGTTCCCTCAAAAATGATGAGTTTATCTACACCTGCTTGCCCTAATATATCACGATCGAAGCGCTTCATTGCAGGTTCACTCAGTCCCCCTTCTACCACACAGTTGCCTCCGATTCCCAAATTCAAAACTCCGTATGGTCTCTCTTTGTTCAATGCATCCGACAAGAAATCTGTCCAACGGTTCTGATGGTTAGTTGTACTTCCCCTACCATCCGTAATCGAATTGCCAAGAATTGCTACCACTGGGGTGGACTGTTCTGTCATTACATCTATGGCTGAAAGATTATACCAGTGTTCCACCTCCTCGCCATCATCAAAACTCTTATCCATCGGTTTAGGAGTGCGATGCAAACCGTTTACTATATAAGATGTGGTACGTGAACCCCGATGGGATGTTGCATTCACTGGAGTCTGCTTGCCATAGTCGATGGTAATCGTGAGGCGCTGTCCACTCTTCAAGGCATATTTCAAATCATCTGAAAAGATAGCCTTGCCAGGAGCAATGGTTACATTCTTCTTGCCATTAAACTTGAGATATTTCACGGTCTTACCATTCACAAACCAGTTGCTGTCCTTATCGGTATCTGCAATATACACCGATTTGATTTCTACCGGCTCCTTACTCTGTTCATTGCTGAGCTTCACTCTGAGTTCCTCTCCGCCAAAAGATACATGAACTACTTGTCGGCAAGAGCGGTTACTCAAACTCTCCTTAGGCATGTCACCCTTTCCCGTCCACTCTACTGCTGTTGCCCAAGAACCTTTCCATACATTCTGTGCAAATGTCATCTGATGCTGTGCTGCGAGCAAGAGTGCCAAAGAAAAACACTTTATTGTCTGCTTTATCATTGTTACTATGTTTTGGGTCTGTTACTATGTTTTGGTTCTATTTTGCTGTTGACGCTGCAAATGTAGCAAAAACTATTGAAACTACATACAATTAATGGTTGCCTAATCATTTCTATTTGTTTCATGGTACAAAAAAAATAAAGAAACAAAAGTGAACGAAACATTTTATCTCGTTTTCATTTGTTGCTTTCATGCTTTTTTGTTACTTTTGCAACGTCAACAACCTAAAAAGCAAGCAACAAACAGAAACTTATGAAATATACGAAACATTGCCTCACGGCATTTATGGCTATCATCATCTCGCTCATGGTATGGGCAGACAGTGGTGAACTTTTCACATCGGGCAAACTGTCAAGTTCGCTCATCAACTGCATTGTGCAGGATAAATACGGATATATCTGGGTGGGAACCGAATACGGACTCAGCAAGTTTGACGGCTACCGCTTTACCAACTATCTGCACAACGAAGAAGACACAACCTCCATTACCGACAACATTATCTCCGACCTGCTGGTAGATAAGAAAGGTAACCTGTGGATAGGTTGTGCCAAGGGACTGATGCGCTATAATTATGAGACGAACGATTTCGCCCGTCTCCAGTTTCCTGATGGCAGAAAGCCACGTATCTATTCTATGGTAGAAAGTCACAATGGCGATATCCTGCTGGGTACAGCAGGATATGGTCTCTATTCTGTAAAAGGCAGAAATACCCAGAAAGGAACAGACAACCTTTTCACCGTCAGACAGGAAAGGCAATACGCTGAGCGCGATTCTGATGTATTCTTTACCCATATCTACGAAGATAAGCATCATTATCTCTGGCAGAGTAGCCACCTTTCTATCTTCACCCGTTTCATCAAGAAACAAGGCAAGGTGCAGCGCAAAGACTTCAAATCGCCATGCGGAGCACCTGTGGCTTTCATCCAGCATCGCCCGCAGACCATGCTCATCGTCTGTATGTATGGCATCGTCTATTATGATTACCGGACAGGCCGCATCGCTGATGCCGGCTACGACTTTGGCAGTTATCAGAATAATGTAACCATCAACAATGCTACCTTCGACCACGAAGGCAACCTCTATATCAGCACCTCTGAACATGGTGTTCTCATGATCAGAAAGGGAAGCAACAGGGTAGAACAGTTGGAGAACAGCAACAGCAGTTTCAATCTGGCTACCGCCTTCGTCAACGATATCATCGAAGATAAGGACAACAATCTTTGGATAGGCTGTTACAAGAAAGGTCTGTACCTGATCAACCAGCGCCAGCAGGCTTTCAACAGCTGGAGTTTCTCTGCACAGAACTACATCATCGGCAGCAGCGTTTCATCTATTGCACAAGGCGAAAATGGTGAAACATGGTGTACGGTACAGAACAGTGGTGTGTTCTGTTTTGATGCTTCAGGCAAGATTATCGCCCATCCCCAGTCACCTGCCGGTACTTGCATCATCTATAAAGACCGACGTGGCGATTACTGGATCAGCAATGGTAGCGCACTCTACAGCTACAACCCTCATACAGGTACATACCAGCAGAAACTCACCTTTACCAGCGCCGGCATCTACTGTATGACCGACGATGCACAGGGCAACCTTTACATTTCTGTATACAGCAAAGGCCTATATATATATAATGTGGAAAGCGGCAAGGTTACCGCTCTGAATATGCAGCAAAGAGGCGATAAAGGATTTCTCTGCAACGACTGGGTGCGAAGCATGGCGCTCGACCATACAGGCCATTTATGGATAGGAACCTCTAATGGAGTTTCCTGTCTCAATACCAAAACGCTCAGTTTCAAGGATTTCGGATGGCACAACATTCTGAAAGACAGACAGGCGAATGGTATCTGCGAAGGAAAGAACGGCGATATTATCATCGGTACGGAAGAAGGACTCTATCTGTTTGACAGAAAGAGCAATAAGATTTCAGACTTCCCTCATGCGGAAGCGTTGAAAGGCAAGCAGGTCTGCAGCATCATCAAAGACCAAAAGGGTGACTTGTGGGTAAGTACAACCATGGGCATCTGGCAGTATGAACAGAAGAACAGACAGTTTATCGGGCACATCAACGGCAACGGACTTACTACCCGTGAGTACGTGCTGGGCTCTTCCATGCATACCGCCAGCGATCTTATCGCCTTCGGAACCAGTGACGGTATTACAACCTTCTATCCTGACGTTGTCAGGGCCAAGAAGATGGAATTGGGAGATGTACATCTCACCAACTTCATCATCGACGGAAAGCCAATCAACTGTATGGTCAAAGACTTCAACATTCCTTACTCCCAGAATTCATTCACTCTGGAGTTCTCGCTGCTCAACTACAGGAGCACCGATAATATCAGTTTCCAATATCGCATCAACGACGGCAAATGGAACAGCACCAATGAAGGAGCCAATGCCGTAGCATTCAACAAGTTGAAACCGGGCGACTATACGCTGGAAGTAAGAGCAACCAGCAATGGCAGATATTCCAAGAATCCTACCATCATCAACATCAAGGTATGCGACCCTTGGTATGCATCACCCGAGGCATATCTCCTCTATCTCCTGATCATAGCAAGTGTCATCCTGTATGTCATCTACACATACGAGCGCCACCGCAAGGCAGACCTGGAAGAGACCAAGATGCAGTTCCTCATCAATGCCACTCACGACATCCGCTCGCCGCTGACATTAATCATGGGGCCGCTCAACAAGCTGAAAGCAAGATTAACAGATGCAGAAAGCAAACAGGATATCGATACCATCGACCGCAATGCCCAGCGCCTCCTGCTTCTGGTAAACCAGATACTTGATGAGCGAAAGATAGACAAGAACCAGATGCATCTCCATTGCCAGGAGACTCCGCTCAAGGATTTCCTGCATGGCATCATATCGCTCTACCGCTTCAATGCACAGGAGCGCAACATCACCCTTGAGCTCAAAGAAGACGAAAGCCTCAGCAGCGATAAAGGCAAGCTGAAGGTTTGGATAGACCGCATCAACTTTGACAAGGTTATCTCCAACCTGCTCTCCAATGCCATGAAGTATACCTTTGATGGCGGCGAAATTACCATTATCATAGGTAAAGACGAAAAGAATGCCATCATCAGGGTAGAAGATACAGGCATCGGACTGAAAGAAGAGAAGACCGACCGGCTCTTCGAACGTTTCTACCAGGGGAAAAACAGCAGCGGACTCCATATCGAAGGAACAGGTATCGGTCTAAACCTCAGTCGAGCAATTACTCAGATGCATGGAGGAACAATCAGGGCATATAACCGTACTGATGGAATCAAGGGAGCTTGCCTTGAAATCCGTATTCCTTTAGGAAAAGAGCACTTGAAACCAGAGGAAATACAGATGGATGAAGAAAAAATAAATGCAACAGAAAACTGCAAGAAGAAACAAGCCAGCAAGAATTTCAACATACTCATAGTAGATGATGACGAAGAAATTGCTCAATATATTCAAGCAGAACTGAGCGAATGGTATCATTTCGGCTATGCTCCAAACGGAAAAGAAGGACTGAAACTTCTTTTCACTGGGAAATATGATTTGGTTATCAGTGATGTCATGATGCCTGTAATGGATGGTATCACCATGCTCAAAAACATCAAGGGGAACTCGAATATAAGCGACATTCCAGTGATTCTACTCACTTCTAAAAGCGAAGTAGATTTCAGACTGGAAGGCTTGAAAAAAGGCGCAGATGCTTTTCTCGCCAAGCCTTTCAACATGGAAGAACTACATATTCTCATAGACAATCTTGTGGATAATGTCCGCAGACTACGAGGTAAATACACAGGAGCCATGGGACAAAAAGAGAAAATAGAAAAAATAGAGGTTAAGGGAAACAACGATGCATTGATGGAACGAATCATGAAGTGCATCAACGAAAATCTTACGGACCCAGACTTCAATGTCGAGAAATTAACAGAAAAGGCTGGTATCAGTCGTGCACAACTACATCGGAAAATGAAAGAAATTGCGGGTGTTTCTACCGGTGAATTCATTAGAAATCTAAGATTGGAGCAAGCCGCCCGCCTTATTGAAGAAGACAAGATCAACTTCACACAAGTGGCATACTCTGTAGGTTTCAACAACCAGACCCACTTCTCGACTATCTTCAAAAAACACTTCGGCATGTCACCATCTGAATATGCTGAAACAAAAAGAAATGAAAAATAAGCGGTTACACATAACAGATAAGGTATTTTTTCGTATTTTTGCAGCAAACTTATTAAACTTCAACAATATTAAAAAGTAGTTGCAAATATGAAGAAATACCTTATTTTATCACTTGCATTTGCGTTTGCTCTAACAACAAAAGCCCAGATTTTTCTCCAGAAAACAAGCGACGGCTCTATGCTTTGGTTAAACAAACAATGCTACAACACCTGTTTGGTAAAAGGAATGACTGACAAGGATGCAACCCTTTCCATTGCCAAAGACGAACTCACCAAATACTACAAGGGCAAAGAAGTAAGCATCAGAATTGACCCACTTCTCAACCTTGGCGAAGGCTATATGCTGACAGATTCCAGTATCATAGCCAGCAGTTCCATTGGTATTCTCTATGGTGCCTATGATTTACTACGCCTACAAGAGACTGGCAATCTCTCTCATCTTTCCAAGACAGAAAAACCTGCCGTAAACTTGCGAATACTCAACCATTGGGATAATCTTGATGGCAGCATTGAGCGCGGCTATGCAGGAAAAAGTATTTGGAAATGGGATGAAATCATATTAGATAAAACCGGTGAATTCAAGAATATCAGTAAGGACTTACGTAACCGCCTCATCACCTATGCCCGCTCCAATGCATCCATCGGCATCAATGGCGCAGTACTTAACAATGTGAATGCTTCGCCCCAAATGATGACTTCGGAATACCTTCATAAAGTAAAAGTTATCGCAGATATTTTCCGTCCATACGGCATTCGGGTATATCTCAGTATCAACTTCGCCTCACCGATGGCTCTTGGTTACACGAAGACAGCCGATCCATTAGATATGAAAGTACAACTGTGGTGGAAAAAGAAAGCCAAGGAAATCTATGCATCTATTCCTGATTTCGGTGGTTTTCTCGTTAAAGCCAATTCAGAGGGACAACCAGGGCCAGGCGACTATCACAGAAGCCATGCCGATGGCGCCAATATGCTTGCTGATGCACTGAAACCATTTGGTGGCATCGTGATGTGGAGAAGTTTTGTATATGGCGCCAATCACAAGGGAGAAGACAGAGTAAAACAAGCTGTAAGCGAATTCAAATATCAAGATGGAAAATTTCGCGACAACGTCATCCTGCAATCAAAAAATGGTCCGCTTGACTTTCAACCTCGTGAACCATACGCACCCATCTTCGACAATATCCACCAAACTCCTCAGATTGCGGAGTTGCAGATTACCCAGGAATATCTCGGGCAGTCCAAGCATCTTGTTTACCTGGCACCTATGTGGAAGGAGTTCTTCCGCTTTGTCAGTCCAGACAAGTTAAAGGGTATTGCAGGCGTTTCTAATATAGGAGACAATGCCAATTGGTGCGGTCATCCTTTCTCTCAAGCCAACTGGTATGCCTTTGGACGTTTGGCATGGAATCCATCGATTTCATCGGAAGAAATCGCCCACGAATGGCTGATACAGACCTACGAATGTAAGGATGAAAGATTCACAAAACCAGTAGAAATGATGATGCTTACATCACGAGAAGCCTGTGTCAACTACATGATGCCACTCGGCTTGCACCACATATTCAAATTCGACCATCACTATGGACCAGAACCTGATGGTTTCAAGGCCGAATATCCTCTGGAATGGTGCCCAGTATATTATCATCAGGCAGATAGCAACGGAATCGGTTTCAACCGTTCATCTGACGGAACTGATGCAGTAGGACAATACCCTGAGCCATACCGTAGTCTCTATGACAATCTTGCAACTTGCCCAGAAGAATATCTACTATGGTTTCACCATGTACCCTGGAACTATCGGATGAAATCAGGAAGTACATTATGGGAAGAACTCTGCATGAGATACAATATGGGAGTGAGCATGGTGGAAACTTACCGTGATTATTGGCATACAAGTACAAAGGAATATATGAAAGATCACATCACAGAATGGGAAATGACTGATTCCCTACTGAATGTACAACTTGCCAGTGCCAAGGAATGGCGTGATGTATGCCTCAAATATTTCCAAACCTTTTCTAAAATGAATATTGATGAATAAGAATCAAGACATCATCATGTTTCTTCTACCGTAGACAAGTAATTAAAGAGAAAATTCATGAAAATCTGTCGTAATCTCACTTTTTTATCGAGATTACGACAGATTTCTCGTTTAAAAGTTGTCGTAATCTCGTATTTTTTATAACTTTGCGACAGGTTTCACTAATATGAGATAAATATGAAGGAGAATATTATAGGCAGAGAACAAGAGATTGAAAAGCTTGAAAACTATATTTCAAGCCGCAAATCAGAATTTGTAGCCATCTATGGCAGACGACGTGTAGGCAAGACTTTTCTGGTAAAAGAACTGTTCGAAAACCGATTTACATTCCGCATCACAGGCAAAGACAATGTAACAACCAAGGAGCAGCTTGCGAGTTTCAGTTTTGCACTTAACGACCAGTTAGGCATAGAAACAGATGCAGTTAATTGGCCGGAAGCATTCCGGCTTCTCCAAAAAGCATTGGAAAAGATGCCAGAAGGAACAAAAATCATCTTCTTCGATGAACTTCCTTGGTTCGACACGTATGCCTCCCACTTCATCAGCGCCCTGGAACATTTCTGGAACGACTGGGCATCCTACCGAAGCGACATCAAACTGATAGCCTGTGGAAGTGCTACCACCTGGATGCTCAATCAGGTTATTAATTCACGCGGAGGGCTCCATAATCGCATCACTCACAACATTCTGTTATCTCCCTTCAAGCTGCATGAGGTAGAAGAGTATTTCAAAGCACAGGGGTTTTATTATGAACGCCCGGAAATCATCGAGTGCTATATGGCGATGGGCGGTGTAGCATATTACCTGTCTCTTTTCGAAAACAACAAAAGTGTGGCACAGAATATCCAGCAACTTTGCTTTACACGTGGCGGCGAACTCACCGAAGAGTTTGACCGCCTGTTCAGTTCGCTCTTCAAGAAAGCCGACAATCATCTTGCCATAGTTACAGCCCTAAAGAACAAAGGCAAAGGAATGACCCGACAAGACCTGCTGGACGCTACAGGACTTGCTAACAACGGAAGGTTCAGCCAGATACTTAAAGAACTTGAGCAATGTGATTTCATCCGCAGTTATACTCCTTTCGGCAAGTCGAAGAAAGACATGATGTATCAGCTGATAGATCCTTATTGCCTGTTTTATTTCAAATTCATGCACAACAAAGGTTCATTCCTCGACAACTATTGGGTCAAGATGCAAACCACTGCAGAGTATGAATCATGGTGCGGTCATGCCTTTGAAATCGTATGCCTTCACCATATCAATGAAATTATCAAAGCTTTAGGCATAGACGGCAGCATCAACACCCCTTGTTCATGGTCTTACCGACCTACCGCCAAAGTTATGGCAGATGAAGAGGCAGACGAAGATCTGAAACGAGGAACCCAGATAGATCTGCTGATAGATCGCTCGGACAAATCTATCTCTATCTGCGAGATGAAATTTTGCAATGGAGAATATGAAATCAGTAAGGCATACGATGCCCATCTGGCACACCGTCTGAAGATTTTCAAGAAAGTGACGAAGACAACGAAAACGCTCATTCCTACATTTGTCACACCACATGGTCTATATAATAATATGTATGCAAGAAAAATCAACAGACAGGTAACTGGAGACGACTTATTTTGAAAAAAGTGGGATTTCCAATCAAAACTCCTTAGGAAAATGTGGGATTTACCCTAAAACTCCTTAGGAAAATGTGATGATTTAACAGAAAAGTCCTTAGGAAAATGTGATAAATATGCTTAAAAGTCCTTAGGAAAATGTGATTTTCATTGCGTAATTCACTGTTTATTAGTATCTTTGCCAAAACATAATTTTTAGCGTATGGAAAGACTACTTATATCCCAATTGTTAAAATGGAAAAACAGTCACGGAAGGAAGCCACTGATATTGGAAGGTGCAAGACAGGTTGGCAAGACTTGGCTACTGAAAGAATTTGGGCGCAAGTACTTCAAAGACGTATGTTACATCAACTTCGAACAGAGTGATGTACTCGAAGAGATATTTGCCAGCGACTTATCGCCACAACGCATTATAGAACAGCTCTCCATCTATAATGGTAAGATGATAATACCCGAGGAAACGCTTATTATCTTCGATGAAGTACAGGAAATGCCAAGAGCACTCACCTCTTTGAAGTATTTCTGCGAAGAAGCACCAGGGTATGCTATCTGCTGCGCAGGCTCATTGCGAGGCATAGCCCTGCACGAAGGCACATCCTTCCCTGTAGGAAAGACTGATTTCCTGCATCTATATCCCATGTCCTTTAAAGAGTTCCTGATAGCAAACGAAGAGAACATGCTGGTAGACTATATCGATAAAGGAAACAGAAACCTGGGGGCATTCGAGGCTCGCCTTACAGATTATCTGAAAAAATACATGATAATAGGAGGTATGCCAGCTGTTGTTACAGAGTGGCTGGACAGCAAAGACTACAACAAGGTGAACCGCATCCAGCAGGAACTGATAGCAGCCTACCAGAAAGACTTCTCCAAGCATGCGCCAAAGAATATGGTCGAGAAAATCCGTTATGTATGGAACAGCATCCCTTCGCAACTGGCGAAGGAAAACAAGAAGTTTGTCTATGGACTGGTGAGAGAGGGAGCCAGAGCACGGGAATATGAGGATGCCATCATGTGGCTCTCTGATGCAGGTGAAATCATCAGAACCAACAATGTCAGCAAGCCCGACATCCCGATTTCAGCCTATGCAGAACTCAAATCATTTAAGGTATTCTTACTGGATGTAGGTCTGTTGAGGGCAATGAGCAAGATTTCGCCGAAAGTAATATTAGAAGGAAGCAGAATCTTCGAAGAGTTTAAGGGAGCGTTGACAGAACAGTATGTCTGTCAGGAACTTCAGAACTTTGCAGAAACTCTGGAAACCAATTATTATTGGTCTTCCTCAGCCACTGCAGAGGTCGACTTCCTTATTTCTGATGGTTTAGATGTATATCCACTAGAAGCAAAGGCAGGAGTAACCATGAATGCCAAAAGTTTGAAACTATATCGGGAAAAATATTCCCCCAAATGGTCGGTTCGCACCAGTCTCTTGCCATACGAGAGAAACAACAGTTCGAAAACCATCAACATCCCCCTCTATATGCTCTTTGTTCTAGACAAAGAATTAAAGACAGAAAGTTAGTATTTCAGAGAAAGCCGCAA
This sequence comes from Segatella hominis, assembly GCF_004535825.1. Lineage (GTDB taxonomy): Bacteria > Bacteroidota > Bacteroidia > Bacteroidales > Bacteroidaceae > Prevotella > Prevotella hominis. The sequence continues at coordinate 11,544 of NZ_SGVY01000035.1, read as the reverse complement.
ATCAGAATTTGAAAACATTTCTGGAACGACTGGGCGTCATACCGCAGCGACATCAAACTGATAGCCTGCGGAAGTGCTACCACCTGGATGCTCAATCAGGTTATTAATTCACGCAGAGGGCTCCATAATCGCATCACTCACAACCCCTCATGGCCTATATAATAATATGTATGCAAGAAAGATCAACAGACAGGTTACAGGAGACGACTTATTTTGAAAAATGCGTCTTCCGCAGTAGAAAAGAAAAAGCAAAAAAGGAAAAAGGTGTATCCTGAATGCCCGATACTGATGGTAATTGCCTTTTTGTTAAACTATTCAAAATAAAGTTCTTAATCTTTGTATAATCCAATAGAAAACCGTACATTTGCATAGAATAGTAATCGTCATTACGGTAATGGCGGTTACGATAATAATATTAAAAATGAGATATGAAGTTTTATGATAGAACAAAAGAACTGGCACTCTTTGCTGACATCTATACAAAGAGCCAGCAAGAAGCACAGATGACGGTACTGGTAGGAAGACGCCGTATCGGCAAAACCGAGTTAGCACTAAGATGTGGACATGAAGGTTCTCTTCTATATTTCTTTGTGGCAAGAAAGTCTGAAAATATGCTATGCCAAGATTTCAAGGAAGAGGCAGAACGCAAATTAGATATGCCATTAGGCAATTATTCGTCATTCGCCGAGCTGTTTCACCAACTCCTCTTTATCTCCCAAAGCCATCCGTTTACACTGGTTATCGACGAGTTTCAGGATTGGCTACGTATCAATCCATCCATCTTTAGCGAGATGCAGAGAGAATGGGATTTGGCAAAAAGTAAGAGTAAGATGAATCTCATTATCAGTGGTTCTATCTACTCACTGATGCACCGCATCTTTGAAGATAGTAAAGAGCCATTGTTCTCTCGTGCCAATCGTATCATCAATCTACGAGCTTTCGATACAGATGTGCTCAAAGAGATTTTACATGACTTCAATCCTAACTATACAGCAAGCGACTTGCTTACTCTCTATACGCTGAGCAATGGGGTTGCATGGTATGTCAATCTCTTCATGAGCAATGGAAAGACAACCTCTCAGAAAATGCTCAATATGCAGACTGAAGAAAACTCGCCTTTCATCAACGAAGGAAAGAATATCTTGATAGAGGAATTTGGTACGGATTATGCCAATTATTTCTCCATACTCTCTTGTATCGCCTGTGGTGAGGTAACTCGTGCCCAGATTGAGGCTTTGACAGGAATCAAGGAAGTGGGTGGATATCTGGAACGTTTGAAATCTCACTACAATCTGATAGAACGCCATGTCCCGATCTTCTCCAAGCCAAAGAGCAAGAGTGTAAGATATATCCTGAGTGACAATTTTCTCATCTTCTGGTTTCGCTTCTTCTATAAATACCAGAATTTCATAGAGAGTGGCGCATTGAATCAATTGCATCGTATCATTATGCGTGATATATCCACGGTAGAGGGTTTTATGCTTGAACGCTATTTCCGCCAGAAACTGAGCGAAAGCCAACAATACACCCAGATAGGTCAGTTTTGGGATAGAAAGGGAGGAAATGAGATAGATATCGTTGCAATAAATGAAATAGATGGAATTATTGACATCTATGAGGTAAAAAAGGATAAATTCCGTTATGACGAAAGTCTCTTGAAACAGAAGGTGGACTATATGCTCCAAGTATATCCTGAATTAAAGAAACTGGAAATTCGTCTGGGCTGCTTATCATTGGAAGATATGTAATATCCTCTATATATTAAAAGAAAAAAGGTGTATCCTGAATGCCCGATGAGGAGCAAGAAGGATACACCTTATTATATTATAGTTCTTTTATTTCCTTTTCTGTCAAACCGATAATTAAAGCTATCTGCTCTATGCTCAATCCGTTATCCAGCATTTTGCGGGCGATATTGTTTTTCTCTTCAGCCCTACCTTCTTCCATACCTTCCAATCACCCCATTCTTCCAATGGAGATTTAGCCACCTTGTTGAATTCGCGCGGCTGGTAGGCACACCTTTTTAGTATAATAAATCTAAAAATTTTTGGTTAGAACTCTACTTTCGCATATCTTTGCACTTAAAAAAAGTGGCACATGTGCCATGAATTTTAAGTAGAGGCATCTATTCGAGCAGTCCTTAGGAAGCAAGTAAGCACTGGGAGGGCAGGTTTGTTACCTGCCCAATAGCAAGAATGCCCTATAACCATAAAGCTACGATTGTACAACAATATATCCATTATCCCATTCCTTAACATCCACATATCGCTTGAGGCACTTGGAAGTACAGAATCGGATATTACTATTGCCATATCGAAAAGAAGTCATATCTCCGTTGGTAGAGAGCAACGCTTCTGATGAATTTTTCTTGTCGTCCACATCTACCTCCTTGTTTTAATGATTCACTTATCCTTCTGTTGCAAAAAATCCTTTTATAATGCTTGATAATAAATAGTATCTTCTGCATTTGACGGTTTGTATATACCAGCATCTGCGAACAGTCCTTCAAAGCATAAATCTTCGTTTAATTCAGGCCAATGAATACCATATCTACTCAATACGAAAGCCTTACGCTGAGCAGGTGTGGCGTTAGCAAGACGGTTCCAACGACTGAAAGGATAGTTAGCCTTCCAGCCATTTTGGGTTTCTGCCCAAATATGGGCATCGTCAACCCAAACGCGATTTACTCTATATTGCTCCATAATATCTTATTTTTGATTAAAATACTCTTTCCATCTATCTATAATGACCGCCTCATTCTCAGAAATAATAGATTCTATCAAAGCAATATCATGTTTTTTGAATCCATGATTATAAATCTGGGTTAGAGGAGATACATTGTATTTTGTTTCATTTCCATCCTTGATAACATGGACATGAATTGGTTCATGATCATTAGAATAAAACATGAATCTGAATCCGAAAAATATAAATATTGTTGGCATCGTTTCTTTTTTTGCAAAGATACGCTTTTCTTCTGAAAGATGCAAGGATTTTTTGGAAAATGTTTGAGGGTGAGGAAGATAAAAAGAAATAAAGAACCCGGGGTCATCACCAGCATCGAATAATCTGGGAGAGGGCCTTACCGGGACTGCGCTGCAAAGATAATAATAAATATGGAATATACCAAAGATTTTTTTGAAAAATTATTCTCCACGATAAAAGCCATTATTGCTCATTTCCTGCCACGATTTTAATTTCTTCTTCCTTCATGATAATCTATTTTTACTGACTTGATTGGTTTGAGAAAAGTCTCAGGATTGATATACAGATTCTTTAATATGGGCAAAAGGTCAATATACTCTTCCGTTTCGCCCAAACCTTCATAATCAGCCATAACAACAATATATCCATTATCCCATTCCTTAACATCCACATATCGCTTGAGACGCTTGGGAGCACGGAATCGGATATTACTATTGCCATATCGAAAAGAAGTCATATCTCCGTTGTTAGAGAGCAACGCTTCTGATGAAAGATTCTTTTTGTCCATATTTACCTCCTTATTTTAAATTATTCAGCATTGTTTATTTTTCATTGCCCTGCGTTCAAAATCACAATTCGTGATTGCGCTTTCTTCAATAAGGCCAAAAAGTCTATAAACTTTTCTTTTGTCCACGTTTCCATTCTATGGCCTGTTCTGTCAACCTGTATTGTTGGCGAGGATGGTTTGGGATATCAGGATATTTACGCTCTATAGCCCCTTCGTCGAGGGCTGGCAAAATATAGGTTGTCCTAAATCTCAGTCGGCTCTTTAATCCACAAGTTTTCATCATTTCCCCTGTTGATAAATAATCTTCAGAAACAGCTAGAATTAAATCTTTAACTTGGTTCGTACTTGGTTCGTACTTGGTTCGTACTTGGTTCAAATTTAATCCCAGTTGCATCCCCACAGGAGTCTTCATCGGATCGGTTACAGGCCGCACGAATGTCACGCAAATGAAGCCACCGTTGATGCTCCACTTCGGTTCTGGAGCATTCTGTGCCTTGCAAGCCTCCATGATACGGAATGCGCCAGACCCCCAACTTTCAAGGAAAGTGGTGCGGTAAAGCACTTCCGCCATGATGGGATTGTATGGATAGGAACTGTGTGACTGTTTGATTGTTTCTGTGTTGAGTTGTGGCGGCAATACACCAGGATTCTCAATCTCTATGCGGTCATCATATATGGCAATACTTGGCGTAAGGTTGTACTTCTCGAACTGCCTATGACAAAGGCAGTTTGTAAGGGCTTCCCTCAACGCTTCGGCTGGCACCTCCATATTTTCCTCACGACGGAAGCCAACAATTTTGCCACTCATGTTCAGGTGTTTCAAGAAGAAAGCCATACCGGCATCAAGCAGTTGGAAGAAATTTCCTTCCACCCTTTGGTTGTCGATGAACTCTATCTTATTGATTCCGCGGAAACGAGCCAAACGCAGCTGCATCTGCGTGTAGCCCCTTAATTTGGTGGAAAACAGGGCGGCAGCAGCGTTATTGGGAACGCCATCGTTCATTAGTTCAAGCTTTCTGAGTACATCCGAAAGAGGCTCTGTCAAAGCTGTGGCTGGCATGCGGTTCTTCTCCACGCCGAGCCGTATAGCTCCCCTGATGAGTTTCTCGTCCATATCATCAATGGTTATGTCATCAGCCGACTGTCTCTCCCAGGCATAATAGTTTGGTTTGTTGGCACGCAGCCGTTCCTCAAACATATTGCGAGGCATCAGCTTCGTGGTACTTTCAACCTTATAATATGGGCTACCATGATAGGTATAAGGTGCCGTTCCCCAAACGAATGCTTCGAAATACATTGCTATGACTTGACAGCCTAGTCTATCGGGCACGTCAATGTATTGAATGTCAATCGAAACTGCAGGTTCGAGACCACTCAACGCTTGGGCTATCTCTCTTTGTGTATTATCCGTAACCTCCTGTCCGAGAATCTTAAGAGACTTAGGGGCTACACCGAACACCAGCCAACCGCCAGCACCATTGAGGAATGCACAGGCAGTGTGCATACCATCCTTCAACTCACCTGTAGTTTTTTTCAACTCCAAATGTACGTTTTCATCGTTGGCTATAAGCCTTTCAAGTTCCTCTATGTTCATAGTCGCCTTTTTGTTTCTTTGTCTTCTTCATTTTCTCCCGAAGAAATGCGTCATACTCACTTACGATGTGTTTCTTGATTCAATCTTCAGCAGGTCAGTCATCTTTTAATGCTATAGGGGTTTAGAGAATCTGATACCATAGTTTTTCTCTACATCTTTCAGGTCTCCTCCATTTTGTACACAATCACGAATCTCCTTCTTAATCTTAATAAGTTTCAGAAGGAAGTTTTCATTTTTCTTTTTGTCCATATTCTACCTCCTTGTTTTAATGATTCAACATTCGTGCTGCAAAGATTATGCCAGCGAGCGCAATGAAAGTTTACTTTCAGCTTGCCGAGTGCAGCTTTTCTTCTGCAAAGATACGCTTTCCTTCTGAAAGATGCAAGGAATTATTGAAAAATGTTTGAGGCTGAAGGAGATAACAAAAAAAGCAAAGAAAAAAGGCTTTTTTGTTGTCACTATCAAAATATTTATGTACTTTTGCAAAAACAAAAAACCCGGGGTCATCACCAGCATCGAATAATCTGGGAGAGGGCCTTACCGGGACTGCGCTGCAAAGATAAGAATAAAAATGGAATATACCAAAGATTTTTTCGAAAAAGTTTTCTCGACAGATAGAATGAAGAAATATTTCTTGCTCTATCCTGGGGATGAAGTAAAGGCAATTAAGCATTATCAATGTAACATAATGCTTTCCGAAGCTATGTACCCATGTCTTTCTGTCTTTGAGGTAGAACTCCGTAATTCCGTAGTTCGGGAACTTGTGGCATTTGCCAAAAGAGAAGATTGGTATGTCGTTTTCTCTACAACTCCAGGCCTGATGGAACTGAATAAATATATAAGCACAGCTAAGAAACAAATTGCTGCACGAGGAGAAGATATAACCACAGCAAAGATTACAGCAGAATTGACCTGGGGCTTTTGGACCTCCCTTTTTAATAGAAACTACGAACGTATCCTTTGGAAAGACTTAAGGAGAGCTTTCCCTTTTGTGAAGAAAGCTAATCGGCAAAGAAAGGTAGTTGCTAGCTTCTTAAACAAATTCCGTCGCTTGCGCAATAGGATAGATCATAATGAAGCTATTTGTTGGAATCTCGATGAAGTTGAGATGATACACGATGAAATGATGAATGTTATGGGATGGATGAATAAGGAGGTACCAACTTGGTTGTCTCAGTTTGACAGATTTAGTTCTGTTAGCTTGGATATACGTAAAATTATGAATTGGTAAAGCCATATCTAAAAACATATCTCCATGATTAGAGAGTATCGCTTCTTCTGCAAAAATTATGCCAGCGAGCGCAATGAGAGTTTACTTTCAGCTTGCCGAGTGCAGCTTTTCTTCTGCAAAGATACGCTTTTCTTCTGAAAGAAGCAAGGAATTATTGAAAAATGCTTGAGGGTGAGAGAGATAAAAAGAATAAAGGTGTATCCTGAATGCTCGATGAGGAGCAATAAGGATACACCTTTTATTAAATTATTCTCCACGATAAAAGCCATTATTGCTCATTTCCGACCATTTCAAGAACATTTCCTGATAGTTGTCTTTTACGAATTCACGAATGATTCACTTATCCTTCTGTTGCAAAAAATCCTTTTATTATGCTTGATAATAAATAGTATCTTCTGCATTTGACGGTTTGTATATACCAGCATCTGCGAACAGTCCTTCAAAGCATAAATCTTCGTTTAATTCAGGCCAATGAATACCATATCTACTCAATACGAAAGCCTTACGCTGGGCAGGAGTGGCGTTAGCAAGACGGTTCCAACGACTGAAAGGATAGTTAGCCTTCCAGCCATTTTGGGTTTCTGCCCAAATATGGGCATCGTCAACCCAAACGCGATTTACTCTATATTGCTCCATAATATCTTATTTTTGATTAAAATACTCTTTCCATCTATCTATAATAACCACCTCATTCTCAGAAATAATAGATTCTATCAAAGCAATATCATGTTTTTTGAATCCATGATTATAAATCTGGGTTAGAGGAGATACATTGTATTTTGTTTCATTTCCATCCTTGATAACATGGACATGAATTGGTTCATGATCATTAGAATAAAACATGAATCTGAATCCGAAAAATATAAATATTGTTGGCATCGTTTCTTTTTTTTGCAAAGATACGCTTTTCTTCTGAAAGCTGCAAAGAAATGACAGGAAAACTTTATGATGGAGAAAGGAGGAAAGAAAAAAGGTGTATCCTGAATGCTCGATGAGGAGCAAAAAGGATACACCTGTATTAATATATGTGATTTAAAAACTTTTCCTTTGGATAAAATTACTCTTCTCTATTGTCTTTGACATCCCACCATACTCTGGTATTTGGGCTGTCTGCACCTTGAATTTTATCAGCAGCTTCGTACTGTGCAGGAGTTGCACTACGGTCCGAAGAACCGTAAGGCATACGATAAGGAACATGATTGATGTTAAGTTCTTTGGAATAAGAACCGGTTACAATAACAGGGAAGTCAAGACGACGCCAATCAGACCAAGCCTCTACACCATCTTCGAAATAGCCGTTGATCCAACGCTGTTTAGCAATCAGCATAATTTTGTTTTCGTCTGTACCCTGGAATTTAACACCATCTTGTGCCAAGTAGTTCTGAAGAACATCGTCAGTGTAAGTAAGACCTTTGGCTGTAAATGAAGCAGCAACAGCCTTTTCATATAAATTCTTTGCATCAGCACTAATCCAACCTCTTACAGCAGCTTCTGCCTCGACTAAAAGAACTCGCGCTGCAGAATACATAGTCAATGGCGCATCCTGTGCCTGCATGGCAGGAGCAAAGTCTGAATTGTCCTTGTTGTAATTAGAGACATCTGCCTGTTTGATTCCTAAAGGAATTCCTTTGTATTCACCATTGGCATTTTTTGTGAAATATACCGCACGACGTGGGTCATTTACAACATTCAAAGAATCAACAAAAGCCTTATTTGGAGCAAAGTCTTTACGAGCACCTGTGACAATGTTTGTATATAATGGATTCTCATTGTCGGTATTGGCATAATACTTATATACAAAATTGTCCGCGTTATCTTCGATGGCACCATCATTATAAGCCTCAACAAACCATTGCTTACCATTTGTAGGATCAACATCCGACAACTTGATGGCTGCAAGCATACGAACTGTAGCGTTCATTTTCTTCCACTTTGCAATATTTCCACCATAAATCTTATCGTATGTAGCGTTCAGATTACTTGAGGCATCCATCTGGTCGTATGCTTCTTTCATATCTGAAATTACGCCTTTGTAGATTTCCTCTTGTGTATCCAACTTAGGTGTCAAGTTAGCCTCACCTTGCAATGCCTCTGAATATGGAATCATACCAAATATATCTGTCATGTGGAGATAGAAATACCCCATCAAGGTACGAGCTACTCCAATCTGATTGGCATTACTACCAAAAGAAGATACGCAAACTTCATTCTTTGTGGCATCATTGGTGTTCATATCAATGATGTTCTTTAAATTTTTCAGTACGTAACGGTACGTGTCCATTGTACTACCTGTAAAGAGGTTCATTGTACCATACTGAACATTCTGACGCTCTGCAATATATTGTGGATAAATCAGATATACTGGGTTGTAATAGGTATCACTTCTATTACTAAAATAGCGCTCGTCATTCCAAATATATGGAGTATGACGGGTTACATTAGAAAATAAATAACTTGTATATGCAGATGTTGGCTTATTAGGATTATCATTGATATTCCCAAAGTCGCCACAACTTACTAATGAAGCTCCAGCAACAAAAGCAAGAGCAGTCTTTAATATAATTGATTTCATATATTTATCCTTTATACGATTAGAAAGTTAAGTTTACAGTGAAGCCCCATGAACGAGTAGAAACAGCCTGACCTTGTTCAAACAAAGTACCATCTGTTTCAGATGGATCTACGTTCTTCACTTTGCTATAAAGCAAGAATGGATCTGTTGCAACAAATGCGATACTTGCGGATTGCAAACCGATATGTAATTGGTTCAAAAGAGTCTTAGGCATATTATATGTCAAAGACAATTCACGCATTTTAATATAACTACCATCATATACGTATGGCTCCCAAAGAGTTGACTTCAATCCCTGGAAGTAAGTGTTGGCTTCTACGTATGTGGTTGCAGGGCTATATGTACCATCTTCATTGGCAACAACACCATCTACTCTTACACCACCATTCTCAGAGATGTCACCACGAATCTCACCACCACGGTCATTGGTACCAGCTGTTGCAGAACCGAGACCAGAACCTTCCAACCACATGTTGGTGACAGAAGCGAACTTTCCACCTACACGGAAATCGCAAGATGCACGCAATGTAAAGTCATATACACGTACGGCAGTAGAGAAACCACCAGTAAGCTTAGGCTGCATATTGCCAATATACTTCTCTGTAGTTTTATCTATCTGAGGCATCAAGTTGCCTGCTTTATTCTTCTTCAAGATAATATCGCCATTCTCATTGGTCTGCCAGCTACGTGTTACATAGAGGGCACCCATTGGTTTGCCAACCTCTGCATAGCTATACAGATAAGAGAAGAATGACATACCATCGAGAGTGTATCTTGTCATACCAGGAGCCAATTCTACCAATTTGTTCTCATTATGAGCAATGTTGGCCTCGATAGTCCATTCATAATTTTTAGTCTTGATAGGCTTACCACCCAGAGATATTTCATAACCACGGTTGCGAATCAAACCTGCATTCATCAATCGAGAAGAATAACCAGAAGCAGGACCTACTGTAGTACTGATAATCTGGTTTTTGGTGTCACGGCTATAGTAGTTGATATCACCCCACAAGCGGTTACCCAAGACGCTGAATTCCGTACCAATCTCATAAGATGTTGTGATAGTTGGCTTGATATTTTTATCAATCAACTGTGGATTACCATACATAGAAGCTGTAGAACCATAACGATATCCAAAGTTGTAAACTGTAGACAAACGATATGGTGTCAAAGCAGAACCTACTTGAGCAAATGATGCACGAAGTTTCCAGTAGTCAAGCCATTTTGCCTGCTTAAACCAGTTGCTGGCTACAGCTGCAACAGAAAGACCACCATAAAGATAGCTATTGTTATCTGTAGGAAGTGTTGAGTTCCAATCGTTACGAAGAGATGCATCTACAAAGTAAGTGTCATCCCAACCCAAAGTTACAGTACCGAAGAGGCTCTGTGCCTTTTCTCGTCTTGTATAAGCCTTGTCATAATCGCCAACTTCATTGGTTGTTGCATCAGTAGAAGCATCATCACCACCAGACAGACCATATGAATTAGTTGTACGGAATAAACCTGGTAACAACAAGCCGTCGCGAGTGAATACATCCATACCCTCATAGTGGTAGTTGCGGTTTTCGATGAAGATGGCAGCCTGAGCAGACAAACGATCATTGATAAACTTGTCATCCCAAGTGATGCGCCCCTGATTATAAACATCGTATGACTTGCGCTGCCACTGCTTATGAATATCAGTTTGTCCTGTCAAACCAGCACGATTATAGAGCTGATAGAAATTATAAAGGTTGGCTGTCGTCTTGAAACCTACTTTGATGTTGTATGGCAAAGAATACTCGATATCACCAGCAAGTACATGGAATTCCCTTGTGTTCGTGTTGTTTATTTCATTGTACACTGCATACGGACTATCGTGGAATGCTGGAGTAAAATCATTATAATCTTTTATATTCCAAGTACGGAAAGTGCCGTCTGGACGAGTATAATTCTTATACTGCTTCAAGTTTACATTGGTTTGTCCCCACTGAAGAAGGTCTGAGTATGGGTTGTTACTTTCGGTACCATAACCTTCAGTTGCAGCATTATGATTCTTCTTATAAGTATATTTATAATCGAAAGAAACACGTAAGTTCTTCAATGGTGTGAAAGCAGTCTTGATATTAGCATATCTACGAATAGCACCACTGTTAGGATTTACGCCTTTTATGTTCATGTTAGACAACGAAATGCGTGAAGAGAAGTCTTTACCAGAACGTTCAAAAGATACATTGGTGTTATCTGCAACACCAGTCTGGAACAAATCATTCATATCAAGATGACTTGTCCAAGTATCTTCCTGACCAAAATATGGACTTGTTTCATCCCATGCAATAGCAGGCAGATACTTGATATTAGAATCAAAACGAGGTCCCCAAGAGCAGTCATCTGCGTAGTCGTAATACTTCTTACCATCAAGTTGTTTGTAGGATTCCGGATCACCTTCTTTCCAATGATAGACATCCAATTCACCATCAGCTCCATATGCACCACCACCATATTCTTTCTGCAATTTTGCGTGATTGTAAGCTGTAGTCCAAGTCAGAGTATTACTGACTAAAGTTTCCCACCCCAAAATAGTAGGGTAAAAATAACAGTTTCTCGATAAAAAGTTGTATCTTTGTAATCGCTAAAGAACAAAAAAACAACGATTTAAAGAGTAACTGTTATGA
>NZ_SGVY01000034.1 GCF_004535825.1 Segatella hominis | reverse complement strand
CTATCCAAGACGATAGGACGGAATCCGACAATAGGATAGAAGTGACGCTACTCATAGGGATAACTGAAATCAACTTGCCACACATCGCAAGATGAGAAAGCACGAAACCGCCGTATGCGGAACCGCATGTACGGTGGTGTGGGAGGTCGGTAAATGTGAAAATAGGAGGCAAATGCCTTTTATGATTAGCATTTACCTTCTACCCGATTACCGCATCTTCAAGAACAAAGAAGGCTGTTCTCCAACAGAGTGGAGAGTCTCACAAAACGACAAAAAGGTGTTGCATTCATAGGAATGCAACACCTTTTTGATAGGAATGCAACACTTTTTAGGGGAATGCGACACCTTTTTTGAAAGAAAAACATTATATTTGCACCATGAAAGAAATATTTGAAACCATGCCAAGGATAAGAACTCGCCCTGATTATCATCGGGCAGCACTCATGTTAGGTATTATCTTCGGATATCTTTTTATTTCTGGCATCCATATTCATCATGCTGTTAAACCTCTTGTATTCCTGGAGTGAACTTAATAATAAGCAGACAATTATAAATAACAAATACAGTATTAATTTATGAAACATTTTACCAATCAATCCTATGGGTCGCAAGCCGGCCGTATGAACAGTGGGGGGGGCGAAGTTCCGTAGATTCGCTCTGTTCCCATTGATGTTGCTCATGTTGTTTCTTCTGCCAGCCAATATGGTGGCGCAGACATCAGCTTCCAGTTCTAAGTATATAGCAACGTATGAATCCTCCACCCAAACCTTGACTTTCAAGAAATTTGTGGGAGAAACCCTTCCTGATAATAGTGTTGTTGTGGAAGATAAGATGAGGGTGGATGCTATCAATAAGAATTTAGGGAATGGCACGATTGTGCACATTGTTTTCGATAAGAGCTTCAGTACATACAAGCCTACATCGTTGAGCTATTTCTTTAATCGTCTCACAAAACTGGAAACAATTACAGGCCTGGAATATCTGAATACTGAGAAGGTAACGGATATGAGCTACATGTTTTATAACTGTGTTGCTCTCACCTCTCTTGACGTCACTAAGTTCAATACAGCGAATGTGAAGAATATGGGAAACATGTTCTATAGTTGCTCAGCTCTCACCTCTCTCGACGTCACTAAGTTCAATACAGAGAATGTGGCAAATATGAGTTACATGTTCTATAGCTGTTCATCTCTTAAATCGCTCGATGTTACTCATTTCAATACAGCGAATGTGAAGAATATGACCAGTATGTTCTCTGGCTGCTCATCTCTCACCTCGCTAGATGTTACTCATTTCAATACAGCGAATGTGACGAATATGATCAGCATGTTCTCTGTCTGCTCAAAACTCACCTCGCTCAACGTCACAAACTTCAATACCGCGAATGTGAAGAGTATGAGCCACATGTTCAATTCCTGCTCAGCTCTCACCTCACTCGACATCACAAACTTCAACACAGAGAATGTGACTAATATGAGCTACATGTTCAATTCCTGCTCATCTCTCACCTCTCTCTATCTCACTAACTTCAATACAGAGAAGGTGACGAATATGGAAAGGATGTTTTCTGACTGCCAAGCTCTCACCACCATCTACACCAGCAGTGAGTTTGTAACAACCCAGGTATCTAAGAGTAGCGGTATGTTCACAAATTGTGAAAAACTCAAAGGTGAAGAAGTATGGAAAAAATACAAGGCTACCGACAAGACTTATGCCAAGATAGAAGGTGGATATTTTAGTGTTGGAATCCCTATGGTGAAATATGCTGACGGCACGCTGACCTTCTTTCTCGCATCCAAGGAGACTTTGGGAGAAAATGAGTATGAACTCAATAGTGGTAAAAATTTACCTGGATGGATGAAACACACATTAGGCATTACCAAGGTTGTGTTCGATACTTCATTTGCTAATGCAAGACCAACGAGTTGTTATAAGTGGTTCTATTGGTGCGAAAACCTGAAGCAAGTAGAAGGCATAAAGAATCTGAATACCAAGGAGGTTACGAATATGGTAGATATGTTCTGTGAATGCCGATATCTCTCTTCGTTAGATGTCTCAGGTTTCAATACCGAGAAAGTGACGGATATGTCCGAAATGTTCTATGACTGCATAAGTCTCAAATTGCTCGACATCGCCAAGTTCAATACTGCGAATGTGACTAATATGCAAGGAATGTTCTATAGCTGCTCTGCTCTCACAACCATCTACGCAAGCGATAAGTTTGTTACGGGTCAGGTTACTGATGGTTCTAACATGTTCTCGAACTGCACAAACCTCAAAGGTTTTGTAGATTATAAGAATAACTCAGACAAGACTGACCACATCTTTGCCAACTACAAGACTGGCTACTTCAGCAAGCTGGTGGGCAAGAATGGTGATGAGAAGATAGGAGCAACGGGAGAAACTCTTGCTGCCGAGAAACTCGTTCTTGCCGATGACAAGGACTTCGTGGCTTACGAGCCGTTCGCAGCCAAGACTGCATCTTACAGCCGCACGATGAAGGAAGGTACTATCTGGGCTACGCTCTGCCTGCCTTTCGAGGTAACGCTCGATGGTCAGAACTTCCGTGCCTTCAAGCTTCTTTCGGCTGATGATGCTACAGAAACCGTAGAACTCGAAGAGATAAAGACAAGCATCGCGGCTGGTACTCCTGTTATCATCAAGATGAAGGATGGAGCAACACAGCTCAAATTCTCTGAAGCCGACAAGGCGATTGCTAAAGATGTTCAGACCTCAAAGACTGCTAATAGCAACTATCAGCTCCAGGGACTCTATACCCAAAAGATGTTCAGCAAGGATACTGACAACAACTGCTACATCGTGAAGGGCGACAAGCTGATGAACCCAGCCAAACTGTTGCAGGAAACAACAACAGAGTTTGTGGACAGCAAGTCTTTCCGTGCTTACATGGTAGATAACTCTTCTGCTCCTGCAGCAGGTGCCAGAATGTTCAGCATCAGCGGTGGTACCACAGCCATCGAGCAGTTGGAGACTACAGCAGATAGCAAGGCAGAATATTACGACCTCCAGGGCCGTCGCCTCCCGGATTTGCAGAAGGGCGTGAACATCGTGAAGCGTGGCGGCAAGACCATGAAGGTTATCATCAAGTAATATAAATAGAAATGGTATGAAAAAGGAAAAATATATCAAGCCAGTGCTTAGCGTCATGGAAAAGAGAACCACTGTTATCCTCGCCAACTCGGTTATCCAGAAGGCGGCAGAAGAGGATTACAGCGATGAAAATGTGAAGGATTTCTGGGATAATTCAACTAATAAGGGAATTTGGGCCGATTAGTTCCTGATTCTCTGTACCCCCACCAGACAGCACATTTGATGCCTGGTGGCAAAATAAAAGCCGCACTTCAGGAAAACGACAAGGGTCTATATGCCACGATGACAAGGTGGCGTATAGACCCTTGATTATATGGTGATATTAGAAATCTACATCTCCGCTATTGTATTTTTTATGAATTGCTTAGATTCTTAATGATTTCCAAAGGCAGCTGGGTAGCTTTGGCAACCTGTTCGGCAGAAAGTCCCATTGCCAGCAATCGTTGTGCTGTTTCTGTGTTGGCCTCATGTTTGCCTTCAGCTCTACCTTTCTCTATGCCTTTCTCCATTCCCTTTTCCATACCGATTTCTATTCCTTCAGCAAGACCTTCTTGTTTTGCCGTATCAATAGAGTTCTTGATGTCGCGATAAGCCTTCTTACTAGCTTCATACTCCCTCATTTCCTGCGGAGTAAACTTGGCAATTTCGGCTTCCTCAAAGAGGCGATCGAAGACCTTGTCGCACAGTTCTTTCGGGCGCTGGGTAAGCTTATAGAGGTTCTTCAGTGCATAGAGCCACTTCTCGTAGAGCGTATCCAGCTGTTCAAGGGTTTTGTTGAACTTGGCAATCTCTACATAGATAAACTCCAACTTATCGTAGAAAACCTTGTGGGTAGCGGTATCGCACAACTGTACATGATGGCGGATCTTCTCTTTGTCGAATGCATCCTCGTTCATGCTGAAGTTGAGCAGGGCTACGGTATAGACATGATTGAGTTTGAAATCCCAGTCATTCCCCTTAGGTGCCTGCTCACGGATAGGGAAGGTTGAGTAGAAGAGGGAACGATCCTTGAAATACGCCTGATAAGCATTCTGCATTTCTACGATGAACTTCTCGCCGTTTTCGCCCTCGCAATATACATCAAAGATGGCTCTGCGGTCGGTATAGACATCTCCGACATGCTCTGGATTCAGATACGATACGTCCTTCACAACCTGTTTGCCATTAAACAAGCTGTTGAGGAAGCAAATGAGCAAATCCTTGTTCATTGCTGTTCCAAAAATTCGCTTGAAACCGAAATCGGTCAGCAAGCTGATATACCTTTCTTCTACCTGCTTCATAATCAACTATATTAAAATGCTACCGCAAAGTTACGACTTTATTTCCAAACCCGCAAGAGCTTTCTGGGAAAAGTTTCTGAAAAAGTTTAGAGATTGCGTTTTTTATGTGACAGGACAAGGGTCTATATGCCACGATGAGAGGTGGCGTATAGACCCTTGATTATATGGTGATATTCGTAATCTACATCTCCGCTATTGTATTTTTTATGAATTGCTTAGTTTCTTAATGATTTCCAAAGGCAGCTGGGTAGCTTTGGCAACCTGTTCGGCAGAAAGTCCCATTGCCAGCAATCGTTGTGCTGTTTCTGTGTTGGCCTCATGTTTGCCTTCTTCCTTACCCTCTTCCTTACCCTTCTGGTAGCTGTCATCTATAAGGGTTCTTTCAACGCTTACGGAATCCCAGAATTTGTCGTAGGCCCAGAGTTCGGCATCAGTGAAACCGGAAATCTCCAGTTCTTCTACGGCTTTTCCTATCTCCGGATCATTAAGCAGGTCGGCAGGAATCTCCTTCGTATTGGAATTGATTTCCGTGAGGAAACGGAGCCACAAGACCATCATGCGCTTGTCGGCAATGGAATGAGGTGTGAACTTAGGGAGTTCTATGAAAGTGAAATGCAAGCCTTTGATTACCTTATTACTGTCCTTATCGTGCACGATGCGGTAGTTGTGGATGAAATCAGGAGTATCATGTGCAAAGATATCATTTATCAGGTTGAGAGAATACACAGGTTGGAGTTCACTATATTTTCCTCCCTTTTTAGCCTGACTCACATAGAGTTTGGATGCATTGAACAGTACTCGCTGCTGGAAGGCTTCAGACCATTCCATCTGCATTTCCACGCAGAACTTCCTGCCGCTGACATCTGTGCAGAGTACATCCACAATGGTGTTCTTGCCCCCTTCGAGCTGGGGCACAAGTTCTGTGGGCAGATACTTGATTTCGTGTATCTGCTCCTCTTCGCTGAGTGGCAGGAGGGCGTTCAGAAGGCTGATCAGTCTTTTAGGGTGATTGCCGAATATCTTCTTGAACGTGAGGTCTGCCTTAGGATCTAAGTACTTCATAACCATCTGTTTTAAAATCTACAGCGCAAAGTTACGACTTTATTTCCAAACCCGCAAGAGCTTTCTGGGAAAAGTTTCTGAAAAAGTTTGGAGATTGCTTTTTTCATGTGACAGGACAAGGATCCTATATCCCACCACGATGAAAAGTGACGTATAGCCCCTTAAAACCATAGAAATGCATGTTTTTTTAGTAAAAATGCAGGCTTGTTGATAGAAATGTAAGTAAAAATGAGAAAAATGCAGCAAAAAGCAACAATTCTTGCAAAAATATGCTTGGTTTAACAGAAAAAGTCTTAACTTTGCAGCGGATTTGAGATAATATGCAGTTTTTTGCAGTTTCTCGTTTCCAAGTTCACACTTATAACAACTTTTAAATTAAAAAGATTCGATTATGAAAGTAGCAATTGTTGGTGCAAGTGGCGCAGTAGGTCAGGAATTCTTGCGCATCCTTGCAGAGAGAAATTTCCCAATGGATGATTTGGTGTTGTTTGGTTCTGAGCGTTCTGCTGGACGAAAATACAACTTCAAGGGAAAGGACTATGAGGTCAAACTTTTGCAGCATAACGATGACTTTAAAGATGTCGATATTGCTTTCACATCTGCTGGTGGTGGTACTTCTGAGGAATTTGCAGAGACCATTACTAAGTATGGTGCTGTCATGATAGATAACTCAAGTGCATTCCGTATGTGCGACGATGTGCCTCTGGTTGTGCCTGAGGTGAATGCTGAGGATGCGCTGAACCGCCCTCGTAATATCATCGCCAACCCTAACTGTACTACTATTATGATGGTAGTGGTTTTGAAGCCTATCGATGACTTGAGTCATATCAAGAAGATTCATATCTCTTCTTACCAGAGTGCTTCCGGTGCTGGTGCTGCAGCTATGGCTGAACTTGAGCAGCAGTATAAGGACATCATTGAGACTGGTAAGACCGATCATATCAATAAGTTCCCTCATCAGTTGGCTTACAATGTCATTCCACAGATTGACAAGATGACTCCAAATGATTACACCAAGGAGGAGATGAAGATGTATAACGAGACTCGCAAGATCATGCACTCTGATGTTCGTACAAGTGCTACTTGTGTGCGTGTTTCTTCTCTCCGTTCTCACTCAGAGAGTGTATGGTTTGAGACAGAGAAGCCATTGGCTGTAGAGGATATCCGCAAGGCTCTGGAGGCTGCTCCAGGCGTTACAGTGAAGGATGATGCTCAGAACTACGTTTATCCAATGCCTTTGGAGAGCGCTGGTAAGGATAATGTCTATGTAGGTCGTATCCGCAAGGATTTGGCTGATGACAACGGCAATACTTTGTGGCTCACTGGCGACCAGATTCGTAAGGGTGCTGCCTTGAATGCTGTGCAGATTGCTGAGTACTTGATTAAGGTGGGCAACGTAAAGTAATTGCATGCTGGAAAGATTTAAACTTTTGCTCCAGGAAATGAACCGGGGCATATATGAAAAAGATACTGAAATTTCGCTCTCGCTCCTTGCCGCTCTGGCAGGCGAGAGCGTTATCCTTTTAGGCCCTCCTGGAGTAGCGAAGAGTATGGTGGCCCGTCAGTTGAAGACTGCTTTCAGAGATGCTCATAGTTTTGAGTACCTGATGTCGCGTTTCTCTACTCCTGATGAAATCTTCGGTCCTGTGAGTATTCAGAAATTAAAGTCTTCTGATACTTATGAGCGTGCGGTGGATGGTTATCTGCCTATTGCTGATGTGGTCTTTCTGGATGAAATCTGGAAGGCGGGGCCTGCTATTCAGAATACGCTTCTCACGGTGATCAATGAAAAACTGTTCCGCAATGGTAATCGGGAGATGCACCTTCCGCTGAAACTTCTCGTGGCTGCCAGCAATGAGTTGCCGGCAAAGGGCGAGGGCTTGGAGGCTCTCTGGGACCGATTTGTCATTCGCATTGAGAGTCGTCCGATTAAGAAGGAATCGAATTTCAGGGCGATGCTCTTGGAGGTGAAGAGTGAAGAACGAAGAGTGAAGAATTCAAATGCGATTACTGCAGAAGAGTATGCGGAATGGTCGGAGAATATCAATAAGATAGGTGTAAAGGAGGAGGTGCTGGATGTCATTTCCGTCATTCGTAAATCCTTGAGAGCCGTGAATGTGGATGAGGCTGCTGAGCGCAGGAATATCTACGTGAGCGATCGTCGCTGGAAGAATATTGCCCGTCTGCTCCGTACTTCTGCTTTCATGCAGGACAGGGAAGAGGTTGATTGCTGCGACTTGCTTCCTATCTATCATTGTCTCTGGCAGGAACCGGAGGAAAGGGATGCCATCCGCACTATTGTGATCCGTGCTCTTTTTGCTCCTTTGGCAGAGAAACTGGTGGAGATGAAGAATGCGCTTGCTGAAGACATCAAGTATCATCGCATTCGTAAGAGCCCGGATGAGGGCAGAGATTATGAGGGAGAAATAGAAACCCTCTCAGATAATCTGAGTTCGCTGGAGAGACGTTTGGGTGAGAATCTCTTTGTTTCGTCTGATGATAAAAATGAAATCTCAGCTTATTTGAGAGACTTCTATAAGGAACTTGCCTTCACAAGACAGGACACAATGAAACTGTATGAGGATTATAGATAAAGAAAGAGAGGGTTGAGAAACTGATTGTATTGTTCTCAACCCTCTCTTTCTATTTTATTTTTTTAGAAATTTTCTTCTAAAATATTCTTGGCTTTACAGCGTCTTGGCAAACTGTTCGATACTGAATGAACCATCAAGATCCTTTATCTTGATCTTTCCTTGCTGTATTTCAAAGAAAAATTCGCGGATGCGATCTACTGTCAATACGGCAGGATTGCCTTCCTTATCGATTCCCAAATCATACGTCTTCAACAGTTGTGGACCTAATGCTGCTGCGGTCAAAAGGAAGTGATTCTGGAACTTGTCCGTGTCTATCAGGTCGGCTGCCAAAACCTTACCTACTACACTATAACTGTGGAGAGTACGTTGCTGGTTATTATCAGTCAGGGTGGTGCGCAAGTCATCTGAAGCGAGGTTA
Source organism: Segatella hominis (assembly GCF_004535825.1). GTDB lineage: Bacteria > Bacteroidota > Bacteroidia > Bacteroidales > Bacteroidaceae > Prevotella > Prevotella hominis. The sequence goes on along the minus strand of NZ_SGVY01000034.1, from coordinate 33,369 downwards.
ATCTCTATCTTTCCACTTTCCGGTGCTTCTTCCTGATGGCGGTATAGTGACCCCAGATCTGCCAAAGCCAGTGAATATAGGTGACTGGCAGGTGTGTAGTTCACTCTTTCCACGCTGAATACTGACGGAAGCAAGAGGTGGATGATGCCGTCCATTTCTACAAAAGGAGAGATGAATGTGCCCACTACGGAGTTTTTGACAGACAGTGACTGTGTAGCGAAAACTCCACCGATGACAACACAATTGTCCAGTTCGATTTCATCTCCATACAAGCTGCCAGCCACAAAGGCATTGGTCAGCGTGATGCTCTTGGCATTGACGTCAGAACAGAAAGTGGTATTGCATCTGGTGGCTCTTGTTACGACAGATGTGGCAGAGCCTACAGCCTTTTTGAAGGTTACATTGCCTTCTACATCATTATTGATGTAAATCTCTTTCTGTGTAAAAACGGCGCCTTTCACTTCAAAAGGAGCAGCTTCGATGGTGAGTTTGCTGGCATAGAGAGGACCTTCTACCACAGTCTCGCCCACCACGTTGACTGTTCTTGACAGTTCGGCGATCTTGTTTGGCAAGATGCCGCCCTTTACGATATGATTTTCCAAACGGAGATTGGTATCCGTGATATGTAATTCTTTTAGATTGCTCATGATAAGAAAGATTACTGATTTAACAATTTGTTGATCATGTCCTTTACTCGCATGGAGTGAGGATCACTGCCCTTGATATGGGTTGCTATTTCTGACTGGACATACGACTTCACCTGTTCTTCTGCAGTCTCTGTTTCTTGGTTGAAATCCATCTCATCCAACTGCTGACAGAGTTTGTACTCCATGTCTTTGTCTCTGGAAGATAGATAGTCAGGAACCAGACATTGGCGTTCTACCTGATGATTCTCCGATTCGGTTTTCATATAGCATACGGGAACCCAATAGCCATCCTTTCCACTTCCATCGATGCAGGTATTTTGAATTGCACGGTCAGAAAGGGCTTTTGACATGAGGAAGTTCTGAGCTTGAGTCATCGCCTGGAGTGTATGGTTCTTGACAGATGCAGTATTGACCTGCGCCTGAAGCACACTACTCTCCTTGCTGATGGTAGCCACCGTCTGTACCATGTCGGTATGAAGCATTCGGTCGTTTTGTTTCTCTACACCTTCTACCAGTTTGAAAACAGGCTGGTCTATCTCGTGGATACGATTGGATAGTTCCCTATTCAAATCATTGAATATTTTCTGATACCGGGCTGTGGTGCGCGCATAATCCTCAGCCATTGTGTCCTGTATTGCCTTGAGCGAGGTTGCTTGCTGTCTGAGTAGGAGCAATCGGGCATTGATAACCTGTTCCAGCTCAGCCTTCTGAGTTCCCATGTCTGTTCTTACCGTGTGGAAAAATCCGTCGATGAGAGCCTTGGAAACTTTGTCTGCATTCTTCCTGATAGCGATACATTGGGCTGTATTCATTGCACCCACACTGGCGGTGAGTCCATTCACATGATTATTGCAGTTGGCTACGCTGGCGTCAAAAGGAGCGGTGTCCACATGAATATCAACATCCACTTGCTCGTAAGCAGTTCCGCTATATGATGCGGTTGTGGAACCACCATGCTCAGAAGCCGGGTAGTTTACCGTAACAGTGCCACTATAGTGAACCGCAATGGTTCTGCTAAAACTTTCTGTATAACTCATAGCTTACTGATTATAGTGTTTTTGACTCGGCTGTAGTATACAGCTTTTGAATCATCTGCTTAACTCTCTGTGATGCGTTGGAAGAATCCACCAGGCGGTTGAACTCTTCGTCCACTTGGACTGACCATTTCTCGTCTTTCCATTCCATGTCTTTTTCACGGATCACATTGTTGATTTGTGAAGCATTGGCAGAAGAAAGGTCATCTGGTGTCCATACCTCTGTTCTTGGGATGCTGGCTGTATCGCTGATACTTTCACAGATGATGACCGGAATCTGGCAAGTCTTGTCCTCATTGCCCTGTACATTGGAAATCAGGATCTGATTGGTCAGTACTCTTTGCTTTCCTATTTGAGCCAGGAAGTCGGCAGACTGCTCTAGTGCGTATTGCGCATTGTACTTCATTTTGGACATCAGGATTCTCTGACTGTCTGTAAGTCCTTCTATCTGTGAGTTGGCAGCCCATCCCGTAAGTGCATTCATACGATTGGAAGCAGTAACCATATTCTTGTTGACCAATTCGAAAACAGGTTGGTCTATCTGGCGTATTCTCTGTTCCAACTCCTTGTTGATGCTGGTGAAGATGCGATGGTATCTTTCACAGATTCTTCCATATTCGCGTTCCATATTATTCTTGATGCCCATGAGGATGCGTTTCTGTTGTCCTAAGTGCATGAGAAGTGCTTCTACACGGCTATGCTTGCTTGCGATTTTCTGTGAAATCTGTGAGCACATCAAGGTGAAGAAACCTCTGTTTACATTACTGCAAACCTTATTGGCGCCGCTGTTTTCGGCAGCGATAACCGCAGCCTGCATGGTGGTGACCGCCGCAGTTGTTCCTTTCACATGATTGGAAACGCTATGGAGTTCCTCTGCCATCGGTTTGGTATCGACTCTGCAACTGATTGTTGTTGACATAGTTTTCTCCTCCTATTATTTAATTGTCTTTATTTTGCTCATTCTCTTCATCCTCGGAATCCTCTCTGTCTTCTTCATCCTCTTCAGAAAGAATTCCATCCAGATTTGCTTCAAGAAGATCATCATCCAGATTGGTATCAGCAGTATCTTCTTCCTTGTTTCCTTCAGGAAGGTTCTCCTCCTGATTCGTTCCAACTGGATTTTCCTCCTGAACTGATACGGCAGTATTCTCCTCCTGATATTCTGCAGCAGTATTCTCCTCTTGTTTTCCCTCGATGGAAATACGGCTTACTTCATCAAGTGCATTGATGGCAAGTGAAGGGAGGTTGAGTGAAAGATGCTCGTAGGTGAGGTTCTCGACGTTTGGCTCAGGCAGCAGTACGGATTCCTTGGCGAGCAGTGGGTTGGTAGAAGCCAATGGCTTGCGGCGCTCATCGAGTGTCTGTACCTCGCTGGCTGCCACAGCCATCGTGTTGGAGTAACCATCCTGCAGTCTTGCATCGTAGAATTCCACGTGACCGAACTTTTCTGCCTTCAGTGCGATGTCTTCCTGCAGACGGTCCATATAGTCGCTGAAATCTTCCTGTGCTTTCTTGAATTCCTGTGCTTGCAGTTCGAAGGCTGCCAGATTTTCCATTGTATTGTCCTCTTTCTGTACGATGGTATTGTCGAGGGAGGCTCCTTCCTGGCCCATCGAGTCGAGGGTTTTCTGCAACTGTGCCAGCGTGTTGTAGGCTTCTACATATTCACTCAGCGTCTGTTGCATATTATTAATAATGTCGGCACTTTCTGCGTGGTTGGAACGATAGAAAGCATCTACGTCCTGATGCCACTTGTTGAGGTAGCTCAGTTTCTGGTCGTGGATATGGCTATATACACGAATTCTCTCGATGCGGTTTTCCATCATGAGGCGTTGTACCATAGGTGCAACGATTTCTTCATAAATCTGATGTACGCCGAATGGGACGTTGGAGGTACTGTTGTCTTCTGCTGTCCACTCGTCTGCAAAGAGGTTGTAGCGAACTCTGGAACTATCTCTGAGCTGGAATGGTTCGTAACCTTGAATAGAGTCAGAATAGTCGAACTTTTCGTTCTTGATTCTTCTGATTTCCTCTGCTTCCAACAATGGGGAATAATGATTGTAAGGAGCCTTGAGAATTTTGAAGAGCAAGTCGTTTGACTTGTTGACCACCTTGTCGGTAGATGCGAGTTTCATGGCAGAGACAGTCTGTACAGACATCGCCATGGTGTGCATGAGGTGCTTCAGTACATCCTCGAACTGCTCTGTATCGTTTGAAAGGGAATCCTTGAGTTGGTTTAATTTGCAGAAGTCGTCTATCTCACTGTTGTATTTCTTGTCGTCGAATACCTTGACAATCGGATGTCCGGCGGTATCGCTGGTAGCATATTCATTGAGGAATCCTAAAAAATCACTGTGGTCAGCTACCAATGGAAGGTCAACAGACTTTACTTCCGTATCGTTCATGCAGTAAGAGATGGTACGGATAGAACGGTCCAGTTTGCCGATATAGTCGCTCTGGTTGACTTCCTGAATAGAGAGGGAATAATCGTTGGTGTCAATGGTTTCTGGCTCATCAGAGGTTTCTACGATAGGAGCTTCCTTCGTCAGTTTCTCCATTTGTGTCATTGTCTCTACCAGCAGATCGTTCTGGCGTGACATCTGAAGGCTGACGTGAGACATCGGAACATTTCCGGAGTAATCTACCACGAAACATTTGTCCTCGTATGCCATTTGTTGAGCTACAGGCACGTAAGCCACGCCCATTTTGGTCACTTTGTAGTCACGGAAGATGTTTTCATGTTCCTTTTTCTTTTCTCCGATTCTTTCATCGATTTCCAGAATCTGTTCTTCATATTGCTTCTTACGGATGAAGTACATGAAGAAAGCGATGATGGTGAGGAACCATTTCCAGATGTCGCTTTTCTTGATTTCGATTTCCTGACGGTAAGCTTCGAGGTCGCTGATTTGCTTTTCGATAGCTTCTTCCTGCTTTACGATCTGTTCTGCGGCTTGTTCGTAATAGTTAAACAAGAGTCGAGCCTGGTCTTGGTAGATATTGCTCGAATCGCTAAAAATTTTACCGGTTGATGCCATAGTTATTAGTTATTTTAAAATGAATACTTTTACTACATGGTTTCTCTTGTGCTTGTAACTTTATCTCGCATTCTTTCTCCTGATGAGAATGTGATGGAGATGTTCTACTTCCTCTGCTATTCGGTTTTGATTAGCGGTAACGTCTCTCATCATGACCCTTAGAGATTCTGCCAGTTGACAGAACTGCTGGTCTATCTCCTTAGCTTCTGAAGTGCAGGAAGGAGTGATATAACGGATATCTTCGTTGATTTGCTGGATTTTGTTTCGGGTCATCTCATCCAGTTCCTTGGTCTGTATTGCATCTTCCATGAGATTTTCCATGGTAGATTTTAGCCATTTCTTGCCCAACACCTGGTTTTCTTCTCTCTGATAGCACTGTTCTACCTTCTCACCGGCATGTGAGGAAGCCAAGCGACCTACCAGGGCTATGAAGATGATTGCAAGCTGACAAATGAGCTGGATCTTGAAAGACAGGTCGTTCATGATACCTGCCACCATGAGGCAGATGGATAACAGACTGCAGACATTGACAGTTAACAGATGGATGCCCAACATGCCCACTTCCTTGTGAGCCTTCTCGTTCAGATTGACAAGTGGGAAGAGGGTAAATTCTACAAATTGGGTGAAAATCAGGCAGGACATGAAGATGTCGAGCAACTTGATATTGTCTTCCAGGGTTGCTCCCAGAACAAAGAAACCGCTAATGATGAGTCCATAGCCAAGCAGGATGGCGAGGATATGGAATATGTTTTTGGCGCTCATAATCATAAAGATTTTAAAAGTGAATAATTATATTTTTTGACCACACTTAGGGCAGAACCGTGATGTAGGTGGAATGTCTGCACCACATCTTGGACATAGGTTGCCTGATGGGCGGACAGTTTGTGGAGCACCGCAATGTGGACAGAAGGCTGCACCAGGAGTAAGTTGGGCACCGCAGGAATTGCAGGTTGCTCCTCCCATTGTGGCCTGCTGTAATGGCGTTCCGCAACTTACACAGCGTCTGGCGTTCTTCGGATTGTCTGCACCGCATTTCGGACATGGATTATATTCGCTTCCGCAGTGAGGACAGAAGCGCTCGGTGGTCAGGTGTTTCTTGGAACAGTTGGCGCAATAGATTTCTTTCACGCCGCCACCTTGCTGTGCATTGGGTTGCATTCCTCCCATACCGCCTTGCATACCTCCCATGCCACCTTGGTTTCCTGAGAAGGTAGGCTGGTTGTTGTGCGTCTGCATCATGCCAGCGCCTATGCCGCCTCCCATGCCTCCGTTGCCCATCATGTTCATGGCCATGATACCGGCAATCAGACCGTTGCCGCCAGAAAGGTTGCCCATCTGGTTGACGGCATTGTTGGCCATGTCAAACATCTGTTCCTGTTGCCAGGAATGTCCTGTGATAGACATGGAAGCCTGACTTGCGATGGCGTCAGCTATTTTTTTGCCTTCAGGTGTGCTGGTGTCGATAGAGATATCGTTGACATAAAACTTTGTGAGACTCAATCCATATTCCTCCCAGAAAGGAAGCAGAAATTGCTTGATGTAATCAGAGAGGTTGCTGAGGTAGGCTGAGATGCTCTTGAAGCCCACTCGCTGGTTGTTCATAAACTGGATGATGGCGCTCTTTGACTTAGATGCGAATTCTCCATAGGCCTGTGAGAGCATATCAGATTCGGTAAACACTTCTTTGGTGCCTACCATCTTGATGAGGAATTTTGCTGCATCGGATACGAACAGACCATACTGTCCTTCTGCCTTGAGAGGGAGCAGCGTATTATAGTCGGCATCATGAACAGCCATACTGTTGACATTCCAACTCAGATTGGCTGGATATAACTTGTTGACAATCCACACCTCTGCAGTAAATGGGTTGTTTCCTCCAAAAGGAAGACCATATAACCTGCGTAGAAGAGGGATGTTTTCTGAGTTCAATGTGTGCTTGCCTGGACCAAATTTGTCCATCATCTGCCCCTTGCTGAACAAAAATGCCTCTTGTGACTCAGCTACTATGAGTTGAGTAAAGGTACTGAGATTTGTCTCAGGGTAGCGATATGCAAAAACAAACTCACCGTTTTGGTTTTGGGGTTTCCAACTTGCGCAATCTATAAATGCCATATTTTATAAAGTTTTTAGTTTCTGAAATTAAAGGCAAATATAGTGAAAAAACTAATACATGTGCCGAAAATGATAAAAAAATAATTGAGAATAAAGAATATTTAACACAAGAGGAAGAGGTCGCAGGAAAAATAGAATGGTTAGTGGTGGATTTTTAGAGGGAAAGTTGTATTTCCCGTGGATTTTAAGTAACTTTGCAGAAAATATTCTGCATTCGATTTGCATTATCTTTGCAAAGGATAATCAAAAAAGTTGTATCAGTCTAATAATCAGCATAGTTGTTTCGACTGTTTTATTTATGGTAACGATTTAGCGAAAGTCAGACTACTTCTGCCTGCTTTACTTTGCATAATGGTTCAAACAACTCTTGCGGTTGCAAAGATATGGTATTTATTTGATAACGCCAAATATTTTAGTAGCCATGTTCGCTACAACCATAAAATATCTTGTATATCAGAAGAAATAGAGAATGTTCAGAAGTGGACATTCTCCATTGCTATTTCTCTTTCACCAAACTCAATCATTGCATTAAAAAGACTTACCTTGTTGGCATTTCGCAAATCTTCCAATGTAATATCTGCTTCTTGTATCATTCCCTTGTCCAATAGTGCGGCTCTTTTTGTGCCTGGCAATAAGGGATGTCTGGGAGTCACCCAATGTTTGCCGTCAAATATGGCAAGGTTCGTGAATGAGGTATCCGTTAAAAGTCCATGTTTGACGATGATGATGTCGTCACGGTTCCCTTTCTGTGCGACCAAGGCATTGAGGCGACTGCGGTCGGTACTTTTGTAGCCATACGTTATCGTGTCGTCTGCGACCACTTGAAGGGAGTTTATGTTTCGAATAAAATACGGAGCATATTCTACTGCTTCAACACCTTGTTCGCCATACACCACTCTCGCCTTGTAAAAATCCATGCTTTCCGTTGGATTTATCAGTTTTTCCAATGAAGGCATAGACGCATTGCATAATGAAGGAAAGAACTTACAGATCGTTCTTTCCATTCTTTCCTGATGGTATGCAAGAGCTTGTGTCTTTCCATTCACAATCTTTATTGTCTCTACGAATTGCTGTGCCATATTAAAATCAGTTCTATTCAAAAGGAAGATACACTTTTTGTAACACTTCCTCGTATTCTTTTCTGCAATCACTCTTCGAAGTAATGCCTCCTCCTGCCTTGAAATACGTTCCTATACCGTCATTTTCAAGAAAGCGTATCATTACAGCCGAGTTGAGTTCACCATTATTATATATACCCATGACTCCTGTATAGAATCCACGGTCATAGCCTTCCGCCTCATGGATTATTTCCATAGTCTTGTCCTTTGGCGCACCTGTTATGGAACCTGCGGGCAACATTGCATCCAATATGTTTCCGATGTGCTTTTGATAACCAGTTGGCAACTTGCCGCTTATTTCGGAACTGGTCTGGAGAATATTCCCCTTATTGGTATGGAGCACATCAATATAACGGTATTTATCCACCCTTACATGCTCCGCCACACGGCTAAGGTCATTTCGAATCAGATCCACAATGGTAGCATGTTCGGCTGCTTCTTTTTTATCTCCCATCAACACTTGCTCTGCTTCGGGTAAGGACGCGTCAATCGTGCCCTTCATCGGATAAGAATATATCATTCCGTTCTTTATCTTCACGAATGTTTCCGGCGAGAAGCACACGAACCGTCTATTGCTATTATTGTCTATTAGTAGAATCTTATACTTGCCTTTAGCACGTAGGAAGATGTCCTCCAACGTAAGGTTGCAGTCCAAAGCAACCTTACAAGTAAGGTTGGCAAGATAACTGTTTCCACGCAAGATGTTGCTTTTGACGGTTTCAAAACTTTTCGTGTAATCTTCAAAATTTGGCTCAAACACTTTCCACGTCGGATGTTTGGTAGCCGAAGAGAGTGACTGCCGTTTTACATTGGTTATACCCTCAAAGTCATAAAGGCATTCATCGATAGCTATTTCAGACAGCTTCCGTATGTATGCTTCCGAACCTGCATAGTTGATGACAAAAAGGAAAGGCTCCTTTTCGTTAGCCAAATGATTGATACGGTCTATAATATTTTGTTTCATTGTCTTACATTTTAAAGTTACTGAACCATCTGTCCATTATCTTATATCTTAGTTGAGCATTCTTGTTTGTTGGCATACTTATGCGATTTTATTATAAAATTGCAAAGATAGCTATTCCTTCGCAATATCATTCTTTTTTTGCAATAAAAAAAGTAAAAAATGGAGAGATGTTGTTGAAAATCCAACTTCATCACTCCTTTGTTATTTATTGGTGTTCACTTTATATATAACACTAATGTTGTTGTAGTAACCTTTAGGACTAACCTCCATGTATATAATCTTATGCGCCACAAAAAAAGCATGGCGCAAATCACTGCGCCATGCCCCAATAAAAGAAAACCTTATAGTCAAAATAGAAATTAGCGATTCTAATTCTTGTTCCGGTACTAATCTTTTTCTAGTACTTCGCATTCTGAGGATCAAAGTTGGTCCAACCTTTCATCCAGTTGTTGCTGCCATCGAAGGCCCCGATGTAGGTTACAGTGTCGAAACCTGTCCAGCCAGCGAAACTTGCGGCACCAAGCAATGGGCTTCCTGCGATAGGAGTATAGCCATCTGCACCAACCAATGAAGTCCATGAATCAAAATACTTGTTGCTCTGCTCTGAGAAGAAGAATGTGTTGCTGTATGACTTCTGATTCTTGTCGATATCCTGCTTCTTTGCAGCATCGTAGAGATAATCCTCATACTTCTTGTTGGCATCAGTACCAACGGCATCCATACCTGCGAAATATACATTCTGAAGCTTGAACTTGCCATCCTTGGCATCCTTCACGGTTTCACCCTTCTCACCATCAACAATCAAACCGATAGGCCAGCCTAAGGCTACAGAGTTGATGCAGTTGAGGTTAGAAGAACGACGAATCTGCATGGCTGACTGGAACTTGCCGAGAGCTGACCCGTTGTTTGGATTGTATGCTCCGGCAGTGATATAATCTGTGGTGTTCTGGAACTTGTCATCCAATACCTTAGGACCTACGAAGGTGATGTTAGAGAAGGTAGCCTTGGTACGAGGGTCCACGGTAGCACCATCAGCGCAGTTGTCGCTCTCGAAACCGTTGCTCTGAGAGGTATCGGCAATCTTGCTGTCGCGCAGAGAAAGACCATACTGCACCTTTCCTGAGAAACCGTTATCGGTATCGAAATCATCATCCCAGCCCTTGTAGGCTACGAGATACTTGCAGTTTACTGTACCGCCAAACCACTCGAAGGAATCATCATTGGAATAAGATACCTGAACGTGGTCAATCTCTGTGCCTGAACCTACAGAACCTAAGGTTAAACCATTAATCTCCTTATCCTTCTGGAATGGATAACCGGCAAACTCAATGCGTACATAACTCAAGGCTCCTGAGTTGTCAGCATCATCTGCGCCACCATGCTTGGTACGAGGACCACCCTCTATCTGCTGCTCAGTCTGGTTGTTCTTAGCCTTGCCGCAGAGAATGATGCCACCCCAGTCGCCAGGCTTTCTGCTGCCGGCAACCTCTTCAGATGTAAAGACGATAGGCTCTGTGGCTGTACCCTTGGCGATAAGCTTGCCGCCACGCTCTGCGATGAGTGCCGCCTTGGTCTGCTTGTCGCCCTTGATGATAGTTCCCGGTTCGATGGTAAGCTCAGCACCATCTGCAATATATACCCATCCCTTGAGGAGATAAGTGCCTTTCTTCAAAGTCTGCTTGCCTGTGAAGACGAATTCCTGGTCGCCGTTGCCAATCTGTGTTCCGTTGACGTTTTCCTTGTCATCTGTTCCGAAGAGGATGTGGTCGCAAGCCTTCAAGCCGCCATTGGTTGTCCACTTGTAAACTACTTCTGATCCAGGATTTGGAGAAGGAGTTAGATCGTCATTGTCACTGCTGCAGCTGCTCAACATGGCAGATGCTGCGAGGATGCCCATGCATCCTAAAAAATACATCTTGTTCATCATTGTTTCCTGTTTTATTAAACAAATATCTAATATTATCTTTCTTGAAATTCTACGGATAGTCTCTAAAATTTATAGATTGCCTGCAAACCGATGTTTCTGCCCGGCTTGTAGCATCTTGCTATTTCTTCTACTTCCTTCTTGCTTCCGTCGCTATACGTTACATCAGCAAACTGCTTGTAATATATCTTTTCTGCAAGAAGATCCCTTACGTTGAGCTTCAGTTCCAGATGCTCGCCGAATTTCTTAGCCAGCGAGAAGTCGATGGTGTTGCGGGGCATCTCGTAGCTGTGAGGCACTCGGGCGTTGGAGTCATCGCCTGTGCTTCCCTCGCTTCTGCCCACACCGATGATTCGCTTGCCTATACGGTTGTAAAGCAGGGCGATATCCATCTTTAATGGCTCGTTCTTATAGAAGATGCCGGTGTTGATAAGGTATGGCGACTGACCCTGCATCGGTCTGTCTTCCTCTTTCGAGCCCTTCTCAAACTGCACCTTGCTCTTAATCAAGGCACCGTTAAACGACCAGCTGAAATCCTTCAATCCTATGAAACCGAGATTCTTTCTGATATCCAGCTCCACACCGTAGTTGTTGGCACTCTTCGCATTCTTGTAGGAATAAATCAGGTCTGTGCCACCTGCCACCGTGTAGGTCCACTCGATAGGAGAATCGAAGTGCTTGTAGAAGACTGCCAGCGAAATGAGCTCTCCACGGGATGGATACCACTCATATCGCAGGTCGAGGTTATCGACATAACAGTTCTTCAACTCAGTGTTTCCCTGCACATTGCTGGCAAGGTCGAAGTCGTAATACACCGACGACGATACTTCACGGAATTCTGGGCGGTTAATACTGCGGCCATACGAGAGGCGTACCTGGTGCTGGTCGCTGATTTTATATGTTGTGTTGAGAGATGGGAATACATCATCGGTCTTGTAATGACGGCTCGATTCACTCTTCTCGTAGTCACGGGAATTGGAGATGAGTTCCATATCATTATGCTCGAAGCGGACACCGGCGTGGATGCCGAGTTTGCCAAAGGGGAGAGACATCGCCAGGTATCCTGCGCCTAAGGTGTTATGTCCGCGGTAGTTATTGCGCATCTGCTTTTCCTCCAGAAGATACAGCTTGTCGTAACCCATGTTCGCCTCGCTGGAGAGCAGTGTAGGGATATGGCTGTGGCGGAAGTCGGATGGCATGTTGTTATCTGAAACATTCCAGTTGTAGATAAAGTTGCGGGTCTGGTATTCTCGGCTGCGATATTCTCCATAGGCACCCACCTTCAAGTCTGGCTCAAAGTTGCCAAACTTGAAGTGGTGCTTGTCATTTACACCAAGAGAGAGAATGTGTTCGTCGAGTTGAGTCCACTCGCGGGATATGTCGTTGCCGGTGCTCAGGGCATAAACGCCCGATTCCAGAGCATCGTCGATGAGGTATCTACGACGGTCAGGCAAATGGCGGTTGGCATACGCATACCCGATACTCCAGTCAAGGGCATCGCTAGTGAAGGTGTGCTTACCGGTAAGCTGACCGTTATATGTAGTTCTACTGCGGTAGTAATACTCTGCGCTTCGCTCCAGGTTCGACTGGGCGCTCACGCCATCACGCCAGGTATATCGGCTGGTAGCCAACTGGTTGAAGATGTTCTTGAGCTGATACTTGTGATTGCCGTCCTTGGAAAGGAAGGTGAAGTTGAGCATTGCTCCGAGTCTCACGTTATTATTATACTGGTCGTCAACAGAGTGACGAAGATAGTTCGGCTTGTCGTTTGCCGCATCATAGATGCCATAGAGATTGTTCTCCATGTTCTCGTAGGTGCGGTATTCGTTGGTATAGTTCAGGGCGGCGAGCATGCCGAGTGTTCTTCCGCCGAGCATCCAGCGCTGGTTCAGGCTGGCTGCCAGTTTCAAGTCGCCCAAAGGCTTCTTGTTCTTGATGAGCCAATCATTATTGAATCCGTTGCCCAGGAGCGAAGTAGCATAATCGCCCACCGGTTTTCCGTTGGCATCGAGCTGTGGATTCAAGTCAGCATGGATGCCCCCATTCAGGTTTCTCGAGCCATTGTCGAACCCTAGGAAATCGGTTCCGGAACCTTTTGAGTAAGAAAAGTCCTTGAAGGCAGAAGATGTATTCCAGTTTCCGCCCACGGCGATGTTGAAACTGTTTTCTGCCGGAATCTCCTTGGTGTTGACGATGATGAAACCGCCTGAGTAATCAGCGGGATATTCAGCCGTTGGCGACTTCACGATGGTAAGGTTGTCAATCTGCGAACTTGGGATGATGTCGAAGGAGAATGCCCTGGAATCAGCCTCAGAACTAGGCACTGCTCCTCCGTTCACCCACACATTGTTATAGCGCTGTGACAATCCGCGAACCATCACGAATTTATCGTCGATGAGGCTCACGCCTGGCACTCGGCGTATCACCTCACCCGCATTCGTATCCTGAGTTCTGGATATTTCCTGTGCCGAAACATTACTCACGATGACGGGACTGCTTTTGGCCACTTGTATCATTGCCGCATCCGTATTACGCCTTTCCACTGCGGTAACGGTCACCTCTTTCAGCTGCTGTTCATCAGGTTGCAGCGCAATCACCTGGTCTGCGTCCTTCGCCTGAACCCCGTCAATTTTTTGAGTCTTATATCCTACATAGTTAATATATAGTGTATATTTCTTTTCTTTATCCAATCCATCGATCTGGAAGTTTCCGTCGATGTTGGTGATAGCCTTCACGTTGGTTCCATCCACAGTGACGACTGCACCGATGAGTGTCTCTTTCGATTTTTGGTCGATAACCACACCCTTAATCTGTTGCGCCCACGTTGGCATGCTAGCCGCCGAGAGCAATCCTAATACAATAATTCCCCTTTTAGCATTCATAACCTATATCGTTTGATTACGGTTGCAAAGGTACGGCAGTATTATTACATTGCGATTGCGATGAGATTGAAAGGCATTGACGAAGCTGCGACAATGGTGTTACGGTTGCAATAACTAAAGATATTTAAATATTTAACCCGATATTTGGAGATAAATAAAGGAGTCCACTTTAAAAAGTAGTTTTTGGTTCTTTTTCCTACAAAATACCATTTGATTATCAGACGGTTACGTACATACAAAGATATACTATTTATGAGAGAACGCCAAAAATATCCGTAGCCACATTGACTACATTTGAAAAATTTCATGACTTTTACCATTATTCTTTAATACGATAACATTAAGATACAAATATATAATAATGGTTGCTGACCTGTTATGTAATAATGGAAAAACACAAATTTTTTACATTCTCAAAAACTCCGTGAATCGTTATATTCTCGGGCAGGTGCAGCTGTGATAGAGATTTACTCGACGTGTTTCGATTTTTATCGTTAAAAATACCCGAGTCATAATAAAATCTTTTATTAATTGAATATCAGAGGGTTAAGCACTTTAAAAAGTGTAACTGCTAACGATTTAGAAACGAGCTATATTCTTTTTCTTTCACAACCTTGTAATATACAAAGAACGCTTTGATTACAGGTACAAAGATAAATTGAAATTCTGAAATACAATTATTTTTGCTCATTTTTTCACTTTCTTTAATGGATATCCTTAGCAAGTCTTTTATTACTTTACCTACTTCAAGGTATTGCAAATATACACCGATTTTCGTACCTTTGCAGCCGATTTTGAATATTCAAACCAAGATGAGGCTACGATATGCTTATGTGTCTGTGCTTTTGCTCATGTCCTTCTCAACAATAGCAAATGTATGGGCATCGTCTTCCCTTTCTCCTGACGGAAGGGCTTTCTCTTATGCTGTGTCGAGTGATACAGTAAGGGAGAGTCGTGCCTTGTCAGAGGGCGATGGCGACTCTGTGGAAACGCAAAAAGAAGATACCATCTTTAAGACGCTCAACCTCGGCGAAGTGGTGGTTACTGCTGCCATGAAGGAGGTGGAGATGAAGGGCGATACCACGGTTATCAATGCCAATGCTTTCCAGACTCCAGAAGGAGCATATCTCGAAGAACTCTTGAAGCGAGTGCCTGGATTGGAATACGAAAAGCAGAACAAGACGATGACCTACAACGGTCTTCCCATCCATGAAATCAATGTCAATGGCGAGAGTTTCTTTGGCGGCAACAGCACCCTCGCCCTCGAAAACCTGCCAGCCAAGTTGGTGAGCAAAATCAAGGTGTATGACAAGCGGAGCGAACTGGAGAAAATCACCAAGGTGCGCAAGGGCGGCGAAAACTATGTGCTCGACTTGCAGACCAAGCGAGAGTTCAACGGCACGCTGATTACTTCGGCAGGCATAGGCAGGGGCAACAACGAAAAGAAGGAAGCCGAGTTAATATCCAACCTCTTCCGCCAGACTGGCGATAACATCTCCGTGATAGCACGAAGTGGCAACAAGAACATGACCTCCCGCTATCCCGACAACCGACAGGACAACGTGGCGATGAACTTTGCCAAGAAGTTCTCCAAGCGATTCACCCTCTATGGCAACATGATGTACAACCATTATGCCAGTGGCAACGAGAGCACCCTATATAGCGAGCAATATCTCACCACAGGCAACCGTTACCAGAACTCGGCATCCACCAGCACCAATCGCAACACGATGGGCAATGGTTCGTTGGGCATGAGATGGAGCTTGGATGACAAGACCTATTTTAATATAGGTGGAAACTTCAGCAAGTCGAAGAGCTACAACACCAGCGACAGCCAGCAATCCACCTCTTCAGAAGGCGATGAGCGTATCAACAGCATCACGAGAAACTCGGATTCGAAGAGCGACAGCCATTCGTTCTCCGTCAATGCCGACATCACCCGAGTGTTCAACGACAAGGGTACGAGCATCAGCCTCACGGGTAGTTACTCCGACAGCAAGAGTACCAACGAGTCACATTCCCTTTCCGAGACCACTTACTATCAGTTGGAGAGCAGTCTGGGTGGCGATTCCGTGCTTTATCGCAACCAATACCAGCACTCCCCCTCCACCAATCGTGCCTATTCCGTAGGCATCAACTTGACGCAACCCTTGGCTGAGAACTTGCGCCTGCAACTCGGTTATCGCTATTCTGCCAACCGACAGGTGAGCGACAGGATTACTTACGAGAGCGAAGTATATCAAGACAGTTTGAGCAACTATACCCAGAGTCGGACTTATTCCCACGAACTCAGCCTTTATTTCAATTATAATGGCAAGCGATGGCAGGTGAATACGGGTGTGCAGATGCATCCAGAGCGGAGAAGTCTTGACCAGAAGACTGGGCTGCTCTATGCCGATACGGTGAGGACGAGCGTGAATTGGAACCCACAGTTGAATGTGTCATGGCATCAAGGCAAGACTCGCTTCGAACTGAATTATGATGGCAGCAGCCGACAGCCAGACCTTGGCAGTTTGGTTTCGCTGACCGACAATAGCGACCCATTGCACGTTACTCATGGCAATCCTTCGCTCAAAGCGGCTTATAGCCAGAACTTTCGGTTGATGGGAAGGAACACTCGCCTCGGTCTTTCGGGCGATGTTAATTTCAGCAACACCTATAACAGTCAGACGCAAGCCGTCTTTTACAACCTTGCCACTGGTGGCACGGAGACTTATCCTGTGAATGTGAATGGCAACTGGAATATGCGTGCCAGTCTTCGTTATCAGAAGCGATGGAAGAAGCGGTTCAATCTCTCTGCTCGCACAGGAGCCAGCTTTGCCCAAAGTGTAGCTCTTGTGAATGAGGGAAAGAGCGAGGAGCCAGACCGTAGCGTCACCCACAATACGTCGTATAATGCCAACCTTCGCTTGGGTTATCAGCCGAAATGGGGAGGCTTCGACTTGCAGGGCGATTGGCGTTACCGCCATGCCACCAACCAGCTTCGTAGTACGTCCAACTATACCCGAAGTTACAACTTTTCGCTGAATACCTATGCAGAGCTTCCTCTTGGTTTCCTGGTCAAGAGCGATGCTGCATACTCTTTCCGTAACGGCACCAACATCAAAAAAGGCGAAGACGACCAAGTGGTTTGGAACTTGGGGGCATCTTGGCGATTCCTCAAAAAGAAGCAAGCCGAGCTTTCGCTCTATTGGTCAGATATTCTCAGCGACAAGAAAAACTATTATCGCAATGTTACGGCGACAGGATTGACGGAAAGCCGTACCTCACAAATTGGCAGCTACTTCATCATCAGTTTTAAGTATCGGCTGAATAAGCAACTGTGAAAAACATATTGAAAATCTTAGATATGTTATGATTTCTCAACAAGACAGATGAGAAACCCTATAAATCATAACAAATTACTATTGCAAATTTCATTATTTTTAGGTATTGTACATTATTTTATAAATATGTACCTTTGCAGCCTCAAATTAAGGGTAATATTTTTGATTAATTATAAACATTTAAAAGAATAATAAAACAATGAAGATTTTTAAGAATTTTATCGGTCTCGCTGCCCTAGCACTCTGCCTCGGCTTCACTTCTTGCAGCAGTGACGACGATGCACCTTCTTACAGCAATGTGGCTGTAAGCAACTCTGAGTTGATGACTATCCTCAAGGGTAAGGGATACCAGTTTGATGAAAATGGCAAAATGCTCCTTGACGACAAGGCCAACAGCACCACATCTCTCGACCTTTCAGGCACAAAGGTTGATACCGCTGCCTTGAAGGAACTTTCTGTTTTTCCTAATTTGAAAGAGTTGAACCTTAGCGGCAATGGCTATGGTCCAGTTTTCCATATCGCTTCACTTCCTTCACAGATTACAGGTCTTGACTTGCAAGGCAATGCCATCTACGACTTCGATGGCTTGGTAACAGCCAAGGTTGAGAATGACGAGGTGAAAGCTACTATCCTTCATGAGTTTACAAAACTTTATCTCCCTGCTTCTTGCAAGTATAATGTAGAGGATTTGATGCCTTTCTATACCCAGAATGAGGCAGAGAACAAGACTGTTGATATGCAAATGGTAAATGATAAGGGTTCTTTGGAGAAGTACAATACTTTGAGAGAGATTCCTGATACATATTTCCGTACTTTTTTGAAGATGAAGTTTGCTTCATTGTTTGTTGATGATACACATATAGATATTAGCAAGCCTATGGGACTGAATGAAACAGGAGAAAGCATAACTCTTCATTATGCAAATGAGTTTGCAGACCTTGATAAAATTGCTTCTATTTCTGGTATTGAATATTTTATCAACAACCCTTATTATAATTCATTCTTTGTTTCTTTAGGTTTTGATCATGTGAATGAATTTAATGTCGGGTATTTGATGCCAAGAGCCAACATCAAGTCTATATCATTAAAAGGTGTTAACTTTGTAAATGGCATAGATTTGTCTAAAGCTACAGGATTAGCGTCGTTCATCCTTGATGATTTTAAATCTGTTTCAGAATTGGATTTGTCTAATACTCTTGTTGGAAATCAAGAAATTACAGAATTTGACAAGACGATTGCAAATGGTTTGTGTTTGTTCAACAGTGAAGATCTAGAGTCAATTACTTTCAGTAAAAATATAAAGGGAAAGGCATTACTGATGGAACTCTGCAACTTGCCTAATTTGAAATCTATAGATTTAAGTTCATTTAAAGGTTTTATGGAATTTTTTCTTTTAAAATTGCCTAATTGCCAAATTACATACCCTAATTTAGAGTATGTATTGGGTAATCATGGAGATTTTTTTGAAAAAGCTATTGGTGAAGATGAACAAATTAGCTTCTTGGTTTCAAAAGATGTATTTGCAAAAGAAAGTACTATAAGTTTCATCAAAAAATTCAAGGATAGCTTAACTGATGAAGAATGGCTTGACTATAGGAAAAATGGAGCTTTCAGATGGTCGAGAAGTATTTAATTTACAATAAAGTTTACATTATTAATTAAAATTTAAGTAAAATGAAAAAGTTAATGTTTATTATGATGATGTTGCTTGGTTTCGTTGCAACTTCGTCAAGTGTTTATGCACAGAGTGTAAGTGTTCAATCAGCAGAGGACATTGAAGGTTCTTACACAGGTTCGCTAACCAAGGTTTACATGAATGGTGACAAGTCGCCAGTTTCTCCTATCGAGACTGTTGTTACAAGCAATGGTGATGGAACATATAATTTTCACATTGATGCGTTCAAAGTAGGTAAGATGCCAGGTACAATTACTGTAGATGCGAAAAATATTGAAATTTCTTCTGCTAATAGTGCATTCACAGCAACTTGCACAAATGCTGTAAAACTTAAAATCTTGGGAGTTTTCCCAGCTACATATACAGCTTATGTCACAGGTTCTATAGAGAATGGTAAACTAATCTATACATTGACTGTTAATGCTGAGTATTCTAGTGCTCCTTTTACAGCCATAGTTACATTCGAGGGTAATAGGGCAAGTGATTTGTAATAGGTATATTAATTACAAAATGACAGCAAAGAAAGTTTTTTCTCATTTATTCATCTTTGCTTTTGCATTTGCAATGTCTTTGTCTTTTGCATCTTGTTCTTCCGATGAAGAAATAACAGATGCAGATGCAAATACTGAGTTAGTGAAAGAGGCAACGAACTATCTCAATGGTGAGATCGTTCTTAGTACAAATGCAACGATGAATGGCGTGAACAAGACCCTTTTACCGGAGGGATGTCCTACAAAGTTTAAGTTTGAATGGAGTAAGACTGACGCACAAACATTCACCATTTCTTTGCTTGACTTCACGGTCGGAAACATGGGAATGATTATCAATTTTAAGTGTGATGTCAAGACCATGGTTCTCAACTCTTGGGAGCAGAAAGAATATACAGGTGATGGTTGGATAAAGTTTAAGGGTGAAGACGGTTCTGTGTGGGGAACAGATACAGACGGTTCTGCATCAAGTGCCAAAGGTAGTAGCGTGCAAGGCTATTACAATGCCAAAACACACGAAATTCAGTTCATCGTAAACTATAACATGATGAACGTTCGTTCCGAATGTTTTAAGCAGACTATTGACAAGTCACGTCTCGCAACATTTGATGCCGACAAGGCAAAGTACGAGGAAGACTTGAAAGCGTATAAGAAAGAGCACGGAATCAAATAAGAAACCGTGTCTTACATCTATAGAAAAGAAAGAGGGGTATGCCCAGACATATCTCTCTTTCTTTTTGCAAGTAAAAAATGAAGGGAAGAGAAACAAGCCATAGCGAGGCTGAAATCGTGTAAGGATTTGGAAAAAATAGAATGACAATATAAATGAAGACAATTAGAAATGTAATGCTCATCGGCTTGCTGCTGATACTCGCCCTCCCTGTCGCTGCACAGCGAAAGGTGAAGTTCGGTATCTTCGACAAAGCCACTGAGCAACCTATCATCGGTGCAGTCATCACCTACGCCGACAACGAGAAATTGAAATCGCCACAGCGTGTTGTTACCAACATGGATGGTGAGGCTACCATCTCGGTGCCTCAGAGTGACAAGTGTTATTACCAGGTGGTATCCGTGGGCTATAACCCTCTGAATGGAACCATCGGAAGCGACAGCTCCCTCAAGCTCTTCATGACCGAGGACGTGATGAAGGTGAACGAGGTGGTGGTTACAGGTTCCCGCACCGCCCGACCAATCAAGCTGTCGCCAGTGAGCACGCAGGTGATCGGCGGTAAGGAACTGGTAGATGCAGGCTATGCCGACCTGACCAAGGCGCTGCAACAGGAGACACCGGGTATGAACATCCAGAAGGTGGGTTTCGGCAACGAAATCTCCATGCAGGGCTTGGATGCCCGCCACGTGCTCTTCCTGCAGGATGGTGAGCGATTGACGGGCGACATGGCGGGTAACCTCGACTATGAGCGTTTCAACCTCCATGCCATCGACCGCATCGAAATCGTGAAAGGTGCCAGCAGTACCCTCTATGGAAGCCGTGCATCGGGTGCTGTCATCAACCTCATCACC
Organism: Segatella hominis; assembly: GCF_004535825.1. Taxonomy (GTDB): domain Bacteria; phylum Bacteroidota; class Bacteroidia; order Bacteroidales; family Bacteroidaceae; genus Prevotella; species Prevotella hominis. Next base: position 12,643 of record NZ_SGVY01000034.1, on the reverse strand, counting down.
AAGAAAACCACCAAACCTATCGATATTCAGGCTGGTGTGCGCTGGGGACAGATGAACGAGACCAACTACAAGAATCCAGAAAAAAAGGATTTCCTGTATATGTTTGAGAAGAACGCCGACCGTCCGAACCTGCAGAGCTGGGTGTCGGCAGGATTCAATGCAGGCAAGGTAACTTCGCAGACGGATGTGTGGTATTCTTCGAGCGATGCCTTCTACATGTACCAGGCGGAGAACGACAAGAAGGTATATACCAAGGAGGCTAACCCTTGGCTCGACCACGACGTGACCATTACCAGCGTGGCTTCCCGTCCGCCAATGGGCATCGAGGGCACGGAGCATATCTCGGTATCGCAGAAGGTATTCTACGACCCTTTCAAGAACCTGGAGATTCTTGCCTACGGTAGTGCGTTCTATATGAACACCTACGACCTCATTCAGGACATGACCTTCAGTCAGGCGCGTGACTGGACGGCTGGAACCAAGATTAAGTACTCCTTCAAGGATTGGTTCAAGATTACCGCCTCCCTTCATGGCGACTTCTACGACCGCTTCAAGCGACACGAGCGCATCGACGAGCGTACCAAAGTGTATAAGAGCCGTATCTTCCAGCCTCGCCTCTCCATCACCTCGCAGAAGTTCGAGGGTCACGACCTCATCCTCGGTATCGAGCACCTGAGCGATGACCTGACGAGCGACCGATTCAACGGCGATGCCTCCCATATCATGCGCACCCGTTCGCTGAAGGAAACGGAGGCTTTCCTGCAGGACGAGTGGACGATGAACGACCACTGGATGGTTTCGGCAGGTGTGAGAACCAACTTCAGCCGTGCCTTCGGACTGATGGCGATGCCTAAGATTGCCTTCAAGTGGAGTCCTTCGGATCACTGGGCATGGAGAGCCAACTATTCGATGGGCTATCGTTCGCCAAGCATCAAGGAGCTGTTCTTCAACTGGGACCACCTCGGCATGTTCATGATTAAGGGTAACGAGAACCTGAAGCCTGAGAAGAACAACTATGTGAGCGTTGGCACGGAGTATAGCGACGACCACTTCTTCCTCTCGGGCAATGTGTATGGCAACTTCTTCCGCAAGAAGATTGAGGGTGTATGGCGCATCTACGACATGCAGTATAACTTTGAATATACTAATCTGTCGAAGCAGAACCTCATCGGACTGGAGGCCATCATGCGCTGGCACTTCCTGGATCATTTCACGATGAATGCCACCTACAGCTACGTGAACGTGAGCAAGACAGATGGCATCCAGGTGAACACTACTTCGCCTCATGCTGCTACGGCGAGCCTCGACTATAAGTACAACAAGAAGAACTACCGACTGGGCGCTACCTTCTCGGCAAGCTACATGGGTGAGAAGAAGTTTGATGTGCAGGACCGACTCTCTGTAAACGGTGAGAGCCACGATGCCTACTTCCGCTGCCAATTGCCACAGTATGTATTGTGCAATCTGTCGGTGATTCAGACCTTCTATAATAAGGTAAAGGTAACCGTGGGTATGGATAACATCTTTAATTACGTGCCAAAGACCCTGGGTTCGGGCATCACCATGTTTAACGTGCCAGCCACGGCAGGAGCCAAGGCGCATGTGCAGGTGGAAGTGTTGGTAGATGAATTGGTAAAAGCATTTAGAAAGAAGAAATGATGAAGAAAGCATTACTATATATAATAGGTGTGGCAGCCGCAATGACGAGCTGCGTATCTTATGAGGCTGAGGACTTCACAGGTCATACCTTGCCCCGAAAAACAGGTTATAGCACGGGTGTTACCAACGACTGGCTCTATTTTGACCTGAAGACGGGACATCGCTATAATGTGCTGAACCCTAACCAGAGTGTCATCGCCTTTATTGACGGCAAGCCGATAGAGGAATATTTCCATTATAAAGGTACTGCCAAACTCGTAAAGTATTGGAGCGAGGGCGTACAGAAGAACATCTTCGAGGATGTAGAGCGTGATGCAAACGGCGATACCATCTTTACCAAGAATCAAGCTACAGGCAAGTTAACCTATAAGACGGTGAAGAGACAAGCCAACAGCATCTTAGTGATGGAGAACAAGGAGGATGACCCCAACACGATGGCTTATCCTGCTACGGAGTGGGACCTCGCCTTCAATGGTTATCAGCTCCGCACCAACAGCGGAACAAGCGGACCAGGCAAGGGCGGTGCTGCCGACCTGGGCTATGGCGAATATGACAAGTGGACGAGCAAGGCGCAGGTAGATGCTTATCTGGCAGAACACAATATGACCTTCGCCGTGGATGATTCAGCAAGCGTCTATGTCACCATGTCGCAGAACGACTGGAACAAGTATTGCATCGCCAACAAACTGGATATGAACGAGAACCCTTGGTTCGACCCGAACAACGGACCTGCCAAGCAGTTGGTAAGCGGCAATCCGGTGCTCGAAAAGGCAATGAGTTTCTCTGGTCCACCTCCAGTATATACTCCTTCTTTCCATACCTACGTAATCCGTTCGTGGGATGGCGAGAGATATTACAAACTCCAGATTATCTCCTGGTATGATGCCAATGTGCAGATAGGTGATGAGGGAGGAAGAATCAGTTATTACTTAGATGAATTAAAGTAATTCAATATCAAACAATAAACATTAAACATTATGAAACAATTGAATTGGTGGAAATCCATCGCTTCGTTCCTCGTGGTACTCTTTACCATGCCGTTGGGACATGCGCTGATGATGATAATGGATAAGACGATGACTCCTGAAGCTGTGCATTACTCAGCCTTCTTCATTGGGTTGGCAGGTCTTATCATGGTAGTAATCGGTGTCTTCGTAAAGGGAGACACCAAACAGACTCTTTGGGGACTTTTCGGAGGTCTGCTTTTCTGGACCGGTTGGATAGAATTCCTGTTCCAGTACTATGCTACCCGCTGGGGTACACAGCCGGAGATGGAGAATGGTGAAGTTGTGACTCGCCCTGAATACCTCATCCTCCCTGCCACCTTCGGCATGTGGATGATGATTATGGTGCTCTACATCTTCTCAACCAAGAACGGATGTAACTTCATCAACTGGTGGCAGCGTGTTCTTTTCCGTTCCAGCAAGAATAAGATTGCCGCCCGTCCGATGACACATCATACAAGTATCGTTACTTTCATGGAACTGAACATGATTTTGTGGACAAGCTATCTCCTGTTGATGTTCTGCTACGACAAGAACTTCCTCGGCGACCATCATCCTGTCACCTCCATCGTGGCAGCGGCTTGCCTCATTGGCAGTTTCTTCATCTTCCGAAAGCAGTTGCGTTTGAGCACATGGGGAGCAAACATCCGTATGGCTATCGCAACGGTTGTCGTGTTCTGGGTACCTGTGGAAGTGCTCGGTCGTTTGGACTTTTTCAAGGAGATTTGGATTGAGCCGGAGAAGTATACTACCCAGATGATTTGCATCCTCGTGGCATTCGTGGCATTGCTCGTCTATATCATGTTTGCAGCTCACAAGAAGAAAAGCCATGAGTAACAAGAAACTATATTGGTGGAAATCCATCGTGTCGATGGGCGTGATATTGGGAAGCATGCCCATGGTTCACTTGGTGGCACGAGTATTGAAGGACAACTACGACGGCACGCAACTGTTGGGTGCTGGCATGGCTGTGGGATTCGTGGGCTTGGTGATGGTGGTGGTCGGTGTTTTCGTCAAGGGACAGACTCGCCAAACCTTGCTCGGACTTATCGGTGGCATGTTCTACTGGACGGGTTGGGTGGATTTCCTCTTCATGTATTATGCCCATCGTTGGGGCACACATGCTGAGATTGACCCAGTGACAGGAGAAGTGTTGAGCCGCCCTGAATATCTTCTGCTCCCTGCCACCTTTGGCTTGTGGGCAATGGTGATGTTGCTCTACATCTTCTGTTCCCGAAATGCCTGCAACTTCCTCAACTGGTGGCAGACGCTCTTCTTGGGGAAGAACAAGCGACTCATCGCCGCTCGCCCGATGACACGCCACACCAGCATTGTTACCTTCATGGAAATCAACACAATGCTCTGGACTTGCTATCTCCTGCTGATGAACCTCTACGATCCTCAATTGTTTGGTCGTGAGAGTCCAGTCACCTTCGGTGTAGCCTTCGGTGCCTTGCTTTCCGCCCCATACGTATTTCGCAAGCAACTCCACTTGCAATCGTGGGGAGCAAACATCAGAATGGGTACGGCAACGGTCATCGTGTTCTGGATAGCGGTAGAGGCATTTAATCGCACGGGCATCATCGGGAAGCTCATTGCACATCCGAGCGAATATCCTTGGCATTGGGTGGTAATGGTGATAGAACTTTGTTTCTTGGCAGGAAAGATTGTCAAGGATGCAAGGGCGAAGAAAGAAAAGAAATAAGATAGATAATCAGATAAGGAAATCAATGAAGAAAGGAACTTGGAGAAAACAACATAAATGGCTTGGTATCGGCTTGAGCTTCTTCATGCTGATGTTCTGCGTGTCAGGCATCCTGCTCAATCATCGTTCACTCATCAAGGAGGTGAACGTGAGCAGGAAGTACCTGCCAAGTCGTTATGTGTTTCGGAATTGGAACGGTAGATTGCTACGAGGCACGCTTGACATTGGCAAGGATTTAATGGTAGATTCCATGAGGAATGTGGATTCTTGTCGCCAACTGTTGCTTTATGGCAATGGTGGCATCTGGCTTACCGACTCCAAGGCTTCCTATTTCAAGGATTTTAATGAGGGGTTGCCAGAAGGTGCAGACTATCGTCAAATCAAAAATGTCATAAGGCTTGATAATGGAAGGATATTTGCTGTCTCACCTTTCGGGCTTTATCGCTATGGAGTGCATAACAAATGGCATGAGGTGAATATGTCACTGGAGGATGAGGAGAAATTTACGGACATCGCTTCGCATGGCGACACCCTTGTAGTGCTCAGTCGTTCCTTTGTCTATACCTCGCTTCCCCCTTATAAGACTTTTAAGCGCATTCAACTTCATGCGCCAAAGGATTATGACGGCAAAGTAACTGCCTTTCGTACCGTTTGGCTACTCCATAGTGGAGAACTTTTCGGAATAACAGGAAAGATTGTGGTTGATGCCATAGCCATTATTCTTGTGGTTCTCTATATTACGGGTATCGTCTTTTGGCTGAGACCGAAGCGAAAGGCATTACTGCAAACCTCGCTTCATCTGCATGACAGAATCGGGCGATATACTATCATACTTGCGCTCTTGATTGCACTGACGGGTTGGTGTCTCCGCCCTCCTGTGATGATAGCATTAGTGTTAAGCAAGATTCCGTCTATCCCAGGCACAACACTCAGAAGCAAGAATCCTTGGAACGACAAGCTCCGCATAATTCGTTATGATGAGAGCTGCCATGATTGGCTGTTATCCTCATCGGAAGGATTCTATTCATTGAACATCAAAAATGCTACAGTGAAAGTTATTACTTCTGTTCCACCTGTCAGCGTGATGGGATTGAATGTATTACAGAAAGATGCAAATGGTAGATGGCTTTGCGGTTCATTTAGCGGCTTGTTTGTTTGGGACAGACGACAAGGAACTGCTACCGATTACTTTACGAACAAACCTGCACCGAATGAAACAGGAGCACCATTCGGAAAGAAAGCTGTCGCAGGTATGAGCCAAGACTTTTCCACCCCTGTCGTAGCGGAATATTACGAGGGAACAAACTTTGCCCCTCAACCTTCGAGCATGAACCAACTTCCGATGTCGCTTTGGAATGTGGCATTAGAGGTGCATAGTGGCAGAATTTTCATTGGAACGATAGCCACATACATATTCATCTTTGTTATGGGCATTCTTGCGTTTTGGTGCTTGTGGTCGGGCTATAAAATTAGGTTAAAAAAGAAATAACATTGCACAAAATCCAATTCCCATTAAATGCGAAAACAAACTGATGGTGGCGAGGTAAAAATACATAAATATTGGAGTTTATATACGTTTTTTAATGTATTGCACCTTATCTTTGCTTATCGGAAATCATCCATAACCAAAGTAATAGAAATTGAAAATGGCAAAGAGAAAAAAAGACTTTACATTACTTCTCATTGCACTCTTTTGCAGTTCTTTGGCTCATGCACAAAAGCAAGTTCCTGCAGAACGGAAAGACTCCATTGACAATGGAAGTAATATTATAAAAATAGTTGGAAATCATTCCAACAAGGGTGCGGCCAACAATGCCCTTGACGTGTTGAGTGGTCAGGCTGCTGGTGTCAATGTGACATCCAACGGTCTGGATTGTATGAGCTATGCTCAATAGTGTGCGAGTACGTGGTACAACCTCCATACTGCAAAGATGTCTGGATCTGAACAAAAAGCTGAAGCAGAACAAGGGCTACGAGTAAGAGCTGACATAAGCATTACATAAACAAGGACATTTAATGTGTCATCTATTCAGGAACAAAGGGCAGACAAATCCGACTTTTCATAATTCTGTATGCAATGCCAAGGGTAAGCGTTGCCTTTGTGCTGTCTTGGTTATGCGAGAACTAACTTTTAAAGTTTGCACGGGCAAGTTCCGTGCAATGTTATCAATGATAGTGCAAATCGAGAGCAATGAAGCTTGCTTCAATTGCCGAGGTGAAGCCTATCTTATGAAACTATCAATAAAACACAGTAGAACTCAGAACTGTATTATTATATACATGTTCTACACTGCGATTAGGATTCCAGCCCAAAGTGAGGATTTTCTAATCGCAGTTTTTGTTTTAATAACGTTTGTGTTCAACCATGATAGTTTAATTTTATTCTCATGTGCAAAATGTAAATATGAATTTGAAAGATAACACTAAAGACCAATAGACAAAAGTCACGTTAGAACCGTATTTTTGTAGATAAAAATATCAAAATGGTAAATAAGCTGCAGGGAACTAATTTCAATATATTCTTTGAACAAGTTTTACTATATGAGATGGTGCTTTCTGAAGGCGAAAGTACGTATTTTTTATAAGTGATTGAGAATGAGATAAGTTTTTATCTCATAAAAAGAAGAGGTTACGAATTAGAAATAAACAGAATGTTGCATCCTGCTGTGATTTGCATAACCATCCAAAGAACTCTTTCGGTTGCAAAGGTACGATATTTAATCGGGGATAAAGAATGTTTTAAGATTTTTTATCACCGATTTTTTGCTTGGTAAATCTGTTTTTATTAAACCATATTATTCTCTATTCTTTGCTATTTCCATTTCAATCCATTCAAACTTATGTGGCAAGGGTTCCTGTTTTTTGAATGTTCTGTTTGGTTTGCATGTTCTCATCCTTTCGCCGCTTCTTTCACGAGAAGAATATGCACAACGCCTATGCCGAGGCATCGGCCAGAAAGACCCGCTTTACAGGAAATGGTAGCCTGCTTACCGAGAAATATCTCAGAGAGTGGAACGATCCGCGCATGGGAATCAGAGCTGCATGGTATGTAAACTGGGACAAGCAATCGCTGCTTTCGCTGAAACGCAACATCAGTCACATCAACCTGCTCATGGGCGAATGCTGTTCATCAATCTGAAAACCGGAGCGCTCAGTACTAAGGTAGTTTTTTGCACTGAAAATTTCTTTTGAGATGACAAAAATATCTTTTGTTGGTAAGAGGCGACCTTAACCGCATATTTTTCACTAATCGCAGGCATAAAAGTCACTTTTGTGTTTACCGAAACTAAAATTTAGACTTGTAAAAAGCAGTTAAATACAAATAATCTGCTGTGTATCAACAAGATAATCGCTATGATTATAGATTGGCAATTTAGACCTTATTTCTGGTCGTATTTCTCGGAAAATTTGTATTTTTGCAGGCAAAAAACATAAAAGAATTAAGTCATGAAAAATTTTTATATTCACATCAGTTCATTGATTATTGTGGTTTTGGTGTTTATGTCGTCTTGCCAACACAAGCCTAATACCACGATAGCACAAGCATTGCTACTGGCAGGAGAACACCCGGATAGTGCCCTCGCACTCCTGAACAACATGCAGTTCAGTGAACTGGGCAAGTCTGAACAGGCAAAGTACGCTGTTGTGTACACAATGGCACAAGATAAGTCGGGGTTGGATGTGGACGAAGATTCGCTAATTCGCATTGGATACAACTGGTATGAAAAGCATCCCGAAGATTCCCTTTATGCAAAATGCCAATACTATATGGGCAAATACTATATGCTAAATGATAGCACGGAGTTTGCCATCCGTTGTCTAGATCGCTCATATAAAGCGTCAGAAAAGATAGACGACATCCTTACGGAATGCCTTGCTTTGGAAAAACTTTCTAAAGTAGAGAAGATGACGGATGCCAAACAAGCTTTGCTTCATGCAAGAATGGCTATTGACAAATATGAAAGAGATACGACGGCATCACTTGCCAATAAGATTTACTTCAGGTTGAACTTATGTGAGGCACTTGAGTTTGCTGATAGCTCTGCTATAGCCCTGAAAGAATGTAAAATAGCTTTGAATTTGGCTAAAGAATTGGGAGACTCCCTGGTTTTAGCTGATGTCTATCAAGATATGTCGCGGTTATTTCATGATGTAGGAATGTACCGAAAGGCACTTACTTGTGCAAAGGAAGCCTATTTATATAGGAAATCGATGTTTGATACTTCGAACGCCCTTGCCCTAGCAGATGCATATTGTGATGTTGATTCAACGCTACAGGCAAAAGATATTCTTGCAAAGGTCAGTAAAGATTCTCATGCTAGCCGATACCTTATTTATTATATCAGATGTAAGGCGGCAATAAGAGAAGGACAAATACAACCGGCTATTGTTTGCCTTGACTCGTCAAACTACTATTTAGACAAAATGTACTGTACAACCATGCAAGTCAAAAATGACTATTATGTCTCTGTTCTGCAAAAAGAAAAGGAAGAAGCAAGATTGCAAGGTGAGATTACATCGCAAAAAGCTGCAACAGTATTGACGGTTGTACTGGCACTAATTGTTATCATTTTTGTACTCTACATATATAATACCAATAAGAAGCAAGCAAAACAAAAGGCTACAATGGCAGAACAGCTCCATGCGCAAGAACTCTCTCACCGAGATATTCAAATTTGCACTATGAGGAATTTTCTTCTAAAGAAAATTGATATAATGGAAAAGATCGAGTCCATGAGAAACGAGACAGAGAAGCATATACTCATATCAGAAGATGATTGGAATGAAATAGAAGTGTTTTTAGATAGTGTCGAGAATCTCTTTGTGTCAAGATTAAGAGCGCAGTTCTCGGGATTGACGAAGAAAGACCTACGACTGATGATGCTGCTCCGTCTTAAAATGCCACAGAAGGCACTTGCACTAATCTATGGTATCAGCGAGAAAGCAATTAAGCAGAAACTATTTCTCTACAAGGCAAAAGTAGGCATAGAAAAAGAACAAAAATCTCTACGAGAATTCATGGAAAACTACTAAAATCAGTAGCAAAACTTCAAATTTAGACCTCCATTTTTCTGGGGGGGGTGGTATGTAATACGTTGACTATCAGTACATAACAAAAATGTTGCAAAATTAAAGAATTAGACCCAACTTCTTTGCTGAGTGTTTGGAATTGACGTAACTTTGCACCGAAATTAATAACAAACGAAATCAGTATGAAGAAAATTATCATTTTTACATTATTGTTGTTACTAACAACATTGCCCTCTACAGCAAAGGGCATAAAGACCCATATGGATGGGATGCGGCAACATGGTGGTGCACGCAGTGCTATTCCTTCAGTAATGGTTGACCAAGAGTCTGCATATGTTACTGTAGAAATAAGTCGTTATTCTGGAGAGTACGCAATTTACATCTCTGATGAGTATGGAGTTCCTTTATCAAATACAAATGGTATTGTAGAAGGACGCACATATAGTATTCTTGAAACAGAAGATTTGCCCATAGGCAATTATACTATCATGATTGTTTTGGGCAATTTGGTTTATAAAGGTAAATTCCATATTACGCATTGATAAGGAGTTATATAGCTATATACTATTTTGAATATAAATTTTAAAACAACAATGACAATGAAGAAATTTTTTATCGTTGCTCTTTGTGTGGCTGGAATGATGAGTTCTTGCTCTGATATTGACGACAACATCGCCAACGATGCCAAAAGTTCCATTCTCCTCACACAACAAGAGTATGCAAGTATTGTACCAGATTCTCAACTAGAGATGACACAAGATGAGATTGTTGATATGGTAAGCAAATTCTCTACAACAGGCAATTCCACTAGAGCTATCGCTGCCAATCCGACAATTGTGAAGAAGTTTTCCCTCTCCTCTTATAGTAACGGAAAACAGATTCCTCTCTATGAGGTAAGTCTAAACGAAGGTGACGATGCTGGTTATGCTATCGTTTCTGGAGACGAAAGAGTCCCTGGAGTCATAGCATATGTTGAGCATGGATCTCTCAATGACACCCTCACCAACAAAGGTGCAGCTATGATGCTCAAAGAAGCTCAGCGTTCGCTGATAAGTAAAGTGAAGGCTGTAGACTTTGTTATAGATTCTTTGCGAGCAAGTGCTAAAGCTAAAATATCTGCAAAGATTGGAACCAGTAGTTTTACTTTTGAGGGGGTAAAAGACCGTATCGAAGTTCAAAAGGGTATTACTCGATCGGTTGCTACGTCCAATCCTCAGGGCACATTGTTAAAGCAAGTGACACCACTTATCACCACAAAGTGGAATCAGTGTGCGCCATACAACAATCTTATGGACGAGACAACAGCATCCGAAATGCAAAATTGGCCATATTATGGGAAAAACGCTGTAGGATGTACCGCTGTTGCTATTGCTCAGATAGTTGCATTTTACGAATGTTTATCTACTGTCAATGGTATTTCGCTTAATTGGAGTGCACTGAAGGCATCCTCGGAAATTAGTAATTATGGAAGTGAATCTTTAAAAACACAGATTTCAAATTTATTTTACCATGTTGCTCACGGAATTCAAACAACATGGAATAATGGAGAGGGTGGTGCAAAAATAAGCAATGCCTCAAGCTACCTTAGCGGACTTGGCATCACTTTTGATTCCGGAAGAAAGTGGGCTGGATATTCTATGGATGCGGGACGAATTATAGAATCGCTTGACAAATTGTATCCCGTAATTATTACAGGAGCATATGAAGCGGGCACAAGAAGTTCTAGTGTCGGAGGAAGACATTGCTGGATTCTTGACGGTTATCAAATCCGCAGAAGAACAACGACCACCCGTATCATTGTAAAGCAAAACGACACATACATCCATGCGAATTTTGGATGGAGCGGCAGCGAGGATGGGTACTATATGGTGGATAGAAACACCACCAATCTGGATTTTGAAACTTCGTTCAACGGACATTACAACCAGGATTTGAAACTCTATCCTAATGTAAGAAAGAAATAAAACAACCAGCTAAGAGGGTGCGTTATACAAGACGCTCCCTCTTTATCATATATTATAAAATTATGAAAATATATAGTATATTAGGTGTTATCTTAGTTGCGTTATGCTTCTTTGCATGTAAGAGCAATAAAGAAAATGAGTATCAGCCTCTGACTATAGAAAATAATGCAGAGGTATCCTTGGGTGATACGACAAACCTCATAATAACTGGCGGAAGCGGAAACTTTGTTGTTGAAGGTAACGACAAAGTGGACATTTCTACAGCTCAGAATGACAAACAGAAAATCACTCTTATCGGCAAGGAAATAGGTACTACTCACATCTTCGTACGAGATAGAATCACGAACGAGTCATGTAGCATTGAGGTAAATGTGATTCTCCCATTTCTTACGTTGAACTTTGAAGAGGAGGAAGGAAACCACCTCAATATAAGGTCAAATAGCTTATTCGTATTGGTTGCAAGTGAGGATAGCATATGTTACGCTTTTAGCTATAATGACATGCAGTTTAAATATAATGACATACCAATTATGAAAGGAACATACCATATATCTCAAAATGGAACCATGTTATCTTTCGACTTAAAAGGAGAAAATAGTACCTTCGAACATACCTTTAAGTTAAAAAACGATAATGTTGCATACCTTCTGTCAAACATGTCAAGCATAAACATGCTACCGCAAACCTATTTAACGGCAAGTTTTACAGACATAGAAACGGGCATTGACTTTCCGCATGTGTTCATAGGAAATAAAGTCCACAAGACTTTACCAAAAAGAGAGTAGAAGGTCGTATGATAGAACTTCTTTCTCGATAGCATTGTTTATGTCTGAAAATAATTGCTACATAAGCAACATAATTGAATTAAATTCAGAAAATACGTATTTTTATTCGTTTGCTTTTCTCTCCTTATGAATATCCACTATAAGACTCAGCCGTCGTCGCAGAAAGACAGTCCTCGTACCTCAGACTAACTTTCTCCGACTATGGCACGGCAAGAAAAATCCTTGGCAGTATGCCTTGAAATGCTTCAAGACTATACTGCCAAGGACTTTTCTTTGTTTGCCGTGCTGACAACGGCTGACTTTTATAGCCACAACTCGCAGTTCCATTTTTTATCGCACAATCCAAACGACATGAAACAGTGGCACGCCACCCTTTCATGTCTCAGTAGTACGGCATGAGGAAAAGTGCTTCTTTTTGTCGGTTGCAGGCTAACCGATCAAAAGAAACACCATTCCTTGATTTGCCGTACCATTTTGTTTGCATACTCCACCGCA
>NZ_SGVY01000033.1 GCF_004535825.1 Segatella hominis | reverse complement strand
AGTTTTGCTTGTCTTCTTTTCGCAACACTAAGGTAAGTGAAAATTCTGACATGGCAAAATCCTGGGCAACTTTTTGTTGCTCAGGCACTTATAAATAATGTTAAACTATAGTGTTGCGGAATTAAGGATCTCCAAATTATTTAAGCAAAAAAATGTGTTATCCCAGCAGAATTTCTGCCAAGATAACACATTTTTAATATATTTTACTGTTTAATAGTACGCTACATATACTTCTGGTTACCAGTTTTCGCTGTCAAATGGATTTGAGGAACCGCCCCAATTAGGATCTGACCCCCAATTAGTGTCAGGACCAAAGATATGACCGTGATCATTACCATCTGGGTCATTAACGGTATTTGCGTTATCGACTGTCCAACTTCTGGAGTTGCTTGCCATCAGCATATTCTCCAAGAGAACCATGTGTATTTCCGGTTTAATATATTGAGTTTTCATCATAATCATCCTTTCTTATCTTCAATAAGTTAGTCTTTACTTAACAAACACTTTCTTGCCATTCACGATATAGATACCGGAAGGTAAGCCTGAAACATCGGTACTGCCGCTGCGAACGAGCTGGCCATTGAGATTGAACACACCGAGTTTCGCAAACTTGGAATCGATGCTGCTGTCTTCTGTAGCCATGATTCGCTCTACATCTGTGGTATAGTCAATGCCATCCAGGATAAACTTGGAAGTGGCTGCACCTGAAGTAGAATTGTTATATGGCTTGAACCATACGCTGAAACCACGCAAACCACGAACATGGTTACCAGCATAGACCATTTTTCCTTCATGGAAGAAATAACAACCTTTCAGATTATCTCTACCCTCAATAATCGGATTGCTCTTATCTACAGTAAAGGTTGTCTGCTCATCATTCTCCATAATACTGCCGTAGGTTCTTGCAAAAGTACCGTATGCAGCTAAAGTTCCATCTGTAACGATTTCACTTTCGCCTGGCTTATCAGCAACTTTCACTTTAGCCAAATTCAACGACCAAGTATCCTTAATGAGTCCAAAGAGATCATTCTTGTTTTGGTCATTCTTCTTGAGACTGACATTTGGAATATCAATATGATTCTCTGCGATAGTTACCTTATGCTCCTCGCTTTCAGAACCAGAACCTGTCTTATGAAGGGTTGCCGTATAGGCAGGTGTTCTCTCATTTGCCAAGTCCTTTGTAGGATAGATGATATAAGGTACGTAAGCCGCAAGAACTACGTCATTATTTCCCTTTTCTGCAATCTTTACCGTTGTAAACTGGATCTGATTTCGAGTGAGCGTGGTTAGTTCTGCCAATCGGGCATTAGCTCCGAATGCCTGAGTGAACTGGTCTTTATTCAAGTTAACTGGGAGAACGATGGTGTTCCATTTATTGATATTCTTATTGAAAGATTTCTTGTTGAGATGGAGAACCACATCGTCATAAGTTTCTGTACAGTCGAGAAGATAGTTCAGATTATCCTTGTCTTCATCCAATATCAAGTCGCGAGAGGTGGTAGAACCTGCATAGAGAAGACGGAAATCATCAAATACAGTCCACTCACCATCTTCAGCAATATTATCAGCAACAGAACCTACACGTACACCGAAGCAGATGTTACCGCCACCTTCTGGAACCTGCACGAGGACACTATTGAAGTACTTATGGCTACCATAGAATTCCTTACCAGCATAATCCATGTTCTTTTCGCTGACATGCAAATTGGTCTGTTCTGTCTGAGACATGTTTGCCGTCTGCATGACAACGGTTTCGCGGAGGGACCCATCTACTATTTCTTTATAATTTGTTGTCCCTTCTTTTGTTTCTTTCAAAAGAACAGCAAATAGCTTAGCCTTATTTGTATTAGAATAAGCCTTGCATTCGATAACATAAGAACCGCCATGATCTACGTGTACCACCTGATAGACTGCACCACGGGTATTCTTGATATCTGCGCAATAATATTTACCGAGATGAGTCTGGTAATCATTCATACTCGTATATTTGGTTCCATTGAAAGTATATGGATTATCAGATGTAACACTACCTTTATAGTCGTTTAATCCATGACTCGGGTCTGTTTTATAACGTTCCTCCAATCCAAATCGGAATAATCCAGTAGCTCCCTTCTTATAAACAGCAGTCTTCCATTTATCAAGCGCACCATTATCACGGTTGAATCCAGGGCACTCTAATTTGAATGACAAATCTAATGAACTCTTAAAGCCGAAAGAATTCTTTTGCAAATTATAAAGCTGCTCATATGAGAAGATACGCCACTTAGAGCCCTCAACACTATAGTCTTTATCAGTCTTTAAGAAAGCACCACAATTTTTATCTACATCAACCACAGAAGAGGCTGCAGAAAGGTAGTAATTTTCATATTTAGTAGAAGATTTATACCCTGATGTACTACAGCGATAAGTGTATATTCTGAAGGTATTTTTTGCATCTCCTTCAATAGGTACAATCTTCCAACCACGCTGAATCACGGTCGTATCTGTACTTGATTTATAGATATCGCGATCCACAAAGACACCATTGTTGACTGCAGCATTACCTGTATTAGAAGCATTATAGAAGTATTCCAACGAACATCCTTCCTGAGTTCCTGATGAAGCACCCTGCTTATCAATATCCTGCTGGAAATGAATCCAACCATTCTTATCTTGATAGACAGAAAGAGGCATTCCATATTCCTGAAGAGACACATGGGTTCCCCAATAGCCTCCTACATTGAGCAGCAGACCGGTCTTTACATTATACAAGAAAAAGATTTGTTTCTTATCCGTTGGAAATTCACCATGCTTACCGTTCTTTGCATTATTCGCCATCTCACTTGCAGAAATACCTTCAAGTTTTTCCAAACCATCAAAGGGTGAAGCAGAACCATTACTTTCTTGTGCCTTGGTTCCCTTGACTGCTCCGAAAAGCAAGAATATAGCCAAGAAAACGGCAAAGATGGAGCGATGCTTAAAAGCATTAAATGAGAGTAAAAACATTTTCATCATCTTTCAAAATTTAAAGTTCAATAAATAAGTAATCATCATATAATATAGGCAACAAAATGTGATAGGACATCAAGTTACTGTTTTGTTAAATCATAACTGGGTGCAAAAGTATGAAATTCCTCGTTTTTGAAATTGCAAAATGAGAAAAAATGTTTGTATTTATGGAAATTTACAACTGATGATACTACACTGAAAAATACTGAATCACTAACCATACGGATAGTCGTTTTTTCCTTCAAAACGTTCAAAACAACCATCAATCGTTCAAATAACATGTAAAAACAGAAAATAAATATGTAAAATCGTATATTTTTAAGCTTATTGTACCTAAAAATATACGATTTCGCTTTTTCTCAATCAGGAATCAATCCAAAGAAAAATTTATGATCCTCAAAAGATAGAACCGAAGAATGGCAAAGAAAGTCCTGATCATTGGCAAAAACATGGATTATTCTCTAAAAGAGGTCTAATCATTTCCAAAGAAAACTCTGATTGCATTCGCAATATTTCTTTTGGCAATTTCAGGATTCATCGCCTCCTCTAAATCCATATTCTGAGGAGATACGGCAAGAACCTGATCAAATCCTGCATCAAGAAGCGCCTGCTTTTCGCTGACTCCTCCAGATACCAACCAGATTTGCTGGTCTGTCGTGGCTTTATTTTTCAAGACATGTTCCAAAATCCGCTGCGGCAACTTTCCCATCAAGGTCTGTCTGTCGCTATGTCCTTCACCCGTTATCACGAGATCAGCATCCCGAATCATCTCATCAAAGCCGATTTCTCGCAACAGAAGTTCGGCTCCAGCAGAAACCTCTGCACCAAAATATTGCAGGAAAGCATAGCCCAAACCACCGGCTGCACCAGCACCAGGCACCTCACTCCTATCATAACCGAAATGCTTGGCACTCACCTCAGCAAACTTCCTTGCCCGGGCATCCAGCATTTCCACCATCTCAGCATCAGCTCCCTTCTGAGGGGCAAAGACATGAGCCGCCCCGTTTTCGCCACAAAGCGGATTGGTAACATCCGAAGCCAGCACAAAACTGCATTCCTGTCGGATTTTCTTCCAGTCGTCGCCCATTGCCTTGAGCATTCCGATACCGCAATCGGATGTAGCACTTCCGCCCAATCCTACGATGAAATGGCGCACGCCCCGGCGATAAGCATTCAATATCATCTCGCCCACGCCCCAGGAAGTAGCCTTAAAAGGATTGCGCTGTTCTGGCTCAATCAAAGCCAGTCCGGCAGCCTGCGCAATCTCAATAATTGCCGTATCATTCACAATTCCATACTCAGCCTCAATCCATCTCATCAGGGCATCATGGGCATGAATGCTCACTCGCTCTCCTTTCATCGCCGAGAGAAAGGCATCGAGCATCCCCTCTCCCCCATCACTCATTTCGAGACAAATGATTTCGGGGGAAGCATCTTCAGAATCCACATTCTCTATTCCAGAAGAAGCATCTTCCGAATCCCATTCCTTTAATCCCGAAGCAATCGCCTCATTCGCCTCTCTGCTCGAAAGGCAACCCTTATAAGAGTCTCAAGCAATTATTATTTTTTTCATGCTTAATCATCAATTATCAAACAACCCCAATTCTCCTTTTAACCTCATCACTTCCTTGTCAAAATCCGACAAGAACTCACGGTCTTGAATCACCCTGAACTTATCATATTCCTCATAAGCTTTCAACCGAGCTTCAAGAGCCGAAACCTTTCCCTTATCTATCAAAATTGGATAAGATGATAATTCAAGAAAACCATCCAAGAACTTGACCCATTGTTCCATAGTCGTTGGAATATGGCGTTTGGCACGATTGGCAGCTAAGTCGATATAAGCAGAAACAATACCATTCAATTCCTTCATCTGTTCTATATGCAAATAATTCTTTGCTATTGTCACATCCGATTTCAACACCTTACCATCGGGAGCTTGAGCCCAAGAAGTTAATCCCATGTGTTTCTTGGTTGCATCAGCAGAAGAATAAACGATTTCTGCTGCCGTCTTACCCGTTATTGCCCAATGCAACTTATTCTGTACCTTGGCATAAAACTCCTGCGTTGTAGTAGCATTCTTCTGATAATCGCAAGCCGTGGCATAAATATCTGTTATTTTTTGATAAGCCATACGCTCGGATGCTCGAATCTCCTGAATACGTTCCAGCAACTGGTCAAACTTCACCTGAACCTGCTTTCCACCTTGCTTAAAACGCTCATCATCTAACACGTAACCGTTTCGGATAAATTCGCTCAAGGTATTGGTTGCCCATTGACGAAAACGAGTTGCCTTGTAACTGTTCACACGATAGCCCACCGCAATAATCATATCCAGATTATATACATTCATTTCGTATTTCTTCCCATCATCCGCAGTTATCCAAGATTTTTGGATAACTGAATATTTATTGAGTTCTCCGCTGTTCAAGATTTCATTGATGTGATAGCTCACTGTTCGCACATCTACTTGAAAGATTTCTGCAATTCTCTTCTGTGTCGTCCAAACCGTATCTCCATCAAAGACTAATTCCACTCTCAGTTTTCCTTCCGAATCAGAGAAGAACACAATATCCGTATTGGTATAAGTATCAGCATTTTGTAATGAAGAAGATAAATTCTGCTTACCAGAAAAATACTCTAATGCAGGCAATGCATTCTCTTTCTTGGAACTGAGCGACATAGAAATAAGAAGGCAAGCATAACGGGAAAGATGGTAGGACTTCAGCTTTCTCTTTGCCTCACTACCAATAGTAACCATTTCGTTGACTTCAACGAAATGGTCTTCTACATTCTTATTGTTTTGTACACATAAGACCTTAGCCTTATCTATGATTTTGCTAAAATTACGATAATCTGCATAACCAATAACAGACGCCAATTCCCTAGCCGACCAATATTCTTGTCCAGCCTTATCCATCTGTCTGATACTATCAAATATCTTATTCATATCCTATTTATTTTATCATTCCCTAAAGCATCACCTATGAGGAATGACGCTTTCCCGCCCGCAAAATTAGCCATTATTCCTGAAATCACAAACCTTTTTGGGAAAAACATTCAAAAACAATTCCGCTTATACGAAATACCACGCAAAAAAAAACTTAATCGCTGCCTATATTCCAAAAAATATTTGTAACTTAGCAGCGTGAAACGTAAAATCAAGTGAGAATATGGCAGAAATCGTAAATAAATATCCTGTAGGAATACAGACTTTTGAAGAAATCCGCACGAAAAATTATCTCTATATAGATAAGACTAAATACATTGTGGATTTTAGAGAAAAAGGTATGAAATATATTTTTCTGAGTCGTCCTAGGCGATTCGGCAAGTCGCTTTTTGCCTCTACGCTCCAGGCTTATTTCGAGGGCAAGAAGGAACTTTTCGAAGGATTAGCCATCGCCGACTATGAGAAAGAATGGGTGAAGCATCCTGTGCTCCATTTCGATATGAGCGGCGCCAAGCATTTTGATGCTGATGCCTTGAAGAATTATCTTAATCTAGAACTTTTACCTTACGAAGAACTTTATGGTAAGGGGGAAGGCGAGATTCACCCTAATGAAAGACTGGAAGGTATTATTAAGCGGGCTTATCAGCAGACTGGCAAAAAAGCGGTTGTCACCATCGATGAATACGACGCCCCTTTGCTTGATGTAGTTCACGAAAAAGATAATCTGAAGCAGCTAAGGCTCATCATGCAGAATTTCTACAGTCCGCTGAAGAAACTCGACCCCTATCTGGAATTTACGTTCATCACAGGCATTACCAAATTCTCACAGCTCAGCATCTTCAGCGAACTCAACAACCTCGACAACATCAGCATGCTCGACCAATATTCTGCCATCTGTGGCATCAGTAAGACAGAACTTACCACCGCAATGAAACCAGATGTGGAAGGATTGGGAAGAGCGCTCGGCCTGACATACGAACAATGCCTGGAAGAATTACGACAGTATTACGATGGCTACCATTTCAGCGAACATGCAGAAGATGTATTCAATCCGTTCAGTCTGATCAGGGCAATGAACAGTCAGAAGATAGATTCCTACTGGTTTGGATCGGGAACACCAACCTATCTGATCAAAACCCTGCAGAAACACCATGTCAACGTGATGGAGATTGAGAGAAAGGGAGCTAGTGTTGACGACTTCGATGTGTCGCCTGAGCAGGTAACCTCAGCCCTGCCATTGCTCTATCAGAGCGGTTATCTTACCATCAAGAAATACAGTCCCATCACCAAGAGTTACAGGTTGGGCTACCCAAACCAGGAAGTCAAGATCGGAATGCTCAAGAGTCTGGCTCCCAACTATCTGTCACCCTTATCCATCGACAACAACGGACTGGTGAATGAATTTGTAGAAATGCTTTACGAAAATGATCTTGAGGGTGCCATGGTTCGCCTGAAGGCTTATCTCTCCAGCATTTCCAACCGCCTGTCGAATAAGAACGAAAGAGATTTTCAGACGGTTTTCTATCTGATTTTCAATCTGATGGGCGCCCTTATCAAGGTAGAAGAAGATAGTGCCATAGGCAGAGCCGATGCTGTGCTCCAACTGCCAGACACCACCTATGTCTTCGAACTGAAGTATGATGGTTCGGCAGAAGAAGCCATCAGGCAGATAGAAGAAAAGGGATACCTGATTCCTTATTCAGCCAACGGCAAACGACTGGTAAAAGTAGGTGTCAACTATGACAGCAACCAGCGAACCATCGGAGACTGGATTATCAAAGAAGATAAAGAAGGATTAAAGAAGGATTGAAGAAGAATAAAAGAAGGAAATTGGCAGTAAAGTTTAAAATATTTATACTTTACTGCCAAAAATGGGAGGCTTTTCTTAAGCTGGATGCTCTCGTTTTATTTCCCGAATCTGGAAGTATGAGCCCACTTTAAAAAGTAAGGCCTGTTTAAAATGTTTATATTTCATGGCAATTTCTCGAAAGATATTCACCAGCGGAGCCAATTGCTATGTTTCACTCAGCATGACCACACTGGTCATGCTGGATTCAAAATATGCCCCTTTTTAAAGTGAGCTCTTTTCTCTTAATTCGAACAGTATAACCCAAATTATAATGAAGTAAATATTCAAATACTTTCATTATAATTTAGGTTAAACTTGAACCTATCCTTAAACATTGCTTGCTCTCTTTGTGGAATTTGCAATTGCTTGGCAAGAGCTTCCCAATTGCTCACGGCAGTTTGTACATCCTTGATGATGCCCTGAGCCACCTTTCGATTAATCATATAATCCTCACATGACTCCAACAGCACTTGAATGTCCGCCTTATTGGAAACGGCATTGATAAGCAAGCTTTGGTATAAATTGTTGGTTGGATTCATGTCGTAGGCCGGGGAGAGCGTCCATCCTTTGGGTGTCAACAAGAATCCATGGTTGCGGAAATGATCGTCTGAGTTACCTATGCAAATATTGAAGGCGACCCTACGATAGAGCTCCCGTAAATTCGTCTCTACATCACAGCATCCTTGTAGAATGAAATCCACAATATCCAGATAACCGTAACCACCTTGTGCGTTGTCTCCATCTTTAAGTCCCAGCAAAGACATACAGGAGGCAAAATGGATTCTCCGGCCTTCATCCGTTCTGTCAAAACGCTTGGATAAGAGGGTATGATACTTACCCAATCCTCCCCACAAACGAGTCTCTGCCACATGGATACCAGCTTGTAGGGCCAGCAGATGAGAGAAATGCTCCCATAATCCTGCATCATAATCGTCATTCCGAGATGGGAATTTGGCGATGCAGAGCCTGCCTTCCTCATCCAATACGCCTGCCTTCGGTCTTGCGCCACCAAGTGATGTTCCTGGCTGTATCAGCTGGGCAATCCACTTCTTTTCAGGCATGACATCTTCCTCCTCACATTTTTCTATCTCTTGACTGGCATAAATAAGCTCTCGTATTTCCGTCAATGGTGGAATTTTTAGAGAAGGAGAAACATTGATGAACCCCCCATCCTTTTCTTTCTTAAACCTGAAACCACCCATTCGGGAGAAATCATCAATACCCACCAAGTAATCGAAAGAAGACAGGTTACGTGGAGCCCTTTGCTCTTCCTCTGCTTGCAACTGCTCCCTCCTCTTGAGGAGAGTCCTTCCCCATCTATCAGGCAAAGCGTCGGCAAAACATCCAAAAATATCATTGCCAGGCAAGGTGTATTGCATGCCGGGATAGTTGTTGATGTCTTCCGAGAGTTTGATTCCTGCATGAAGGTTGAGCCAATCGTTGTCAAACTTGAAGGCATAACTATCCGAACCACGTAACTTTTCGTAACATAGTTCCCCTATAAACTCTGGCTCCTGCAGCCAGTTGAAATCTCCAAAAACGAACAGTTTCTCCATTCCTTATTCTTTTTTAGTTGCCCTTTGACGATTTTTCAACCCCAAGTCTTGCAAGGACCTGCCGAGTTTGTCATCCTTGGCAAGCAGCAGAATGTCATCGTCCAACTGTAGTGCATACAACACTCGCAGGTAGATGCCTATTGACACTGTCGGCATCCCCTTTTCCACCTTGCATAAAGTTACCTCCGAGCATGTAGCCCTTTCAGCCACCTGTGCCATGCTTAGGTTTCGACGTAGCCTAGCCAACTTGATTTGCTCGCCAACGATAGCCATTTTTTGCAACAACTTCCTGGGAAGTTTGTTTGCCATTGTACTCTTAGACATACTTATATACTTAATTATAATGTGCAAATATATGAAAAATACTTCATTATAATATGGGTTAGCGTGAATAATTAGGAAAGATTAAGATTGCAATTACAATAACCAACTCATCCTAAGGTACCTGTTGCTTCTCGCCCGCTTTCAAAACAATGCGCTTGAAGGCTTTCAAGGTCTTGATCGGTCCCTCAGCATCATCCATTCTACGGATGTAAACCTGCGCAACTTCCGTTCCTTCCCTATTACCTTTATTAGATAAAGAGAAACTCAAGGAATAAGCCGAAGAATTCTTCATTTTTCTTAAATGTTATAATCTTTGTTCTTGTGATTGTTTTTAATCTCGGTGACAAAGTTACATCTTTTTTTGAAACCACCGCACAAATTGGCAGCAAAGTTTAAATTATTTAGCTTATTATGTCAACTTTGTCATATATCAGCCGCTGGCACGCAAGTTGCTCAACATGAGAGTGAAAGCTGAAGCTAAAAGATGAAGAAGTTCGAAAGAACGACGGAGTCTTGAGGCAAAGGCAATCGAAAAGAAAAGATAAAAATAACATTATCAATAATAATAAATAATAAATAACAAACAGAAATCCCGACGGAGCCGCAAGGAACCGAGAGGACGAGTAAAATAAAAATTGGAGGTTTTAATTATGTTGTTAGCACGTAGAAATAATAATTCAGATTGGTTGAGTAACATCTTTGATGATGTATTCTTTGATACAGAAGCAACACCACGTATGAATGCTACAGCTCCTGCCACTAATATCAAGGAGACAGATAAAGATTACATCATGGAGGTTGCAGCTCCTGGCTTGAAGAAGGAGTGGGTTCGTGTAAACATCGACAATGATGGTAATCTGAACATCGCCATCGAGAACAAGATGGAGCACAAGAATGAAGATAAGCACGAGCACTATCTGCGCCGTGAGTTCTCTTACAGCAACTACCAGCAGGCCTACACACTCCCTGAGGATGCCGACCGTGAGAAGATTTCAGCAAAGGTAGCTGATGGTGTTCTTGAGGTTCAGATTCCAAAGCTTACTCCTAAGGAGGAGACAAAGGCTACCAAGAATATTGAAGTCAAATAATAATTTCGCATAAATGATTGAGGGCAGATTCCAAAGCAATTTGAAACCTGCCTTTTTTTGTGCCCTTACCTGAATCATCGCATTTTTCATCTACCCTATTATAATGATTTTCATCTATCCATCGGGTTATTTCTTCCATAAATCTTGCGGTGGTCATAATTAATTTGTAATTTTGCAGGCTGGAGAGCAGATATCAATGCTTCTGCTTATCCGTAACGGACAAGATATGGGCTATCATTTTCTGTTGCCCATACGCCACATAATGTATATTTATAAACAGGCAAGTAGATATTTATTCACTTGCGAAACTTCAGATTAAAGATTAAGATTATGGCAAAGCAAAGACAGCGTCTGGTAGAAGTGCCATTCAATAAGACGGATTGCGGCGTAGATTTCTACATCAACACAGCTTATGGCGGAGAGTGCCCTTGGGTGCTTACGGAGCATGAAGTGTTCAAGACCGACTTCTTCGAAATATTTTTCATCAAGAAAGCTAATGGCTACGTGCTGATAGACTACAGGAAGATAAACCTGAAAGACGGCATGGTGCTCATTGTGAAGCCACACCAGCAGCAGGAATGGCACATTGATGAGGCGGCTCTCGACTACGAGTTTTTGATATTCCGTGAAGATTTTATGCGAACCTTCATTGCCGACAAATTCTTTGTCTATCGACTGCAATACTGCCAGCAGACCGAAACACCGCCCTATTTGATGTGTTCAGAAAATAAATGCGAAGAATATCAGCGGCTGCTCAAGAAAATACGGGCAGAGCTTCGGCAGCCTCAATCCGACAGCTACAACATCATCGTCAGCGTACTCTACTATCTGCTGGCAATCATGAATCGCCATTACACCCTTGAACATCAATTGCCTCTAGCTGCTCCTAAGAATTATTATGCCTTTCAGTTTGTGGAATTGATGGAAACCCACATCTGGAAGTTGCAACGTGTGCAGGACTACGCCTCACTGCTCAAGATTAGCCGCATCACCCTGAACCATAGCGTGATGGCGCAGTATGGAGTGTCGGCTACCTATTTGCTGAAACAGCGACTGCTGGCAGAAATCAAAAACGAGCTTCTGTTCACCAGCAAGTCTATAAGTGAGATAGCCTACGCTTTCAGTTTCTCCGAACCACCCCACCTGATGCGTTTTTTCAAGCAGCAGACGGGCAAGACATGCAGAGAATTCCAAGAGGACTATAAAAATGGTGTGTATGAATGAGAATGATTTATCATTTTGGTAGTTTTTAGCGGTTTTCTGGTATCTGATAAATCAGCATTTTCTCATACTTTTGCAGTCGAAATAATGAAGGTAAATATTTAATGAAAATAAAAATCACATAAGTATGAAGAAAATGATTTTAATGCAGACTTCAATGTCTGCTTTTACTCAGTTGAATGCAAAGAACTACATCCGCCTCATTCGCAACGCTACGTTGAAGATGGAATATGCAGGTAAGCAAATTCTTGTTGATCCATTGCTTGGTGCCAAAGGCTCTTCCGTGTCGGCTCTTGGCGTAAATCCAAATCCCCGAGTAAACTTGACGATGCCCGTGGAAGAAGTGCTTGATGGACTGGATTTCACACTCTTGACTCACAACCATCCTGACCATTATGATGAAACTGCAGCCAAGCTGATTCGCAAGGATATGCCTTGGTTCGTACAGACTGAAGATGTAGAGCAGGTTAAGGAGAAAGACGGTTTTTCTCGTGCAGTGGGCATTGCAGACTGCATTGAGTATGAAGGAATCACCATTATCCGCATCAGAGGTAATCATGGACGTGGACAACTTGGTGAGCAAATGGGACCAAGTTCTGGTTACATTCTCAAAGCCAAGAAACAGCCAACCATTTACATTATGGGCGATTGCATTTGGGATGAGAAGACCCAGATAGCAGTATCAACCTATAAGCCAGATTATATAGTAATCAATACTGGTGGAAACATTTTCCTTCCACAATCAAAGACAGATGGAGATATCACGATGAATGAAATGGAAGCTATGCAAATGCTGAAGGACTGCGATCCTCAGATTCGTTTTATTGCGGTTCATATGGATGCCATAGATCATGGACAGACAACAAGGGCTATTCTCCGTAATCAGGCTGAATACGAAAAGGTGGATAAAAAACGCCTGATGATACCAGAAGACGGACAAGTATTGAAACTATGACACTGATAGAAATACTGAAAAAGAATATTCAGGAGGCAGAAGCCATCATCGTGGGTGGTGCCTCTGGATTATCGGCAGCGGCAGGTTTCCGCTTCTATTATATGAGCGATGCCACATTCAAACAGATAGCCGGACAGTTGGGCGAGAAATATCATGCTGATGGTTTTTTCCCACTGTTTTATCATCCGCAAATCAAAAAAGGGGAGCTATGGGCAGCATTGCTCCGCGAGTACAAATACTTGTATGAGTGTCATACGGGTGAGCCATACGAGGATCTGGCTAAACTACTCAAAGGCAAGAACTATTATATTGCCACCACCAATCAGGATGCGCAGTTTTTCCGCACCTTCCCTGCCGAGAAGATTACTCGCATTCAGGGAGATTTCCGCTACTGGCAGTGTAAACATACTTGTACAGACGAGATCTATCCCAACAAGGAAAAGGTGTATGAGTTGCTGGACAAGATAGAAGGTGACAGACTGCCCGACGACCTGATTCCCCGTTGTCCACATTGCGGTACGGAGATGGTTCCATGGTGGCGCAGTCGTGAGTTTCTGGAGGGTAGCTATTACCGAAAAGAAATGCAACGCTATCTGAATTTCCTCAAGGAGAACATGAACAAGAAAGTGCTTTTCCTTGAACTTGGTGTGGGTATGATGACTCCAATGTTTATCAAGGAGCCATTTATGAACATGGTATATCGCTGGCCCAATGCCACTTATGCTGTAATCAATCCAAAGGATGCTTATGTTCCAAGGGAGATTGCCAAAAAGAGTATTGCCATTAAGGAAGATATCGCTGTGACATTAAAGAAACTGTTGGGCAAACCGGCAGATCATATCGTATCAGATACAAGTTTCGAACCAGGAAGGATATATTAAATATGAATGCAAATATCACTCTTGCCCAAGAATGGATTGCCCAAGCAGATGCCATTCTCATAGGAGCCAGCAACGGACTCTCTATCGCCGAGGGCTATCATATCTTTGCCAACAACGAGATGTTTCGAAGGCAGTTTGGCGACATGCAACAGCAATATGGTTTCAGAAATGTTGTGGAAGGTCTTTACTTTCAATATCCTACTGCTGAAGCACGCTTAGAGTTCCACAGACGATTGGTGAAGTTTTGGGTAGACGATTACCAACCTTCACAGGTAATGCATGACCTCATGAAAGTGATTGGCCAGAAGGATTACTTCATCCTTACCAGCAATGGCGACTTGCATCTGGAGAAATCAGGGTTTGATGAAAAACGCATCTTCGAGATAGAAGGTGTCATGACCGACCTTTTTGCAGCGCCAGACCCCAAGAAAAAAACACTCTTTCATCACTTTCTTACAAAATATTCTGGCAAAAAACTCGTTATCTTAGAGTTGGGTATTGGTTCGCGCAACCGACTCATCAAGCTACCTATCATGCAGCTGGCTTATCGTGAGCCGAATGCTAAATATATCACGCTCAACATGCCTCAAGAGCTCAATATTCCACAGGAGATAGCAGAAAAGAGTGTGGGCATTGCTGGCGATATAGCCCAGTCGCTCAAAGAATTGAATTCAAATGGATAGACAAGGACATTACAGAACTATAGGAAGGGACGAGAGAGCATACCGCTCTTTCGTCCCAACCCCTTTGCAGGATATTCACCTGGAAATGGATGAAGAAATGCAAACACTGCTTGCTCAAGCACATGAAAGATTGAAGAATCGCAACCTCTCTGATATGGATGCATTGCAGAAGGAAGAAGTTGAGAATTCCATGAATCTGGTATATGGCGAAAAGAAGTCTTTAGCCTTAGCTTTCTTTGAAACAGATGATAAGGAAGATAAGGAAGACAAGAAACGCAAATTAGATGAACAAAACCTTCTTCAAGCCACAAGATTTGCCGTAGAACGCATGCAGAAACTGCCTATTAGCAGCCGATTGCTCAAGGATGTACACTGGGTAATGATGCAAGGTGAGCACAATGAAAGGAAATACCCTGGTGAGATGCGCACCTCACCTATCTGGCTTGGAACAAAAGATGACACACTGGCAACTGCTCCCTTCATTCCACCTGTCTATGAGGATATGGCAAAGTCTATTGCCGACTTAGAAAACTATATCCATTACGAAGAACAGACTGACGCCCTCATCATGGCGGCGCTCATTCATTATCAATTTGAAATGATTCATCCATTCATCGATGGAAATGGAAGAATAGGCAGGTTGCTAACCCTGCTCTTTTTGATGGATAGGAATGTCATCCAACAACCTGTGCTCTCGCTTTCAAAAAATCTGATGAGCAGTTCTTTCAAATACTTCACCAACATTGCTTCTGTTGAAGTATCTGGAACATACGAAAAATGGGTGAAGTATTTTCTACAACAATTACATTAAATGTTTAATTGCATTATTAGAGCACTGAATTAGAGCACTGAATTAGAACACTGAGCCCACTTTAAAATGCAAGAAATAAGAATAGGATTTAAAATAGAACAAAAAATGAAGAAAACAATTCCTGTAATAGGCATGGCTTGCAGCGTATGCTCTGCCAATGTAGAAAAGAAGCTGCAGTCGCTCGAAGGCATCAACTCCGCCTCGGTTTCCCTGGCGAGCCGAACTGCCCTGGTAGATTATGACCCCGACATTATCTCTCTGGAAGATATGAAACGGGAAATCAGCAACGCCGGCTACGACCTCGTTATCGAAAACGACAGAAGCGTGGAGGAAATCAACCGCCGTGAGTTCACCCTCCTGCGCCGCCGAACCCTGGCTTCCTGGCTCTTCGCCATCCTGACCATGTGTTTCTCCATGGGCTGGATTTCCCATACAAGTTCCTTCGCCAACCAGATCTGTCTGCTCCTGGCACTCGCCAACCTGCTCTACTGCGGCAAACAGTTTTATGTTTCCGCCTGGAAGCAGCTCCTGCATCATACGGCAAACATGGATTCGCTCGTAGCACTCAGCACCCTCATCGCCTTCCTCTTCAGCACCTTCAACACCTTCTTCGGAGAAATGGTATGGGGAGCGAGAGGCATAGAATGGCACACTTATTTTGATGCTTCCGTGATGATCATCACCTTCGTGCTGACCGGCAGATGCCTGGAAGAAAAGGCGAAGGACAGTACGGCGAGCAGCATCCGACAGTTGATGGGAATGCAGCCGAAAACCGCCCGACTGGTGACTTACGAGAAGATAGAAGGCACCAACGACTACAAGATGGAGGAAGTGCCGATTTCCACCATTCAGATAGGCGACATGATAGAGGTAAGAGCCGGCGAGAAGATTCCGGTGGATGGCATGGTTACCCAGGCAGAGAGTTTCATGACTCCCGATGCTGCCTATGTAGATGAAGCGATGATCAGCGGCGAACCGACTCCGGCGATGAAAAAGGCAGGCGACAACGTGCTGGCTGGCACCATTCCGAGTCAGGGAAAGCTCCGCATGAGAGCCAAGCAGATTGGCGAGAACACCGCCCTGGCGCACATCATCCGAATGGTTCAGGAGGCACAGGGCAGCAAGGCACCCGTGCAGCGCATCGTGGATAAGGCGGCTCTGATTTTCGTTCCAGCCGTGGCAGCCATCGCCCTCATCACCTTTTTAATATGGTGGCTGATAGGCGGCAACGCTGCTCTTCCGCAGGCCATCCTTTCAGCCGTAGCCGTATTGGTCATCGCCTGTCCTTGCGCCATGGGCTTAGCTACTCCTACCGCCCTGATGGTAGGCATCGGCAAGGCGGCGCAGAAGCAGATTCTCATCAAGGACGCGTCGGCGCTGGAGAATCTCCACAAGATCAACGCCCTCGTCATCGACAAGACCGGCACCCTCACCATTCCTAATCAGAACATCGATTTCACCAAGCAGGAGGATTTGGACTTAGAGACAAGAGAGACCCTCAAGCCTCATGCCCAGGAAGCGATGAAGCAGTTGCAGGAAAGGGGAATAGAGGTCTATATGATGAGTGGCGATAAGGAGGAAGCGGCTCATTATTGGGCTGAGAAAGCCGGCATCAAGCATTACCAGAGCAAGGTGCTGCCTGGCGACAAGCAGGCATTGGTAAAGAAACTTCAGGACGAAGGCAAGCAGGTAGCAATGGTGGGCGACGGAATCAACGACACCCAGGCTCTGGCCCTTGCCAACGTGAGCATGGCGATAGGAAAGGGAACGGATGTGGCGATGGATGTGGCGCAGATTACGCTGATGAGCGACGACCTGCTGGCGCTTCCGGAAGCCGTAAAACTGAGTCAGAAGACGGTTCACATGATTTGGCAGAACCTCTTCTGGGCATTCATCTACAACATCATCTGCATCCCGTTGGCAGCCGGAGCACTCCACATCTTCGGCATTGATTTCCAGATAACCCCAATGTGGGCAAGTGCCCTGATGGCCTTCTCCAGCGTAAGCGTAGTGCTCAATTCGCTGAGATTAAAATTGTCGTAAATAAAATAAGGCTGCCAGCGATGTTTATAAAATACTGTCGGTATGCAGCAAAATCATCATGAAATAAAGCCTTCATGATGCTTCATATTAAATAGGGGTAGGACGTGAATCCTACCCCTTTATTGTTTGTATTGATTGCTTCTGTATTGATTACTTAGCAATACTCATTTACTTGATAACAACCTTTCTTGTAGTACCATCAGCCATCTTGATGATGTTGATGCCCTTCTGCAAGCTGTTGATCTTCACACCATTGATTGTGTAGATGCCTTCTGCTGCATTTACTGCAGGACGGTTCTCGATATTCTCAATGCCAGTAGCTACACCGCCAGTACCCTTTCTTGAAATACCCAAGACAGTGATAATACCTGCACCACCATAGCCTTTCGTGAACTCAACATACTTCACTTCCTTAGACTTATCAACCTTTACACTGTACTCATAGAGACGAATCTTGCCTGTATCGATATCGTCTTTGTAATATGGAAGGCTCTGTTTTGTGATAATACGACCCAAACCATATACAGCTTCGCTACCCGATGGAGTTTCAGCAAACCAATCCTGAGGAGTGAAACGATCATTATAACCATGAGTTCCGTCTGTGTAATATGGACAAGCCACAAGACTACCAGAACCATTGGTTGAAACAACGAGGAAGTAAAGTTCCTCACACTTCTCTGGAGTCACGAAGTTCAGATTACCAGTTGAGTAGTAAGATCTGAGAGTGAGAGCATTCTTCTGACTGAAGTCTGCCATCTGGAACTGAGTTCCCTTCGCTGTTGTCACGATACCATCGCTGCCACAAAGTGCACCTTCCTTTTGAACACCATCAGTGTAGAATACCCAACCCTGGTTGTCAAGAATATCATCACTGAAACTCTTAGAAGGCTTACCCTCTGCGATAACATCCACATTCCAACCTGTCACTGCTACTGGAGCTACAGCTGGCATAGCAGCAGCAAACTGCTCATAAGCCTCAACCTCAGCCAAAGAAGGATAGAAGTATGGATTCAAGTTACAGATCACTGCGATATACTTAGTCTCCTCGAAGTCTGGCAAGATGTACTCCAACTCAGAAACCTCACCCAGGTCAGAGAATGTCTTCACGCGCTTCAAGTTATTGATATCGTTACCTACAGCGATGCTAATCTCCTTGTTGACGATACCTGCTTCATCGTTATCATTTGTACCCTTGTTGTTGTTAGGGATGTGGATAGCAACCTTAGAGAGATTCCAAGACTTGCCCTCTGGTGCAGTAAAGATAGCCCATGCGTCATCTTTATGAGTAGAAGGTGTCTCGATTGCTCCAAGAGCCTCAGCAGCCTTGTCACCATCTGTCAAGCCAGGGATATCGAACTTGTCGAATGCAACACCGAATCCACCATCACCCTGATAGTGACGAACCTCAGCAGTAGCACCTGTCAAGACATTAGGCTGTGTATTAGAGTCGATGCTAATATTCACAACACGCTCCTTATATGTACCACCATTGTCAACAGTGATAGTAACTTTCTCAACACCCATCTTCATACCTGCTGTTACAGGGATAGTGAATGTGCAGTTAGCCTGATCTTCTGTGATAGTACCCACCTTCAAACCAGCAGAAGACTTCACGCGGCAAGAGAATTTAGGATCTCTTGGATCACCATTCAAGTCGTAAGTTACAACGATGTTCTGTGTCTCACCAGCGTTCATCTTCATCTCAGAAGAAGGAACCGAAATAGACATATTGTTGTCCTCAGAACCATATACTTCAAACTCCCAAATACGGAGAGTACCGTTAGCCTCAGGAATCAACTTCACGTAACGTGCCTTGTAAGGAGGAATGTAGTCGGTCTTGACGCTCTCGCTTACACGATTTTCAGCATCAACCACTGTTGTCCAGGTCTCACCGTCGTTAGACAACTGAATCTTATAGTTGTTGATCTGTTCAACACCACTCTCAGGACCATAGTTACCATCATAGATACGGAAACCATAGATACGATATGCGCTCTGGCAATCGAAGATAGCCCAACGTTCGCTCTGCAATGTACACCACTTATCACTGGTTTCGGTTGGATAAGTTACGCCATCGATAATCTTCCAAGGTGTCTCTTTATAGTTGGTAGAGTTAGAGTAGCTAACCACCTTCTTGTCTTTTACTACGTTGTAAACAGTAGCAGCGTCTTCTTTAGCAATAACGTCGATAACTTGCTTTGTAGTAGTAGAAGTACCAACAACGTTAGTAACCTTTACAGTAACATTCATCTTACCTGGCTTCTTAGCCACTACCTGGATAGTCTCCTCATTAGTAGGAGTACCTGGCTTGAAGTCCAAGCCCTCTGGCAAAATCCACTCCCAAGCAGTAGGTTTACCTGTACCCTTGGCTGTGATAGATGTAGTTTCACCAACTTCGAGGTAACTCTTACCCAAAGAGAAGGTAACTACAGGAGCAGTACCCTTAGGATAGTCAAGCTTGATGCTCTTAGCAGGCTGCTGCTTCATATCCTTCATCACTGGAACTACTTCCATCTCGAGGAAATTATCTACGCCATTACGAACGAATGTAGGAACATAGAAAGCCTCGCCACGAGTCTGACCTACCAAGATGCGCTCGCCATCTTCATGCTTCTTATAGATATCGAAGTGATCGAAATCATCGTTATAGGTATAGTCCCATGTCAGACGCACATCGTTCTTTTCTGCACCGAGAGTTGTGGTTGATGCAAGATTCTCTACTGCGACAGATGCAGGAGCATAACCTGCTGGCAATACTGCGAGCTCACCGAGTTTCAACTCATAATAAGGAACCTCTGTCTCACCCTTCATGTTGAGAGCAATCATATAGATGGTCTTGCCATTGAGTGATGTCAAGTCGTAGTCTGCGATGGTCCAGCCGTTCTTCTCTGTTACTGTAGCATCGGTCAGAGTTACATCTGGGTTGACAGAACTCTCTGTAGCCAACTTCATCTCTACACTACCAGGAGTAGTGGTCTTGTAAACAATACGGAGAGTTCCACCTGATGTTACAGGAATCATCGTCTTGTAGAGACGCATGAGGTGATCACCTGTTGTCAAGCTACCGCTCACCTCGATGCTTGAACCATAGTTGTAAGCATCATCCCAGTTGATAGAAGCTGTCAGGTTGCCCTTGTTCTCTATCCACCAGCGCCATGTTGGCATGATGCTCTGTACACCACTATGATACCAGTCTTGTGTACCATTCTTGATACCCTCTACAAAGCGGTGCTTACCCACACCTACGCAGAATGAGCTGACGAAAGGCATATTAGTGATAGTAGAACGCTCCAATACGCGGTTGGAAATTCCTGGCCAAGATGTGGTAGATGTGACTGTTGGGTCACCTTCCTGATTTACCCACATCTGCTCTTCATTTTTAAAGGTTTTCTGAATAGCAGCATATGCGCTTGGACCTGTATCATCACTACCAAGAAGGTTCTTTACATTATCCTTCCAGATACGCTCCTCTGGGCAGAACAAGTCAATAGAACCTACGTGGCCGGTCGTTGGCATAGATCTGTTGAGGTAATAACCGAATCCGGTATGACCACTACTTACCACCTGGATACCTGCATAGATCTTAGAGAAAGTCTCTTCCTCTGTACAGCCCAGCTGGCTTGCCTGACTACGATAATCGCCATTAGCTCCATACTCCAAGAACTGAGAAGTATTCTTATGTGACTTCAGAATGGTTGGACTTGGTGAACCAGATGCATTGTACCACTGGATTTCCATGTGGCTATTGCCGTCTGCATCAGCGAGTGCATTAAACTCTTTGATGAAACCAGCCCATTCTGAGAGAGTAGAGCCACCAGACTCCTGGTTGATAAACCAACCATCGAAGCCCATATACTTAGCGATTTCATACAATTTCTTGGCAAAGATGTAAGAGCCATTCTCCTTGGTAAGCATTTCACGAACCCAAGCCTGGTTTCCTCCGAAAGCATAAGGAGGGAAGAATATCTGACCGAGAGATTTCACACCACTCTGGTGAGCTGCATCTGTAGATGGTGCTGGTGGAGGAATAATAATACCCTCGCTGGCAGAACCTGCCCAATAAACGAGTTTATCCATATACTGCCAGTAAGTTGGCTGGTATCCCAAGAAGTTGTTAGCGCCCTGAGATGGGCAAGAACTACATGTAGGGAAAAGAATGGTTGCATTACATACCTGTCCCTCATAGAACTGATTTTTATTGGCTTTCATCAAGGTAGGCTCCTTGAAACGTTTTGCCAATGGCACCTTAGAACGGTTGAACTTGGCATTCTTGTCAGTTTCTGGGGACTAGTTCTTGACGTGTTCCGGATGCCAGCAACCACCATAAGGCTGTTGAGCACTTGCTGTACCTCCAAATATAATGGAGAGCATTGCAACGCTAAAAAGTCGATTTAGTCTCATACTTTAAAGGTTTAAGTTAATATTGTATAGTTAATAATTTATTTTCTGCTTTTGAGTATCTCGCCGTTTTTGAGATTTTTTCCTCGTTTTTAGCTATTTTCTGCACTTATAACAAGAATAAAAACCAAACTACTTAGTCAAAATGCATTTTTTTTATTTTTTATTCAAAAAAATACCGCTATAGCTATGCTCACGCAAAACTATAGCGGTTTTAATAAACCTAAACTAAACCTAAAAACAACTTTTTTTAGATAAATAATACATCTTAACTTAACATCAATTTATAGCCTTATTGAAAAATCTGTTTTATGAAATAGATATTGATTATGAAAAATCTATATATTTTCTGAAGATTCTACTTGATAATATTGGTACGGCGGATGAAGTCGATGATTTCCGGTACATAACCGAAGGCTAATCCGGTAACGGTATCTGCACAACCATAATATACAGCTATGCGACCCGTCTCTGCATCACAGAGAGATGCGCATGGGAAGCAGACATTAGGTACATCTCCTACACACTCATAGAGCTCCTGAGGAGTAATCAAATACTGACCTGAACGGCCCAATACTTTCCACGGTTCATCCAAATCGAGCAAGGCTGCACCAAAAGCATAAACATATCCATTACAGGAATGGAGCACACCATGATAGAGCAACAACCAACCCTCGGAAGTCTCAATAGGCACCGGGCCAGCACCTATCTTCATACATTGCCAAGCACTCTCCTCGAAAGCTGCAGGAGCCATCACATGACGATGATGCCCCCAATACTCCAAGTCGGGTGACTCGCTATAGAAGATGTCACCGAAGGCAGTATGACCAGTATCACTCGGACGACTCAGCATGGCAAACTTGCCATTGATCTTGCGAGGAAACATCACGCCATTGCGATTGTATGGCAGGAAAGCATTCTCTACCTGATGGAAGGTCTTGAAATCCTCTGTCCATGCCACACCAATCGTTGGTCCATGATAACCATTGCACCAGGTGACATAATACTTTTCGCCTATCTTGCACACACGAGGGTCGTAACCATAAACCCACTCTCCTACCTCAGGATCATCACACTCGAAATGGATGGTGTCCTCATCAATGTCCCAATGTACGGCATCCTTGCTGAAACCGGCATGAAGAGTCATACGGCGATTCTTGTCATCACATCTGAATACACCTGCAAAACCATCCTCAAACTTAACTACTGCACTATTGAAGATACTATTGGAGTCGGGTAGCTGATTACGCTTGATAATCGGATTCTGGGAATAGCGCCAGAGCGGCACGCTGCTTCCTTCTGGTCTGTCTTCCCATGGAATGTTGGGAAGAGCAGAACCTATGATTTTAATTTCTTTCATTGTCGTTACTTTTTAGAAAAATCAATTAGTGACTGTTTGGGAAATCGATTAGAGACTGTTGAGCAAATCTACCTTACCATCATTGATGAGCTTGATGACCAACTCTCCGAAGAGGGTGTTCTGCCATGCAAACCAAGCACGGGTGTATTTCGAAGCATCGTCCTTATGGAAAGATTCATGGATGAATCCCATCCCTGCATCGGTATTCAGGAGGGTCTTCATGCACCAGCGAATCTCATCATCACTCTGGGCTGTGAAGCACTTCATCATGATAGACATCGGCCAAGGCATATCATAACCGATGTGCGGACCGCCGATACCCTCGCCTGCCTTGCCACGGAAGAAACAAGGATTGTCCTCGCTCCATACGAAACGGCGGGTGTTCTGATAGATCGGATCATTCATCTCAACATCACCCAAATAGCCCATACCCAAAAGCGATGGAACATTGGCATCATCCATCAGAAGGCGGTTGCCGAAACCATCTACCTCATACGCATAAATCTTGCCATATTTAGGATGATCATAGACTGCATACTTCTGCAAGGCATCCTTTACTTCGGCTGCCAAGGCAGAACAATCCTGTGCAATCCCGAGTGCCTTATTCTTCTGCTCAGTCTCTGATTTCTCTGCCACATGCTTCAGGATTTCAGCCGCCTTGTTCATCGCAGAAACCGCCATGAAATTGGAAGGAATCAGGAACGGAAGAATCGTGGCATCGTCTGAAGGACGGAACAGGGAAGCAATGAGACCAACTGGCTTGACAGGAGCTCCGAATCCATCCCAGCCCACGGTATCGAAGGCACGATCGGTCATGCGGGTAAAGTGGTAAGCCTTGGCTGTTTCCTTGCGCTGCTGCTCATGGAAGGTCTTGAGGATATTTCCGATAGCCTGCATCCAGTCTTCTCCAAAGATGGAGTCATCGCCTGTTACCTTCCAGTACTCGTAAGCGAGGCGGATAGGATAACAGAAAGAGTCTATCTCATACTTGCGCTCGAAAACCTCTGCCTTCATCTCGGTATCATCCTTCTGCCAACCTGCTCCGGTAGGTCCGTCGTTATAGGCATTGGCATAACGGTCGATATTGATGCACTTCAACTGGCGCAGGATAACACCACGCAGCATCTTCTTCAATTTCTCATCCTTGTTGGCAAGGGCTACGTATGGCCAAACCTGAGCACCTGAATCGCGGAGCCACATGGCAGGAATATCACCTGTATAGACGAAGGTATCGTCATCGCCATTAGCCAACTGGCGATAATGCACCGTACTTTCCAGCGTGTTCGGATAACAGTTGGCGAACATCCAGGCGAGTTTCGGATTCTTCTTGAGGAGTTTCTGTACTTCCTTGATTTTCTTCTCCACTGCCTCTGAAGTAAAGAGACGCTCTGCTACAGGCGGACGCTTGGACTCATACTTGCCATTGACAGGTGTTACCACCTTAGTGTAGCGGGCATGAACATCTACCTCAGCATGCTCTTGTGCCATCGCCGACATTGCCGACATCAGAGCTATTGCAAATATTGTTTTTCTCATTGTCTGGGTTTATTTATGTTTCGATTTAAATTGTGATTTCTTTTAAGGTCTATCTGCACCACGGGTTCCCCACTTGGATGGCTGATTGCCCATCTGGAGTTCGAGGGTTCCTCCCTTCATCATATCCTGGTACATGATATACGACTTGGTATAGGTTTTACCGTTGAGTTTGGCAGACTGCACGTAGATATTTTCCGGACTGTTGTTCTTGCAGATAATGGAGAAGTTCTTGCCGTCGCCTAAGCTGATGGTAGCCTTGTCCATGATCGGACTGCCGATGATATACTTGCCGCCTGCAGGTTCTACCTGATAGAGTCCCATCGCAGAGAGAATATACCAGGCTGACATCTGACCCACATCCTCGTTTCCACTCAAACCGTCGAAATCATCCTTATACATCTCGTGCATGGTCTGGCGGATAAGACGGGCTGCCTTCCAAGGCTGACCTACATAATTATACATATAGAGTACCTGATGACTCGGTTCATTACCGTGGGCATACTGTCCGATGAGACCAGAAATATCAGGAGAGGCATTATCGCCCATATTGCCCGTTACGATGAAAAGGGAGTCGAGCTTGGTCACAAATTTCTGTTCATTACCGAAGAGCTTCACCAGTCCATGCACATCATGCGGAACGAGCCAGGTGTATTGCCAGGCATTTCCCTCGGTATAATCATCCTGACGATGAACGGCTGAGAATGGATTAAACGGTTCGCGGAACTTGCCGTCGGTACCGATGCCACGCATAAAACCGGTCTTCGGGTCGAAGTATTTACGATAACTCTGGGCACGTTCTGCGAAATACTTCGCATCCGCCTTCTTGCCTAAGAGTCGGGCCACTTTCGCCACGCAGTCATCAGCCAGCGCATATTCCAGTCCCTTAGCCACAGTCTCCATTTCCGGATCCTTGTCATAAGGCAGGTAACCATATTTCTTGAGAAGACCGAGGCCTCTGTCTTCACGCAATGCCGACTGTTTCATGGCCTCATAGGCTCCCTCCTTGTCCTTCACATAACCTTTGAGCACAAGGTCGGCAAGCACCGGGATGCCCGGATTGCCCACCATGCAGTCGGTCTCATTGCCCATCAGATGCCATACCGGGAGCTTACCCTGCTGGCGATAGATATTGATAAAGGTACTTGCCACGTCTGGGAGCATTTCCTTGTGAATGAGCGTCATCAGCGGATGGGCTGCACGATAAGTATCCCAGAGTGAAAGGGTGGTATAATTGGTGAAATCACCCTGATGCACCTTACCGTCGGCACCGCGATATTCTCCGTTGACATCAGAGAATACGGATGGAGCTGTCATCGAATGATACATGGCTGTATAGAAAATGCGGCGGGCAATGGAATCTGAAGTTTCCACCTTCACCTTAGCCAATTCCCGATTCCATGCCTCGTCAGCCTGCGCCACTACCTGATGGAAATTCCAGTCAGGAATCTCTGTTTGCAGATTCTGTCGGGCATTGGCAATGCTGACAGCAGAGAGACCAACCTTGATCATCAGAGGGCGGGTGGCATCTGCCACCTGAACCAGCCAGCGTCCACTATCGAGCGGTTGTACTTGAACCGGTTGAGAGAACTCAGCCACGAAGAAATTCTTCTGGTCCTTCGCCCATCCTGTAGAGAAGCGATGACCAGCCACTGCAGTTTCCTTCACCTCATCCAGCGCATAATCGGTAGGTTTATCCCATCCGATACCCTGGAAAAGGTCGAGTACCAACTGTGCCTTCTTCACGTCTGCCCCAAAGGTATAGCGATGGAAACCAGCACGCTTGGTAGCGGTAAGTTCCACCCATACATTCGGCTGCTGCAATTTCACCGCATAATAGCCCGGACGAACATTCTCATTGGCATGATGGAAGAGCACTTCCTTCTGATGAGCATCTGTCACGGGGAGGAAAGCAACATCGCCTAATTCTCCGATACCCGTTCCGCTGAGGTGCTGATGACCAAAGCCGATGAGAATG
The DNA here is from genome assembly GCF_004535825.1 of Segatella hominis. GTDB lineage: Bacteria > Bacteroidota > Bacteroidia > Bacteroidales > Bacteroidaceae > Prevotella > Prevotella hominis. The sequence goes on along the minus strand of NZ_SGVY01000033.1, from coordinate 16,042 downwards.
GAGTCTGACTGATGATAACCGGAACACCAGTCCCAACCACGGGTATGCTCAGTAGGTCCCAACTGGATATAACCGAAAGGTACGTTGGCACCGAGGAATACATGACCATGACCGCCCGTTCCGATTCTTGGATTGACAAATTGGGTCAGACTGGAGGTTGCCTGAGCTTTATCATGAGCAAAAGCGGCTTGTGGATAGTCTCCACCTATCACACAAGCCAACAATAATAATATAGGAAATAATCTTCTTCTCATTTTCTGAATTTAAGATATATTTTAATGATACTATTTCATGAATTTTGAGAAAGAATATGGCGCATCTGACTCCAGAATACCTCTCTGCAAATTCGGTTTTTCAGAAAGGCGGAAAGAGATCTGCGCACCCTGTCTCAGGGAATTCAGGTCAAGATAATTAAGATCATACTTCTTTCCGTTCATCTGCATGTCATCAACATAGCATCCGTCACCTTCCGACTGTATGCTTACCTGCTGTCCGTTCTCCAGATGGAGTTTCATAGACTTGAAGTAAGGAGTACCCAATGCATACTGTCCTGAACCCGGGCAAACCGGATAGAAGCCCATCGCAGAGAAAACATACCAGGCTGAAGTCTGACCGTTGTCCTCATCGCCGCAATAACCATCTGGTGTCGGTGTGTAGAGGCGGTCCATCACCTGTCGCACCCAATACTGGCACTTCCAAGGTTGTCCGCTATAATCATAGAGATAGATGGCGTGCTGGATAGGCTGGTTGCCGTGTGCATAATTGCCCATGTTCATCACCTGCATCTCTCTGATTTCATGGATGGTAAATCCGTAATAGCTATTATCGAAAACAGGAGGGAGAAGGAATACCGAGTCAAGCATCTGGTTGAACTTCTCCTTTCCGCCCATCAGACGGATGAGTCCTTCAGGATCGTGGAATACCGACCAGGTATAATGCCAGGCATTTCCCTCGGTAAAGGCATCGCCCCACTTGAGCGGATTGAAAGGAGACTGGAATTTTCCATTCAGCAATCTTCCGCGCATCAGACCACTCTCCCTGTCGAACACCTTCTCATAGTTCATCGCTCGCTTGGCAAAAGGTTTCAGTTCCTTCTTCGACTTGCCGAGCGCCTTGCCAAACTGGTAGATGCACCAGTCATCATAGGCATATTCCAAGGTACGGGCCACACTCTCATTGATCTTCACATCATAAGGCACATAGCCCAACTTATTGTAGTACTCAAAACCATGACGTCCGGTAGAATTCACTTCAGGATGAACGGCATTGGCTCCATGAACCACAGCCTGCCAAAGGGTCTCTGCATCATAACCACGCAAACCGGAAAGATAAGCATCGGCTACTACTGAAGCTGAATTATTACCCACCATACATCCACGATGCCCCGGACTCGCCCACTCTGGCAGGAATCCGCTCTCGAGATAGGTATTGGCAAGACCCGCCTGAATCTTCTCATTCACAGAAGGATACATCAGATTGAGCAGTGGGAAAAGGCAGCGGAAAGTATCCCAGAAACCGGTATCGGTAAACATATAGCCCTTCTGTACGGTTCCGTTGTAAGGACTGTAGTGAACCACCTCACCGGCTACATTCTTCTCATAGAAGGCACGAGGGAAGAGAACGGAGCGGTAGAGACAGCTATAGAAAGTACGGAGATGGTCAATGTCCTCATCCTCCACTTCTATCTTGCCGAGCACCTCATTCCAGCGGTTTCTGCCCTGCTGACAGAGCTGCTGCATATCTGCCTGTCCCAATTCCTGAAGGTTTTGCCAGGCCTGTGACTCACTGATGAAGGAAGAAGCCACACGAGCCACAACCTTCTCGCCTCTCTGACGAATCTTGAAGGAGATGATGGTGCCCACATGATTGCCTTCCTGCTGGTAAGCCTCCTGATAATCGCCCTGAACCATACCCTGGTATTGACCATCCTTCACATTGACGAAAGCCTCAAAATCATGGTCGAACTCGATGACGAAGTAATTTCTGAAATTCTCAGGAACACCTCCACTATTGCGGGTAGAAAAGCCCACCACCTTTCGCTCCTTCGGGAGAACCTTGATGAAGCTGCCCTTGTCGAAAGCATCAACTACCACATGAGCACTATCGGTCTGAGGAAAGGTGAAGGACATCAGGGCTGCACGTTCCGTAGGACAGAGTTCTGCCGTCACATCATAGTCGGCGAGATAGACACTATAATAATAAGGTGTAGCCTTCTCTGCCTTATGAGAGAACCAGCTGGCACGCTGCTCCTCATCAAATACCGGTTTGCCCACAATAGGCATCAATGAAAACTGACCGTAATCATTAATCCAGGGACTCGGTTGATGCGTCTGCTTCAAACCCCTTATCTTCTTGGCTGCATAGGTATATTGCCATCCGTCGCCCATCTTTCCTGTCTGTGGAACCCAGAAATTCATGCCCCAAGGCATGGCGATGGCAGGATAAGTATTGCCTGTGGAAAGTCCATGGTCGGAATCGGAACCCATGAGAGGCTGCACGAAATCTACCGCATTCTGTACATTCACCCTGACGGCTTGCGCCATCAAGGTGAAGAATACAAATATGAACAAAACTGATTTTCTTTTCATAGACAACAGTCTGAATGATTATCTGAAATTGTTTGGCTGCAGGCGATGGCCGTCAGCGTCATTGGTATCAGCCACATCCCACCAGAGTCTTGTGCCCTGAGTATTCACCTGCTGGAGTTCTGGATGAGAAGTGAAGTAAGTGTTGTTATTCTCGCTGAAAGGATAGAGAATGCGCTTGATATTCTTACCCATAGGCACGTCACCTCCACTATTGTTGGTCAACTGATTTGCCAAAGCAGGATAGTCGGTGCGACGGAACTCAGCCCATCCCTCATTACCATTAGGGAAGATAGCCATCCACTTCTGGGTGATGATTGCTTCAAGCTGCTTCTCCTTGTCGCTACCCTCGAACACCTTACCCGTAAGGGCCTTCTCACCATCGATGTAAGCCTGTGCCTTGTCATTGGCAATGCCGTAGTAGTCCATAGATGCCTTGATACCAGACTTATAGTAATCCTCTACGGTACCTGTAAGTTCCATGCCAGCCCATCCACGCAAAACAGCCTCTGCCTTCAGGAACTCAGACTCAGCATAGCCCAAGAGGAGGTAAGCACGCTCACGACTGAAGAAGTAGTTAGGATCCAAGTTCTTGCCCAGACTCTTAGGCGCAGTACGGGTGAGTGAATAATTCAAGGTTCCCATGTCAATGACAGGAGCCTGAGCACCACGCTCACAACCTACGAAGTCTTCACGCTGGCTATCTTCACCTGCCTCCAGAGTGCTCGCTGTCATCTTGCCACGATACCAGCTTACCAAGCAACGTGGGTCTATCTTCTTGGTGGTATAGCTATTACGGCCTGTCTTGATCTTGTATTCTGCACCACCTTCACTGGCGTTGCGATAGTAGTTCTCCAAGTCTTTAGACATCACACTCTCACCATTGTAGCAAACACTACACATCACCAGTGGATGCTCGTTACCACCGTCATCAGTACCACCTTGGCTTACAGGAGCATACTTAGGAACGATCTGCATATTGTCGTCGTTGCTCTGCATCAGTCCATACTCGTTGTTAAGAGCATTTTGTGCCTCCTGCTTTGCACGAGCAGGATCTACATTGGAGATACGCAAAGCCATGCGAAGGCGCAAGGTGTTGGCAAATCGAAGCCACTTGTTCCAGTCGCCATGATAGCAAATATCGTCTGTGGTATAACCAATCTGGGTTGCATCCGTTGGCTTGATACTGTCAACAGCCTGCTCCAACATACGGAACATGGCATCGTAAACCTCAGCCTGGGTGTTGTAAGACACATTGTTGGTCTCAGGAATCTTGGCCTGCACATACTCCTTGAAAGGCATATCGCCATAAGTATCGGTATTGGCAAGTGCTAAGAACGCATAGTAGATACGTGTGGCATAGAACAAGTTCTTGTACTTCTTGGTATTTTCGTTGAACTTGTAGGCACGCAACAAGGTACGATACTCACTGCTACGGTCGGTATAGAAATGTCTCCAGCGCGCATTGCTCCATCCATCTTTATAAGAATAATCAGGAGATGCGCCAGCATGCTTGGGCTGGTTGTTGGCCACGAAACCCGCATAGATGTCATGACTCAGGTTGGTAGTAGTCTGATAGTCGTTGAAAAATCCCTCATAGAGGAAGTTGCGGAAAACAGAGTTGGCAGAGCTCAACTCACTCTTCAGCGCCAAGGAGTCTTCCTTGCTCACCTTATAGTCGATATTGATATCGGCATACTTGGTATTGTCTTCTTCACCAGGCTGCTCTTCACCGCCGCCAGTAGTGTTATCAGGCAATTCGTATGGATTCTTGCTCATCTCATCCATGTCATAGCAGGAAGATAAACTTACCAATGCCATGGACACAAGCATCGTCTTGAATATAATCGTCTTTTTCATTGTCTTGAACTGTTTATGATGTAGTTGATAGTATTTAGAAGCCTACATTGACTGAGAAACCGAAGGTGCGGGTATATGGCACTGCGGCAAAGTCAAGGGCCTGTGAGAACATAGAAGTATCATAACCTCCATCAGGATTGCCTGGTGTATGTTTCAGCAGGAAGCAGAGATTACGTGCCACGAATGACAACTTCACATTGGTAAGAGGAGTCTTCTTGAGCACGCTCTTTGGCAGGCTGTAACCCAATGCGAGTTCCTTCAACTTGATATAGGAAGCGCTGTGGATAAACATCTCTGCATAACCCTTCTGCGACTTGTACAAACCGATGTTGGAATAGTAAGACTGTGCACTTACCTCCTTGGTATTCACCTGTCCGTCGGCTGTCACGCCAGGAACTACCATATAGTAGTCGCTCACACCATTCAACTCCTTGTACTCACCACGATAAGCCGAACGCTCTGAAGTTCCTACAGCAGTAGCCATACCTTCTGATACGCTCACGATATCGCCGCCAAATCGCATATCAAACATCGCAGTGAGACTTACACCCTTATAGTTCAGACTTGGAGTAACAGACATGAGAAGTTTTGGCTCGATGTTTCCGATAGGATGATCGAGGATATACTGCTCCAGATTTCCGCCGGCATCACTACTGGTAACAGGCATCGGAAGACCGTTCTCGCCAATCACCATCTGACCATTCGCATCGCGCTTGATGAGGTTATTGGCATAGATATCGCCCAACTTACCTCCTGCCTTCGCACCTACCTTGACTGGCATGTTGCCATCGCCATTGAAGTAGATGTGATCCACGCCATTAGCCAGTTCATCTACACGGGAGATATTCTTGGAAATATTCATGGTGAGGTCGAACTTGAGGTCCTTGGTCTTGACAGGTGTGCCGTAAAGCATCAGCTCAATACCCTTGTTGGTAATCTTACCTGCATTCACCCATTGCTGTGTCCAAGGAGCAGATGCATCTACAAGCATAGCCTGGTTCTTGGTCTTGGTATAATAATAGGTGAAATCAAATCCCAAACGGTTCTCCAGGAACTTCATCTCAAGACCCCACTCGAAGGAAGACTTGATCTCTGGTTTCAGGTTGTTGTTCTTCTTCACGGTCTGTGGAATTGGCACACGGATGCCATTCTCATAGGTATAAGAACGGGTGTTGTAGAGATTGTATGGATTTGGGTCCTTACCTACCTGAGCGAAAGACAGACGAGTCTTGGCGAAAGTCATCCATGCTGGTAACGGATGGTTGATAGAGCGCATGAAATCGCTGAAGATATAGCTAACACTTGCACTTGGATAGAAGAAAGAACGATTGTCCTTTGGCAAGGTAGATGACCAGTCGTTGCGGGCTGTAAGATCCAATGAGAGATACTCACGGAAAGCCAACTGCAAAGAACCGAAGGCTGAGTACATAGAGCGCTCATGGCCATTCTCACTGGCATTGGTCAACTGATAACCTGTATTGAAAATCCAATTATCCTTCTCCAACATATTCTTGGTAGCAGCACTCAGCAACTCGTACTTCTGGTACATGATGTTGGCGCCCAGATTGTAACCCAAGCGCAAATCCTTGGTCACCTGATTGTCACCCAAGAAGAGGAAAGAGATATTGTGCTCGAAGTTGTTTTCCTCCGAACGGCTCATATTATCATCGGTAACGATCTCGCTCCAGTGTCTGCCCGGAATGCTCACAGCAGAGTTACCCAAACTCAAGTCTGTGGCCTGGATGCGTGTGCGATAGTAATCGAAAGCATATTTAGCATTAAACTTCAACCAGTCGGTTACGTTGACATTAGCACCATAGTAACCGAAGGCACGCCAACGCTCATCACTATTCTGGAAGCGATGACGAACATAGTATGGGTTGGCATACTGCATATCTGGTCCGAACCAGTTGCGATGCAATTGGTCCTGAGTTGTATAAGTCTGAAGATCCTGCAAACGCACGTTGCCAGGAATGAGAAGCAACTGGGCTACCTCTCCATTGAGACCAGTCATCGGACGGTTCTCGGCTTTCATGCGAGAAACAGAAATCTTGCTATCTGTAGAAAGATACTTATTGATAGTTCTACCTGCATTAAGGTCAACTATCAGCTTATCCAATTTCTCTCCATCGAAAAGACCCTTATTGTCGTTGAAACCCAAAGAGAGACGGAAATGACCTTTCTCATCAGAATTTCCGAGAGCTACGGTATGGAACTGGGAGAAACCTGTATTGAAGTAATCCTTCAACTTATCGCCATAATATCGGTAAGCGATGTTCTCACCGAGAAAAGAAGGTTCCATTCTGCCATCAAGCGGAGCACCGAATGCCAACTCGCTGGAAAGCGTCTTGTTGCCATCCTCATCAGTCTTATAAACCGTAGCACCCTGAGAGCCCTGTCCGTACTGCTTCTGCATAGGGATTGTTTCAGCCACCTTACTCCAAGTAAAGTTACCGTTGTATGTGATGCCGAAGCCCTGCTTATGACTACCCTTCTTGGTTGTAACGTAGATCACACCATTACCTGCACGTGAACCATAGAGGGCTGCAGCGTTGGCACCTTTGAGTACCGAGATAGACTCGATATCCTCTGGGTTGATGTCCAGAGAAGTGCCACCACGGTCGTATCCGCCATAAGCAGAAGCATCAGAACTCTGGTTGTCGGTAAAAGGAACACCATCTACCACCCAAAGAGGCTGGTTATTATCAGTAAGAGAAGAGTTTCCACGGATAGTGATCTTGGTAGAACCGCCGAGACCCGTGCTGGAAGTATTCATCTGCAGACCAGCCACCTTACCGTCGAGGGCACCAGTCACAGAAGGGTCGCCAGTCGTATTGAGAGCATCCGCCTTGACATCCTGTACGGAATATCCCAACATCTTCTTCTCGCGCTTGATACCGAGGGCAGTAACCACCACTTCCTTCAGCGCCTGAGAGTCAGGAAACATCTGTGCGTTCACGTTATGTCCTTCCTTTGCAGCCATATCCATCGTCTTATATCCGAGATATGTAAACTGCAAGACAGGGGCAGGTTCATCGGTCTCGATGGTAAAATTACCATCCATATCAGTTACAGCACGATGATTGGTGCCTTTTACGAGGATGGCAGCGCCAATGAGAGGTTCCTTGTTTTCATCGAGAAGCGTACCCTTATATGTACGTTTCTGTCTTGGTTGCTGGGTGCTTGGAGTTGTAGTAATTTCCTTTTTCTTCAGATAGATGATTCCATCCTTAATCACATAAGATACACCCTTATCCTTCAAGAGCTTGTTTAAAACATCCTCTACCTTACCGTTCTTCACCTGAACGGCATTCACCTGCATCTTTGCCAAGTTGTCGTCGTAAGTAAACTGGTATTTAGACTGTTTCTGGATTTTCTGGATGACTGCTCCCAAAGTGGTCTGAGAAACATTCAACGAAATCTGGGCTTTTACAGATGTCCAGGAACTGGAAACCAACATCAGAGCCAAAGCTGCAGCTGCGGTTTTAGTTTTTTGTAAATGATACCAATGTGTCATAATCCTTGTTTTTAGCATTTAGGTTGTTATAACTACCTTTTGTTGTTATTAATTTCAAATATATAACAGCAAAAAACAAAAAAACACTTACCCAAAAAATTATTTTTTTGAATAAGTGCTCTCTTTTTCTCGTATAACAGTATAATTAAGGTGTAAACCTTACTAATTCACTACTTCGTGATAAATACCTTACTGCCTTTCACGTGATAGTGGATAGGCAGGGTGTTCTGCAAGAGATCGAGAACCGAGTCGATGGTCTCCTTCTCTTTGATGACACCGGAGTAAGTATTCTCCTGATCGATGGTAGGATCAACAACCACCTGCACATCGTAGATATTCTCCAGCATCTTGGCTATTTCATTCACGCTTGCATTATTGAAGGAAGTCTTGTGCTCATGCCACATTGCATCCTTATAGACATCGGTTTCAGAAACCGTCATGCTACCTAAGCGTGCATCCACACATGCCTTCTGCCCTGGTTTCAAGACGATCATACCCTCATCATGATTTCCTTCTACCCTCACCTTACCTTCGAGCAAACTGACGGAAGCCTGCTGATGAGCCTTATCCACATGGAAATTGAAAACGGTACCGAGCACCTTAACACTCATCACATCGCTCTCTACTATGAAAGGCTTGTGCGGATTTTTGGTCACCTCAAAATAACCTTCACCGTCTATCTCTACCTTACGGTCGGAACCATCAAACTCTTTCGGATATTTGATGGAAGCAAGTTTGTTGAGCCAAACCTTAGTTCCATCAGGTAAAGTAACCGTCGTATCATTGTCGGCACTGGCCATCACCACCTGCATCTGCATATTAGAAATCGGATTGTGCTGGAGATAGAACCAGGCCAATCCACCCAATACGCAGACCACAGCAATCGCTGCAGCCCGACGCCACATACCTATTATATGCGCATGATGCTCAGCCTGCTGTTCATCCTTCATCTCCTTGATCTTATCCTGCATTCTCTGTTCAGCAAGCATCAGTTGGGTCTTTGGCATGAACTGCGCCTTGAGCTCATCGCTCAACTTTTCTTCTTTGAAAAGTTCTTGTTTTTCCTCCGGAGAATTCTTCAACATATCCCTTAATGCGATGAGTTCCTCTTCCGTGCACTCACCTGCCAAGAATCTCGCCTTTAATTCCTCATTTATCATATAACAATCTTGCTTAATATCCTTTTAAATTAATGATCTAATTAAATACCATAACAATAATTGTTGAGAAAACACTTACTCAATAACCTATAAAAAAGGTATAAAAAATACAAAAAATATTCCCAAACGAGCCCTAAGAGACTTTAAAGCCTTATAAATATGAGCTTCAACGGTACGTACTGATACGTTCATCATCAGAGCAATCTCACTATTTTTCATATCCTTGAGATAGCTCAAAACGAATATTTCCCTGCATTTATCAGGAAGTTCCCCTATGGCCTGATTGATTTTTCTTCTCAACTCCATGTTTTCCATGTCCTGTTCTCCATCTCCCAACGAAGAGAAGTAGCACGACATACGCATTTCGTTGATATCTTCAATGGCTGCAGTATTGACTTTCTTATAGCGCTTCAAGTAATTCAATCCTCTGGAGTAAATCGTCTTATAGAGGTATGATTCTATCTGCGGGACATCCGTCTCCAATGCATCCATACGATTCCACAATTCAAGAAAAGCTTCTTGAACTACATCATCGGCAGCATCCTCCCCTACGATACGTTTAGCATAATAAAACATTCGAGGGTAGTACTTCCTAAATATCGCTTGATACGATTCTTCTTTTACTGTCTGCATTACATAATATATCTTTATATATCTTTAGCTATTAGTTCTGATTTAGGTCGGTTTACGCCAGTTATCTGCGTATTTTCTCCACTTCTTGAACTACTTTGGGCGCAAAGATAAGTAAAAAAGATGATAAAAACAAATTTTTGCTTACAAATCAACTATAACATCTGTTATTTTTTTACTTTTTACTACTTTTCATAACTGTTTCTATACGTAAATTTAAAAACTGTAGTCAGTGCACTCCCTAAAGTCTGCTTTTAGTCATTAAACAACTATTACACAAAAACTGGGGAATGGCATTTTTTTCATATAGATTATCTTTTCAAGTTTATTAGAATGAGATGATGGCAAATGGCATAAAAAGAAAAAGGCAACTGCAAACATCTTCTGCCTACAACTGCCTTTCCTCTTATATATGGAAAACCTTATTTCTCCTAAAATGAAGAATATCGCTATTAAGCGAAGTTCTTCTTGTTGGCTATTGCACCAAGCTCTGCTACGGCTGCAACCACCACTGCTAAAATCATACCTAATACTATCATAATATAGTTCCTTTCTCTCTTAAAATCTGTTATCCTAATCGTTACCTTAATATATATGCTCTCATACTGAGCATCCTAAGATGCTCATCTTCAAGCCTTTTTACTTGCTAAGATTCATTTTCTTGTTGATCTCTACAATCTCAGCAAATGTGATAGCCAATACAGCTAATGTCATTCCAAAAATCATCATAATTGTTACCCTTTCTTTACTTTAATTATCGTTATTCAATCTTTTCAAGTGCAAAAGTAATGCCTTTTTGTGTGCGTACACATTTTTTGAAGGAATATTTTCAAAAAAGCCTATATTTCTTGACTTTCATCAATTTCTGTCATCATCAATAAGCCAAATGGCTCATTGGAATTCACTATCTGCCAAATTACTTCTTAAGATTATTTGCTTGTCACAAATATTTTTTGTATTTTTGCATGCTTGAATATACGGGAAAGCTATTTGTATTTTTCGGTAATACAGATGGTAATTCTATAAAACAAGCCTCAAGTTCATCTTTCAAGTGAATGCCTTCCTGGCACATTGCCCGGCATCATAGTATGGTTCTTACCAAATACGCAGAAAAGAAGCATTGATGAAACTGATGAAAATTCGAAGTAAATGTAGAGTAATTATGAGAAAGAACGCAAGAAAAAAACAACAGAAATATGTTGAACTTTCACTATTTCCTGAAGAAGAGAAAAATGTCAATATAAAAAACTCTATCTCCTCAGAAAACAAAGAAAAAGAATATGATATTTCTGTGTGTCAAAGATTGTACTCTCCTACTAACAAAGAGTACAATCTGGCAGATTTGTTTGAAAGACTGTCCAAATCTGCTTTCCGCAGCCGATTCCGTCTTTCGAAGAAGGAAAAAGATTATATTAAAGAAAAAGGCTTGGCAACAATCCGTAAACATGCAGAGGATTTCATTGCCAAACGCCTTGCACCTGCCATAATTCCCAATGACGGTAAGCAAACACCAATGAGAGGGCATCCTGTATTTATTGCCCAACATGCCACAGGCTGCTGTTGCCGTAGTTGCTTCTTCAAATGGCATCATATACCAGCCGGAAAACTGCTGACAGAAGAAGAGCAGCAATACGCCGTTACGGTACTGATGACTTGGATTGAAAAACAACTGTGATAAGCTCTGTATAGATGACTTATTCATGAAAACTACTTCCTCTGACTGTTTCCTCGCTTTTGGATTCTTCCATACTTATCCTTATAGGTTGTAGTGGAGGAATTGCCAGTTTGCCGAGTGGTACTTGTACCCGTACGCTGCCCGTATTTATCACGATAGACCGTAGTTGTAGTAGAAGACGTTCCAGGATTTTTAATGCTGGTTGTGGAGGTTCCTGTCCTTTGACCATATTGGTCACGATATACCGTATGGGGCTTTCCCTGGGAATTTGTAGTACTCTCCGATCTTCCGGTAATCTTACCATATTTGTCCTTATATACAGTAACAGACTTATTCCCTCGAACGGTAGTCACAGCTGTACCCTGCAGTTCTCCATTCTTTCCCCGAATAGTCTCCTTGATAGTCTGAGCCTGCAAATAAAATAAGAAAAAATCCACCTTTAGAGGAAAAAATATGTGGAGAGTTTATACATTTAAAAAACTGAAGCAACAATATTAACATAAAGCTCTAAAGCAGCCAAAGGAGAATAAGAGAGGTTGGAACGTAAACAGTTGGGAATGAGTAGATTTGCACAAAGTTGCCAAATCGGCATAAAGCAAGCGAGTGAGGAATATTGAAGTAGTTCAGTTACTAAATCGTGAGCCACAGTTACCTATGCAAAGCAGGTAACAATGCGGAAAGGCAACTTTGTGCATCAACGGATTTTATTGCGCTGATTCTCAATGTTTTGCGTATCAAGGAACGCTTACAAAATGATTATATTTGCACACTCAAAATGTAAGCGTTATGAAAATCGAAAAATTCAAGGTGTTGCTCTACCTAAAAAAGAGCGGAATGGACAAGAATGGAAAAGCTCCCATCATGGGACGCATCACGGTGAACAGGACTATGGCACAGTTCTCCTGCAAGTTGTCTTGCACTCCATCGCTTTGGAATCCTCGTGCCAGCCGATTGGAGGGCAAGAGCAAGGAAGCCGTGGAGACCAACAAGGACATCGAGCAGTTGTTGCTTTCCATCCAAAAGGCTTTCGATGTGCTTGTGGAAAAGAGAACGGACTTCGAGGCTAAGGATGTCAAGGAGGCCTTGCAGGGCAGCGTCAAGACACAGACCACCCTTCTCTCCTTCGTGGACGAGCATATCAGTGAACTCAGCACCCATGAGGGCATAGATATGTCGAAGAGCAGTGTCTGGACTTACAGAAAGATTCGCAAGAATCTCGCTGAGTTCATCGGGGAGAAGTATAGGTTGACTGATTTGGCTTTCGGACAGCTGACCGAGCCTTTCATCAGTGACTTTCACCATTACTTGCTTGACGAGAAAGGCTTTTCATCAGGAACCATCACCATCTATGTGTCGCTCTTCAAGAAGATGTGCCGCATTGCCTTTGAGCGAGGCTTGTGCAAGAACCTGCTGTTCGCCCATTATCGGGTTGGCACTCCAAGGGTTACGACACCCAAGGCTCTCAGCATGTCTGATTTCATAAAAATCCGTGATGCGGAACTGCCCGAAGACAAGCCGAGACTATCCGTTAGCCGTGACCTGTTTCTTTTCGCCTGCTATGCGGGAACAGCCTTCATAGACACCGTTTCCATCACGAAAGCCAATGTCAAGGTGTTGGAGGATGGCGACAAATGGCTCATCTATAACCGCAAGAAGACCGGAACACTTGCCAGGGTGAAACTCCTGCCCGAAGCGTTGGAGCTGGTGGCGAAATACGAGGACGGGGCAAGAGATACCCTTTTCCCATTGCTGAGCACGAATCGTGTTCGTATCGATCTCATCACCATCTGCAAGTTGGCGGAAACGAGCAAGACCTATTCCTACCATTCGGGACGACACTCGTTCGCCAGCCTCATTACGCTGGAGGCAGGTGTGCCGATGGAGACCATCTGCAAGATGCTCGGTCACAAGGATGTGAAGATGACGCAGCGGTATGCGAGAGTAACCCAAAAGAAGCTGTTTGAGGACATGGACAAGTTCATCGCTGCAACCGAGAAGGACTTTATTCTCGCATTATGAACAAGGCTTTCAACTTTTCTTTTTACAGTTCAACTACATTATTATATTATAAGGACAACAACTATGAGCAGAAGTACATTTTCAATTTTGCCTTACATCAACAGACAGAAGGTGAAGGCAGACGGAACAGCCAACATACTTTGCCGCATCACCGTTGACGGCAAAAGTGCAGCCATTTCCACAGGCATATCCTGTACCCCACAGGAGTGGAACGCCAAGAAGGGAGAGGTACGGAACGCAAGGGACAACGGACGATTGGCAAGTTTCCTTGCTGGGGTCAAGGATAAATACAACTCACTTCTTACCGCCAATGGCATCATCACCGTGGAAATGCTGAAGGCTGTGTTGAAGGACAAGGACACGACAGGAAGGTTCTTGCTGAACTTTGGTGATACCATCGTGGAATGGTATCGAACCTCAAAAGCCAGACAAACCTTTCTGCACAAGCGGACATGGCAGAAGAATCTGAGAGCCTTTGTCCATTCGTTGGATAAGGACGACATCGCCTTTGAGGACATAGACGAGAATTTCGGGGAGGAATACAAGCTATTCCTGAAACGAGACCAGGGACGTATCGACAGCTACGTGAACCATTGCCTTCTCTGGCTGAACATGTTGATGTACAAGGCAGTGGACAGGAGCATTATCCGCTTCAATCCCATAGCCAAGATAGGGTATGAGAAGAAGGCAGCACCGAAGATGACCCATATCAGCAAGGCAGACTTCATCAAGATGCTCTCTACCCCGATGGCTGACGAGCGAACGGAGCTTGCACGCAGATGTTTCATTTTTGCCTCGCTCACCTCCTTATCCTATATAGATGTAAAGAAACTGTACCCTCACCATATCAGTGAGAACTCTGAGGGCAGGAAGTTCATCCGCAAGGAAAGAGAGAAGACAGGCGTGGAGTTCTTCGTGCCACTCCATCCGATAGCCGAGAAGATTCTTTCGCTCTACAATACCACGGACGACAGCAAGCCTGTTTTTCCACTGGGTGAGAAGAAAGACATCTATCTTGATGTGCATACCCTTGGAATGGTGCTTGGCATAAGTAATAAGTTGGGATTCCACGCCAGTCGCCATACATTCGGAGTCTTGATGCTCAACGAGGACATTCCCATCGGCAGCATAGCCAAGATGATGGGACACGCAGACATTACAAGCACACAGGTCTATGCGCAGGTGACGGAGCAGAAGATTTCAAATGACATGGATAAGCTTATTGCCAAGCGAGAAAGGAACAGATTATCGAACGAAAAAACTATTGAAAAATGAACAGAGGAGTTATAACAATCAGCGAGAGCGGAACGGTATCCATGCCGACCGATAATGTATGGATGACCATGCAGGAGATTGCCGACATGTATAATGTATTCGGCTGCTATGTGCGCAAGGCTGTCAAGGCTATATTCAAGGATGGCATTCTGAAAGAGCAGGGTGTACGCCGTCATGTCAGGAAGAACGACCGCATCAGCTATGATGTGTATAGCCTTGAACTCGTCATTGCGGTAGCCTTCCGTATTGACAGCATTGAGAGCAGAGCCTTTCGGGAGTTCATTATGCAGTCCGTCATAGGCAAGCAGACAAGCCGCACTAAACTGGTCTGTATCTTTACAGAGAACGCAATGGCATAGACCTGCCATAAAGCAACGTTCCTTGGAGGCTTTGCGCCTCCAGCCACTTGGGCGAACCTCCGCAGTGTGTTTTAGCATGGTATTAGATTTATACAGGTAACACAAATGATACCCGGCAAACACGACCAACTCGGTATAGCCAATAAAACGAGGCGACAACCTATAACAGCCACACTCGGTAAGTTATACGTTGTCGCCTTGTTCATTTCACCCCACTCATCAAGGACATTCTCCTACACACCTTTCATTCTGTACGCTTCACGATAGTTAGCCATCAGAATCTTCTGAATGTCGGACTCGCGGTAGAGAATCTTTCCGCCAAGCTGGATATACGGGATGACACCGTTGTTTCGGTAGTCCTGCAGGGTTCTTCGGCTCAGTTGCAGCCTGGCGCAAAGCTCCTTGTCCGTCATGAACCGCTCACCGCCAAGCATGGGGCGGTAGTTCATCACGGCACGTTCAAAATTGTCAACCATTCGGTTGAGGTGGTTCACGATGTGGTTCATCCACTCGCTGTTTCTTGTCATTACTTCATTGCTCATAGTTGTCTCGTTTTATTGTTGATTCTTACGTTACTCGGTTTACTTGCTGCTTTGGATTAAGTGGCTGTTGTATATTGACAGCCTAACCTGTGCGCTTGCGAAAACGCATGTCCTTTTTCTTGTCCTCCACTACTGCTACGATAGCCATCACGTCCTCCGGCTTGTAGTAGGTCTTGTGGCTGATTTGCGTATAAGCCAAAGTTCCGTTGTCCCGAAGCGTCTGCACTGTCCGTGGGCAGATGTTGAGCGTCTGACACACGTCCTGCGTGTCGAGCCACTTGTTCATGGTCTTGTCCTCACTGCGCTCACGGATTCTGTCCATGCGCTTCACGAAGTTCTCCAACTGGGCATCAAGATAGTTGAATGCCTCTTCCTCGAATACGATGAATCCCATACTTTTCTTTTTTCTAAGTTAATACT
>NZ_SGVY01000032.1 GCF_004535825.1 Segatella hominis | reverse complement strand
CGCTTTATGGGGTAAGGGGATTTTGTGTCTGCGACATTTCTGTTGTGCAAGAAATATGTACAATAAAATGAATTTTGTCGCTTTGCAAGCAAAATCCCACTAAACCCTATAGGTTGCGGATTTGAGGTTAACAATAAAATAATCAGTAATAAAGAAGGTACACAAATGGAACTACGCAGCACATTTCAGTCAATCATTTCCTTGCACCAAGAGGAATTACCTTTTGCCTTGCAAGAGAGAAGCACCCAACTTCCGTTGGATGGAAACCGCATCGTGACTGTTACTGGCATTCGCCGTTGCGGAAAGTCATCATTATTGGGACTTACGATTAATCGCCTGCTACAACAAGGAATTCCAAAAGAGCGCATCCTCTATGTAGGTTTCGACGATGAACGTTTTCTTTCCATGTCGCCCGAAAATTTCGATGAATTGCTGCAAGCTTATCGTGAAATGTATCCTGACACATCGCTTAAGGATGTTTATATGTTTTTTGATGAGATACAACTCATAGAGGGCTGGGAACTCTTTGTTCTCCGGGTGTATAAGAATTATTGCAAGCATATCTATATAACAGGTAGCACAGCCAAGATGCTTTCAGAAGAAATGGCTTCCGCTTTGCGAGGATGGCCTGACGAATATCGCGAGTATCCTTTGAGTTTCAAGGAATATTTGGCGTTCAAAGGCACCAAGGCAAATCCATTTAGCGAAGCAGGAAAGGCAAAGATGGCTGTCTCCTTCCGCGGTTATTGCGAGGAGGGCGGTTTTCCAGAGGTAGTTCTCGAAAAAAGCAAGATGGAAAAAGTAAAAATCCTGCAGTCTTACTTCAACACCATGCTCTTCAGGGATATGGTGGAGCATTATCATATCGGAGCTTCTCCTTCGGTGGTGCGTTATTTCTTAAAGCGTGTGATGACAATCTCACGAAGCCGACTAGCGTGAACAATATTTATAACGACTTGAAATCGCAAGGCTTAAAGGTCTCCAAGGATTCCCTCTATCTGTGGCTCGACTATGCTTGCAACATTTTCATGTTTCGCAAAGTGGAAAAATACGATAAGTCGATGGTAAAACAGCGTTCTGCTCCTGCCAAGTATTATGTGGCAGACATTGCCCTGCGCAATGCCGTATTATTGCCTGAGAGCGAAGATGCAGGCAAGGCTTTGGAGAATATTGTTTATCTCAACTTAGAGAGAACACTTGGAGAAGAGGACGGGATATTCTACTTCTATGAATCGAAGGAATGCGACTTCGTTGTGAAAAAGGGCGAGCGTGTAGCTGAGCTGATACAAGTCTGCTGGACATTGAATGATGATAACGTAGAACGAGAGATAGGAGGCTTGATAGCTGCCTCCTCTGTTACAGGCTGCAAACAGGGTAAAATCATCACTTCCTCCCAACGGGAGACCTTCGAACGAGACGGAATAAGGATTGAGGTTATGCCGATATGGGAGATGGAATAGGAAAAGGGAAGTCGTTCTTTTCATCATTTTTCTTGTTTTTATGATTCTACTTTGTTCATAATACAACATCCCCCTGGAATCGGGTACGCCTATTTTTAAAATAATGTTGCAAAAGTACAAAAATAATAGGAGAGAAAGGAAAAACTCTCCTTTCTAAAAAGAAATAATTGCCGTTTTCTTTCCCTTTTAAAAGGAAAGTTTGTATTTTTGCAACCAAAAGTCCCTTGAAAAAGTGGCAGAATAGAGCAAAAAGTCCCTTGAAAAACGTGCACAAATTCAAGAAAAGTCCCTTAAAAAACGTGCACAGTATCAAGAGTAATACATCATAAATCATTAGAAAACAGATGTTTAAACGAAAAATCGAGAAATATCTCAAAGAATGGAAGAGTGATGAGCACAAACTCTCATTCTTCCCCTCTACATGGCTTTCCTGCTGAAAAACAAATAATCTTTGTTAAAATATCGGAATCCTAAGAATAATCCCGACAGAAATGATTAAATTTGCAAATAAAAACAGATACTGTAGATAAATGCAGAGGATAACGCATAAGAGAATCAGAATTTCCTGGCTGCTGCTATTGGTTTATATACCGATGCTGTTGGTTGTTACGTTTCACCATCATGGGGAAGCGCAGGGAAGTCAGGCTGGTTTCTATTGTGCAGATTGCGCCCATCATATTCATCACGACGGGCATCTGATAGCTCTGCAGAATACCATGCACGACTGTGTGCTCTGCCAATTGCAAAGCACTCCTTATCTGGCTCCATCCCTCGTGGTTTGGGTTGCCCTCGCCGTGCTTCATTTCTCCCCTCGCCGTGCCTACTGCTCTCCTTGCTTGTGTAGGGCGAAGGGGGTAAAATCTACCCGTGCTCCACCTTATTATCTTTTTCACTAATTGTTTTTCTTCTAAAGGATTGATTGTATCTAAACGATGAATCCCGGAAGATTTATCTCTAAACGATGAATCTCAGCAGGATTGTTTCTATACGATTTATCCCAGCTGAATAGTCTCTATATGATTAGTTGCAGGCGAATAGGCTCTGCGCGATGAATCCCAGATGATTTATCTCTAATCGATAGGAAAAAGAATAAAATAAGGTAATAAAAATAAATAATGAGAACAATATTGAAAGCAATATTGCTGATGAGTCTATGCTCATCGGCAACAGCCCCTGCTATGGCTATAAACAGAGCAAATCATGATAAGAAGGAAGCTAACATTCATGAAGAAGAGGCAAACGATTCTACCAGACACCAGCCGCTGACGGAATCGAGCGTGAAACTGAATGAAGTGGTG
The DNA here is from genome assembly GCF_004535825.1 of Segatella hominis. Taxonomy (GTDB): domain Bacteria; phylum Bacteroidota; class Bacteroidia; order Bacteroidales; family Bacteroidaceae; genus Prevotella; species Prevotella hominis. Next base: position 40,430 of record NZ_SGVY01000032.1, on the reverse strand, counting down.
GTTACGGGATTGACGGGCAGCCAGAAACTGAAGCAATCGCCTGCACCTATCTCCTTCGTTTCTGCCCGCCAGCTCGAAATGCAACCTTCAACCAACATCATCGACGCCATCGCCCACCAGCCAGGCGTTTCGCAGATTACCACGGGAAGCGGAATTTCAAAGCCTGTGATCCGTGGCCTGGGCTATAACCGCGTGGTCGTGGTAAACGATGGAATCAGACAGGAAGGACAGCAATGGGGCGATGAACACGGAATAGAAATTGACCCGGCTTCGGTGCATTCCGTAGAGATTCTGAAAGGTCCGGCAAGTCTTATGTATGGCTCGGATGCGATGGCTGGCGTACTCATCTTCCATTCTGCTCCAACGCTTGCCAAAGGCGACATGAGAGCAAATTTCTCTACCGGTTATCAAACCAACAACGGACTTTTCGATTATTCGCTCAACTTTGCCGGCAACCAGGGCGGATTTGTATGGAACACCCGCTACAGCGGAAAGATGGCGCATGCCTACAAGAACAAATACGATGGTTACGTCTTCGGTTCATCACTCCGAGAACAGGCCCTTTCACAGCTCCTCGGCTGGAATTATCGCCAGGGACATTCGCATCTCACACTCGATTATTATCATCTCACTCCGGGCATCGTAGAGGGAGAAAGAGATGAGAAAACGGGCGAACTGGAAATTCCGGAAGGCTACGATGCCAAGAGTTACGGCAAGCCGATGCCTTATCAGCAGATTCGTCATTACAAGGCTGTACTTGATAATTCCTGGTTCCTGGGCGACGGCAATCTGAAGTTCCTTCTGGGTTATCAGCAGAACCGCCGTCAGGAGTTTGAGGAGGAAGAGAATCCGAAGGAATGCGGACTCGACTTCATGCTCCATACCGTGAATTACGATCTGCATTATCTCTCGCCGGAAATGAATGGATGGAAGTTCTCTATGGGCATCAACGGCATGTGGCAGCAGTCGATTAATAAAGGTTCTGAGTTCCTGATTCCAGCCTATCATCTCTTCGATTATGGTGTATTTGCCACGGTGAGCAAGGAGATAGGCAAACTGAACCTGAGCGGCGGCATCAGATACGATCATCGCCATCTGCACAGCGAGGCTTTGAGAGAAGAGGATGATGCAGAATCGCATCGTTCTGAATCGAATGGTTCTGAATCGAATGGTTCTGAATTGAATGATTCTTTCCGTTTCCAAGCCTTTAAGCGAAGCTTTGTGGGAGTGACCGGAAGCATCGGCTTGGCTTACGAAATCCTGCCCGATTTCAATATCAAGTTGAACTTAGCAAGAGGATTCCGTGCTCCAAATATCAGCGAATTGTCTTCGAATGGCGTGCACGAGGGAACCCAGCGATATGAGTTGGGAAACACCCGTCTGAAGCCAGAGAACAGCTGGCAATTCGACCTTGGTCTGGATTATTCTTCGCCTATCATCTCGGCTTCCCTTTCTCTGTTTGCCAATCGCATCAACCATTACATCTATAGCGAGAAGTTGGCAGATGAGAATAATCAGCCTGTCCTTATCGACGACACGCCTGCCTATCAGTTTACTTCGGGCGACGCCCGCGTCTTAGGTGGTGAGGCAAGCGTCGATGTTCATCTGTTGGAGCATCTTCATTTCTGCAACACCTTCTCGTATGTCAACTCCGTACAGTTGCATCAGCCATCCGAATCGAAGTATCTGCCATTCACCCCAGCTCCTCGTTGGGTTTCGGATGTAAGGTATGAGTTCCTCTGCAACAGCAAGATGTTCGAGCATCTCTTTGTCAAACTGGAGATGGATTGCAATCTCCGCCAGAACCATTATTTCGCAGCCAACGATATGGAGACCGCTACGCCATCCTATACCTTATTAAATATGTATGCAGGAACCGATGTGAAGCTTCATGGCAAACGCCTTCTCTCGCTCTATCTTTCGGGTGAGAACCTTACCAACCGTGCTTACCAGAACCACCTGAGCCGTCTCAAGTATCTTGACGTAAACCAGGTGACGGGCAGAAGAGGCGTTTACAATATGGGCCGCAACTTCAGCATAAAAGTAGTGGTTCCGATAGAGTTGTAATTCCCCTTTTAGAATAAGCAATTCCTCATCAGGAATCAGAATTTTGAATAAACAAGTGCCGATAAGGGTGCCAAAAGCTGCAGGAAAAGTAACTTTTGGCGCCACTATCGGCATTTTTTCGTCTAATTATTAGACAATAATGACCACTTTTCTATGATATTTCGTAACTTTGCACCATGATTAAGAAACAAGGAACGATATTGATTGTTGATGACAACCGCAACATTCTTACTACGGTAAGGATGCTGCTGGAACCCATATTCGATGGCATCATCACCATCGCCAACCCTAACTCCATCCCAGCCAAACTGAGAGAGGAGCACCCCGATGTGGTGCTGCTCGACATGAACTTCTCCAGCGGAATCAATTCTGGCAACGAGGGATTGTACTGGCTCAGGGAAATCAAGAGTCTCAACCCGAAAACCGAAGTGGTGCTCTTTACCGCCTATGCCGACATCCAACTTGCCGTAACAGGCATCAAGGAAGGTGCCGCCGACTTCATCGTGAAGCCTTTTGAAAATGAGAAATTGGTTCGTACGCTGATAGAGGCAAGGGATAAGAACAAGCCTACAGATAAAGCTATCAGCAGAAAAGGTGGAAATGATTCGACTGGCATGATGTATTGGGGAGATAGCGAAGTTATGAACAATTTGAGAAGTATTGTGGAAAAAGTTGCCGCAACTGATGCAAACATCCTCATTACGGGCGAAAACGGAACGGGTAAAGAGGTATTGGCTAATGAAATACATCGTATGTCCACAAGAAGTGCGAAAAAGATGCTGCCTGTGGATATGGGAGCCATTACGGAAACCCTTTTCGAGAGCGAACTCTTCGGTCATGTGAAGGGTGCTTTTACTGATGCCAAGGTGGATAAACCGGGCAAGTTTGAGCTTGCCGACGGCAGTACCATCTTCCTGGATGAGATAGGAAACCTATCCTACAGTCTTCAGGCAAAACTCCTTACCGCCCTGCAACGCAGAAGCATCGTAAGAGTGGGGGGAAGCACGCAGATTCCCATCAACGTACGACTGGTTTGCGCCACCAACCGCAACCTGCAGCAGATGGTAAACGATGGCGAATTCAGAGAGGACCTGCTCTATCGCATCAACACCATCCATCTGGAATTGCCTGCCCTGAGACAGAGAAAATCAGACATCGTTCCATTGGCAGAAAGATTCCTCCGTCAATATGGCGATTTATATAATAAGGAGAATCTCCGTCTTTCGGAAGAAGCAGAGAAAAAACTTACCAGTTTGCCATGGTATGGCAACATACGTGAACTTCAGCACGCCATCGAAAAGGCCGTGATTCTGTCTGATGGCGGAATGATTTCTGCCGAAGATATTGACGGCGGAAACCAGCAGAGAAGAGAGAAGCCTCTGGAAGAGGTTCAGACGCTCGATGAGATGGAGAGCAGAATGATAGAGAAAACCATCAGGGAATGTGAGGGAAATCTGTCGGTGGTAGCCGCAAGGTTAGGTATTTCTCGCCAGACGCTTTATAATAAGATTAAGCGATATGGGATTTAAGTGAAGAACGAAAAGTGAAGAATTCTATAGTTTTTTGAGGTATGGATATTAATAAGGTGATTATTATCGTGCTTTTGCTCGTGGCTGTAGTGGGTTACATTCGCCTCTACCGCCACTATCGCCGCAACATCAAGAAGGTAACCTTCCTTTTTGATGCGATAGATAATGGGGATTTCTCCTTCAACTTTCCTACGGAGAAGGGGTTTAAGGAAGATAAGATTCTGCACAAATCACTCAACCGCATCAAGCTCTTCCTGCAACATACGAGAGAGGAACAGATGGAGCGGGAGAAATATTACGAGCAGATTCTGAATGCAGTAGATACGGGCATACTGGTGGTAGATAGTCATGATAATATCCTGCAGCACAACCAGGCAGCCCTCCGATTGCTCGATACGGATGTGCTTACCCACATGAACCAGGTAAAAGGAAAACTGAAGGATGAACACCTGGCAAAACATGAGACGCAAGCCATGCTGAAAGACAAGCACGTGCGCATCATCGCCCTAAGCGACGTGAGCCACGAGCTGAGCAATCAGGAGGTGGATTCTTGGATTAAACTGATTCGTGTGCTGACCCATGAAATCATGAATACCATCACACCGGTTACTTCGCTGAGCGAGACTCTGCTTACCCGAGTTACAGAGGATAAAGACTTGAAGCAAGGCTTGGAAACCATCCACAAAACAGGAACCGAGCTGTTGGCTTTCGTCAACAACTATCGCCGCTTCACCCATGTTCCCCAGCCTCAGCCTGCTCTTTTCTATGTGGAACCATTCCTGGAAAGAATGGCGTTGCTCTGCAACCACGAAGTAGAGATTTCGGTTTCTCCCAAGGATTTGCTGGTTTACGCCGATGAGAGTCTCCTCTCTCACGTTGTAACGAATCTTCTGAAAAATGCCGTAGAAGCTTTCAAGGAAAAGGGAAAGTTATCTGCAGAAAGAAACAAGCAAGATGGAAATGAGCAGGGTAGGAACAAGCAGGAATGCCGCTCCGCAGATTTGCAATCCGCGGCAAGCAAGAAGGCATTTATCCGTCTCCAAGCCTACACCAATGCCCAGGAATCCATCATCATCGACGTGAGCAACAACGCCGGTCTCATCCCCGTAGATGTAGCCTCTCACATCTTCATCCCGTTCTTCACCACGAAGCCGGAAGGAAGCGGAATCGGGCTCTCCCTTTCCCGCCAGATCATGCGAGTAAGCGGCGGCAGTCTCTCGCTCCATCAGGACAAGGCACAGGGAATCACCACCTTCCGCATCATCATCCCATAAAAAAGTATAATTTGGGGGAGGAAAGTTTGGCACTTTCGCTTTTTTACCATATCTTTGCCTTTATAAAAGATTAAGCTTATGTCAACCGACGATAAGACCATATTAGAGTTAGTCATATAATTACTTACAGAAGATTATGGCATTCGAAAAGGAAATCAAGGAATACGAGGATTTGAGAGGAAAATATCAAACCCTTATCATCAATAAAATGGATAGAGAAGAGTACATCAAATATAATGAAGTACTCTTCTCTACCCATTCGTGCGCCATTGAAGGCAACTCATTCTCCGTAGATGATACTCGGGAACTGAAGGAGAAAGGATTAGGGATGATTCCTGCCGGAAAGACTCTTTTCGAGGCTTTCGAAATGCTCGACCACTTCGAAGCCTTCGAGTACGTGATGCAAAACTCGCAGCATCCACTCGACGAGAATCTTCTGAAAGAAATCAACAGGCGGGTTACCAGCCACACGCTTTCCTACCGTTCTCCAGAAGCCATTCCGGGCGAATACACCACCACGGACATGGCTGCAGGCGATACGGTATTTGGCGACCACGAAGAACTCATCGCCAGAGTTCCCAAGCTGTTGGAATCTACCGAAAAAGCCATCATTTCGGCTGCCGTTCATCCCATGATTCTTGCCGCCCGTTTTCATGGCTTCTACGAATATCTTCATCCCTTCCGTGATGGGAATGGAAGAACAGGACGACTCATCAGCAACTACATTCTCTTAAGATTGAATCATCCTCTCCTCATCATCCCATCCGAAGCTCGCCAGGAATACATTTCTGCCCTCCGCATGATTCGTACGGAAGCAACCGACGAGCACCTCATCCGCTTCTTCTTCAAGATGGCAATACAGAGAATGGAAGAAGAGCTGAAGCAGAAAGAGGCTAACACCAAGCGATTTATGACATTCCTCTTCTGATGAAGCATAGCGTCATACGCTCAGAAGTGACAGAAACACTAAAGCTGATTGCCCTCCTCCACAATCTGTCCATCAAACAGGCGGATGGTGCGATGGGCTATCTTGGCATCATGCTCATTATGCGTTACCATGACGATGGTGGTGCCCTCGTGGTTCAGCTCGGTAAGCAGATGCATCACCTCGGCACCATTCTTGGAATCGAGGTTACCCGTAGGCTCATCGGCAAGGATGAGCTTCGGACCAAAGACCACGGCACGGGCAATGGCTACTCGCTGTTGCTGACCACCTGATAGCTGGTGAGGGAAATGCTTGGCACGATGGCTGATGGCCATTCGCTTCATAATCGCCTGCACCTTTGCCTTGCGCTCCGCCTTCGGAATGTTGAGGTAAGTAAGAGGAAGTTCGATGTTCTCCTCTACATTCAATTCATCTATCAGGTTGAAGCTCTGGAACACAAATCCGATTTCTCCCTTTCTCACATCCGTGCGCTCTTTTTCCTTCAGGTTTGCCACCTCGTGATTACCCAGAAAATATTTTCCCGAAGTTGGGTTGTCGAGCAAACCGAGGATGTTGAGCAAGGTGGATTTGCCACAACCGGATGGTCCCATAATGGCGACAAACTCGCCGTCTTCTACTGTGAAAGATACATTATTTAAAGCAATCGTCTCCACATCTTCTGTGCGGAAAGACTTGCAAAGATTCTCTATTTTAAGCATTTTCTTATCTTTTTACTTTTTTACCTTTTTACTTTTAATATTATTCATCCTTGAGATATTTCACCGGATTACTATTCGCCACCTTGTAGCAGTTGATGACGACGGAAAGCCCGATGATGACGAGCAAGATGATGGTAACGCCGATAAACAACAAAGGCGTCATCGTAATCTTCTCGCTGAACGACATGAGCCATTGTCTGGCTATCAGCCAAGCCCCCAAGTCGCCCACGAAGATGCAAGGCAAGGCTATCTTTATGATGTCCTTTAGGAAGATGCGAAGAATGTCCTTCACCTTCGCCCCGTTCACCTTTCTGATTGCAATCTCCTTGCGGCGGCGGTTCACCTCATCACTCGTATAGCCCACCAATCCGAAGAGGGCGATGATCATCGTTACGATGCCTGCAACCAAGATTCCGTTGCGGAAATTGAGCTGGGAAGCATACTGTGTCTTGAACTCGGATTCATAGTCGAGTACCGTCACGGCATTATTTGGATACATCGACTGCACTTTATTTCTCAACTCTGTTAAGGCATCTTCCGTCAGATTATTGAACTTGACGAGCATATAAGAAGCTGTCCAAGGAGCATAGAAATATACGTATGATATATTCTTGAACTCTGCGCCCTCAGAAGTAACTGTTCCATATTTGATATTCTTGACAACACCACAAATCGTCATCGTTTCATCCTGATTACAATGTGCAGAAATCCAAATTCGTTTTCCTACAGCCCCATCTTTCCAATGTCCGAGTGTAGTTAATCTCTTAGCCAAAGCCTCATCAATAATCACTTGGCGAGAACTGTCATTGCGTTCTGTAAAGAACGAACCTTGCACAAAGTCGATTCCCATCATCCTGAAATAGTTGTCATCTACTCCCCCTGCATCATGGATAAGCTGAATCGACTTTCTATCATCTGGCAACTGCACATTATTTCCACTTACCGCATAGCTTTCCAACGGAAGAGAATAAGCAGAGGCTACCTCCTTCACATCCGGCATACGCTTGATTTCAGACAAACATCGACTGCGTTGATCACCATTGATAGCATCCACATGTACGATAGCCACATTCTCATAATTGTAACCAGGATTCATATTCACCATCAAACTATACTGTTGATTGACAACAAACAGCAAACTAAAGAGTAAGCCCGAAATAACGAACTGTACACCTAAAAGAGCTAACTTCCAACGGTTACGGTTTTCATTATATCCTCGGAATGCAATGGCAACGGGAATCTTATTGTAGAGCCAACCTGGAACCAATCCACCAACCAACAATACCAATAAACAGATGGAGACCAATATCCAACTGCCACGATTGAACACCAACGTGCTTACCGGGGCAGAGAGGAAATTCTCGATGGTTCCCTTGCAAAGAAACACGAGAACAGCAGCAAGGATTACCGCCAACCCCACATGCACCAAAGCCTCGGAAAAGATAATGGCATGAATATTCTTTGGTTCTGCACCATAACATTTTCGGACAGCCATCTCACGAGAGCGAGTCACGAGATTTCCTACGATGATAAGCAGATAGTTCATCACGGAAGTGAAGAGCAACACGAAAGCTATAATGCCTAAAATCCATCCCATCATCTTGATATAAGAATTCTGGGTAAACACCTTGCTGAGTATGGTAAATTCATAGTCAAGGGTGAATCCTGGCGTTTGAGTCGCCACTGCAGTAAAATGGTCTTTTTTCATTTTTGTGATGTAAGGACGAAGTTCACTTATTTCATGTCCTTTCGCCAAACGGATGTAAGAGAAATAGTTGTCATTTCCCACCCATTGATTTCTGCCATCATAGCCCCAAAGGTCTCCTATACTGCATAAAGACACCAGAATTTGTCTGTTATGTAGAGATGCGCCCCAAGGAAAGCTTTCGAAAATGCCACCTATAGTGAATGTTTTGTCTGGATATTCAGGAATAGTAAAATGCTTGCCTACCACATTTCCTCCCATTTGCTCTGCCAATTTGGAATCAATCATGCAATATAGCGGACGAGATAAAGTTTCCTTTGCCTTTCCCATCAATATCTTTTGCGGGAAAATATCAAAGAAACAACTGTCTGCCATCAAAACGTTAGCCTCCATGCTGTTTTGATTTTCCAACTTACATTGTTCTTTATCCATATCAACAAATCTTGTAGCAGCTTCTACCATTGGAGCATAATCCTTCACACCAGGGGCAATCGCTCCAGATGTCTGGTTAAAACTAAAAGGTTTACTACCATTGAAGCTTGGCATACTGCCCACTTCTGAAATCTGATACGTCCTTTCCCATCCAGGGAAATACGTATCGTAAGTCTGCTCGAAATAAATCTCGGCAATAATTACCGAACTGATTGCCAATCCGAGCGCCAGACACAAGATCTTCACGAAATTATGCTGGCCCCTCCGAGGCAGATTCTTGAATGCGTTAATAATATGTTTCATCGTATATTGTATATAAGGGCGTATGCCCCAATTTCACAGTTCTAATTTCTCATTTCTAATTTAACATTAGAATTTCATTATCCTTATAGGCCTCATAGCCGCTAACGATAACCTGCTCGCCTGGCTCCAAGCCCTCAATCACCTCATAATACTGAGGATTCTGGCGACCGATGGTTATCTTGCGGCGATAAGCCTTCTTGCCACTCTTGTCTAAAACAAAAATCCATTGACCGCCCGTTACACTATAAAACGTGCCTTTAGGGATAATTATTGCCTGCTTCGACTGACCGAGCTGCAAATCTACATAATAGGTCTGACCGGTTCGGATGTTGCCAGGTCGAACGCCTTTGAAGATGAAATCGATGCGGAATCTGCCGTCTCTTACCTCGGGATAAACCTTGCGGACCTGCAGGAGATAATGCTTGCCGTTCTGGTTGAAGGTAGCAGTAAGTCCCGGTTTTACCCGGTCGATGTAATGCTCATCCACCTGCGCCTGCACCTTGAAATCGCTGAGGTCGTTGATGACTCCAATCTTCTGTCCAGCCTGGATGCTCTGTCCTAACTCCACATCGAGCAAGCCTATCTCACCCGATATGGTGCTGCGGATGTTCAGCTTCTCCTTGCGCTGGCGAACCAGTTGCACATTCTTCTGCATGGCTTCCAGATTATCGCCCATCTGATCCATCTGCGAACGGCGGAGCTGTGCATCCTTCTTCAATCGCTTGCTGATGAGCGCATGCTTCTTGACGGCAAGGTCGTAATCTTCCTTAGCCTTCAGATATTCCTCGCGCGAATTGAGTTCTTCCTTGTGCAACGCCTCCTGATGCTGATAGGAGCGGCGCTTGGTAATGACATCCTGCGAAAGCGACAGTTCCTCGTTGCTATTGTTCAGACGGTCCTGCTCCATCGAAATCTGGGTGTTGCGAAGCATGTCCTGCTTTTCGGCAAGTTCACTTTCGGCATTCAGAATTTCCAGGTCGAGATTCGAATTGCTCAGTTTCACGATCACATCGCCCTTGTTCACGTGGGCACCTTCATCCACCACTTTCTCCAGAACAATACCGCCTTCCTCGGAACTGATCTGCACCACGGAGATAGGAACCACCTGTCCATCCACCGAAACATAATCGTTGAACTGCGCCTTCTCCACAGTTCCGATGCTCAATCCCTTCCTGTCCACCTTCAGGGTGGAAGAGAAATTGCTCAATCCCAACCAAATGAGGACTGCGATCAAAACCGCTCCTCCGCCAATCCATGCCCAATACTTGCGAGGCACGAGATATTTTTTCTTTTCTATCTTTATATCCATAATTTAAGTGAAGAGTGAAGAACGAAAAGTGAAGAATTCACTTGCATTCTCCAGGTTTATTTAATTAAATTTTCTCCCTGGTAATAAGCAACCAATCTCTGTTTGATAATGAGCAGCATCTGCATCTGGAGTTCTTTGATTCTGCTTTCCAGAAGCGTTTGGGCTGCGGTATGAAGATCGAAGGTGGAAAGCATTCCTTCTTCAAACTTCCAGCTCGACATGTGATAGGCGAGCGAATCGGAGGCCACCTTCTTCTGCATCTGATGCAACTCCTTGGCGTAACCCTCTGCATCCATCACCGCCAGGGCTATCTGGTCGTGAAGCTTGCGACGGGTTTCCTCCAGGTTTACCTGTGCCAGTTGCCAGTCGTTGCGTGCCTTCTTCACGCTGTGCCAGCGGTCACTATTATAAATAGGTATGGAAAGGGTCAATGCGAGGTATTCGCCCTGGTTGTTGCGAAACTGAGAGGCAAACCCATCGTATTGCCCTTTCTGAGAGAGATTCTTGTAATAGTTGGTAGAAATGCCGCCACCGAGAGAGAGTGATGGCAGCAATCTGCCTTTTGCTATCTTGTAATCATACCGTGCCCGCTCCACTTCGTATTCTGCCGACTTCAAATCGGGAGAAATATGCTGGAAACCCTGGTAAACGGTTTCGTAGTTTACTCCAGATTCAGGAACCTCTTTATTATCAGACGTTAACTTCAAATTCTGCTCCTCATTAATCAGAATTTTCAGCTCTTCATCCATCGGAAAATTCATCGCAGATTTCAAGGCGAGCAGACTCTGTTTTGCCACATTCTCCTGATGCGTAAGATTGTATTCGTCTTCCGCCACCTGCGATTCCATCTGCACCACATCCGGGCGGCCTTTCTCGCCCAGTTCATACAGGCGCTTCATCTTAACTAACATCCGCTTGCTTTCGTTCAGTTTCTCGCTTGCTATCTGAATACTTGTCTCAGCATAGGCAGCATCCACATATTTCTGCATCACGTCGATGGCACGGTCGTCCTGAATCTTCTGCATCGCCGTGGCTGAATAATCCCGGCTCAGCTTAGCCTGTTTCAAGGCGTTGATGGTGGCGAAACCATCGAAGACATTCAGTTCGGCATAAAGCTGATAATAGTTGTTGAATGTCGTTACATTATTATAAGTATTGGTTTCCGGGTCGATGTTTCGTCCCCAGGCGTACTGTCCCTGCACGCCGCCCGTAACGGTAGGCAGGAATCCTGCCACGGCATGCTGGTAATCCTGCTTGCGCTGGCGGGCATGTACCACCTCACGCTTCACCTCCGTAGCGTGCTCCACGGCGTATTTCATGCAGTCGTCAAGGCTCCAGCTCTGTGCCGAGACTCCAGCCGCCCAGACCAGCCATCCTATCAATATTCCTATTTTTTTCATAATCTTCTTCATTTTGGCATGATAAGGACAAGAGCCGTGCCAATATTTTAATCATGCTGATAATCAGGTTGTTATGTGAAATAGTCAATAAGTAAGCTGTCTAATAATTAGACATAACCGTCTAATTCTTGGACAGTAGATTGCAATCTAACAATTTACGGATTTCGATATATTTATTCTGAAATATTTTGAGAATTTCGCTAAAAGTCTTATCTTTGCATAAGATAAGCTGCACTCGGCAATTTGAAAACAAGTTTTCATTGCGCTCATTTGCATTATCTTTGCAGCAGAAACTACCTTTATAAAAAAGGAGTGGTGGATTAAGCAAAAAGTCCCTTGGAGACGTGCATAAGTTTAATAGAATAACAGAAAATCAGATATGAAAAAAGACAAGAAGATGATGCCCTGGAAGAGGAACTCAAAATGCCTGATGGCAACTGTGGCGTTCAGCCTTTCTTTCTTGCCGGCGCAAGGAGAGGCGGTTCATTTTACCATTCTTCCTACTTTGCCAGAGCAGCATATCCAGCACTTTGGCGCAAGTGATGCGTGGAGTATGCAGTTTCTCGGTCTCTGGCCAGAAAAGCAACAGGAGCAGATAGCAGACTGGTTGTTTTCCGTGGAAAATGATGAGATGGGGAAACCGAAGGGAATTGGTCTGTCGCTCTGGAGATTCAATCTGGGCGCAGGAAGCGAGGAACAGGGAGAGGCTTCGCAGATTCAGCGAGGAACCCGAACCCAATGCTTTCTGAATGCCGATGGAACCTACGACTGGAATAAGCAGGCGGGGCAACGACGCTTCCTGAAACTCGCCAAGCAGAGAGGAGTTCCTTATTTGCTGGCTTTCTGCAATTCTGCTCCCGTCTTTTATACGCAAAATGGACTCGCCACGAATACCGGACGGGGAGGAACCATCAACCTGAAAGACGACTGCTATCAGAAGTTTGGAAAGTTTATCGCCACTTCGCTCAAGGGGATTGAGGAGCACGACGGTATCCACATCGACTATATGAGTCCGATCAACGAACCCGATGGACATTGGAACTGGACGGGACCGAAGCAGGAGGGAAGTCCTGCTACCAACCGTGAGGTGGCCCGGGTGGTAAGAGAATTGAGCAAGGCCTTGGTGAAGGAAAAAATGAATACGCAAATCCTCATCAACGAGTCGAGCGATTACCGCTGTATGTTGGCTACGCATGAGACCGACTGGCAGAGGGGTTATGAAATCAACGCTTTCTTTACCAAAGACAGTACGAAAACCTACTTGGGCAACGTAAAGCAGGTGCCGATGCTGATAGGTGGTCACAGTTATTGGACCAATACGCCTGTACCTTATATGCGTGAAGTGCGTATGCAGATAAGGGAAGCCTGCCGACAGAAGGGCATTAAGTTCTGGCAGACCGAGACTTGCATCATGGGTAATGATGAAGAAATAGGCGGTGGCGGAGGTTATGATTTCTCCATGAAGACCGCTCTCTACGTAGCCCGCATTATCCATCACGACCTGGTTTATGCCAACGCCGAAAGCTGGAGCTGGTGGCGTGCTGCTGGTGGCGACTATCGCGATGGATTGCTCCGCATCTACAGTAAGGATGGCTGGCAAACCGGTTGGGCAGTTGATTCCAAACTCCTCTGGGCTTTGGGCAACTATTCCCGCTTTATCCGTCCTGGTGCCCAGCGCTACGACATTTCTGCTACTGATGCATCCGGAAAGCAGGTGGAGGAGGGATATAATGATCCTCGGGGCGTGATGTGTTCTGCCTATAGAAATGTGGATGGAAAATGGGTGATGGTGGCAATCAATTATTCTGAGAACGTCAAACCTATTACGTTGCAGGTGGCAGGAATGAGCCGGATGGAGTGGGAAATGTATCGCACCAGCGATGTTTCCTCCGAGAGTTTGGCTCCTGTAGGAAAATGTATGGAGAAGGCAGTTCTCGCACCTCGAAGCATTACGACGTTTGTGCAGGACTAATCAAACATCAATCTCAAATGGGGACTTATCCATTCTTTCAAAGTTTTATAGGATTTAATGGGAATTGATGAATAAAGAAGTTTAATCAATTCTGGAATTTGATGAATAAAGAAATTTGTTCAATCATGGAAATTGATAAATTCCTAATATGAATAAAATAAGCCGTTTAGAGAGAATCTCTGAACGGCTTATAATGTCCTTGGTCGGCAAAGGCGAGCATTTCCTTATCGCCACGACTGTCTCCGAACGCTTCGATTTCATATCGTGTACGGTCGAAATCGAGTGTTGAGGCTCCCTTTCCATTATTGATGGTACGAGTCAGGGCTTCGCAGATGCGATGAACTTTCTCCTCGCCATAGCAGTTGTTGGTCTTGAAATAGCCGGTTACTTTACCGTTGGCTATTTCTATCTGGGTGCCGAGAACTTCCACATCAGTTAGGTTTTGGAAGTCGAAGAAAGGCTTCACCCAGTTGTCGATACTGGCGCTTACGATCAATACCCGCTCTTTCTTGCGCTTAGCTTCTTGTATTTTTCCAATACCACTCAGACGCAGCAGGTAGAGATTTTTAGCAGCAAAATTGACGCAGTAATCATCAAAATCTTCGATGCTCATACCGCCGAAGAAGTGCTTGAAAATAATCTGCTTCGCTTTCCAGTTGGGGAAAAGATGCAGTTTCATCAGCACGAGGATGGGGCTATAGAGCAGGAAACCCATGAGGAAGCGCGTCTTCCCCATGCTGAATTTGATAAACTCGATAAGTGTATCTTTCTTTGTGAGCGTTCCGTCAAAATCGAAACAATATATTTTTTCTTTTTTCATCATTTCATTTCTCATTTCTCATTTGTCATTTATCTCAGTATTTCCTTTTTCCCGAAGAAATAAGTCAATTTTGTTTTTTCCATAACCTTGGCAATAGCGATGCTTCCTGCGATGGCAAGGATAATGGTAAAAGCAGCCAGGAGGATTTCACTCTTGTCGAAGGCGAACAGAGGATGATAGAATTTCGCTGCCATTGTGAAGATGGGATGGAAGAGATAAATCGGCAACGTGTTCTTACCTATATATAATAAGGTGGACTTTCCTATCATTTGCGACTTGTAATATTGGTTCAACCACATAAGCGCAGAAATGCAGCACCAGCAGGAGAAAGCAACAGCTATGTTCCCCCAGTCATAGAGGTCTTCCCTACAGAGGATGAAAGGCCAGAGAATGAACGCCAAGGGAGTAGGGCGGAAAACCTTGTTGAAGTCGATGCGGCATTGGCGGATAACGACTCCGGCAAAATAATAAATGGCAGCCGTGATGTTCAGAGCTGGGGTCTTGCTCATCAGCAGCATCAGAATCGCCAAGAGAAAAAGACGGGTTGTTAAAGACAGGGTTTCCTCCTCCGTCTTTCCCTTGTTTATATTGCTGCAAGAATCATTCCCCTTACTATTCTTATAAGAATTATTCTCCTTACTATTGCAGCAAGGCCCAATTTCCTTACTATTGCTACAAAAATCATTCTCCTTACTATTCTTGTAAGAATCATTCTCTTTATTATTCCTGCAAGAACAACGCCCCCTGTATTTGCTGATTATATCACAAGCCCGGAAGCTCCCGTAATACAAGATTCCACAGATAATCATGGTCTGGATAAACCAATATGGACCGATGGAAGTGACGAAAATCTTCTCGCAAATCTGTGTGAGGGAGAGTTCGGTAATGCCATCTCTTACTGGCAGGAAATAGGAGAGCACGGAAAATCCCGTCACCATGATGACGTATGGCAGAGCCAGACAAAGCAGATATTTGCCAAACTGCCTGCTCGTTTTCCCGATGTTCACCAGATAACCCGTGATGATGAGAAAGGTAGGCATCATGAACGAGAGAATGCCTGCCTTCAGATGAGGATAAGCATTCCCGAAACTCACGATATGGATGAGAATCATCAGTATGATGAGAATAGCTCGGATGAAATCTAAATCTGTATTCCGTTTCATGCCTTATGCGATATAGATGAGGAACAGGAAGGCTGCAAGCCAGGCTACTACGATAACCTGGGTGATGCGGTCGCGGAGTAGAATCTTGGTAGGGTCGCCACTCTGCTGGTCAACAACTGCTATTTGGATGTAGCGCAAGAGTCCTACCAGCACGAAAACCGTTGTGAGATAGAGTTTGTCGGTATGGAAATGTTCCAGAACCTCCGGACTTACTGTGTACATAATGTAGCAGACCAGAGTGACCGAGGCGGTAATGGTAATCGCCTGATTGATGAAAGTCAGATTGTAGCGGCTCGTATTCTTGCGTGGAGCCTCTCCGGTCTTTTCCATTCTTATCACATCATCGCGGCGCTTGGCAAAGCTCATGAAGAGGGTGATGAGGAAGGTCATCAGCACAATCCACTTGCTCAGTACCACGCCCGTTGCCACACCACCTGCCAGCAGACGGAGCACAAAACCGAAGGCTACGATGCAGACGTCTATGATGGCATACTGCTTGAACTTTGCGCAATAGCCTAAGTTCAGGCACCAGTAGAAAAGGATAATGCCCATCGTTTTCCAACCATCCAACAGACTGCTGAAACCGATGGAGAGTATCAGCATCAGAAACATCAGTCCATACGCCTGTTTTACCGATACGGCTCCGGAAGCTATCGGGCGATGGCATTTCACAGGATGACGTCGGTCTGCCTCCACATCGTAAATGTCGTTGAAACAGTAGATGCTGGAAGCAGCAAAACTATAGGCGAAGAAAGCGATGACTCCTGCCAGCAGGGCGCCGGTATTGAAAAGTTCTCCGCCAAAGAAGAGCGGCATAAAGATAAAGCCGTTTTTAATCCATTGCTTCGGGCGAATGAGGCGCATCAGAGCAGACAACCCCTTACTGTCCTTTTCTATATTATCTATTTCTTTTTCTTTCATAAAGTCCTATTTTGATTATTTTTTTCCTTTCGTTCCTCTTTTCCCTTTTCCAAAGTCCTTTTTCCTTTTCAAAAAAGTTCTCCTTTCTCCCTTCTAATTTCTCATTCTCCTTTCTCCTTCTCCATCAGGATTTTGCCTAATTCCTTAGAAATCCAGCCCACGATTTTTGCCAATATCCAGGAGGCAGGGAGCGTGATGGCGATGCAGGTGAAGAAGGTAGGCCAATAGCTCCAATGCCATTTCTCGATATAGTAGAGTACGAAGTGGATGTGGATGAGGTAAGCTTCCAGACTCAAAGCGCCCACAAACATGAATGCCTTGTTTACCCATTTCGGAGTGCGGCGGAAGATGCGGTTGAGCAGCAGAATGCTGGTTACTGTGAGCGGGATATAGAGCATTCTTTCCAGAAAGAGTGGGAATTGACCATGCTTCACCTGCTCCAGGAAGATGCTGGAGAGAAGCGTCATCAGAAACATGATCCAGATCATCCAGATGCTTGCCCCGTCGAGCGTATCCTTGCGGCGCACCATCTCGCCCATGTTGATTCCGATGAAGAATATAGGTACGCGACTCCAGAATATCTCCAGATGGCCTACTGCCTGATGGATAGGAGTAACGTATTGCACCAGGATGCACCACATCACCATGACCACAGGCAGCCAACGGTAGATAGGATGGCGCTTGATGAGTTCCATATAGCCTGGAGCAAAGAGATAGAGCATCATCGTGGCAGGAA
Source organism: Segatella hominis (assembly GCF_004535825.1). Lineage (GTDB taxonomy): Bacteria > Bacteroidota > Bacteroidia > Bacteroidales > Bacteroidaceae > Prevotella > Prevotella hominis. The sequence continues at coordinate 23,155 of NZ_SGVY01000032.1, read as the reverse complement.
TGTACCAGAAGTTCAACTCATCGTGCAGCCAGAAACCCCAGTTGATGGAAATCTCTCCGAAGAGATAAATCCAGTCCCACGTACTTCCGCCATGAAAACGGGGAATGTAGAAGAGGCAGGCGATGATGAGCCAGGCAGGATAAATGCGGAGATAACGGCGGATGAAGAAACGCTTAACGTCAGGATTCTTGACCCATGAAAACCACAGACCGATTCCGCTGAGGAAGAGAAACATATCTACTCCCACATTTCCCATTCGGCGAAGTCCATAGAAAGCATCTTCACGTGGCAAACCCACATGAAAGAGGATGATGAAGAGCATGGCTGCTCCCATCAGTTCACCACGAAATCGGCTGATATTCGCCAGTTCTATATCTTTTATCTTCATAGGCGTAAGCTAAGTGGAGAGTGAAGAACGAAGAGTGAAGAATCCTCTTGTCTTCTTGTTTGTATTTTTATTATGGAGGTGGAAAACGAAAAAAGCTTCTAAAGCTTCGGATTTGGGATTTTCTTCATCAGTTGCGTGAACAACCAAGCCAGGCAGATGCTCGATACGATATAGAGGAGCAGACCTGCATACATATCTCCCTGTCGGCTGATAGGGATGAAAATCTTTCGTGTGATAGGGTGGCAGACGAAAAGTGCCGCCGAAATGCCGCCCATCCATTCCAATATCCTGTTGACTCCTGACAACCAGTTGACTCCTGAAAGAAATTTGGCGGTCAGTACGCTGAGCAGACAGATGAAGAGGGGTACGAAGGTCCATCCCATCATGCTGCCGCTGAGACTGTAGATGATGGAGCAGCAGAAGATGATGCCGAAGAAATTCGTCACGTTGTGATGGAAAGTCATCAATATCTTCTCGCCATATCGGGCATAGAGTACGCCTAACCCGAATGGCAACATTCCTCCCATGAAATTATAGCGGTAGCGGTTCATCGCCTCGCTCTCTGGATTGTCCCATCCCAACGCTATCTGTATCACTATGCAGACTACCATCAGTCCTACGGTGAATCCCCAATGTTTGCGATAGATGAACAGGCGATAGACAATATAGAGTTGGAGCATCAATCCGAAAAACCAGAATGGTCCTGGCCAGATGATGCGGTCTGGGTCGGGCAATATATTATTAAACATACCTAACATCGCCACAATATCAAGTGTAGCATACTTGTGCGGACCGTATGTGATGTAGTCGAGCATGGTGAAGGCCACGAATCCCACAATCATCATCTTGAAGAGTTTCAGATAATGATAGCGGATGAAGCGAAGCGGCTCTTTCCAGTTCCACATCGTCTTTCCGTTGATGTTGACAAATTGTGTCGAGGCATCAAGATGTGGCTTTGCTTCATATTTCAAGACCAGTCCGTATGCGCTCAGGAAGAGGAATACTGGTACGCCATAATGTCCGAAGAATGAGATGAGATGGAACGGCAGATTGAGGTCTGGATTGACCAATACCTGATTCAGCCAGTCCACATTATGTTGAAAATACTGATACTCGTTCTCCTTGACGATAGAACCTATCCAATGGCAGTAGTTGTGCAGGAAAATGCCGATAATGGCAAGTCCTCGCAGCACATTACATTCCGAACGACTTAAAGTGGGTGTATTCATATCTTATTTCTCCTATTCTTTATTTAATGATAGGGGCATATTCTTTTTTATGGGTGCAAAATTACGTATTTTGTTTTGAATATGCAATATTCCTATTTCTTTTTCTTTTTATGTCCCATGGCAGCTTCTGCATCCTTCAGCCTTTTCTGCTTCTCCATTTCCGCATCCCTCAACTTGTCATAGTCGGCGCTGTTTTTCAGGATGCGAGGGCGCATTTCGTCATACTCTGGGCTTAGGATGTTGTACTTCGGATTGTAGGTAGGAGTCTCGATGCCTGCTAAATATAATAATAGGTGAGGCAAGGCATCGGTCATGAAACGCTTGTCCTTCGCTTTGCGAATCTGGCGGTAGATGTCACGATGGCTGCTGATGTACTTCTGGGAACAGAAAATCCAGAAAGGAATCTCAAACTCGTAGTGAGCCAAAGGCCAGTCGATATTGGCAGAATGGTTGCGGCAGATGAAACCGCGGTTGCCTTCATAGCACTCCTCACCATGGTCGGGCATGTAGATGACGATGGCGTTCTTCTTGGAATAGCGCTTCACAATCTGCGCCACGATAGAGTCGTTGTAAAGGGTGGCGTTGTCGTAATGGCTCAGCACCTTGCGCTGCTTGTCGGTCAGCTCAGGGCGCTTGTCCTCATAACTGCCCGCCCAGAAATGGGTCTGACTGTGCTTGTAGCGGGTCTTGTAATCCACGTGCTGACCCATCAGGTGGAAGATGGTAAGATTGTACTTACTGTTGGTTTCAGCTTCCTTCAGTCCGTTGTCATAGTCCTCCAACAGTCCGTCGTCCAGGGCGTGCAGCTCCGTGTTGCGGCTGTCAAACTGCAACTTGCTGAGTTTCGGATTGTTGAGGAAGAAACCGCCGCTGAAGTCATATACGGCTTCCTTGGCCTGCGGCAGAAATTCATTGGTGATAAAGGTGACGTGGTAACCTGCCTTGCGGAAGATTTCCGGGAAGAGAGGATAGTCGCACCACTCGCCCTTTTCGCCGATGACATGGGTGGAGAATACGTTCTTGAAAACAAAGCTGGTGAGATTCCAGCAGGTCACGGCATCCGTAAATTTGGTCAGCTTCTTGGTCTTTTCCAATGCCACCTGATAAGGAGTCGTATCCATGAAATAACCGTATTGCTGGGAATGATGCTTGCCGAAGCTCTCGCCGATGATGAGTACAATCTGTGGCGAACGGTAGGTGCAGGTATCTACCTTCACCTTGTCGGCAGCATGAATCAGTTGGGTAATCTGGTTGGCTGCCAACTTATTGGCATAGATGCTGAAATTGAGACGGTAGATAGGCATGTAGAGATTGGCGCAGTCCTTCTCCGTGAGGGTGTGTTCCACTTCGCCGATAGTCTTGCCCGTCATCAGCTTGTGGATGGCCATCTTGTTGTGCCAGGAAGTGCAGGCGCTCCAGATGAAGAGGGCGATGCAGCAGATGCCGGCTACCTGAGGCAGGAGTCGGGTGATGCGGTCGATATGAATGGTAAGCCAACCGTAGAGCGGTTTGCTGAAGGAGGCAAAGAGTACCGATACTTTCCAGATGAAATGGCGGAAACGGCGGAAGGCGGTGAGTATCTGCACGAGGATAAGCAGCAATACCCAGCCCACACTACTGAAGATAACCTCGGTAGAGAGGCAGGCTGCGATGAAGTTGCTTGCCTCGCTGCTGTTGGTTTCGCCCACCAGCATGAGCATGGAAGGGTTGAGCGTGGAGCCGAAATTGACGAAGCAATAGACATCAGCTATCGCCACGGCATACAAGATGAGATAGAGTACACCTCTGATGCAGAAGCGCACTTTCTTAGGAATCAAAGCCAAGACGGCACAAACGATGTAAAGGTCGAAAAACAGTTCCAGATACAGGTTGTCGTAGAGTTCACCCCATCTCGGGAGCGTTACCACGGCAGTCAGTACGCCCAAAATATACATGAACGTAAAGAAGTTAGCATTACGTCGTATCGGTTCAAATGCCAGGCACAAAGCCTTCTTGATGTATTTCTTCCAATTCATATTTTCCATATTATAATTTCTCATTTCTCACTTCTCATTTCATAATATCTGCATGCCAAGTCCTCGATGGCTTCCGGCACCATTCCGTGGATACTTTCCCCCTGAAGAATCGCCTGGCGTATCTGGGTGCTGCTGATGTTGAGCAGAGGCGTTTCCACGATGGTTACTCCCTGCGGAACGGCTCCGATGCTTGCTCCCTGACGGGGATAGACCACGATAGGGTAGTGGGCGAGAATGTCGTCGTGATGAAACCACTTGTCGAAAGCGGCCCAGTTGTCTCCACCTATTAATAAGGTAAAGTCGATGTCGGGATAATCCTTGCTCAGCGCCTGGAGCGTATGCCAGGTGTAGGAAGGTTTCGGAAGATGGAATTCATAGTTACAAGCTTTCAGCTGGCTTTCCCCTTTGAGCGCCTTTTCCACCAGTTCGAAGCGCAAAGAGTCGTCAAGCAGGTCGGTTGCCGCCTGCTTGAACGGATTCTGTGGTGAAACCATAAACCACACCTCGTCCAGTCCCGCCTTTTCGCAGAGGCTCTTGGCCAAAGCAATGTGACCGGTATGTATCGGGTTGAAACTTCCTCCGAATATTCCTACTTTCTTCATTCTTCGTTCTTCACTTAAAATTCTTCACTTGAATTCTTCACTCTTCGTTCTTCACTTAGGATTCTTCACTCTTCACTTAAAAAATCCTTGATGAGCTGATAAACCTCCTGCTGCGCCTTCTCCAAGTTGTCGTTTACTACTACATGGTCAAACTGTGGAGCAAATGTCAGCTCATAGCTTGCCTTGGCAAGTCGCTGCTCAATCACCTCTGGTGCATCCGTACCACGACCATTCAGCCGTCGGCGCAATTCCTCTACCGAAGGAGGTTGCACGAAGATGCTCAAGGCACGCTCACCATAGAATTTCTTGATATTAACGCCACCCTTGACATCTACGTCGAAAATGACGGATTCGCCAGCATTCAGCTGGTTTTCCACCTGAGATTTCAGCGTGCCGTAGAAGCGGTCCTGATAAACCTCCTCGTATTCCAGAAACTCCTCATTAGCAATCTTAGCCTTGAATTCCTCAGGAGTGAGGAAGAAATATTCCACACCATTCTTTTCAGTACCACGAGGGGCGCGGGAGGTGCAACTGATGGAGAAGGCCAACTTCAATTCCGGGTGTTCCTTCATCAACCAGTTGACTATCGTGCTCTTTCCGCTGCCGGAAGGAGCGCTGAAAATTAACAATCCGTTCTTCATAATTATATCATTAATTTTATGATTCCAATTATAGTGCATTCAGCACCTGCTCCTTGATCTGCTCCAATTCGTCCTTCATCTTCACCACGATGTTCTGCATTTCAGCCTGATTGCTCTTAGAACCGGTGGTGTTGATTTCGCGCCCCATCTCCTGAGCGATGAAACCGAGTTTTTTGCCCACGCCGTGACCTTCCTCGTTCATGGTCTCACGGAAATACTTCAGATGGTTGGTAAGGCGCTGCTTCTCCTCGCTGATGTCGAGCTTCTCGATGTAGTAGATGAGCTCCTGCTCCAGGCGGTTCTTGTCGTAGTTGACTGAAGGAATCTGTTCCAGACCGCTCACGATGCTGGCACGGATTTTCTCCACACGGGCTTTCTCGTATGGTTCGATACTGGCAAGGAGTGCCTGAATATTATCCACTTTCTCCGTAAATTTCTTCTGGAGAGCAGCACCTTCCTGCTTGCGGAAGTCCACCAGATGACCGATGGCCTGCAAAATTGCACTTTTAGCAGCTTCCCACTCCTCTTCAGTCAATTCTTCCATTTCAGTTCGTGTTGTTACATCAGGAAGACGAAGAAGTGTGCCATACCAGTCAGTAGGCTCAGGAATACCGGTCTGAGCCGAAATCTGCTTGATTTGGTGGTAATAATTCTCTACAAGTGCAGCGTTGATAGGAGTCGCATCAGCACCCGCGCTTTTCTCTATCCAGATAGCAAAGTCAACCTTGCCTCTTTCCAGCATTTTAGCGATGATCTGGCGAATCTCCATCTCCTTTTCACGATAGAGAGGTGCTATACGTGTAGAGAGGTCAAAAGACTTGCTGTTTAATGACTTTATCTCTACATTAATTTTCTTTTCTTTGTAGGCAACGGTAGCTTTTCCGAAGCCTGTCATTGACTGTATCATATAATCTTTCACGTTAAATTTCTGCAAAAGTACAAAAAAAAGCGAGAAAATGATTAAATTTGCACCTTATTTAAGAATATATTTTTAAATTATGTCTTGTATATTGAATATTGAAACGAGTACCGACGTGTGCTCAGTAGCAATTAGTGATAATGGACAGGTGGTTTTCAACAAGGAAGATCACAGCGGTCCTAACCATGCAGTTAAGTTAGGTGTTTACGTAGATGAGGCTCTTAGTTTCATAGATGCCCATGGTATTCCTTTGGAGGCTGTGGCGGTAAGTTGCGGTCCTGGTTCTTATACCGGTCTTCGCATCGGAGTCAGTATGGCGAAGGGAATCTGCTATGGCCGTGATGTGAAGCTCATCTCCATCCCTACGCTCGAACTGATGGCTGTTCCTGTATTGCTCGGTGAGCATCCGGCTGAGGAAGATGCGCTTATCGTTCCTATGCTTGATGCCCGCAGAATGGAAGTCTATGCCAAGGTGATGGATCGTGCCCTGAAGGAGGTGCGCCCTATCCAGGCTGATATCGTGGATGCTGAAACCTACAAGGAGTATCTCGACCGTGGAACTGTCTATTTCTTCGGAAATGGAGCCGAGAAATGTATGGAGGTCATCAATCATCCGAATGCCCGACTCGTGAAGGGCATCGAACCGTTGGCGAAGAACATGGCTCCGCTGGCAGAGAAGCGCTTCGTGGAAGGCAAGTTTGAGGATGTGGCTTACTTCGTTCCTTTCTATCTGAAGGACTTTGTGGCCAAGATGCCGAAGAAACTGCTCTAAGGGAAGAAACTGCTCTAACGGCGGGTTTCTCATATATAATATAAAAAGAACATTCATCAATCATCATTAGAATGAATATAGAAGGATTAGATTACAATACCCAACGCGAAAAGTTGGTCTTGCCGGAATATGGCAGGGAGATTCAGAGTATGGTCGATCATGCCGTCGGCATCAAAGACCGTGCTGAGCGCCAGCATTGTGCGGAGTCTATTATCGCCATCATGGACCACATGTTTCCTGATGGTGCAGATGCCGAGGAACATCATCGCAAACTCTGGGACCATCTCGCCATCATGAGCGGTTTCAAGCTCGATATCGACTATCCCTTTGCCGTGAAGCAGGCTGAGGATATTGCCAAAAGACCCGATCCGATGGATTATCCGAAGACGAGAATCCCTGTGCGCCACTATGGCTCCATGATGTTTGAACTCTTCGACAGACTGAAGAATATGGAGCCGGGAAAGGAGCGTGATGAACTGGTGAAGCTGACTGCCAATCAGATGAGACGCGACCTGGCACAATGGAGCCACGGTTCCTGTGATGAGGAAAAGGTGGCTGCCGACCTGGCCCGTTTTACTGATGGCAAGATCCACCTCGACCTGAAGAACTTCAAGTTTGAGAAACTGGTGCTGGTTCACGATAATGTGATGCAGAAAAACAACAATGGGCAGAGAAATAATGCTCAGAAGAACGGTTCTCAGAAAAATAATAATGCTTCTCAGAAAAATAACAAGAAAAGGAATAATAAGTAGCTTATGGAGTCATTCATCATAGAGGGCGGCCATCCGCTCAAGGGAACGATTGTCCCACAAGGTGCCAAGAATGAGGCATTGGAGGTTATCTGTACCACGATTTTAACCAAGGATCCTGTGCGCATCAAGAACGTGCCGGACATCCTCGACGTCAACAATCTCATCAAGTTGCTGAAGGAAATCGGAGTCAAGGTGACACAGAATAGCCGCAACGATTATACTTTCCAGAGCGATGAACTCAATCTCGACTATCTGGACAGCATAGAGTTTGTGAAGAAATGCTCCTCTCTTCGTGGCAGCGTGCTCATGATTGGTCCGCTTTTGGGCCGTTGCGGAAAGGCTACGATTGCCAAGCCGGGTGGCGACAAGATTGGTCGCCGTCGTCTCGACACTCACTTCTTGGGTTTCAAATATTTGGGAGCCAAGTTTATGCATGATGACGAGCGCAATGTCTATCAGATAGAGGCAGACCACTTGAAGGGCTGCTATATGCTGCTCGATGAGGCTTCCGTTACGGGTACCGCCAATATCATCATGGCTTCTGTGCTCGCCAAGGGTACTACCACCATCTATAATGCAGCCTGCGAACCCTATATCCAGCAGCTCTGCCATCTGCTCAATGCGATGGGAGCACGCATCAGCGGTATCGCCAGCAATCTCCTCACCATCGTGGGCGTGGAGAGTCTGCATGGAGCCGAACATACCATTCTGCCGGATATGATCGAGGTGGGTTCCTTCATCGGAATGGCTGCCATGTGTGGTGCTGGTGTCCGCATCAAGGACGTATCGGTCAAGAATTTGGGAATCATTCCTGATGCCTTCCGCCGCTTGGGTGTGAAAATCAAGGTAGAGGGCGATGATCTCTTCATTCCAGAACAGAAGCATTATGTCATCGATTCCTTTATCGACGGCACCATCATGACTCTCTCGGATGCTCCTTGGCCAGGCTTGACTCCAGACCTTCTCTCCGTCCTGCTGGTAGTGGCTACCCAGGCTCGCGGTAGCGTCCTCTTCCATCAGAAGATGTTCGAGAGCCGTCTCTTCTTTGTGGATAAACTCATCGACATGGGTGCGCAGATCATCCTTTGCGACCCTCACCGTGCTGTGGTGGTAGGTCACGACCATAAGCTCACGCTCCGTGCTGGCAGAATGACGAGCCCGGATATCCGTGCCGGAATCGCCCTGCTGATAGCAGCCATGAGCGCCAACGGAACCAGCCGTATCGCCAATATCGCACAGATAGACCGCGGATATGAGGACATCGAAAACCGCCTCAACGCATTGGGTGCCAAGATTACCCGTGTGGAGGATTAATTTCTATGGGATATGATAAGACGTGACGACGTATATAAGATAGGTAAGCTCGGAAAGCCTCACGGCGTGAAGGGAGAAATCACCTTCGCTATTACAGATGATGTTTTCGACCGTGTGGATGCGGAGTATCTCGTGCTCGACATCAACGGCATCCTCGTTCCTTTCTATATGGAGGAATACCGCTTTAAGAATGATGAAAACGTACTGGTGAAGTTTGAGGATATTGATACGCAGGAACAGGCTCGCAACTATACAGGCTGCGAGGTGTATTTCCCGCGCCATCTTTCCGATAGCGATGGTGAACACATGAGTTGGGCTGAAATCATTGGTTTCCGACTGGTGGATGTTCCTACCGGCAAGGTGGTGGGCACCATCGATCATGTGGATGATTCCACTATCAATCTCCTCTTCGAGGTGACTACCCCGGAGGGAGAGGAAGTGCTGATTCCTGCCAGCAACGACCTCATCGAGGAAGTGAATGCAGAGAAGAAAGAAATCAGAATGGCGATTCCGGAAGGATTGCTGGAACTGTAATTTAAGTGAAGAGTGAAGAATTCAATGGCTTTACTCTTCTGAAGTTCTAATTTCAAGAGTAATGAAAAAACAACAGATATGTATTCTCGGTTCTACGGGAAGTATCGGCACACAGGCGCTGGATGTCATCGAACAGCATAGCGACCTTTATGAGGTCTATTGCCTCACCGCCAACCATCGTGTGAAGGAACTGGCTGCTCAGGCGCACAAGTTTCATCCTGCTGCCGTCGTCATCGCCGATGAGACACTTTATGAGGAGTTGCAGGATCTGCTCCGCGACGAACCTGACATCAAGGTCTATGCTGGTGCACAGGCTCTCTGCGACATCGTGGAGGCTGACCCTATCGACATGGTGCTTGCCTCTATGGTGGGCTTCTCTGGATTGGAACCAACCATCCATGCCATCAAGGCCCGCAAGAAAATCTGTCTGGCCAATAAGGAAACCCTCGTTGTGGCAGGTGAACTCATCTGCCAGTTGGCTCAGCAGTATCATGCGCCTATCCTCCCGGTAGATAGCGAACATAGCGCCATCTTCCAGAGTTTGGTGGGCGAGGATCAGAACGAGATCGACAAGATACTCCTTACCTGTTCGGGCGGACCTTTCCGCAATTTCACCCACGAGCAGTTGGAGAAGGTAACGGCAGCCGATGCCCTCAAGCATCCTACCTGGGATATGGGCGCCAAGATAACCATCGACTCCGCTTCTCTCATGAACAAGGGATTTGAGGTGACTGAAGCGAAGTGGCTTTTCGGCGTACCTGCCGACAAGATACAGGTGCTCATCCATCCGCAGAGCGTGGTGCATAGTGCCGTGCAGTTTATGGACGGAGCCGTCAAGGCCCAGTTGGGCGTGCCGGATATGCGCCTGCCTATCCAGTATGCCTTCTCCTTCCCTCAGCGCCTGCCTTTGAAGGGCGAGCGTCTCGACCTTTTCAAGACACAGGATTTGCAGTTCTTCGAACCAGACTACAAGAAGTTCAAGTGTCTGCAACTCTGCTTTGACGCCATCCGCAAGGGCGGTAATATGTCCTGCATCGTCAATGCAGCCAATGAAATCGTCAATGCCGGCTTCCGTCGTGGCGAATGTGGATTCCTGCAGATGGCAGACATCATCGAAGAGGTGATGGCGAAAGCCACCTTCGACAGTCAGCCCGACCTCGACGTCTATCTGCAGACCGATGCCGAGGCTCGCCGCATTGCCACCGAACTGATGCATCATATATAATAAGGTATAATCAATAATCAGAATAATCAATAATTAATGGAAGTATTTTTGATCAAAGCGTTGCAGCTGATGCTCTCGCTTTCCATCTTGGTGCTGCTCCATGAGGGCGGACACTTCTTCTTCTCCAAACTCTTCGGTGTAAGAGTTGAGAAGTTCTATCTTTTCTTCGACCCATGGTTCCACCTCTTTGAGTTCAAGCCAAAGAATTCAGATACTACTTATGGAATGGGCTGGTTGCCATTGGGAGGCTATTGTAAGATTTCGGGTATGATCGACGAGAGTTTTGATACCGAACAGATGAAGCAGCCAGAACAGCCTTATGAGTTCCGTAGCAAACCGGCTTGGCAGCGTCTCCTCATCATGATAGGTGGTGTGCTGGTCAATTTCGTCTTGGCTCTCTTTATCTATTCCATGGTGATGTTCCATTGGGGCGATACCTATGTGGCTACCAAGGATATGAAACAGGGTATGAAGTTCAATACCGAAGCCAAGAAATTAGGTTTCCAGGACCATGATATTCTCTTATCTACAGACTTGGGCGAGATTAAGACCTATGATGGCGACCTGTTTCGTGAGCTCTCCAAGGCGCAGCGTGTAGATGTATTGCGCAACGGCAAGAAGGTAAGCATCCAGACTCCAGGCGATCTGAACATGCTCGACATGATCAAGGAGACCCCTCGCTTTGTAGAGGTCTTCGTTCCGTTGCAGATTGATAGCGTGATGCAGAATTCTCCTGCAGCCAAGGTTGGTCTGAAGAAGGGCGACCGCATCCTGAGCGTCAACGGCAAGAAGGTGGATTCCTATAATGAGTTGACCGAGGAGTTGGGCAGAGTGGATGATGTGCTTTCCGTAGCGCAGACTCCTAAAGACAGTTTGAAGGCTCTTACTGGCACCCTGACTGTATTGCGTGCAGGCGTTGGTAATAAGAATTCTGCAGTAGATACCCTCAACTTGGCAGTACAGTTTGAGTCCACAGACGAAGGCGTGAAGTTAGGTTTCTACAATCATCCTGTGATGATGGACTACCAGCCAACCCATATCAGTTATGGATTCTTCGAGAGTTTCCCAGCCGGCATCAAGTATGGTTGGAATGTTTTGGCAGGTTATGTAGGCGATATGAAGTATGTCTTCTCCAAGGAGGGTGCCAAGAGCTTAGGCGGTTTCGGCGCATTGGGCAGTCTGTTCCCATCCATGTGGGATTGGCATGCGTTCTGGATGATGACAGCCTTCCTGAGCATCATCTTGGCGTTTATGAACATCCTGCCTATTCCTGCATTGGATGGCGGTCATGTCTTCTTCCTGTTGTATGAGATCATTACCGGTCGCAAGCCAGGCGATAAGTTCATGGAGCGTGCCGAGTTTGTCGGTTTCGGTATCTTGATTCTGCTGCTGGTAGTGGCGAATCTGAATGATGTCTTGCGACTGTTTGGAATCCTGTAAAAAGGAAAGAAATTATCTTAAGGAAAACATTACATAAAAACTCACCAGCCGCTTTGGAAGGTATATTGTAACCAAAGTAGAGCTGGTGAGTGCTGGTTGTGTGTTCAGTAAGATTCTAAGAAATAACGTTTAACGTTATTAAAACTCGGCTTCCACCAGCACTAATGAACAAACACTATGATAAAACGCTAACTAAATACCTACAAATTGATTTTTTTCTTGTTTGTTTCAGAAAAAAATATTAATTTTGCCAACGAATAAAGAAATCGAAAATGAGTCCAAAATTTAAAGAACAAAATGGATATACATTCAAGATTTATTCCAATGAGGAATCTCGAATACACATTCATGTGATAAAAGCCGAAAACGAATGCAAATATTGGTTGGAACCCGATATAGAACTTGCTGAGAACTTCGGATTTAGTAGCAAAGAATTAAGTTATATTGAAAAAATACTTAGAGAAAATGGAGACGATTTTAAATACAAATTTACAAGATATGTCGGTAAGCGTCTTGATGATCAACGATAAGGGAATCATGCTTTCCGTGAAAGGTAACGATTATTTCGTATCGTATAATCGTATTCCTTGGATGAAACACGCATGTATTTCTGATGCTCTTGATGTAAAAATGAGTGGAAGAAATTCTATCGAATGGCCAAAGCTTGATGTTGATTTGGAGATAGATAGCCTGAAGCATCCTGAACGTTATCCGCTCATCATGAAGAGAAATGAAGCAGAAATTCTGTAACTCTTTATATTGCCTTGTCGATTCTTGTATATATATAATAAGGTGAGAATGTAATGGACGGTGAGACTACCATTGAGGAACCTCTGAGTGACTCAGTATCTTGATTCTGTTGCTGGTAGTGGCGAATCAGGATGACTTGTTTGCGACTCGTATCTCCGAAAGATAGGAATCTGTGTTTCGGGTTTACGGGTCGTGTCTTACTTGGGCTCCTTTGTCGTTTTTCGGGGGCACAAAAGTGCTCTTGCCCGGGCGCAAAAGTGCCCTTACCTTGGCACAATAGAGCCCTTCCTTAGGCACTTTTCGACTTTAGCGAGACAAGAATATCTGCTTGGCGTTTTGTTCTCTGATTTCCTTATTATAGAAAATGTTTGTATTGGTTTTTATATAAAAATAGCGGTGGTAGATGTTTGGAAAAATCTTTATAGTAGAGAAAAATTAAAATCGAAATACGATTTTACCCTTCACCCTTCATCTTTTCGCCCGGAAAGCTGATAAACACAGAGGATTTGAGGATGAAAGGTAAAATTCAACCCTTCACCACCCTTCACCGTCCTTCATCTTTTTTGCCGTTTTTAGCCCTTTATTAGCTACGATTGACTGGTTATTCGTTAGATTTGAAATTTAGTTGGTTATGAAAAATATATACATATTATTTCTGATTTAGCTTCATCTTATGAGTCTATACAGTCGTCTATTAAGACCAGAGCTTACCTTAAGAGACGACCAATTTCAGCCTTCATAGTAGGTTTTTAGGCTAAATGCGTCTTTTAGATTGAGATGAAGGGTGGTGAAGGGTGGTGAAGGGTGATTTTAAGTTATTGTGCTTGTAAGTACTTGTTTATCAGATGTTTATGCTGATAGGGTGAAGGGTGAAGGGCTTTTCTCGTTTCGCTTTTCAAATTTCCGTTTTTGTAGCATTTCCCGCTATTTCGGTATAAAAATTTGGGGATTCTTCTTTTTAAAAACCAAAATCGTTTGGAGATTCTGGAGTAATATTTTCTGTTGAAAATACAACCTATTCTCTCTTTTTTTCAACAACATTAACGTTAGCCTCTCCTGAAATGATTATATAACGAAAAAAGCAGGAACCTCCTCCCAGAGATTCCTGCTTTATGGTTGTTATTGAAAAAGTATTGTTGTAAAGTCCTAAGATTAAGAGTAGCGGATAATCTGACCTGGAGTCAGCTTCTTATCCTTCTTGTAACCGTTGAGGCGGCAAATCTGATCTACTGTTACACCACGCTTCTCGGCGATGGAATTCAGAGTCTCACCATACTTAACCTTGTGGTAAAGCTTCTCGCCACCAGCGTTGGCATTGTATCTGCCCACTTCGCCACCATTAACCTGTTCACGGGTGTAACCACCATTACCAATCTTGCCACGAGCTGCATTGGCATCTGCAGACTCACGCTCGTAAGAGTCGCGACGGAAATCGTAAAAATCGCCAGTAACGTCCTGATTGCGGAAATCGAACATCAACGCAGGGTTGAGGGCTACACCGCAAAGACGAGTCTCGAAGTGAAGGTGAGAACCGGTACTACGACCTGTATTACCTCCCAAACCAATCACATCGCCTGCTCTTACCTCCTCGTTCTCAGAAACGAGCTGCTTAGAGAGGTGACCGTAGATGGTCTCCAAACCATTATTGTGACGGATGACGATGTACTTACCATAACCACCACCTTCATATCTTACGATGCGAACTTTGCCTGAGAAGGCTGCGCGGATTGTGTCGCCAATATAAACCTTGATGTCCATACCTTTATGTTGGCGGCCAAAGCTTGCACGGTAACCGAAGTTACTTGTGACAACGCGACTTGGAGTTGGCATGCAGAAATGACGGAGGTCGATACGGAAGTGCTCAGGAAGCGCAGTCCGGCGGTGAGCATACTTGTTGGAGAAATCCTGATACAACTCTGCTGAAGGATTCTCTCTATCTTCCATCATTCGATAATGAGATACTGCTAATGTGTCTATCGACTTCATGCGATGGTCAACTGGTGCCTGACGGGCAAGCAAGTCTTGACCAAATGACGGCACGGTTGTTAACGCCAACAATGCCACTACGGAAATCTTCTTTATTTTCTTTTTTAAACTCATACTTTTTAATTAATATTCTTTTTTAGGTTCGTCACCATTGAAATGAAATCATAAATGAAATTCCACTACAAAACACCTAAGTAAAAACCCCTTATGTGCGTGACTTTGTTAAATAGACTTTGCAAATATATGAAAAATATTCCAGTCTGCCAAGGCCATTAACACGAATAAGGGGATATTTAACGCGAAAAGTTGATGTTTAACTTTTGTTAAGAAGAAGCGCTTTTTGATTTAAATCAATTTTGCAGTATTTCGTTTTTGCAAAATTATGCAGGTTTCGTACGAAAGTATTTGCATTTTCTATTGAAATTACTTTCGTTTCCTCATGAAGCCTGTTTCATTCCTTTATGAAGTCTGTTTCATTCCCTCATGAAGCCTTTATCGTTTTTTCACGATAAATTCTGTGCTTTTTCTTTCAGCATTCGCAGCAGGGTGACGGCTGGAGAGTGACCCATAAAGATGATTCGCTTGACTTCCGGACTTGTAAAGCGGAGGCATTTCTGATAGGCCTGATACAGTTCACCGAGATTGATGGTGAACTCCTTGCCGGAACTTTCCCGGATGCCTATCAACATCTTGGCTGTGAGGTGGATACGGATGTATCGGATGCCTGTAGCTGTCTCTATCTCCGTAATACCTTCCAGAAGTTCTCTCATCTGTTCTGGCGTGAGGGGCGGTCTGTCTTCCGTCACCATAGAGCGCCTTCTTCCTCTGCGGCAGGGGGCATCTGTGGATTCTGTGCCTTCTGATGTCTGTGTGTCCGTTTCCTGCTTTCCGATTTCTTCTGCATCAAAAAGGAAGCCTTCTTCTATATTGTTTTTCTCCTTCATCTCTTGATTCCTTTTTATCTCTGATTTCTTTCTCAGTTATTCTCTTTTTAATCCTCTTTTTTAAT
Organism: Segatella hominis; assembly: GCF_004535825.1. Taxonomy (GTDB): domain Bacteria; phylum Bacteroidota; class Bacteroidia; order Bacteroidales; family Bacteroidaceae; genus Prevotella; species Prevotella hominis. The sequence goes on along the minus strand of NZ_SGVY01000032.1, from coordinate 7,579 downwards.
CCCGGTCATGGTTTCCCTAACTGATTGCAGCCCAATTGATATGGGTTTTCTTCATTTCTTTCAGTCGGTTCCAGAGCAGGGCATTCTGAGGCAGGTTGCAATGTGGGTCGGCATCGATGATGGTCTGTGCTTCTGTGCGTGCCAACTGTACAATCTGTCCGTCTCTTGCAATATTGGCTATCTTCAGGTCGAAAGCCATTCCGCTCTGTTGGGTTCCTTCCAAATCGCCCGGTCCTCTGAACTTGAGATCGGCTTCGGCAATGCGGAATCCATCGTTCGTATCACACATGATATCAATGCGTTTGCGGGTTTCCTCCGACAACTTATAGTTGGTGACGAGGATGCAGTAACTCTGGTCGCAACCTCGTCCCACTCTGCCTCTGAGCTGGTGGAGTTGGGCAAGTCCGAAGCGCTGTGCATCGAGGATAACCATCACGGAGGCATTGGGCACATTCACACCCACTTCTATCACGGTGGTGGCTACCAATATCTGCGTCTCGCCCTTCACGAAATGCTCCATTTCTTCTTCCTTCTCAGCCGGTTTCATCTGTCCGTGTACCTTGCTGAGGCGGAATTCCGGGAAGGCTTCCTTCAGCGTTTCAAATCCTTCCTCTAAGTTCTTGAGGTCGCTCTTTTCGCTCTCCTTGATCAGCGGGAAGACGATATAAACCTGTCTGCCCATATTGATCTGGCGGCGGATGCTCTGGTAGAGGCTGGTCAACTGGTTGTCAAACTTATGCAAAGTCTGGATGGGTTTTCTACCTGGCGGAAGTTCGTCTATCACACTCACGTCGAGATCGCCATAGATGGTCATCGCCAAGGTTCTCGGGATAGGCGTGGCGGTCATCACCAATACATGAGGCGGATTCTCGCTCTTTGCCCATAGGCGGGCACGCTGGGCAACTCCGAAGCGATGTTGCTCGTCGATGACTGCTACGCCGAGATGGGCGAACATCACGGGGTCTTCGAGGATGGCATGTGTGCCCACCAATATCTGGACATCTCCACGAATCAGAGCATCGAGCACTTCCTTGCGCTTCTTTCCCTTCACCATACCCGTGAGCAGTTCCACCCGGATGTCCATCCCCTTGAGAAATTCACGGATGGTCTGCAAGTGCTGTTCGGCAAGAATTTCGGTAGGAGCCATCAGACAGGCCTGATAACCATTGTCGAGGGCGATGAGCATGGTCATCAGCGCCACAAGGGTTTTACCAGAACCCACGTCGCCCTGCAGCAACCGGTTCATCTGTCGGCCGCTGCACATATCGGCACGGATTTCATGCATCACCCGTTTCTGTGCGCCCGTGAGTTCGAAAGGAAGATGGTGGGCATAGAAATCATGGAAGATGTCACCGATGCGGTTGAAGATGTAGCCACGGTATTTGCGCCGCTGGTCGCTCGCGTACCTTAATATATTAAGTTGCACATAGAAGAGTTCCTCAAACTTGAGTCGCACCTGTGCTTTCTGCATCTCCTGATGGGTATGCGGATAGTGGATGAAGCGGAAGGCTTCATCGCGGGAAATCAGATGCAGGCGGGAGGTGATGGAGTCGGGTAATGTCTCGGGCAATTGAGGAAGCAGTCCTACCAAGGTCTTGGTGAGCTTCTCAATGGTGCGGGAGGAAAATCCGTACTTCTTCATCTTTTCGGTGGTATTATAGAAAGGTTGCATTCCCATTTCTGAAATCTGCAGGTTGCTGGCATCATCCATGTCTGGATGGGCAAACTGATAGCGGCCGCCAAAGAGGGCTGGTTTGCCGAAGACGATGTATTCGGTACCTACATGATAGGTCTTGAGAATGTACTGGGAACTGCGGAACCAGACTAAATCGACCACGCCGAAGCCATCGGAGAAATGGGCAACAAGACGCTTGTTGCGTTTGCCAGTATCAAACTCCTCGTAACTTAGTATTCGGCCTTTGATCTGGACATAAGGCATGTCGGGGGTGAGTTCGCTGATGTGGAAAATCCTCGAACGATCTACATATTTATAAGGGTAGTATTCCAGCAAGTCACCATAGGAGCTGATACCGAGCTCCTTGCTCAGTATCTCTTTCTTTTTGGGTCCTACGCCGGGCAGGAACATGATGTCTTGGTCTAAAATACTACTCATATTTTTAAGTGAAGAGAGAAGAATTCTCTTGTTCTTATTCTGATAACAATGCTTCAGCGATCTTGATGTCGAATGGGGTGGTGATCTTGATGTTCTCTCGATTTCCATCCACCATCGCTACCTGACAGCCGAGACTTTCTACAACGGATGCATCGTCGGTAAACTGTTCCTTGTAACCCTGGTTGAAGGCCTGTTTTGCCAAACTGATGTCAAAGGTCTGTGGAGTCTGCACGATGCGATAATCATCACGGAGCACATTCTTGCCACCGCCACGCTTGTCAATATATCTTAGGGTTTCAGTCACCGCATAGACAGGGATGGCTGCATATTCCTCGCGTGCCGTCTCGTAGCATTCGCTGATGACGTCGGTAGAGACGAATGGGCGCACACCATCATGGATTCCTACCACACCGTCCTCTCCATCGGGGATGAGTGCAAGTCCGTTTTTCGAAGACTGGAAGCGGGTGTCGCCACCATTGGCAATCTGATGCTTGATATCGAAATGATGCTCCTCGCAAAGCTGGTGCCAGTATTCCTGCTGGCTCTCCGGCAATACCAAGATGATATTCAGATGCTCATCGTATTCATGAAAGCGCTCGATGGTGCGCATCAGGATAGGCTTGCCTGCTACTGGCAAGAACTGCTTGGGAATCTCACTTCCCATGCGGAGACCTTTGCCCCCGGCTACTATAATTACGTAATCCATATTTTTCTTTTTACTTGCTCTTCATGAGATGATCATACATCATTCCGTCCTGCAGGGCAGCCACGGTTTCCTTGCTCACGAAATAACTCAATATCTGGTAGGCATAAGGAAGGGTGGCTGCAGGACCTTCACCTGTAATCACATTGCCGTCTTCCTGGAAGAGGGTGCCTGTATATTCTGTGCTGGCATCGAAATACTGTTCGAAACCAGGATAGCAGGTAGCTTTCTTGCCGTCGAGGATGCCTGTGCTGGCCAATACCATAGGCGCTGCGCAGATGGCACCTACACGTTTGCCTGCCTTGTGCTGGGCGATGAGAGCCTGGCGTACTCCCTCATGCTCATTGAGGTTGGTGCTGCCTGGCATTCCACCAGGAATCATCAGCATATCGGCATCTTCAAAACTCTCAACATCCTCGAAACGGAGGTCGGCCTTGATGGTAACTCCGTGGGAAGTTTCCACAAATTCACTACCGGTAACGCTGACCGTCTTGATATCTACGCCCCCTCTGCGGAGGATGTCAACAGGAGCCAAACCTTCGATTTCCTCGAAGCCATTGGCAAGAAATTCATATACCTTTGCCATAATTTTATCTTTTTTGTTGAATAATTCGATTTATATTATTACCTTTGCAAAAGTAACAATAATAATTGAAATGACAAAACAAATGGCAGAACAACATTTGAAATTTGCAATATTTGGCAATGAATACCAGGCTAAGAAGTCGGTTTCCATCGAAACTATCCTGGCTTTTCTGGAAAAGAAGAAGGCTGAGATCTATGTGGAGAATGCTTATTACGACTTTCTCGTACGCGACCTCCAACTGGACGTGAAGGTGGCGGGTGTCTTCGAGGATTACAACTTCGATGTGGATTACGTCATCTCCATGGGCGGCGACGGAACCTTCCTCAAGGCTGCCAGTAAGGTGGGGGCGAAGGGAACTCCTATCATTGGTATCAACATGGGCCGATTGGGATTCCTGGCTGATGTGTTGCCAAGCGAAATAGAGACTGCACTGGACAGCCTCTATGCTGGGGAATGCCAGATAGAGGAACATGCGGTTATCCAGGTAGAGGCGAGGGGCGGCGTATTGGCTGGCAATCCTTTTGCCCTCAATGATATTGCCGTTTTGAAGCGTGATGATGCTTCCATGATTTCCATCCGTACTCATGTGGATGGGGAATTCTTGGTTACCTATCAGGCGGATGGTCTGATCGTTACCACGCCTACGGGTTCTACTGCCTATAATCTCTCCAATGGCGGACCTATTATCATCCCGCAGAGTGGAAGTCTCTGTCTCACTCCTGTTGCTCCGCACAGTCTCAATATCCGTCCTATCGTAATCAATGATACGGCTGAAATCCAACTGGACATCGAGAGTCGCAGTCATAATTATCTCGTGGCTATCGATGGTAGAAGTGAGCGCATGACGGAGGAAACCAGTCTCGTCATCCGCAAGGCTGCACATTCTATCAAAATCGTGAAGCAGCGCAACCAGCGTTATTTCTCTACGCTGAGAGAGAAACTGATGTGGGGCGCTGACCAGAGGGAAAGATAGTTTAAGTGAAGAGTGAAGAGGGAAGAGTGAAGAATTCAAATGCTTAGATGGATGAAGATATTCAAGGTTCCAAAGTTTAAGTATGATGTCAAGACCTTGCTGATTTGGCTTTGGCAGGCATGGCGGGGCAACCAGTTGCAGGCTGTCCTCAATGCTTCCGTGGGTTTGCTCTCGGTGGGCGTGAGTCTGGCACAGGTTTGGGCGGTTAAGCGTGCCATAGATGTTGCTTCTCATGTGGTGGAAGGCGATATCTATTGGGCTGTTGCTCTCATGGGCTTCCTGATTCTTGCCGACTTCGCCCTGAATGTTTCTTCCGTCTGGATTCGTAATCTCTTGGGCATCAAGGCGCAAAACCGTATGCAGCAGCGCATGCTCGATCGTATCCTCCGTTCTGAATGGCACGGTAGGGAAAAGATGCATTCGGGAGATGTGCTCAACCGACTGGAGACGGACGTGAGCAATGTGGTGAATTTCCTGACGGAGACCATCCCGAATACGCTGAGCGTATTAGCGATGTTTCTCGGTGCCTTCTTCTATCTTTTCTCGATGGACAAGGTGCTCTCTATCGTTATCGTCATCATGATTCCGATTTTCTTGGCTTTCTCCAAAATCTATGTGGGAAAGATGCGCCAACTGACCCGCCAGGTGCGTGATTCAGACAGTAAGGTGCAGAGTGTGCTGCAGGAAACTATCCAGCATCGTATGCTCATCAAGACCTTGGAGAAGGATGATGCGATGGTGGATAAACTTGAGAATACACAGAAGGAATTGCGTGGACACGTGGTGAAGCGTACGATGTTTAGCGTGTTCAGTAATCTGATAGTCAACTTCGGTTTTGCCTTAGGTTATCTCGTGGCTTTCCTTTGGGCGGCCATTCGTATGAGTGCCGGCAGTCTGAGCTTCGGAGGCATGACGGCTTTCCTGCAGTTGGTCAATAAGATACAGGTTCCGGCAAGAAACCTTACCAAGTTGGTTCCTGCCTTCGTGAGTGTCTTTACGGCAGCAGAGCGACTGATGGAACTGGAGGAAAATCCGCTGGAGGAACAGGGAGAGCCAATCCTGATTCCTTCGCCTTGCGGCATCCGATTGCAGGATGTCTGCTACAGTTATAAGTTGGCTGAGGCTTCTCCAGAGGAAAAAATCTTGTATCAGAACCAGCCATTGGACAAGACGAATATCATCAATCATCTGAGTTTTGATTTCCGTCCGGGCAGTTGTACGGCTATTTTGGGAGAAACGGGTGCAGGAAAAACTACGCTTATCCGTCTGCTTTTGGCCTTGCTCCGTCCTCAGCATGGAAAAGTTGAGATTTATCATTCGTCGAAAAAGCAGGGAGAACTGTCGCCTCGCCACCGTTGCAACTTCGTATATGTTCCTCAGGGCAATACCCTGATGAGTGGAACTATCCGTGATAATCTGAGATTAGGCAAGTTGAATGCAACTGATGAGGAGATGCAGGCAGCCTTGCATACGAGTTGTGCCGACTTTGTGATGGAATTGCCACAAGGTCTCGATACGGTTTGCAGCGAGCAGGGAGGAGGTTTGAGTGAAGGACAGGCACAGCGTATTGCCATAGCCCGAAGTCTGTTGCGCAATCGCAGCATCATGCTTTTTGATGAGGCTACGAGTGCATTGGATCCAGAAACCGAGCGTCAACTCCTTCAGAATATCTTGGCTTCGCATGATAAGACCGTTATCTTCATCACGCATCGCCCTGCCGTAGTAGATTATTGTGATCAGGTATTGAAAATAGAGCGCACCCCGAGATAGAACGTATTTGAAGCAGTCAGTTTTCGTGTAATTATTATTAAAAATCTCGAAAACATTTGGCTATCTCGTTTTTTATTGCGTAATTTGCGTTGCGTAAAAAGCGCAATGGTTATTTGTGTAATGAATAATGATGAGATATGGCAACATTGAACAATCCTTTTGTTGTGTATGGTTATAAAGGAGCAGAGTATTTTTGCGACCGCCAGAAAGAAACCGAGAAGATGATTTCTACGCTGCATAATGAGCGTAACATCACGCTTGTCGCCCCTCGTCGTATGGGTAAGACGGGCTTGATACATCATGTTTTCCATCAGATGGAGGAGCAATATGAAGGGGTGAAATGTTTCTACCTCGATATTTTTGCCACCAAAAACCTGGAGCAAATGGTGCAAATCATGGCTTCTGAAATCATCGGAAAACTTGATACGGTTTCTCAATCGGCCCTTCGTAAAGTTCAGGAGTTCTTCAGTAGTTGGCGACCTACTTTGACGATAGATGAACTGACAGGAATTCCTACTTTTTCTTTAGATTTAAAGCCGAGTGAGGGTAAGGAGAGTTTGAAGCGAATATTTGAGTATTTGAAGCAGTCAGGTAAGCGCTGCTACATCGCCATAGATGAGTTTCAGCAGATATTAAACTATCCTGAGGATGGGGTAGAGGCAATGATCCGTTCTTATATCCAGTTCTTGCCAAATGTATATTTCGTATTTTCTGGCAGTCAGCAGCACATGATGCAGGAGATGTTTCTGTCTGCCAACCGTCCTTTCTTCCAGAGTTCTTTGGTGTTGTCTTTGCCTTGTATCGAAGAGCAGGTGTATTTGGAATTTGCCAATCGCCTTCTTTCTTCTCAGCACAGGTCAATAGATGAATCCACCTTTTCTTATATCTATCAGCAGTCGGATTGTGTAACGTGGTATGTGCAGGCAATATTGCATGGCATTTATGAGCATGGTTCTTCTGAGATTACGAAGTCATTGGTAGATGAGGTGGTTCAGGAGTTGATAGATGAACAGGCGATGGCTTATCAGAACTATTGTGCCTGGCTTACGGAGAATCAGCAGTTGCTTCTATTGGCAATAGCTCGAGAGGGACTGGTGAGTTCGCCTTTGAGCCAGCAGTTTATCAGATCCCATCAGCTTCCTGCTACGAGCAGCGTGAAAACTGCGTTGAAGGCATTGGTGGATAAGCAGTTGGTAAGCAAGACTCCTAATGGTTATTTAGTAAGCGACCGCTTCTTTGCGAAGTGGATTTGTATTCAGTATGCATGAGAAGTTCCTGCTATGCCCTTCAAGCGGTCCCTCGGGGATTGACTTATACTGATATAGATAGACACATTTATGGTTAATTAATAAAATGTGTTTAGTAATGAGTAAAAAGTACAAAAGTTACAGTAAGGAAGACAAATTGTCTTTACTTTGCGACTATTATCAGTCA
>NZ_SGVY01000031.1 GCF_004535825.1 Segatella hominis | reverse complement strand
ACTCCTGGGCGAGGAATATTTCCTAGCTCATTAACTAAATTTTTGGAGAAATCCTTGCATATCTCAAGAATTTTTACGAAATTTGCATACAAGTTGTGCATAGCGTGAAATATATAACTTTATAATTTGACACTACAAAGTTACTAAAAATCAACGAGATGCACAACTTTTTCTCCATAAAAATATACTAATTTTCAGGCGGTTTTTTAATTCCGCCAACAGGTATTATTAATAAAGTTTAAAGTGGTCAACTGTATTTTTTATAGTTTCTATCAGAATAATGCAATAGGCTTCAACTGCTTACGAAGCCGCTTTCATTGCTCTACGAAATAGGCTTCATTGACTATCGAAGCCGCTTTCATATTCCAAGGCTTTTCTATTCAAAGTTTTTAATAGGGGTGCTGATTCCTAAGGGGATTTGAACTTAAAATAAGCATAATAGGAGGCGATGATTAACCTTAATAGGAGCTAATGGTTAGTCTTAATAGAAGCTTGAATTAGCCCCAGCAGTCAACCCAGGATGGGAATAAGAGAGAAACGAATGTCTTTCTTCATTGTAAATATTTCCTTCTATATTTTGCCAACTCGTTTTTAGTCGATGTAGCTCTCAAGAAATGGATTTCAGCATAAAAACGATTCTCTTTTTACAACTTTTCGCATCAAAGAATAATAGTAATGCTTTATTATGATCTCATGTTGTACGACTATATAATCCCATGTCGTACGACAATAGTGATGCAATCGTACGTTTATAGGGACCCATGTCGTACGACATGAGAGCCTTATAAACATTATTCTTCACTCACGAAAATCCTAACTTTCTGATTTTCAGCACCTTCTTTTCCTTGTTCATATTTCCAATATTCACACACAAATAAGATTCAGTTGAAAATACAGAAATCTCAGCAAGGAAAATGTAAAGAGAAACTCACGAATGCCTCTGATTAATAATATGATGAAGGGTGATGAAGGGTTGAAATGCACCCTTCACCCCCTGAAACTCCGATAAACACAGGGGATTCAGGCGGAAAGATGAAGGGTGACGAGATTTTACGAGTGCCGTTTCTAAAAAAATCCTGATATTCGATAAATACCCCTATATTTCAAAATGCTTGCTTACGGCACTAATGTGCCCTGGCTGAAGCACCAAAGTGCCCTGACTGGAGCACTTTTAGGGCACAGAGAACTATAGTGCTAACTCTCAGAGATAGTGGTGCTATCTTTCAGAGATAATACTGCATTATAGTTTTTTTTTAGAGTTTATTCTCTCATATATAAATAGAACTATGAAAACATGTAAAAATGTACGGCTTTTTATGAAATTATCCGTAGAATATTACTGCATTTCCAAAATAAATTGTATCCCACCTGCCTTTTGCATTGCCATTGCCAATAAACGGAAAGTGGTAATACCTGATACGCTTCCGATAGGACTGTATTATTAGAAGAAGTAGTTTATTATTTTATTGTTTGTTTGTCTTTAAAGATAATATGGACATTATATATCGAAGGATATGATAAAAATCTGGGTTCGGTAAGTCAAGTGGAGAGTATAGCTTACTTCCTGTAATAAACTTTGCAAAGTATCCTAAGAGACTTTGTCATCAATCTTAGGATACTTTATTAAGGGTGTTTTATTCAACTTTCTCAAATGTCCATTGATAAACATAATCAACAACATCGACAAACCTGTAAATCTCCAATGGTGTTCCATAGAGTAAATGATGAGAATACAAATGCATGTATCCGTCAACAGGATTGGCAACTAACTGGAGGTAGTATGTGTTAGGTTGTCCTGATCCAGTGACTAACCAGCGGTATGAATAAGCATGCTCTTTATTATATAGGTCGATCTTTAGCGGAGCACTCGCATCCACACGATTATTTTCTGTGTGGAAATAAAGCCGAGTACTTCCATCTAATAGATAAATGGAGTATGTACAGTCTGCATTTTGTTCCACTTGCCATGTATATGTGCCGTTATAAGGAGAGTTTCCTAATTCAAGACCAACATTTGGTGTTTTAGAGTCATTGGTAGTATGAACATAATAAGGGTCGCGGTGAATCCTATATGTACCAGGTGTTAATGGTGTTGGAATTGTTACCTTTTCGAATTGCCATTTATATGCTTTCTGTTCAGCTTGTTGGCGCATATAATAATATTCCACAGTGTTTCCTTCGCCTCCAGAAGCATTTTTGCAGTGAAGGTATTTAAGCTTGTCCGAAGCTGACTGAATATAGAAACTTCCAGTACCATCTCTTGTTGGAGTAATGAACCATTTGGTGAGAGCAAAACTTTCTCTGTTCATTTCTGTTGTTTTGACGGTAGAGCTTTCTGGAATACTGCCATCAGTACTACCCATAAGAGAAGTTTCTGTTCCCATGAGTTGAATAGTATAAGTTCCGTCTCTAACTGGTTCCCCATGATTATCTCGTTCATAATCAACCAACCAATAGAACGAAGACCGATAATCTTCTTGAAAAGTGCGTAATGTAATGTCTGCTCCTTGTGTGAAATTGTAATTCTGCGGACAAAGTTTTCTACCACCATCCAACTGGGTAGTTATGGTGTAAATGCCTGGGACGATGGTTGAAATTTGTTTGTTCTGGTTGAGTCTTCCGTTATCAGCAAATACTTGCCAAAGATGAGCATCTTCTGTTCCTTGTTTTTCTGCTTTGAATACTACACCTGCTTGAGTTGGATAGTCGCCAGAATACACCGTTAAAGTTTGCGACATGATAGGTTTAATCTTAATTTTTCTGCCCATAGGATTAGGTCTCTCTACAATATACTTGTAGTGATTTTCCCAACCGCTGTGCCAATCATTTAATTCCACTATCTGGTTTGCAGAAAAATCTCTGCTCTTAGGATGGATAGCTTTATTAGGATATGTTTTGCTGAAGATATTGTAGGAATCATCTAAATCTTTTTTGAAAATATAATGATTAGAAAGAGAAGGGTAGATGTCTCTATCTGCTACTAAAGGAGATGAACTCGTGGTAAATGGCCTTATAGGAACAAGTCCAAATACAGTATTCATGTTATCAACAATTTCATAACCCATATTGGTTATGAAATCGTTTCGTTCCAAGTCGTGCTTGAATTTGAGAAGATTGAATCTCCATTTATAATAAGGTGCTTCTGCTCCTTTATAGTAATCTACTTTTAGAATTTTCTTAGTAGAAAAAGGCTTCTGATCAACTCTCATGTATAAATGAGGACGCTTTTCTGAATGAACAAAGAAATAGCCATCACCAGCAGGTTCCAACAACCAGTTTGTATTTCCTTCTGCAAAATCAAGTTTGACATATTGGGCAGTTTCAACATCATCAACCGAAAGATAACGTTCATTGTAAGCCATTCTGATTTTGCACACATTTAGACTACCTGCAATAGGTGAGATTACCCATTGTCTTGTAAATTCATTACCCACTGTAGAGGTTGGCTGCATGTCAATAAGTGTGCCTACTGCAGTTCCTGCTTCTTCTGAAGCCCAGCAAAGGTTGGCATCTGCAGCAGCACTTGCTGTGTACATTCCGTTTGGAATACTTTCTCGGGCATATAAGATTTTTACTTGTTCTTCCGTTAAGGCTTGGTTATATACTTTAAAATCATCAAGCACAAGTTGGGGTGTTCCCGTTCCTCCAAGTCCCCATTGTGTGGCTTGTAATAAACTTTGGAGACCGAAATAGTGGAGAGCTTTTTCCATTCGTCCGTAAGGTTCGAAAAGATAGAGACTCATACTGTTTCCTCTATGTACAATGAATACTTGGTACCATCCAAGACGGTTCGTAAAGTTTATAGGATCCCAAAACCAAAGTCCATAATTCTCAATATCTGCTTCCTTGTTTAATACATATCGGTCTATAACTGCTCGGTCTCCTTTGTGATAAAAGCCTAACATATATTTACCAACATTATTTTTGGCATAGAAGCATCTGTATTCTGCATCTGTAGGCTCCCATGGTATTGCTCCTTTTTTCTTAGGATAGTTTTGCTCGATTTTCGTCCAAAATGAAATAGTAAATCCATTTTGATAAGTCGATCCTTCAAAGAAGTTTGGAGTTGAAATATAAGTATTGGAAGCTAAACAAGTAGCTCCGTTTACAATACCAAATCTGTCTTGACATCCAAAGGCTAACCCATGTATAGTTCCATCTTTTCTATTGATATTTTCTTTTGCGCTTCCGTCGTTCAAAGCATAATGTCTAATAGGAGTTGGAACTTGAGATAAAGTCAGTTGGGTTCCTGCAAGTAATATAGTTATAAGATATAAAAAACGTTTCATTTTGTTCTCCTCCCACATTTAGTTAAATAGTCAATTAATAACTCGCTTCGGTCTGTTATTACGTAATCTGCACCATGAAGGAACAACCAATCCCAATCTCCACGACCATCATCCAAAAAATTATTTGGGTCTTTATCTTGGAAATCGTATGCACGTATGATAGGGTCGGTGTCAGTTAGAGGTATTTTTTCTGCAATTACACCATCTCCTGTTTCTGGCCAAAAAGAATATTGCCCTAACCAAACTCCAGAGTTTTTTACTTGTACAAGATAATTTATTATAGGATCATTTGTTTGTTTATAAACGAGTTCCATGGCATAAATTTTATGAGTGTTTAGGAATTCGTTTATATATGAAGATAGGTTAGGTGTTGTGGAAAATGCGATAGGAGTATAGATGAAATCATCTAAAGTTACTCCTGCTTTGGTTAAGATTTTATTGTTTAAATCAGCTAAGCGCATCTTCCCCTTTATAATACATTGCCAAAGCATACCTTTTTGCTTAAGTAGCTTAAGAACTCGAATCATTGTTGTATCAAACAATTTTCCAACCTCCTTTATGTCAATTGCAGCTACAGCTTTGTCTTTTAAATAATCAAGCGCATCGGTTAAAGTTAATACTTTATATGGAGATGTTGTTCCATCTTCATATTTTAAAAAAAGAGTATTTACATAACTCCAATTTTCTTCCCTTAGTCGTCCGTTTCCTGTTGTCATTCTGTCTAAACAAGCATCATGGAATACAACCATGATATTATCTTTTGTGACACGTACATCCATTTCCACTATGTCTGCTCCTATAGCTATAGCCATATCATAAGCTTTGGTGGAATTTTCTGGAAAATCAGCCCAATATCCTCTATGGGCGGAAACGAGAGTATAGTTGGGATGTTGTAGTCTGTGTTTGATAATATCTACAACTTCTTCTACATGTTCTTTTTGAGCATAGCAGAAACTTGGTACTAATATAAGCATTAGTACAGAAATAATCTTTTTTAGTTGGTTCATAAGGTTTCCTCCTTTCTAAAATGTTATTTTATTATTTCAAAATTACAAAAAAACTAAGTAGTGTATTCTAAAATTGTGATAAAAAATCTAAATAATAGCTCAAAATGTTGATATTGTGCATTTATTATTAGTTGAATTTTATGTTGTTTGCGAACACACAAAAAAAGTGAAATAAAAATTTCATTTTAACAGGATTGTAATTGGGTGCAACGAAAAATATAATTGTCTTCAATGCGTAATCGTCTTAGGACAAATTATTAATTAAATAAATATTATATGAACTTAAAACGAATTTCAGCGTCATGCTTTTGTTTGCTGTTGGCTGGACAAATGGCAGTTTTTGCTCAGACCGTCAGCTTCGGTTCAAACAAGGTAACGCTCAAGTCTGCTTTTGAGAAGATTGAGCAGTCTTCCAAGTACAAGGTTGCGTACAATTCTTCTCAGTTGGATGCTAACCGCACAGTCACGTTAACCAAAAAGAGTGATGATGTATTTGGTATGTTGAACCAATTGCTCAAGGGTACAAATTGTACTTATGAATTGGAAGGCAACTACATCGTCATTAAGTCTCAGCACAAAGGAAAAGCTCAAAGCCATGGTAAGAAAATCAAGGTAAAGGGTGTTGTAAAAGATGAAACTGGCGAGCCAGTTATCGGAGCAACAGTCATGGAAAAAGGCTCTGCTAATAATGGAGTAATTACCGATATAGATGGTAATTATACGATTGAGATTGCCTCTGATGGTTTGTTGGCTGTATCTTATATCGGTTGCAAAGATCAGGAAATCAAAGTGAATGGTCGCGAAGTAATCAATGTAAACCTGGCTGATGATAACAAAGTACTCGACGAAGTTGTGGTTGTAGGTTACGGTGTGCAGAAAAAGCGTGACGTATCTACTGCTGTGTCTTCTGTAAAGGCAGAGGCTCTTGCCAATAACCCATCTACAGACTTCCGTCAGGCTCTGGCTGGTAAGATGCCTGGTGTCCAGGTAACTGTACCAAGTGGTGACCCTGAGGGTAGCGTAAGTATTCGTGTACGTGGTGTAAGCACCGTAAATGCAGGTAGTGACCCTCTCTATGTTGTAGATGGTGTACCAATGGAGCGTGGCTTTGCCAACTTGAATACGAATGATATTGAGTCTGTAGAAGTTTTGAAAGATGCTTCTGCAGCAGCTATCTATGGTAGCCGTGGTTCTAATGGTGTTGTTCTCGTAACTACCAAGAAGGGTACTTCTGATAAGCTCTCAATTTCTTATGATGGATATGTAGGTATACAGAACGTATCTAAGAAATTGGATATGATGAACGCTTACGAATATGCAGAATTCGTAAAGGACGCACGTGACAATGCATACCTTTCTAAAGTCCCTGGTGGATCAGCAAGTGATCCTAATAGTGTACGCCCTAAAGGAAACATGCAGATTGCAGCTGATTTCTTCCCATATTTACAGGGTGTTAAAGGCTTGACAGATACAGATTGGCAGGATGCTATCTTCCGTACTGCAATGACTACTGGACACAATGTTTCTTTATCAGGAAAGTCAAACAGTATCAATTATTTCGTATCAGGTAACTATATGAAAAAGGAAGGTACAATCATTGGTTCTGATTTTGAAAAATATGGTGGTCGTTTGAATCTTTCAGGTCAGCATAAGCGCTTGAAATTTGGTGTAAACTTCGCACCTTCTTATTCTGTTTCAAATACTGTAGATGCATCTGGAGCTGGTGGTATTGTTCAGTCTGCTTTAATGATGCCTCCTATTTTCCCTGTTTACAACGCAGACGGTTCTTATAATTATCAGGGTAATGGTTACTTGCGTATTGGTACAGACTATGAGCACAATGAGGTGTTGAATCCTGTTGCTATGGCTCGCTTACAGTCAAATGTTACTGATCGTATGTCTATTACTGGTAAGGTATATGCAGAATTGGAATTGATGAAGGGACTTTCTTATAAGTTGTCTTTGGGTGGTGATTATTATGGTGCTCATAATGATAAATATCGTCAGTCTTCTTTGCCTTTGAAGGGAAAAGATTATTATGATTCTCCTTCAAACCCAGTAGGTTACAGTTCTTCTTCTTTCTTCTTCAACTGGTTGGTAGAAAATCAATTGACTTATACTACTACTATCAACAAGAAGCATAACATTACTGCTATTCTTGTACAATCTGCACAGAAGGAAACCAAGAAAACCGACAACGTGACAGCTACAGATTATCCTAACGATTATATCCAGACTGTAAATGGTGGTACTGTGACTAAGGGTGGTTCTGATAAGACACAATGGTCTATCGCTTCTTACTTGGCTCGTGTTCAGTACAACTACGAGGGACGCTACATGCTTTCTGCTGCGATTCGTACCGATGGTTCATCACGTTTCGGTAAGAACAACCGTTGGGGTTATTTCCCATCTGCTTCTGTTGCTTGGCGTATCAGCGATGAGCAGTTCTTCAAGAATGTGAAGGAATTGTCTTTCATCAATGACATGAAGATTCGTGCCAGCTATGGTGTTACTGGTAACTTCGAGATTGGTAACTACGACCATTTGGCAACAATGTCAACAGATAACTATATCTTAGGTGCTAATGGTGGTTTATTGCAGTATGGTTATAAGCCAGATAATATCAAGCGTGATGATTTGAGTTGGGAGAAAAACCAGATGATTAATGCAGGTATTGATCTTCAGATGTTCGATGGCTACATCGGTTTCTCTGTAGATTACTATAACACCAACACATCTAATATGTTGCTCTATGTACCAGTACCTCTCTTGACAGGTTACAGTACTTCTCTTCAGAACATTGGTAAGGTAAACAACCGCGGATGGGAATTGGCTTTGACTTCTCAGCATACATTTGCTAATGGTTTCGGCTATTCTTTCAATGCCAACTATGCCAAGAATACCAATGAGGTAAAAGAGTTAGGTCCAGGTAATGCTCCTATTATTTCTACTGGTAGTGTAGGTCATGCTTTCTATAAAACAGAAGTCGGCAAGCCTATTGGTAACTATTATCTCTTGGTGCAGGATGGTATTTTTGCGACAGCAGAAGATTTGAAGAAATATCCTCACTTTGATAATACTGAAGTAGGTGACTTCCGCTTTGTCGATGTTGATGGAGACGGAAAGTTAGATTTGGATAAAGACCGTACAATCTGCGGCAACTATATGCCTAAGTTCACTTATGGTTTCGGCGGTAAACTCTGGTATGCAGGTTTCGATATGGACTTCAACTTCCAGGGTGTTTATGGCAACAAGATTCTGAACTTGAATAAGCGTTACCTTGACAACATGGAGGGAAATACCAATGGTACAAAGATTGCGCTTGATCGTTGGAGAAGCCCTGAGAATCCTGGTAGCGGTTCTGTAAATAAGGCAAACCGTAAGCAGACAGGTTACAATAGCCGTACTTCAACCTGGCATTTGGAGAGTGGTTCATACCTTCGTCTTCAGAACCTTTCATTAGGTTATACTTTGCCTCGTGCACTTACTCAGAAGTTTAAGGTAGAGAAGTTGAGAGTTTATGTTTCAGGACAGAACCTCTTCACTATTACTGACTACAGCGGTTATAACCCAGAGGTAAATGCCCGTCCATCTAAGAACCTGACTCCAGGTGAGGACTATGGTACTTATCCTTTGGCAAGAACATATATGTTTGGTTTGAATCTCACATTATAAAGAATTTTACGTCATGAAAAAGATAATATTATTAGCATCAATGGCTGCTCTGCTTATGACTTCTTGTGGAGATAGCTTCTTCGATTTAGAGCCATCAAGTAGCGTAATCATTGACAAAGTATATAAGACTGCAAGCGATTACAATGTAGCTGTAATAGGTTGCTATTCCAAATTGCAGTCACAGGTGAATTTCTATACAGAATGCTGCGAGTATCGTAGTGATAATCTTTCATTGAGTGCACCTACAGCAGGTACTCAAGATCGTTACGATATAGACCATTTTGCAGAGAAACCATCTAATGGAATCCTTAGCTCTTATTGGGCAAACTTCAATAACAACGTTTATCGTTGTAATCTTCTGCTCGACCAGATTGACGGTGCAAACTTTGCAGAAGGCTTGAAGAAACAGTACAAGGGTGAAGCGATGTTTATCAGAGCTTTGAACTATTTTAATATGTATCGTATTTGGGGTGGTGTTCCTGCTACAAAGCATGTTGTAAGTGCAGCAGAGGCTTTGAAAGTGGCAAGATATTCTGATGAGCAGATGTTCGACTTGATTGCTGGTGATTTGAAGGAGATTATTGATAACAACTATCTTCCTGAATCTTACTCATCAGCAGATATGGGTAGAGCAACATCTGGAGCAGCTAAGGCTTTGCTCGGTAAGGTTTATCTTACTTTCCATAAGTGGGAAGAAGCAAGAGATATTCTTTCTCAGCTGATTGGAAAATATCAGTTGGTTAGCCCTATCGCCCAGGTCTTCAATGTGGATAACAAGAACAATAAAGAGATTATCTTTGCTGTACATTTCAATAAGGAAATAGAGGGAGAAGGTCACAGCTATTGGTACAATCTTACCAATTCAACTGATGATACCAACCAGACAAGTTCTCTTCTCAATACTTATCCTACAGATGATGCTCGCAAAGATCTCATTACTTATGTACAGGCTGCGAAGAATGTGTATTTGATGAGAAAATTCTATGATACAAAGAGTACAACCTTCAATACTGTAGGTAATGATCAGATTCTCCTTCGTTATGCAGATGTTCTTTTGATGTATGCTGAGGCTCTTAACGAAATCGAGTATGATGCATCTGAGGGTTCTCTTGCTCTCAAATGTCTTAATGCCGTAAGAGAAAGAGCAGGCATCTCTAATTTGACTGCAAGACAGCTGCCTTCAAAAGAGAAGTTCCGCAAAGGCATCTTGGTTGAGCGACAGAGAGAGTTCCCTTATGAAGGTCAGCGTTGGTTCGACTTGGTAAGAATGGGATTTGCAAAGAGTGTAATGGCAGAAAATGGTATTGAAATCAGTGATTATCAGTTACTATTCCCTATTCCTCAGCAAGAAATTGAGAAGGTAGGTGATGAGACTATCCTTTGGCAAAATCCTGGATATGATAATAAATAATAAATGATTATAACATGAAAAAGATAATATATTTGCTGTCATTAATGACAGTCTTAATTCTTGCTTCTTGTAGCGATGATCTTCCAAAGGCAAGTTGGGACATTTGTCAGGTAAGTAGCTTTAACGCTACGGCGCAGGATGAGAAAGTATTGTTGGAGTGGGCTCCTATGCAGGGAGCCAACCCAACAGGTTATTTGGTCAATTGGACACCGGAAGTTGCTACATACGAAGGTGGTTCTGCAGAGTTGGATGCAAAGACTACCTCATATACTATAACAGGTTTGGTTAACAAGGTTACTTATACCATCACCATCCAGGCCATCTATGGCAACCAGCGTTCTATGATTTCTACAACAAAGGCAAGACCTGTTTCTGATACAGAGCCTTTCAAAGTTTGGTCAACAGACATGCCTAATGGTGGTATGGTGAAGACTGCAAATGCAGTATTTTCTTTAGATGGAAATACTTTCTACTTGCCTTCAGCTGGTGCAACTGGTGATGTAACTGCTTTTGATGCAATGACTGGTGCAGTGAAATGGACTGCTGCTATTCCTAAGACAACCTATGGTGGTGGTGTTGCTGTTGGCAAAGATGGAACTTTGTATCAGGGTGCTCGCAATGCAACCTTGTATGCTATCAATAGCGATGGTTCACAGAAATGGACTTATGCAACTGGTGCTGCTAACAAGAACCTGGATTGCTTCCCTGCAGTAACTGCTGACGGACAAACAGTATATGTACTTGATGGCGACAATGTTCTTCATTCTATCAATACTGCAACTGGTGTAAAGAATTGGAATGTAAAACTGACAGGTACAAAGAATAAGGCAGGTGCTGTTGCTATTGACAAAAATGGTAATATCTATGCGGGTACACGTTCTGCTATTTACGGTTTCAAGGCAGATGGTACTCAGCTTTGGAAGGTTGCTGGTAAAGTTACAGAAATTGGTTCCTTCGCTTTGGATGGGGAGACCCTTTATGCTGCACAGATTGGCGGTGCTGGTTTGTTGGCATTGAACACATCTGATGGTTCTACTAAGTGGAGTGTTGAAGCTGCGGGCGATATTTATGCTCCTATTGTTGACAAGAGCGGTAATATCTACTTCACTGATAAGGGTGGTAAGGCGCTTTATGCTGTTGATAAGGCGGGACAACTGAAATGGAAGTTTACAATTGAAGCAGCTCCTACTTATTGTTTCCCTGTTCTTGACGATAAGGGTACTGTCTATTTCGGTAGTGGAGCCGGTCGCATCTATGCGGTTGACAGTTCAAATGGTGAGGAACTTTGGCACATGGATTCAGAAGGTACAGATAATAATGCCAAGATTATGTCAGGTATGACTATCGGTGAGAATCAGATTCTCTATGTGTCTTATATCGGTGGTAATGTTGCAGCAATCAAGATCTTTGCAGGTCCAGAGAAATCAACATGGAGCTGCAGAGGTGGAAATATTCATGGTACAAACCAATATTAATATTGAATCAGTATGAAAAAAATATATTTATTCATCGCATTATTCTCTTGCGTCCTGTTTTCATGTGGAAATGACGAAGATGGAATGACTTATGCGCAGCCTATCGAGGTAGGCGAAACTACCGACATGAAGGCTGCTAAAGAAGTTGCAGAAGCTTTGTGGGCAACAACTCCATTGCAGCAGCAACCTCTTAATGCTGAAAGAACTGAAGTTTTTAATAAAATCCAGAAGATGGCAGATGATTGTCCTTCAGATTTCTTTGAAAGCTATATTACAGCATTGGACCAGTCTGCAGAAATGAGAGAAAAGTATGATCCGATGTTGGCTCTTTATCGTTTGTCTTTAGATCATGTTATTGATGCGATTAAGACTACTACTGTTGAAAATGGTACTACTTGCATCTGGCAACTCTACAATATGGGTTACGTCGTAAAGACTCCAACCACTTGCTTTGGTATTGATATCAACCATCGTTGGGCCGAGAAATTGGAGCCTTACTTGGATTTCCTCTGTGTAACTCACAAGCATAAAGATCACTACAACACAAATCTTATAGATGCAATGTTGAAAGCTGGTAAGCCTGTTTACTCAAACTGGGTAACTGGTGGATTTACATCTAAGGTAAATACTGATTATCAGTTTAATAACATCAAGATTCATGTGTCAATTACTGACCATAATAATTCTGGCTTATCAAACTTCGTTTCTGTGTTTACTTTTGAATGTGGTGATGATAGTGGCAATTTCACAATGCTCCATACTGGCGACTCAAACTTCAAGGCTGCTCAGTACACAAACATTTTGCCACATGTAAATGTTTTGATTCCTCGTTATGCTCCTAATGCGCTTACCGAGAACAATATCATTGGTACTGGTGCAGGTCAGACTAAACCTGATTATGTATTACTCTCACACATTCTTGAACTTTCTCACGTTAGCGAGGAAGAGTCAAGATGGAGCTTGAATTCTGCCTTAGAAAGAGCTGCAAGACTTAATTGCGAGAACTCTTTTGTTCCTTTCTGGGGAGAAAAATTAGTTTGGAAAGATGGTAAATTGAATTAAAAATGAAAAAGATATTTGTTTTATCAATGTTGTGCATGCTCACTTCGGTGAGCTTTGCACAAAGCAATTTAAAAGAGATTCTTAAGAATTTCAATAAGCCTGCTAAGGAAAATGTTATGGTTGTTTCTCATCGTGGAGACTGGCGTAATGCTCCTGAAAATTCTGTTCAGGCTTTCCAAAACTGCATCGATATGGGTGTTGATATGGTTGAGTTGGACTTGAAGAAAACCAAGGATGGCGTTCTGGTCTTGATGCACGATAAGAAGATTGACCGTACCATGAACGGAAAGGGCTTTCCAGAGAATTTTACGCTTGATTCTTTGAAATCTCTTCGCTTGAAGAATGGCGTTGGTTGCAAGACTCGTCATCATATTCCTACATTCCGTGAGGTGATGGAACTCTGCAAGGGTAAAATCATGGTGAATGTGGATAAGGGGTACGATTACTTCGATGATGCAATGAAGGTTTTGAAGGAAACTGGTACTGTTGACCAGTGTATAATCAAGGCAGAACTTCCTTACGAGGTAGTAAAAGCTGAGCATGGTGATGTTCTTGATAAAATGATTTTCATGCCTGTAGTAAACCTTGGTAAGCCTGGTGCTGAAGAGGTGATTGACGGTTATATCAAGAACATGAAGCCAAAGGCTTATGAGTTGGTTTTCAAAACTGATGATGCCAACACTCGCCGCCTGATCAAGAAGGTTCGTGATAGTGGCGCAAGAGTTTTCATCAATACGCTCTGGCCTGAGCTTTGTGGTGGTCATGATGATGATCGTGCTGTTGAACTCAAGCAGCCAGAAGAAAGCTGGGGATGGATTGTCGGTCAAGGTGCTAAGCTTATCCAGACAGACCGCCCTGCATTGCTTCTCGAATATTTGAGAGCTAAGAAACTTCACAAGTAAAACGTAAAAACTTCACGCTTCTATGTTCAGAAGGTTTATTGTTTTAGGCTGGTTGTGCATACTTACAGCGGTAAGTTATGCACAACGACTCGACGAAATCCTTTCAGATTTAGCGGCTCCTGCTCAGCAGTCTGTTTTGGTCGTTTCTCATCGTGGTGACTGGCGCAATGCTCCAGAAAACTCACTCCAGGCATTCCAAAATTGTATTGACATGGGAGTTGATATGGTTGAATTGGATTTGAAAAAGACGAAAGACGGAGAACTTATCTTGATGCATGACGGAACTTTAGATCGTACAACCAATGGTACAGGAAAACCTGAAGATTATACGCTGGCAGAACTCAAAAAACTTCGTTTGAAAAATGGTGCAGGCTGCCGTACCCGTCATCAGATTCCTACACTTAGGGAAACTATGCTACTTTGCAAGGGAAAGATTCTTGTGAATGTGGATAAAGGGTACGAGTATTTTGAAGATGTGCAAAAGATTCTTGAAGAAACGGGTACTGCTAATCAATGTGTGGTCAAGGAAAGGTTGCCTTACCAGACCGTAAAAGAGCAACATGGCAATATTCTGGATAAAGTAATATTCATGCCTAAGGCTGATTTGTGCCGGGCTGATGCAGAAAGTATTATAGACAGTTATCTGCAGAATGTGAAGCCTTTGGCTTTCGAGGTCAGGTTCTCTCTGGTAGATGAACAGGTTTTACGTCTTGTGAAAAAGCTAAGAGACAATGGCATCCAGGTGTTTGTCAACGCCTTGTGGCCAGCGCAGAATGCGGGACATGATGATGATAGAGCCGTAGAGCTTCGCCAGCCGGATGAGAGCTGGGGATGGCTTGTTCAACAAGGTTTCAAACTTATCCAAACTGACCGTCCTGCGTTGCTTCTCGAATATTTGAGAGTGAAGAATCTTCACAAGTAGTTTTAGGTTTCATTATATATTTCAAATAGTTGATTGTGTTAGGATAGTTGTGCATGCTTACGGTGGTAAGTCATGCACAACTTAAAAAACTCTGACTCATGTTGCTTTCTTGGATATGTATTGGAATTCAATCTCTGAGCCAACTTGAAAAAGTGGCTTGAAAATTTTAATTAACAAATTTTAGTTACAGTCCGTAAGCAAAAGAACAAAGCTTTTCAATTTTGAACTTTTAAAAGTGTGCAAGTAGGCAAATAACGTATTGTTTTCATCTTCTTATCACCTATTTAAGTTTCAATTTGATAGTGCTCTGACTTTTTCAAGTGGACTCATCTCTCATTTATAATAACTAAAAAATATGTTTAAGAAAATAATTGATTTTTATAAAGTTTCCGAACCAGTAGCATGTGAAAACATGAGTGAGGAGGAAAGTGCCAAGAAACTCAAGAGATTGCAATGGGCAACTTTCCTTTCTGCTACTATCGGTTATGGTACTTACTATGTTTGCCGATTGAGCTTGAATGTAATCAAAAAGCCAATTGTGGATAATGGTGTTTTCTCAGAGACAGAGTTGGGTATTATCGGTTCTGTTCTCTTCTTCACTTATGCTATCGGTAAGTTTACCAATGGTTTTCTTGCTGACAGAAGCAACATCAAGCGATTGATGTCAACAGGTCTGTTGGTTACGGCTTTGGTCAACTTGATTTTGGGCTTTACCCATTCCTTTATACTTTTCGCCGTATTATGGGGATTGAGCGGTTGGTTCCAGTCTATGGGTGCTGCTTCTTGCGTGGTAGGTCTTTCCAGATGGTTTACTGATAAGAACCGAGGCACGTTCTACGGCTTTTGGAGTGCCAGCCATAATATTGGTGAGGCTATGACGTTCATCTTTGTGGCTTCTATTGTAAGTGCATTTGGATGGCAATATGGTTTTATTGGTGCTGCTGTAGTGGGTATTGCCGGTGTGGTACTGTTGCTGACGTTCTTCCACGATACTCCTGCCAGCAAGGGTGTTTCGCTCCCTGGTGCACAGGTGATAGAGAAAAAGCAGCAGGATACGGCTTCTTATAATAAGGCACAGAAAGCTGTGCTGAAGAATCCTTTGATCTGGGTCTTGGCTTTGAGTAGTGCCTTCATGTATATTAGCCGTTATGCGGTAAATAGCTGGGGTATTTTCTATCTGGAAAATGAGAAGGGTTACTCTACCATTGATGCAAGTTTTATCATTTCTATCAACTCTGTTCTCGGTATTGTTGGTACTGTGACATCTGGTTTGTTATCTGATAAGGTATTTAAGGGCAACCGCTATTTGCCTGCAGTTATCTTCGGATTGTTGAATGCTTTAGCTCTTTGTCTGTTCCTTCTGGTTCCTGGTCATCAGCTTTGGATAGATGTTACTGCTATGATTCTCTTCGGTTTGAGTATCGGTGTATTGCTCTGCTTCCTTGGCGGTTTGATGGCTGTGGATATTGCTCCTAAGAATGCTTCTGGTGCAGCTCTTGGTGTTGTTGGTGTCGCAAGTTATGTTGGTGCTGGTATTCAAGATATCATGAGCGGTTTACTCATAGAGGGTAATAAGCAGATTGTGAATGGAGTGGATTGTTACGACTTCACCTATATCAATTATTTCTGGATAGGTGCAGCTTTAATGTCTGTTCTCATGACAAGTATAGTTTGGAAAGCCAAACCAAAAAAGACAAGTGTTTAAAGTTTTTTAGGGTCATGAAAGTTACCTATAGTAATAGGATAATTTTCATGACCATTTTTTTAGAAAAGGAAACTTGTAAGGGGAAGTTTTCTATTATTTCCTTCCGAAGTCGGCTGGGATTTCACCCCAAGTCTTGGTATCCCATTTCAAAATAGGGATGGTAACTTGATGGGTGCGGAGCCAGTTCTCTGCGCGGGCTATGATCTGATGGAGCTGCGCGGTCTGGGGAGTATGCTCCAACTTGGTCTTGCATTGTTTCTTTTTTACCCACAGCTGGGCATTCACGCTGTCGCTGTAGATTACCTTGTCAGTAATCCCCCTTTGCTCCATCAGGGCAAGGGCGTGGACTATGGCGAGGAACTCGCCGATATTATTGGTGCCGTGAAGTGGACCGTAGTGGAAAACCTGTGCTCCCGTCTGCAGGTCTATGCATTGGTATTCCATCGGACCAGGATTGCCGGAACAGGCTGCATCTACAGCCCAGGCATTTGCCATTACTTCATTGGGCAATGGTAAAACGGTATCGTTTCTCCATGATGGAGGATTCACAGGCATATTACTCATATTTCTATTATTTCTGTTGGGGTTAAAAAAGTAAATGAGCATGTCCCAATCTTAATGTTGGGACGATGCTCATTATTTGTCAATAGTCAATATTCTTATTAAATTGTAGGTTATTATATCTTGAATTTCCTTTCTTATAGAGAATTCTTACATAATAATAAACCCCCTACATTAGGATCATTACATTCTTTCTGGAACCTCGATGCCGAGAAGGGCCATACCGTTCTTCAAGATCTTAGCGACATTGGCTGCAAGAACCAGACGAGTGATCTTCTCTGCCTCGCTCTCAGCATTCAGGATGCTGTAGTCGTGATAGAACTGGTTGAACTCCTTGGTCAACTCGTAGCAGTAGTTGGCAATACCTCCAGGGTTGTAGTTGTTGCCTGCATCGGCTACGGCAGAAGCGAAGTCGTTCATCTTCTGGATGAGGTCGATTTCCTTCTCGTTGATTGGAGCATCTGCGCCCAACTCTGCAGGAATCTCGATGCCCTCGGCAGCAGCCTTGCGCATGATGCTGCGGATACGAGCGTAGGTATATTGGATGAAAGGACCTGTGTTGCCGTTGAAGTCGATACTCTCTTCTGGATTGAAGAGCATGTTCTTGCGAGCATCTACCTTGAGGATGAAGTACTTCAGCGCTCCGAGACCCACGATGCGTGAAATCTCCTGGCGCTCTTCCTCGCTCATGTCCTTGAACTTGCCTAATTCATCGCTTGTCTGGCGAGCATCCTTGATCATCTCTGCCATCAGGTCATCGGCATCTACTACGGTTCCTTCGCGGCTCTTCATCTTACCATTAGGCAACTCTACCATTCCGTAAGAGAAGTGAACCAAGTCCTTACCCCACTTGAAGCCGAGGCGGTCGAGCAGGATAGAGAGTACCTGGAAGTGGTAGTTCTGCTCATTACCTACTACGTAGATCATCTTGTCGATAGGGAAGTCCTTGAAACGGAGATCGGCAGTACCGATGTCCTGAGTCATATAGACAGAAGTGCCGTCAGAACGGAGTAGGAGCTTCTGGTCGAGACCCTCGTTGGTGAGGTCTGCCCACACAGAGTTATCGTCCTTGCGGAAGAAGAGACCCTTTTCCAAGCCTTCCTCTACTTTCTTCTTACCTTCGAGGTAAGTATTTGACTCATAATATATCTTGTCGAAACTTACACCCATCATCTTGTAAGTCTCGTCGAAGCCAGCGTAAACCCAGCTGTTCATCTTCTGCCAGAGTGCACGAACCTCAGGGTCGTTGTTCTCCCACTTGACGAGCATTTCGTGAGCCTCCTTGATCAGCGGAGCCTCTGCCTTAGCTTTTTCTGTGGCAGCTTCTTCGTTCATGCCCTCCTTCAGGTACTGAGCCTTGAGCTCTGCGATTTCCTCACGGTAGTGCTTGTCGAAAGCTACATAGTAGTCGCCGATGAGGTGGTCGCCCTTCTTGCCGGAAGTCTCAGGAGTTTCGCCATTGCCCCACTTGAGCCAAGCGAGCATTGACTTACAGATGTGAATACCACGGTCGTTGACGATGTTGGTCTTGATCACTTTATTGCCGTTGGCCTCCATGATCTGAGCCAAAGACCAGCCGAGGAGGTTGTTGCGCACGTGACCGAGGTGGAGAGGCTTGTTGGTGTTAGGAGAAGAGTACTCGATCATGACGAGTGGGCTGTTCTCTGTAACTGGCTTCTCACCGAACTTAGGGTCAGCGTTGATGGTGTTGAGGAGTCCTACCCAAGCGGCAGGAGCGATAGAAAGGTTGAGGAAACCTTTTACCACATTGAAGTCTGCGATAACATGAGCGCAGTTTTTCTTCAAGTACTCACCGATTTCCTGTGCAGTATCCTCAGGTTTCTTCTTAGATATCTTGAGGAATGGGAATACGACGAGGGTAAGGTTACCTTCGAAATTACTCTTGGTCTTCTGCAGGGCTACCATTTTCTCTGGCACGTCCTGACCATAAAGCTCTTTCACCGCAGCGATTACTGAGCTGATGATTTCGTTTTCTATCTTCATTATCTTAAATGTATCTTTTTTACCGGTAATATTTTTCTATGCCTGATCAAAAGCCCTCATCCGAGGGGCAAATCGCTCCGAATGGAGCATAATTTTGACTTAGCGGCTGCAAATTTACAAATAATTATTGAATTACGCAAAGAAATGTTGCGCATTATATATTTTTTTATTTCATTTTTAAAGGAAATGGAAAATAGGACGTTTCTTTCTACAATTCTATTGCGTTTGCAGCTATTAAAATAAAGCGTATAAAATGAAAGAAGCGTATCATGAATTCCATGATACGCTTCTTGACTGAATATTTTGAAGTATTCTTATCCTTCCAATATGATGTTAGCCACATCCTCCGGTGAATTCCATAGGATTCCATCTTGCAACTCATCGTCGGTAAAGCCGTTGAGGGCCTCTCTGGCTTCCTTTTCGCTGAGAAGCTGAGTCCCGTCCTCGTTCTTTGCATCGAGCAGTGCTTGAAAGATGGCTGCTCTGTATTCTTCGATTGTCATCATAGTCTAATAATAATTGGTTATGTTATATTTTATGGTGGCAAAATTAATGTATTTTTTTGAGAACACCAAGCGAATTGTCTATTTTTTTACGACTTTAATTGCTTTTTTATGATTTGACGAGCAGTCATACCTACTTTTCTGAAAGATATGCCTTCCGGTTTGTTTTCCCGTTGAAGGTGCGCTGGATGCTTTCTACTTGCTCATATTGGGTAGGGATTTTATAGGGTTCGAGCTTGTCGCGAAGTGCTAAGGCTATCTCCCGTTTGTTGAACGGATGATCCCCGTCGAGCACAACTAATAGTTTCAGAATGGTGCCCAAAACCCGATGGTTGGCAGGAATGCAGATGCAGTCCTTGATAAACGGAAGGCTGAGGGCTGCATCTTCTACTTCATCTGGCGCTACCTTATAACCGCCCACATTGATGATGTCGCCATCCCGTCCCTTGAGCCGCAAACGCCCTTGTTCGTCAACTGTTCCCCGGTCGGAGGTGTAGAGGACTCCTTCTTTCATGATAGAGTGGGTCAGGAGTTCATCACCATAATAACCGCTCATGAGCGTTTTCCCTGTGCAGGCGATTTTCCCGTCTTCGCCGATGATGAAACCTGCATGCTTCATCGGTTTGCCTACACAACCAACCAGGCATTCGCCGTGCTGGAAATCATAGGTGGAGATGATGCCCGTCTCGGTGGAAGCATACGTATTGTAAAGGCGGCTCTGGGGCAGGATAAAGCAAAGTTTCTCCATATCATTCTGAGAGATAGGAGCAGCGCCTGTTTCGATGAATTCTATTCTATCTGCATACAGGGCAAGGCGGTCGGAAGCAAATGTCAACAGCATCCGGATGCTTGCCGGAACCAGGAATGTGGCAAACTTTCCTTCAGTAGGGGAATCCATTGCCTGAAAGAAACGGTTGATGTCTTTCATTCCGTCGATGATGTGTAGGGTGCCGCCTACGAGGATGATGGGATAGACCTTGGAGAGACTTCCGATGTGGCTGAGAGGACCATTGATGATGAAGGTCAGGTCGTGATGAAAGCCTTGTGCTTCTATCAGATTTTCAGCATTGGCGATGATGGTGGAATGGGAAATCATCGCTCCCTTCGACTTGCCGGTTGTGCCTGTCGTGAAAAGTATGTCGGCTACTCCTGCTGGAATGGAGGCTTCTTCTGTCTTGTTCATTTCTTCAGAAAAATGCGATTCCTGTTCCAGCGGAACTGCCACGTTTCCTGAGCGATGAATGGCAAAATATGTTACGAGGCATTCTATCGTAGGGGAAGCAACGAAAGGAATCGCCTGTCCCTTGCTATGAAACGAATCGGCTGTATCGGTTACACGGTTCCACAGTTGCCGGTAAGTGCATGATTCTTCTCCACAGATGATTGCCACCTTGTCGGGAAATAATGCTGCGTCTTTCTCCAGATAGTCCTCTAAAGTCAACAGATGATTCTCTGATGTCAGCATATAGTCCTCTGATGTCTTCATACGCCTGCCTGTTTTTTCTTTTCTACCATTGCCACAAGGCTGTCTAAGTTGCGGAAATTCCGAGGTGTTACGTCTGATGATTCCAGTTTTATCTGGTATTCGTCTGAAAGGAGCATCAGGATGGTGGTAATGCCTAAGGAATCCAGTTCATTGAACAGGAAATCTGAATCTAAATCTACCAGTGGTAGGGCTTCTTCCAGGATTTTTCTAATATTCTCTTTCATATTGATTTTCATTTTTATACATATTGATTTTAGTTCATCTTAAATCTTATTCATGAGATCTTGATTCTTATTTATAATCACATTTGACGGCTGATTTCAGCTTGGTTGATGATTTCTACATTTTCAACAATCCCTTCCATGCTGAATTTCATCAGTCTGCATTTGTCAGGATCTGCTTCTACGGCAATCACTTTTGTTTCCGGGTGGAGCAGGGCAAAGAGGAGCACTTTCTCTCCATAGCCGGCAGACGGGATGATGACTGGTTGGGAAGTATCCTGCTGCTTCATCCACGCCTGATAATCATGGTTGCGCCTGAGATTTCGCTTGACGGTGCTGAAAACTTCCACACCCTTGTAGCGGTAGCGGTCGAGAACCAGGTCGTGATAATAGGCAACTCCCTCTTTCCTGCGGCGGAAAAGCATCTGTAAGGAAAGGGGACGAACCCGGTATTCTCCCTTGTGCTTCACCAGCCAGTTGAAGATAAGCGGCGGGAAAATATAGGCCATCAGAACCACGGAGAACATGCCTGCGATGGTGACTTCTGCCAATGAGCGGAGTGCCGGATGGCGGGCTACTATCAGCGTGCCGATGCCGATAAACATGATGAGGGCTGAAATGATGATGGAATGCTTGTAGGAGGCAAGCATCTTGCGCCGGTAAGCATATTCGTACATGGCTCCCTCTGTCATGAAGATGGTGTAGTCGTCGCCCTGACCGAAGATGAAGGTGGCGAGGATGATGTTCACGATGTTGAACTGCATGTGGAAGATGGCCATCAGTCCCAATATCCACAGCCAACTGATAGCCATCGGGATGAACGAGAGGACTGCTAACTCGATACTTCCCATAGACAACCAGAGGAAGAAGAATACGATGAATCCGCAGGCAAATCCGATGTAGTTGAAATCGTCTGACAGATGGTTGGCGATGGCGCTGTTCATGCTCTTCACATCAAAACTGAAGCAATGTTGTGTTTGCAGACAATCCTCCACCTTCTCTACATCCTTTTCTTTGGCAGAGAGGATGTTGATGACGTGGTATTTGCCGTTGAGACTGTCGGTACTGATGTTGGAGGCAAATGCGGATTGCAGCAGAGGTTTGAAATGCTGAATGTCCTGCGGCTGGTAATCCTGGTGGAGTATGCGCTCGAAATCTGCGAAACAACCATCGGCAAATCCTTCTTCTGTCATATAAGGTTTGATGCCGGAAGTGAGGAGATACTGGTGTTTATCGAGGAATTTCTGCCAGAGTTGCAGGCGCCGTGCCTGTTCTTTCTTCGATGTGATAAACTGGTTGCAGGAGGAGTAGTCCTGTATAGTCTTCTGGTCGGAAAGTTTCTGCAGAGTTCCCTGCAAGGAGAGGCTTTTGTCGAGTGCTCCGTCCAAAGTGGAGTCGGAAGACAGGGCATATACTTTCTGGATTCCGTCTTCCTGTTTCATCATTTTGGCGAAATATTCCATGTCTGCCTTCTGTTCCGGAGTCATATAATTAATGTGTGCCATGTTGGTGTCAAACTCCGTCTGCAGACTGAAATATCCGAAGATGATGGTCAGGATGAGCACAATGGTAACGAAGACCGGTTTCTTTTCGAGCGAGATGTTGCTCCACTTGTCAAGGAATGTATGCTTTGCCTCCCCTGTTGTCTTAGACAGATGGGGAAGATAGATGAGCACGAATACGATGGTGCCGACGAGCAGGAGAGAACTGAACAGTCCCAGGTCTCTTAAGGCCACGGATTTGAGTGGAACTAATGCCAGGAAAGCACCTACCGTAGTCACGTTGCCCACCAGGAGCGGCATGACGATTTCTTTCAGCGCCTTCCGCTTGTCGGGTGTATGAGAAAGGTGGGCGATGAAATGAAGAGGGTAGTTGACTGCAATACCCAAGATGATAGATGAAATGCCGATGACGATGACCGAAACCTGATTGTGGAAGAGAGCTAACCCGCCGATGGCAAAGAGCCAGCCCCATCCGATGGAAAGGGCTATGAGCAAAAGGTTTCTCCTGCTTCTGAAGGAGAAGAAGAGCAGGGCAAGGATCAGTACAACGGCAATACTTACAGACAGAATGCTGTCGGTTTTGATCTGATGGGCATTGGTGACGGCAATAACGGGTCCGCCTATGATGTGGATTTCTATATTCGGCTGCGACTGGCTGGCTTCCCGGGCACAGTCTTTTAGCATTTGGGTAAGGCGGGCATTGTTTTCTGTCTCACTTGCCCCGAAGGGAGAATCCATCATCACAATGGCCTTCTTCATGTCGGGAGAGAAGATATAGCCATCGTACATTTCATATTTCAGACTGGATTCGGAATGCTGCAATTTCTGCAGGATGGGAGTGAAGAGGTTCAGCGGGTCGCGCTGAATATTGTCAGACAGAATGCCGCCGGTAGGGAAGAGGAGCATTTGTTTGTCTGCTTTCAGCTGGTGGGGAATGTAATCGGGCTGACTGAGCAGACTGTCCATTCTCCGATAGTCTGCATCTGTCAGGAAATAAGGAATGTTCTGATAGACGAAATCTGTTATCTGGTTCATCTTTTCCAAATCCACTTGCGCCATCAGATTTCTGATGACGTGGGCAGAGTCTGTTTTCTCCACATTCTCTACGAAAGCGTCGATGGTATGGGTCAGTATTTCCGGATCATCAGACTGCGCAGCATTCCTGTATTGGAAGATGGCGAAAATCTTGCTGGCTCCCGAAATGTTCTGATAGACCTTCATGGCATTCTGGTGCTCGCTATCTATCGGAAGAAAGTCGGCAATATCTTCCTTGTAGTTCAGTCTGGTAACTGCAAGGAGAAGTATGAGCGTGATTGCCACGGATGAGCAGATGCCGCTCATCCGATGCGTCTTGAGATAATCGTATATTTTCAGAATCAGTTCTGTCATTTTCTTACTTCTTATTTTCTTCTTGCTTCTTACTTTTTTCTGCTTCTTACTTATTGTTTCTTCTACTTCTGCTTACTTGTTGTTTACAGGGTTGGCATAAATGCCTAAATAAATATCTTTCAGCATTTCGATGTCGCAAGTATCATAATGTTCCAATTCTCTGACGTGTGCCAAGAATTCTTCCTTCTGTTGCGGGGTATAGAAATCCTGGTATTTTCTGGTGCCGTACCGCAGGTCGTAAGCGATGTAATTGTTGGGATACAGGCGATAGGCCTTGTTGATGCGCTCGTCCAGCAGACGGGCTACTGCCTTGTGATATTCGTTGCTCGTAAGCTGTTCCAGTTTCATCAGTTCCATGCGGGAAATCGGTTCGCAGATTTCTATGTGCACCCTACCTTTGGGTTGGGAGATTCCTGTCAGAATACTGTTCAGGTCTTCGCCCGGTTTTTTGGTGTATTTGGCAAACTGGCTTTCGTAGAGTTCGAGCGTTTTCAGAATATCGCATGATTCCCATTCGTAGGAAACGGCTACAGGTACGATGTGCAACTGGTCTATTGCCTTGATTTTATCATCCGGGCAAGACATGCAGAACATCTTGATGATGCCCTGGTCTGTCGTGTCGTTTCCATCCTTGGTCCTGCCGTTGCGCTGGGCTATCCAGATGGACTGTCCTTTCTCCTGAATCACGAAGCGGATGTAATCGGACAGGTGTCTGGAACTGCGATAGAATTCCTTCAGACTTCCGCCCGGGCGTTCTACCTTAAACATCTTGTTGCATTTGCCAATATCGATAATCAACTGGTTGGACATCAGATTGGCACCAAAGGTAATCTCTGTGGTGTCGAAGCCGTGATTGAGCAGGAAATATTGGAGAAGACTGGAGTCTAACATGATGTCACGGTGGTTGGAAACATAGAGATAATGCCCTTCAGGACTCAGCTTGTCGAGTCCTGAGCAGGAAAATTCCGTGATGCTGTTTTCTATCACCTGCTGGTTGACTTTACTCATCGTGTCCTGTTGAAATTCCCTAACCGTCTGGTAGTTGGCTATGCGTTGACGGATTTCCTTGACCGATTCTTCCGGATAGACGTATGCAGAAAGAATCGGAAACGATGAACTGTGGGCGATGCGCTGCATGGCCTCAAGAAATTCATCGGGATTGTATGGGCGAATATCGTCAAAATCTGTTATGTTCATATTGGAATCTTTTTTGTTCTTTCATTCTTGGAATCCTTGATTTTTTCATTCTTGGAATCCTTGAATCAGGAAAAGTCTAATGCTGTAATTATTGGTTCTGAAGTTTTCTGATCCAAACTAAAAACTCTTTCTTCCATTGCCGACATTCGGGCGAACCCTTTGTGTCGGAGGCTCCAAATCCATGTCCTCCCGTTTTGTATTGGATGTATTGATGGGGAATGTGATGGACAGTCAGGGCGGAATCGAGCAATTCTGAGTTCTGGTATTTTACGATAGGATCATCCTTGCAGTTTACCAGAAACACGGGTGGACAACTGGCTGAAATATGATGCTCAATAGACAGGGAGTCTCGAAGCAGTCTGCTGTTTTTGCGGTTGTCGCCCAACAAGGCTCTGCGCGACCGCTTGTGAACGTATTTTCCGTTCATGGTGACGACCGGATAGATGGGGGCAACAAACATCAGGGGAAGTTTACGCAGGGTAACTCCCGACAGTACAAGATGACCGCCTGCAGAAAAGCCCATCGCTCCAATGCTGTCGGAGCAGACTCCGTATTCCCTTGCGTGTTCCTTAATATATAAGGTGGCTTGGGTCAGGTCGTCCAATGCATCAGGGTATCGGACTCCTCTGAATAGATGGCGGTAATGCAGGAAGAAGGCCATGAACCCGGCAGTACGGTAATGGAGCACGAATGCAGAGATTCCGTTGTTCTGCAACCATTTGCCCACTTCGTGTCCTTCGCCATTCATATCGTGCCAGAGGTAACTTCCACCAGGACATACGATGACAGCCATCTTGCTGCCACCTTTTGCCAGATATGCAGTCATTTCCACATTCTTTCTGCATGCTGTGCCTTGCCAGATGTTGACTTTCTCCTGTGCCTTCAGTATCTGGAGACATAGGAGGACGAACCCTATTATGATCATCAGTCTTTGCTTCATCGGTTTAATTCTCATTCTTTCCGATTTCATTTATTTTATGGAGTATGGAATTTCTTCCTAAAATAGCCTCGGCGGTATTGATTGCCGTCAGGGGAACGCCGCAGAAACCATGAAGGTTGTTGTTCTGACCTGTCAGCAACAGGTTATCTACCTTGGTAACCACGGGGACCTGCGATAATGCGATGTTTTTGTAGTCCTTGCTGAATCCGCTCATTGCTCCGTCTTTCACTCCATAAAAGTCGCGAATGGTCAACGGGGAAGCTGTGATGGTTCTGTCGATACATTCTCCGAACCCGGGATGAATTTCCTCGACATGAGAGAGGAGCTGTTGCGCTTTCTGGGCTTTCCAAGTTTCGTATTCCTCGCCCCGATGCCCCACGGTGGTCTGTTCCCATTTCTTCACTTCATCATAGAGCATAGGTGCGGTGATGAGGACTTTTGAACTGTATTTGCCCTGGTTTTCGTCTGGCGGAGTCATCAACAGGAAGCCTAAAGGCCAGGTGTCGTGCTGCTCGCCGAATTTCCATATTTCATCGTATCGGGTCATGTAATATTCCGAATGATTGATGTATGGGAAGCAGTCGGGCTTCAGTTTGATATAGACGGAAAACGCTGAATAGGAATTTGGAATCTGATTCAGGCGCTCTCTATAAGCCTTGGGGAAAGCTTTTTCGGGCATCCGTTTCAAGAGGGTGCAAGGGTGAATGGCTGAGATGAAGTAGTCGCCCTGAAAAATTTCTCCTTGCCGGGTTCTTACGTACTCCACATGACGGTTGTTGACTTCCACCCATTCTACTTCTGTATGGGTGAGCACCTTTCCTCCTGCCTGTTCGATTACAGAAACAAGCAGTTGGGCAAAATGTTGACTTCCTCCCACAAACCGGCTGGTGCCTTGGATGTAGAGAGTGGAGATGATGGCGTGGACAAAGGCTGGAGTCTCGTCCTGTCGGCCTCCATAAAGCGGGTTCATGTAGGAAACGATGCTCCGGAGTTTGGGATTCTGGATGTATTTTGCTACAAAAGCATCTGCTGCCATCAGAAAAACATCGGTATGAACCTGAAGGAAATCGGTCGTAGGACGGAGATGAAAGAGGTCGATGGAGTCGCTAATGGCAAATACGGCATCTACATAGCGTTGCAGATTTTCCCGTTCTTCCGGGAAATAAGCAGATAATGAGTTGATGAAACCTTCTTTTCCTTTTTGGAGCTGATAGGTCTGCTGGTCTTCTGCAAAGTAAAGGCAGTCTGTACAGTCTGCATCTACATCTTTGATTTTCACCTGGTCCAGGATGCCCAAGTATTCGCAGATACGGTAGATGTTTCCGCCAGGTTGCATTCCGCCTATGACGTGCATTCCTGTATCAAAGGATTCACCAAAGCGATGGAAACTCTGGAGCCCACCACCAGCCGTAGCGTTCTTTTCGAGCACAGTAACCCGTAAGCCTTCCTTGGCAAGGATGGCTCCAGTAAACAGTCCTCCCAAACCTCCTCCTATGATGATAGCCGTCTTCATTCGTTACATTTTTTTATCTGTTCGTAAATGGTCCTGGCAGTCAGAAACTCCGAGCAAGTTACGATGGTTCCTACCAGGACTCCCAACATTCCGTGGGAGTTGATGTTTTGTCCTGTCTGAAATACATTAGGCACTTTGGTGCGTTGGGGCACCCTGTATGCAGCTCCCTTCGTGATGTCTTTGGCAATACCATACATGGCTCCATCCTCTGTTCCCGTATAGTCGAGATAGGTGAGTGGGGTGGCAGTATAGTATTCCGCAATATGATCTCTGAGTCCAGGGAAATGAGTCTCCACAACGTCCAGCAGTTTTTCTGCTTTCTGGCGCTTGAAAGTTTCATATTCCTTTCCTCTCTTTCCTACGGAAGAACCTTTCCAGCGGGTCACTTCTTCCATCTTCATATAGGAGAGAATAACTCCTGATGAAGCGTAGGTTGTTGGTGTGGAGTCTGCACAGAAATGCATGTACAGAAATCCCTTGGGCCAGGATGCTTCCGAGTAATTTTCACAATTCCATGGCGTATTTTCCTGATAACCATAGTAATTGTAGTTGAGGTAGGGCACCTCATTCTCCTTGAAGCGCAGGAAAACAGAGAAGCAACCTGCTGTTTGCGGAATGCTGTTGATGCGGTTTCTGTAGGCAGGCCGTATCAGTTTGGTGTCGAGCATTTCTAAGGTGCGTTTGGGGTGCGCATCTGAGATCACGTAGTCGCAAGGGAAGAATACGGTTTTCTTTTCCTTTTTGTTCCAAACCTCTATTCCCGTTGCCTGTTTGTCGTCGCAGACGATGTGCCTTGCCTGATGGAGAGTAAGTATTTCTCCTCCGTATCTCTGGAGTGTATTGGCAAGTGCTTGGGCAACAGAATCGCTTCCTCCCTTTATGCGGTAAGCACTCTGGTTGTAGAAATCCATGATGAAGGCATGGGTAGAGAAGGGAGTCTTGTCTTTCTCTGCTGCATAGAGGGGGAGATTGCCCACCAGTACTTTCGCCAGGGTAGGGTCGCTAATCAGTTCGTCAATTACCTCGTTGATGGAGCGCAGCTGGTATTCTGTGTTGATGACGGAATCTGATTCTGCATCTTTCAGAGCGTGCAGGGAAGAAGCTTGGGCGATTTTTTCCACCAGATTGTAATATCTGATGAGATTCTCATGCTGGTTGGGAAAGTATTCTGTCATCTGCCGGATGAAATTCTCTCTGCCATTGGCAAACTTGTATTTCTTGCCAGCCAAGGCTACCACATCATAACCGGAAGGATCCAGTTGGGAAAGTTGCACATCCCTGTCTATCTCCAGATAGCGCATCAGTTTGGACAGAGTCTGACCTTCTGCAGCACTTCCGATAAAGTGCATTCCGGTTTCAAACTTTGCCCCATGGCGATAGAAGCATTGCAAGCAACCGCCTATTTGCTGCGACTGCTCCAACAGCGTAACGTGATAACCATTCTTGGCTAAAATCATGCCACATGACAGACCTCCCAGTCCACTTCCTATAATAATAACTCTTTTCAATTCAGACTCTTTTTTCTATTTCGTTTGCGATTTCTTCGTATCTCTCCTTATATTGTTTGCGCAATGTGGAGGCTTGTTTTCTCAATTCTCCCATGACTTGCAATTCCTTCCTGCTTATCGGATTTCCCACTTCGATATAGAAGATACCCTTGCGCAGATGGTAGGTTTTCTTAGGGAGGATTTTGCCTGGTCCATAAAGGTACATAGGCAATATTTCCAATCCGAGTTCCTGCGACAGATAGAATGCTCCCTGATGGAATCTGCCTATACGACAGTCCTTGGAACGGGTTCCTTCGGGATAAACGGCAATACTGTAACCCCGATCTGTCAGCGAACGGAGTTGCGGCATCAGCGGTTCCAGACCCTCTATTACGGGAAGATATTCTGCATGACGAATCAGGAAACCATAAGTAGGATTGTTCCAAACCCATTGGTTTGTCAGAAACACAATCTTGGGTGTAAAGACCAGTTGGCACATCAGATCCAAATGCGACTGGTGGTTGCAGATGATGATTCGGGGCTTATCAAAATCGAATCTTACCGGTTCTTTTCCCTTGATGATCATACCGCCTACTTTTCTGATGAATTTAGTGCCGGGGATGCCGTGATGAATCATCACAAATCTGGCTGCATGATAGATCAGTTCATGGAGCCGAACCTGTTTCTTTTCGGTCATCCTTCCGATTTTGATGTAGAGCCAGGCTAAGGGCGTGATGATGACCATCATAAAGAAGAGGAAGAACAACAGGGAATAAGCCGTTCTCAGAAATGTTGCCATCTTGCGGTAAAGACGGCAAGGCAGACCATAGATAATTGCCAACACACACAATAGGGTATTGAGGAGGCTGATGCGAGCGAAATCCATGCCTGGTCGGAAATGGCTTATCCGTTCTTTGCGTGGCGGATAATATACCTGGATAGGGATGGAAACAATCTCCGTTCCGTGCCAGGAGGCGAAAACCAAGAGTTCCAATTCGGCTTCGTATCTGTTGGTGAGCAGGGATAAAACGTGGAGTTTGTGCAGAGGGTAGAGGCGATAACCGGTCTGAGTATCCTCCAATCGTTTGCCTGTTTGTACGAAGAACCAGAAGTTGGAGAATTGATTGGCAAAATCACTTCCCTTGGAACGTTCAACACCTTGGAGTGGTCTTGCTCCAATGATGAGAGCTCCCGGATGTTCCTGATTGGCTTTCAGAAAGAGCGGAATATCTTCAGGTTTATGCTGACCATCCGCATCTAATGTAATGGCGTAGGCAAATCCCATGGACAAGGCTTTTCTGAAACCTTGCTGGAGAGCGTAGCCCTTACCTCGGTTTTGAGAATAAGCGACAACAGTAATGTTGTCAATCTCCCCAATGATCTGAGCAGTACTGTCTGTACAGCCATCATTGACGACAATGACATCATCACAAAAGCAGAGCGTCTCCTTCACTACTTCCCCAATGGTTTTCTCATTATTGAAAGTAGGGATGATTACGCAGATTCCTCTTGCTCTTAAAAGTCTTTTCTGTTGTTCCAACTTATCTTCCATTTATTCCTTTATTAATTTCCTCCTCCCTTTCTCATTTCTCATTTGTCATTTGTTTCTGCACGTGAAAGAGATTTTAGCTTTTGTCTCTTCATCGGAAGCAACGATGATTTGTGCTTTAACCTCTTGGGAATCTTCTGAAGTTTCAATTTTCTTGAAGGTATAAGAGATTTCCTTTTCTTTAAGAGGAGAAATAACCGAGAGGAATTTCACGTTTTTGACGTGGGTAATCTCCAAAGATTCCTGGAGAAGTTCTGCTAACAATTCCTTTCCGATTTGTAGAATGCAGACTCCCGGCGTAACAGGTTCGCCAGGGAAATGAGCCTGATAGATGAAATGCTCTGGGTTGAGGCGAAGGCGAAAGGAAGTATTGCTTCTGCTCGAAAGAACTTCTTGGCATTTCTGCTGTAAGCCTGCTGCTTCCTTCTGCTGCAAGCCTGCTGCTTCCTTCTGCTGTAAGTTTCCCTGTTTGTCTGCTTCGACAATTGTATAAAGATGATTTTTCAGTTGCATCGTCCTGTTTATTTTTGTTTTTTATCCACTTTATCCTCCAATTCCTCTTTTTCCTCCATTGTTTCTTCCAGTTCTGAGAATTGATAATGGATTTTGTATTTTTTATTATCGTATATGGAAATGCCATTTTGAAGGTTTTTGATAACCTGGGAGAGATCTTGCTTGAGCAGGCGTTTGATGTACCATTTGTCAAGCAACTGGATGACATTTTCCAGTTTCACCTTTCCTGTGACCGGCTGGTAGGTAAAGTCGAGAACAGAGATTCCAAATTCATTGAAAATGCTTCCCTTGTAGCCGTCCTTATCTCTTATCAGCATGCAAATTCCGCTCAGATAACCTTTCTTCATCTCAATTGTCGCATTATATTTCATCTTGCTCCCGATACTGTCGGGTAAAGGATGCTGGTCTGCGATGTCTTGGGCTGAAATGGGTAGGAGGGAAAATAGGGAAAAGAGTCCCAAAAGACTCATAGAAAAGAGTCCACAAAGACTAATTGACTTGAAAAACTTTCGTATTGATGGCAGCATTGGTCTTGATATTTTTCAGTTCAATAATCGTTCTGTCTCCCTTTTTCTCTATGAGTTCCACCTGAGTAACCACAGATCTTGTTTTATGAAAGTGGAGTATGATCTTCTGAAACAGCATTTTCATCTGTTTCTGTTGAGGATAGAGCGTGGCAATGTATTCAGAAGAAGAACCGGTAAGTGAGACTTTGAAATCCCTCTTGTCGTTGAGGCAATTTCCCACAACGCTATTCATCATGATGCGGGCTATTTCCTTGAACATCTTGCTTTGGTTCACGTTGATCACATCGCTCCGCTTATTTTTCCGGATGAGAACTTTGGATCCGTTGATTACAAATGTATAAGCATAAGGAGAGGTGTATTCCCATCTGAGTCTGTTGCCCTGCTGGTAATACATTTTGCCCCGCGAAACCATTTTCTCATTGAGCATTCTGAGATGCTTGGTCTGTACGAAATCGCATTGCATCGACTTCATGCGGGAAGCAACAGCGCCTATCTGCTGCCTGACTTGTGCCTCGTTCACCTTCTGCTGGGCAGAGATGGAAGAAAGGCATAAGCTGATAAACATGATTAAAAACAATAACTTTTTCATCTTGATTATCTATTATTCGTTTAATCTATTTTGCGATGAACCTATACTGATGAGGCATCATTTTGCGATGAGGCAACAACCTATCATGATGAAGCCAATACCTAACCATTTCCAGACAGACACTTGTTCATGAAAGAACAGGATGGCTGCTAACATTCCGAAGATGTATGTGATGCTCACCATCGGGTAAGCAACGCTGAGCGGGAAATGTTTTACAATATACATCCATAGGAGAGAGGCTGCGCCGAAGAAAAGTCCACAGCAGGCAAACTGCCAGTTGAGCAGGAGACTTAGCCAGAAATCTCTTGTCCAACCGAAGGGATGCATTTTCTGTAGGGCAAACTTCAGACATACCTGTCCTGCCGCTAAAAGCATACTCTGCGTGATAGCTAAAAATATTACTCGCCACATGATAATACCATCGCTATAGAATGGATGGAAGGCAAGGCTTTTTCTCCACTCTGTGTTCTTAACTGGTTTAATAGCGGGGTACTTTCATCATGGCAGCCCACCAAAACCGTTTTTGCTTTTCCACTTGCTAATAGCATTTTCGCATCACGGATGGCCCAGTCAAGAGAATCTTCGCCCTG
Organism: Segatella hominis; assembly: GCF_004535825.1. Classification (GTDB taxonomy): domain Bacteria; phylum Bacteroidota; class Bacteroidia; order Bacteroidales; family Bacteroidaceae; genus Prevotella; species Prevotella hominis. The sequence continues at coordinate 11,391 of NZ_SGVY01000031.1, read as the reverse complement.
CGTATAGGTGATGTTGTAACCATGACAATGGGTCTTGATCGCAATATTGCTGCCTATGGTGTTGTGGGTACTCTGCATGAAATAAGTAGGTTTGAGCATTTCTTCCCCTTCTTCTTTCAGTTGGACAAGCAATTTCTCACTATTTTCCAAACATCCATAAGTTGTGCCCGTGATGATGGCATCCGGGGTGGCAATTCCTGCTTTTTCCAAAGCCTCTAAAGAGGAGAGTAATGAACTTTTCATGATCTTGCCCATTCTCCTGGCTTCCATCGGTTTTACATATTTGCGGATGTCGGACAAATCCTCTTCTGAGTTAATTTCTACAGTTGAAAGAATACGGATGTTGCTGGCAGTCTGCTGAGGCTCCCCTTTTGTCTGTATCGTTTCCTCTTCTGTCGGATGAGTAGAAAAAATGAGCGAACTGTCATTTCCACCAAATCCAAAGGAATTGCAGAGTACATTTTCCAGCCTTACGTTTTCGATGCCTGTGCAAGGAATAATACCGTTTTCCATCTGTTTTTCCCAACCGAGATTGGCTGGGATGAAATGATGCTGCATGGCAAGCAGACAGATGACCGCCTCTATGCTTCCCGAGGCGCTGGTAGTATGTCCGGTAAATGATTTCGTACTTGAAATTAAAGGCATCTTCCTGCCAAATAACCGTTTGAGAGATTCGGATTCGCTCTGGTCATTATTGGGAGTTCCTGTACCATGTGCATTTACATATTGGATGTCTTCCGGTTTTATGTGTGCCATATTCAAGGCTTCTTTCATCGCCAGGAAAGCTCCTTCTCCATTCTCAGACGAAGCGGTCTGATGGTACGCATCGCAGGCATTGCCATAACCGGTAAGGTAAGCATGGGGCGTTTTCCCCTGATGGCGGGCTGCAGATTCTGATTCCAAGACTACGAATGCAGCGCCTTCTCCCAAGTTCAATCCTGCGCGGGTTGCATCAAACGGGCGGCAGCGCTTCTTGTCGAGAATCATCAGGGAATTGAAACCGTTGAGATGGAAGCGGGAAAGAGCTTCTGAACCTCCGGCAACAACGATGTCTGCTTCACCGGTTTCTAATAGTTTGGCTCCCAACATGATGGCGTTGGCGGCAGAAGAACAGGCTGTAGAGATGGTGGTCAATTCATCAAATCCACTTTGTCCTGTTGCCGATTCATTTCTGAAATAATCAGCAATCTTCTGTGTGCAGTTGCCTCCATCGTGGTGGTTGAGAAAAGCCAGTTCTTCCACCTTTGTTTCCTGCTGTGACTGAAATTGCTCGTAGAGTGGGTTGAAACTCTGTTCCGTAAGGTCCATTCCGCCAACCGTCGTTCCTGAAACGAGGACGATCTTCTTGTTGGAAGCAGAGACAGCAGAAAGGTCGATTCCAGCATCCTCCAGGGCTTGCCGGATGGCAAGAATTCCCATGAGTTCTGTGCGGCTCATCAGTTGTTTTTCTGGAATGCCGAGCCGTTTTTTCATTTGCTCATTAGACAAAGCGACCTCTCCTACAGGCAGTTCGTGATGAACCGACTGTAGAAATAGCATCTCTTTGATTCCCGACTTATGGGCGAGCAGAGACTGCAACACTTCCTCTTTATTGGTGCCGATGGCAGAAATAATGCCTTCGCCTGTGATAGCAATATTCATTTCTTTCTGTTCTTGCTCACATAGTCTGCAATCGTGGCAATACTTTTGAAAATAGCCTTACCTTCAGCAGGGTTAGCCAACTTAATTCCATATTTTTTATCCAGCAAGACGATGAGTTCCAGCGCATCAATCGAGTCCAGCCCCAGTCCGTCTCCAAAGAGCGCATCGTTCTCATCAATATCTTCAGGAGTCATTTCCTCGAGGTTTAATGCCTCTATGATTTCCTCCTTGAGTTCTTTAATCAATTCTTCCATACGATTTTATTTATATGATTTTAATATTTTATTTCTCATTTGTAATTTCTCATTTTCTTGATCTTCAGATCCGCTTCGAAATGCCTTTCGTCTTCATAATCAATCCAACCTGTCAGGAAACTCTTGCTTTGAGCGTCCCGACAGGATGCCTGTAGGATTTCCTCCATCATCCTTTCGTCTTTATCGGGCAGGATGAAGAAGGAGGTTTCACCATGAAAATGATTCCTGATGGCAATCTCGCCCGTTACGATGTTGGGCAACGTATAAACGAAGATGGATGGACTTGGGAAATAATTGTTTTTATCGTTTATAGATTCCTTATAGTTCCTGTCAGAGGCGATGGAAGAGGAATGGTTGAAAAAGATGATTGCCCTTTCCTCCAGTAGCCTTTCCCCTTCCTCTTCTCTCCTTTCTACGTCCGTATCTCCCTTTTCTGCATTCAACAGGATTTCAGAAGCCACAAATCCCAGGCGGCTGAGTCCATCCATTTTGTAGAATTTCGGATAATTGCCTATCATCTGTTTGTAGAGAGTCGTCAGGAGAGAATGATGTTCCTGTCCTTCCTGTTCCCCCAGTTCCTTCTTTCCTTCCCAAAGTTTCCGTTGGTCCAATATCACCTCTTCGGGCGTAATCCTTATCGTGTGAGTGGTCGTGAATTCACGATTCTGTTGTTCAATTTGCGATAAAGCGATATTCTCTCTTTCTGGTTTTTGGGCTGCCCATATTGTAGCATTACAACCTCCGAATCCAGACAACATCTTGATGAAGCCTTTCTTGTCTGTCGGTCGGTTTTCTGCACAGATATTCATTTTCCCGGACACTCCCAGTTCAGAAAAACCTCTGGTTCCCAAAATCGTATCATCATCAATTGCTTTCATGCTGATGATGGTTTCGAGAATGCCGGCAGCTCCCATCGTATGCCCCCAGAAACTTTTGTAGGCATTGGCGGGCAGATCTGACAGTCCTGCTCTTCCGATGGCAACAGATTCCATCTGGTCATTGAAAAGCGTGGCTGTACCATGAGCATTGATGAAAGCCAGATGCTCTTTCAGGTCTATCTGTTTGCAAGTGGATGAAATCTCTTTCGTGAAGGATTCCAAAGTTCTTTGGAGGGACAGATACAGACCATCTGCAGTTTTGGAGGGGGTGCTGATATGGAAAGCGTCATTTCTGATGAAACCATCCCCCATTCGCCAGGAATTTCCCTGGATAGGATTTTTGCTCAGAATAAGGGTAGCAGCAGCTTCGCCTAAATTGAGTCCCATCCGTTCCATGTCAAATGGGCGACAAGGCTCAGGGGAAAGCGCTTTTAAGGATTGGAAACCGGACAGGATGAATTGCCGGGGCGTATCGCAACCACATACGATGGCAGCATCATACAGGCCTGAATCTATCAGTCTGTTGCCCAAAATCAAGGCAGATAGTCCGGAAATACAAGCATTACAAACGACAATAGGTTTGGAGTCTATTCCCAACTGGCTGGCTATTCTTTGCTCAGAATCTGCCAAGGAAATATTTTCCTCAATATTTCCTTTCGTAGAACTGAGAATAAAAGCTGTGCGCTTTCCTTTCAGTTCAAGTTGCGCATTAGCAATGGCTTTTTGTGCAGATCTTAGGGCCAAAGTCTCGAAGTCTTCGAATAGCAGAGAGGCGTAGAATCCTTCTGGAATATTGCATGTTCCAGGCTCATAAGCACGGATGCCCGACCTGCCAGCTTTTACTGACAGGTAATTTTCCTCGGATGTTTCCCCTAATGGAGAAATAATATTATCTGCTATAATGTAAGCCATGATTCAACCTCATTTGTCATTTGTCATTTGTCATTTGCCAATTGTTTCTCTTTCCATTCTTGATAGAAGGGCGGATTGTCCCAGACGAGCTGGTAATTCAAATCCATGAAAACCTGTACGGAATGACCTGTTGCGATAAGAGAATTGTCTTCCTGATCGTGGATTTCGTAATCGAACACAATCTTTGCCGCTTCAGTAGGGCGATAGATGATGTCGATGCGTGGACGCATTCCATATCTGATAGGCTTCTTATAGTGAAAACTGAGTTCTACGATAGGAGCAAAATAGCCATGATCGAAGAAAGTCATGTATTCCAGCCCGTATTTCTTGCCGAAAGCCTCGCGGGCATCCTCGAAATAGAGTGGGTAGGAACCATGCCAAACTACGTTCATCGAATCGACTTCGCTGAAACGTATTTCAAATTCTTTGGATTCTTTCAGTTCTTTCATCTTTCTTTCTTTTTACTCTTTAACGGCAATTTTCATTTCAGTCGTTACGTAAACCTGATTTCTCCAGGAAACGGTTGCCTCTGCTAAGGTCATTCCGAAGACTTCTTCTTTCACTTCTACACGGGTGGTGAGGATTTCCCCCACAGGTGGAAGCTGTAGAATGTCCATATTGCGTATGGCCCCGATAAAACCAATCTGGATTCCTTTCTTATGAATATAGTTGTAATATCCAATCCGTGCTGCACAAGTCTGTGCAATATTCTCTATCAGGCCAGATGCAGAAAGGTGTCCATTCTCAACAAAGATATCGTCGTTCCTGATTTCTGTCTCTGCAAGTGTGACGGTTTTATCGCAATAGACGAGCCGGTCTATCATGACAAACGGCTCTTGTTGAGGCAGAAGCTCGTGTATATCTATTTGGCTGAGTTCCAATCCTTCCGGATTATCTATATCTGAATTCATATCTTTATCTTGATTACATCATGTGATGGATGGTTCTGCATTTTTATCTGCCCAGAAATCGTAAAAGTTGTACCATTGGTCTGGATATTGTCGTACAAGACGTTCCAGCTCTTCTGCATATTTCTTGGCAAGTTGCTCCATCTTTTGTTTCCGGGATGCCTGCTTGTCATAGGCGAGGGGCACCACAAAGATCTTGTACTTCTTTCTGGAAATACGAATCACGTTGATGGCTAAAACTTCCAGGTTGCGCATCGTAGCAACTGCGAATGGACCTAATGGGAAATGAGCCGTTTTGCCTAAAAACTCTGTTGGAATGGTTTTCGAGGAACCCATCACCCGGTCGGCAGGCATACTGACAATCTCCTGGTTGACCAGAGCCTCGTTGATTTTGAACAGATGGCTCATGTCCTCTTTTACAGGAATCATCGTGATATTGTGCTCAGAAAATTGTTTCTGTCTTCCTTCCATAATCCTGTCTTTTTCGCCACCATATACAAGTGCGTTGTAGCGTTTTCCAGGCGGAGTCAGAGAATAGCCAGCCACCTCATAACAGCCGATGTGTGAACTGAACATCAGGAAACCATCGTCCTGAAAAGCCAGCTCTCTCAGATATTCGGTACCCTCCTGCTCAATATCAAACCTTTTGCCGGCAAACATGGCAAACCGGTCTATCACAACCGTGGCAAACAGGCAATGGTTGAGGTAAGTGTGCCATGCAGAGCTCCATCTGCCCCAACCGATACGGTTTCGGAAAAACCGGTAAGCATGGCTGCGGCTGTGGTTGGTATTTAGCAGTAAACAGACGGGCATGATCATCGTCCATGCGAAAACATAGATGAAACGCTCGTCCACGAACCTGAGCATGTTGATGAGTTGGCGATGCATCCAGGCATTACCGAAAGTCGTATTCTTCTTCACTTCCCCTTTTATCCCACTTTACTCTCGATATAATCACAGAACTGGGTGAGGGTAGTAACCCCTTGCATTTCTTCTGGTTTGATTTTGAATCCGAAGTTCTTCTCCACGATTACCACAATATCTACGAAGTCAAGGCTGTCTATGCCTAAGTCATCCTTCAATTTAGCTTCAGGAGCAATCTTTTCTTCATCAATCTCCAAATCCTCAATGAGGAAGTTTCTTACTTTTTCTTCTATTTCTTTTCTTTCCATGTGATAGTTCGAATTTTATATGAATGTTTACTTTCTTGTTTTTACTTCCAGTATCGAATGGCCGTGACCTATTCCGTCGTGGATGGCTACTACCTTGAGTCCGGCACGTTCTATCTGTCTGATCATGTCGTCGGAATGATACATCTTACTGTTTCCATTCGCCATGACCGTGAAATAGACACTTGTCATGGTCAGGCAGAGCGAAGCCGTCTCGTATTTCTGCCGGTCCCAGAAAGTCTCCATGATGTATAAGGTAGTATCCTCCGACATCACTTGGCTCACTCTTGCCAGAATGCTGTATATTTCTTCCTCCGAAAAGCAGTCTAAGAACTGGCTCATCCAGATCGCATCCCAGTTGTCGCCCTGTTCTGCAGGAGCCATCTCTTTCAGGGTAGGGAACTGGTTTTCTGTTTTCAGAATATCCGTAGGAAAACCATGGATTCTGTCAGCTCCCTTTTTCCCCTCAATATTCTTCTTCATCATTCTTATCTGTCCGGGCAGATCAACGATGGTGACATTTACCTGTGGGTTGCCATCCACACAACGGAGCGCAAATTCCCCTGTATTTCCACCCACATCCATCAGATGTTTCGTATCTTTGGAGAAAATGATTTCCAGCGCCTTGTCGAAAGAATGGTCACTATAGAAGTGATCAAAATTGAGCCAGCTCTCCAGTACCTGCGGAGAAAGCTGAGATAATCCCTCGTAGATGGTAGGCCAGTTGCCTAAAGTCTTCAGCCCGGCAGGTTTCCCGGTCTCCAAGGCTTCATCCAGATAAAACAATCCCTGGTAATTCACATCATGATTGAAGTCGATATTTACCCGGGTAGCAGCATCCGTGAGCAGAAACCACCCCGTCTTCGAAATCGTATAGCGGTCAGAATCCTTGTCTATCAGTATGATACCAGCACTAAGCGAAGCTTCCAGCAAAATCTTGAGCGCATACTGGGAGAGGCGGGTTTTCCCTTCCAGTTCTTCCAGGGTCAGTCCGTCATGACTGTTTCTGATTTCCTCCAGAATACCCCATTTCAGCATGAGTCTGGAAACCTGGAAGATGACGGGTCCCCATGCGATGAATTCTGCTTGTCGCTGAGCTTCCCGGGCAGATAACTGCTCCTGAGAATAGCGGTCGCTTTCTGACTTGAATAGATTCATAATGATTGCATATTTTTCTTTTCAGAAATAGTTATTCCTTGAATTTTCTGATGACCAGAGCCGAGTTGGTTCCTCCGAAACCGAAACTGTTGCTCAGTACGGTATTGATTTCCGTATCTACCGTCTTTGTCGCAATATTGAGTTTTTCGGAATATTCGTCTGGATTTTCAAAGTTCACGTTAGGAGCCACGAAATGGTTCTGCATCATCAGCGTACTGTAAACGATCTCCGAAGCTCCCGCCATCCAGCATTCGTGCCCAGTCATTCCCTTGGTAGAAGAAATCAGCGCATGTTTGCCGTTGAACATTCTGTCGAGGGCGATAGCTTCATACATATCGCCTTGTCGTGTACTGGTGGCATGAGCGTTGATGTAGTCAATATCCTCTTCCGTCACGTTGGCTGATTTCAGCGCACGGCTCATGGCGACGACACTTCCCTCGTCTGATGGCTGACTGATTCCCCCACCATTGCTGGAGAAACCATATCCCACCACTTCCGCAAGAATGTTGGCGCCTCGTGCTTTGGCATGCTCGTAATCCTCCAGTACCAGAGAGGCAGCTCCACCACTTGGAATGAGTCCATCGCGGTCTCGGTCGAAAGGACGGCTTGCCTTGGCAGGTTCGTCCATGCGGATAGAGAAGGCGCTGAGCGCATCAAAGGAAGCCATGGAGTAATAATTGGTTTCCTGCGCACCGCCACAGAGCACCATCTCCTGCAAGCCCTGTTTGATCATCATATATCCCAAGCCGATGGAATGACTTCCGCTGGCACATGCCGAGCTGACCGTGAAGTTGATTCCCCGGAGATGGAAGATGGTACTGAGATTCATGTTGACGGTAGAGTTCATCGACTGGAAGATGATCCCATATCCGAGCATGGCAGAATCATGTTTCTCATCCATGATTTTGGCAGCTTCGATGACGGGTTTGGCAGAAGAATCGTTGCCGAAAATACATCCCACCTCATTTTCCCGGAGATACTCATCCGAAATCTCGGCTTGCTGAAAAGCCTGAACACTTGCCATATAGGCATATTTAGCCTCTTCAGACATTCCGGCACGCGTATGGCGGTCGAGCATTTGTTTGGTAATGACAGGTTCCTCCACTATACCGGTCAAAGCCGAACGGTAGCCGTATTCCAATCGTTCCGGTTGGATTCCGATACCCGATTTTCCTGCGTATAATGATTCCTTGACAGTATCCAGATCTGTGCCAAGGCACGACCAGATACCCATTCCTGTAATGACAACTCTTCTTTCCATTTATCTTGTAGTATATATATATTATGTGTAGAGCCCCCCATTGATGTTGATGACTTCTCCTGTGATGTATGCCGCTTCGTCAGAGGCAAGGAAATCAACTAAGGCAGCCACTTCTTCTGCCTTGCCAAATCTTCCCGCAGGAATCATCTTTTTCAGTTCATCTTCAGGCAACTCCTTAGTCATGTCTGTAGCGATGAATCCCGGAGCCACAGCATTCACCGTGATGTTGCGGGGCGCCACCTCCTGTGCCAGCGCCTTGGTAGCTCCGATGAGCGCAGCCTTCGCAGCGCTATAGTTTACCTGTCCAGCCATTCCCTTGATTCCCGAGAGCGAAGCCATATTGATGATACGACCGCCATGTCTGCGGGGCATCATGTGTTTCAAGAGTCTGCGGGTGATGTAGAAGAACCCGTTGAGGTTGGTGTCGAGGACATCGTGCCAGTCATCGTTGGACATCATGAACATGACATTATCCCTTCTGATGCCAGCATTATTTACCAGTATGGAGATCCACTCGTCAGGATGCGCAGATTCCCATTGGTCTATAGCAGCCTCTATTTGTTGAGGCTGAGACGCATCAAAGGGCAGGAGTTCAGCATAGCCGCCCTCTTGTTCAATTTCCCGTTTTACCTGTTCCGCCGCCTCATGGTTGTTCAAGTAATTGATAATTGTGCAGAAGCCCCGTTTGGCAAGTCGTAAAGCCACGGCTTTTCCAATACCTCTTGACGCTCCTGTAACTAAAGCATATTTCATCTTTTCCGTTATTCAGTTGATATTTAAATGTGCTATTTCCTGAGAAACGAGCACATAGTTGTTTGCAAAGGTAAGAAAAAAATAATAAAAGTGCTCAGAAATTTATATATTTTGCTCATCTCTATATGAATTTTCACAAAATATGATGAAATATGCAGTCATCAAGTCGGGATTTCAGTCCAACTTGTCATTTAAGATTGCGATAATGAAGATACCTATTATGACTCATATACTTGAACCATATCCATTACCCCTTGTAGAGCTTATTTGGTAACCAAATAATGTTAATTTGGTTACCATTTTGATTGCAGTTTCAATAAAAAACCGTATCTTTGCAGAAGAAAGGTAGCACTTTCTTTGCATCGTAAACAAATATATAGAATTATGGTTGTAATTAGCACAAGAGACTTTCGCACTAATCAGACAAAGTATCTGAATTTGGCAAAAGCAGGAGAGCACGTAGTCCTAAAATCGCGTGCAGGAAATTTCCGCATCTTCCCCGATGACGGAAGTCATAGTATTGATTCATCGCGCGACTTGATGAAAGAACTCAGAAACGCTTTGACAGAGGTAAAGGAAGCCATTGCTGGAAAGCGTAAACTTCAATCTGCAGATAGTTTGCTTGATGAGTTGTAATATTATAGTATCGGTTTCTGACGACTTTGCAAAAGAAGCAAAACGTCTTGCTAAGAAATACCCAAGTTTTAAACAAGACTACAAGGAATTTCTCGAAAGTATTAAGGACAACCCTCTGCAAGGTGATGAGATTACAAAAAACATACGCAAAATCCGTATGGCAATCAAAGCTAAAGGCAAAGGAAAATCAGGTGGAGCAAGAGTCATTACTTTCAATATTCTTACTGATGTAGAAAATGGTCAAGTGGTTTTACTTCTTCTCTATGATAAAGAGGATGCTTCAACCGTCAAAGTCAATGTAGTCAAGCAACTTGTGCGAGACATGGGATTTGATATTTAATATATAGCCAATGCCATCATAGCATGCTCAGACAAAAGGGGATATCATGTCATAAAACAACGACCTCCCCAGCTATCACAGCTGAGGGCTTGCTTTATGAAAACATACTATTAATTTAAACAGTTGAAAACTTTTATTATGATTTGCTTGAACGCAATATCTTTCCTTTATCCCATACAACTTGTAACGCCCAGCGAAGTGGCAAGTGCCGTAAGAATGCTGATGGCGATTTGAAGAATGGTCTTCCAAGTGTCTGCTTTCATCTTACTCATTTTGATTCAATTTTAAAGGTTAAACTTAAATTCTTTGTGTGTTTCACAGGGGGGTAATTTCCCTTCTACAGTTCGTTGTCCTCGCCGCTGCCGTCCTGTCCAGCGTCGCCCTTATTGTCGCCGCTTGGGTTGGAACCGGTGCCTTGGCTGGTGCCGCCGCTCTGCTCGGTGTTACCTCCTGCAGGAGTGCCACCGCTTGGGTTAGAGCCACCACCATCTGAACCGTCGCCAGAAGTAGTTGGAGTGCTGATGTCCACGTTGGCTTTGCCCTCCTTGATGGCCTTGATGACTGCAGCCTGAGCGCTGCGGCTGGCTACGAGGTTGAACTCGGCATCGGCAATGAGGTTACTGTTCACTGAGCGTATGGTAATGCTGTAGTTAATCATACTTTGTGTGTTTAGATGGTTGATATTTCAATTTCCCAGAAGCCTCGTTTCTTGCCCTTATTTCGGTTGTCATTGACGACTGGCGCCTGTCGTCTATTAAGACCGACATCTGGTACAAGAGAAGCTTTCTTTCGATTGCTGGTGCAAAGGTACAACAATTTGGAGTTGAAAACAAATTTTTCCGCTACAGATTTTTTAGGGGTGTCTGTAAGTGTCTGACTGATAGTGCTTTATAACGATATTTCGGAAATCAATTGCTGCATTTAGACTGATTTTGAAGAAAATGAAGGCTTGTGACTCAGAATTTTAGAAAAGCGGTCATAAAGGTCAATGTCATTGTTGGTCAAAATCCTTCGGGGGATAGGTCAAAAAGCCTATAGTATAATATAAATAATTATTTATATTATACTATAGAAAAAAATGACCAATACTTCTTATAAATTGACCAACAATGACATTGACCTTTTTGACCAGAATGCTACTTGACAAGGGAATATTTTTAATCGTTATGATTGTTTATATTGTTGGTTATCAATAAGTTATGTGATTTAAACTATTTTGTTTGCGACACATTTATAAGTGCAATAAAAATAAAATATACTAACAATCAGCATCTGTCTCTATTGTCTTCTCTATTCAATTCTGTAAAATATTCAGCCCAAAACTGCAAATGGAGGGCTTTTTCTTGTCTCTAAACCTCAAATCCGCAACCTATAGGGTTTAGTGGGATTTTGCTTGCAAAGCGACAAAATTCATTTTATTGTACATATTTCTTGCACAACAGAAATGTCGCAGACACAAAATCCCCTTACCCCATAAAGCG
>NZ_SGVY01000030.1 GCF_004535825.1 Segatella hominis | reverse complement strand
ACTAGGACTGTTTACCCGAATCATCGGGAAAATCAGCGCATTTACAGTCTTGCAATATATTAATTATGTAAACAACAGACCGGTTGGCAGGGTTAAGTATGCGCTAAATTAATTCCGCCAACGGGTTTTCATTAATAAATCATAAATAACAATAATGGCAGGGGGGGAAATTTTATCGTAAATATTTTATTCATACCTTTGCAGTCGTTTTCATATCAGGATGACTCAGGATGACAGCATAGATGTCACAATTGACACATTTGAATGAATAAGTATTTTTAGAAAAAAATCAACAATAGAGATTAATAAATTATGATGAGTAAAAGTTATCTGCTTTCTTTTGCTAAAACAAAAGGAAGCATTGCGGCAGTTGCTTTAGCCGCAATACTGATGGCTGCAAACGCTACTGTAGCCTCGGCACAAAATAAAGCGACGGAAGACAACGGAATAGAAAAAAAGGTTATAGGTGGGGTTGACGACCTTTCTGGCGTTGATCCTTCGTCAGCCTATTGTGCAAATGGAACAAATGTAACCGATGGAAATAAGATTGTGTGTCTGTATAACGTCGGTGCGAAAAAGTTTCTGAGCATTGGTGGTTTATGGGGCACACAAGCCGCACTGAATGTTTCACCACATTCCATTTATATGTATTGGAATAAAAATTCAAAAACGTATTTTCTGGAAAGCAAGGTGTCAGGTTCTTCAGCAGGCTCATATATGGGTATCATCTGGGATAAATTCATTAAAAAGAAAATGTTGTTTATGGACAGAGGAGGATCTAAAGTCACCTTTGAACGAGGCAAAGACTATACAGAAAAAAACAAGGTTTATCTCGTCAATATCGCTGACCAAGGTTTTCTCACGGCATATCCTGATGACGAGAAAAAAATCTGCAATTATGCAAGTAAAGCCACGGAAGGTACCCAAGAATATAAGAATCAGGAGTGGAAGGTGATTACAAAGAATGAGTATTACGAGCTCTTCAAAATAACCCCTGCAAATATGGAATCGGTTGTCGATGCCTCTTTCCTTATTACTTGTCCTGATTTCAGAATAAATGATACTGATGCTGCAAAATGGACAATCGGAGGTAAAAATTTACCTAATGATGTAAAGAGCCACGTGTACTTTGGAGACAAAAAGATGTACAAGACATATGACTTAATAGGCAACACCAAAGATGATAGTTGGACAGGTAGGACTGAACCCCATCATGCCGACTACGGCCTGTATTTCTATTGCTACACCAAAGGCTTGCGCGGCTTCACATTCTATCAGGACGTGAAGGTACACAAGGCAGGATGGTACCTGCTGCGATGCAACGGATTCAGCACAGCGAACAGCTCGGAGAACATCACTACGAACGGCAAACCGCTTGCAAACCTATTCATTACAGTGCTCAATGCCGACAGCAAACCGATTAAAGAAAAATACTCAACAGCTGCTTTCAACGGCGTCAGTCAGAAGGATGCCGAGGCGCTTGGCAATACATACGAAGGAGCCGGTATCGGACGTGCCTTCTTCGAGGGAAAGTATGAGAACCAGGTACAGATATGTCTCGACAAAGCCCCGAATGGGAATGAAATATCAAACGACAATCCCGTGACTCTCCGCATTGGTTTCTATGTCGACCCTACACCCGACGGGAAACCGGAAGTTGGAGACAACGAACTGACCGCCGCGGACGAATTCAAGCTGCTTTATGCCGGACCGCGACGCAACCCGGAGCTGATTCTCGACGAGGAATCTACCGACCTGCGCTATCTTACCGAGGCTAAAGACGAATACAAGAACAGCGTGCTGCATCTGAACCGCAAGCTGAACGACAATATGTGGAACTCGCTCATTCTGCCCGTCGACCTGACATGGGGACAGATGAAGCGCACGTTCGGAGATGCCGTGAAGGTGGCAAAGCTTGAGGCACTGACGGAAAACAGCGTACAGTTCGTGACCGTGGAGCCGGACAGCGACGAGCAAGTGATGGTAAAGGCATTCGAGCCATATATCGTGTACCCACCATATACACAGGTGAAGTCGGCACCCTACACCGTAGAACACTTCTACACATCAAAGGGCGAGGACAACAGCGAATGGCTGGGTAAAGACTACAAGCCGTCTAAGGACGAAAACAACCGACTGACGAAGACCTTGAAAGCCGACCACTACGACATCACGATGGTGTCGCTCGACAGGGAGAAGCTGACGCAGCATGTAAACACCGACACATGGGAATCAAAAATACAGTTCAAAACCATCGACGGCAACTATGGCAAAATGGTCTGCAAAGGCACAATGGCGAAGACATACGACAAGGATGAAAACGGTAAGAACAAGATTATCTCGGGCAGAGACGACCTCAACGGCGACTACTTCATGTATAAGGGAAAGCTGATACAGGTGCCGCACAACGAGAATGGCAAACAGTATTCATACGGACTGAAGGCGTTCCGCTGCTGGTTTGAGCTGACGGCCAATACTCCTGCCGAAGGAAAACCGAGCCAAGTATCGCTACTCATCGACGGAGTGGAAGACAGCACCACGGGCATCGACGACATACACGGCAGCACGGACCGCACATCCTACAAGCGCGGCATAGAGGGCGTGTTCAACATAAACGGACAGATGGTGCGCCGCAGTTGCAGCCTGGAGGGACTGCCTCAGGGAATGTATGTAGTGAACGGAAAGAAGATAATTATCAGATAAACCCAAAATAACAGTTACGCAAAATGAAGAAGAACTATATAACTCCAGAAATTAAGGTGATACAGCTCGAGGCTCTCTGCAACGAAGGCTTGAATATCGCCAGCGTACATAGAGCAGACCTCAAGGGAGAATGTATCAGCAAATTTGATGTGGTCAACGAGGATGCGACCAAGACAGAATACAAAGACTTGTGGGGAGAGTCGAACAGCAATAAGTGGGGCGATGACTGACACCATCGTCTGCTATAGAAACAGATAATGAAAAGCGTTAAAGGGCTGGATTCCAGATTTGGAGTCCAGCCCTTTGTCTTTTTCACACTTCCTTCCAATCCACCAATCCTTTTCCCTTATCATCCAGCTCTATTGCAAGAGCAAAATCCCACAGATTTGCATAGTTCCCATATAGACCGTTGTTTTTTTTAAGTCCCACAGATTTCACAGATTTACACAGATCTTAGATAAACCTCGCAGAGATTATAAAGTTCCACAAATTACACAGATCTTTTTGAAGTAAAAATAAATCTGTGGAAATCTGTGTAAATCTGTGGGACTTTTTTATGAGTCCTTTCTGTGGGACTCTACAATCTCAATAGTACTATATAAGTTCTGTGGAGATCCGTGAAATCTGTGGGACGATGAAATATCAGAAATGAAAAGGAGTCAAGACATTCAGCAGACGATCGAAATCGGCTTTTGAAATGCGACGACCACGGAGACTGCGCACCTGCGGATAATCCTCAAAGTAGTTTTCCTGGGTGGTGTACCAACAATGCGACTTCACCTCCCGAAGTTTCACCAACTGACTTTCGATGCGACGGGCAAAACCGGGATTGACCCGTGAGAGAAAATGCTTGCCATCCTGCATTTCTATCGCCAAAATCAGATAGGTCTGCGGGCCCTGTGCCTTTTTCTTTTTGACCACCTGTTCGCTCACCTTCCATCCCTTGGTAGAAGTCATCACCCGGATATCCCAGCCATAGGTGCGGTTCAGTTTATCCATCATGCCCCGAAAGACAAGCCCATGCGAAGACGTATCCTTCAGTCCAGTGTAACCAATAATATAATGTATCATCTCGTGGAGGAGCACACTCTTGGCCTGCTTCTCTGTCATATCATAATAGGTGGACATGGAAATTTTAAAATCATAAAGTTTCGTACGACCCCATCGGGTAGCTCTCTTATACGCCATCTGCCCGAGCCTGGTCTTGGCCCGGGTAACCCCCAATTCAGGTGTAGGCAACTTTCCTCCGAAGTACTCGTCGTCGAAGAACCTGAACCATTTTTCCATCCATTCAACAGTTACAATCATAAAAATGTATATAAATACAGGAATATCCCTATCTTTGTGTCAAACCGGTTGCAAAGATACAATTTTTCCAGCATTTTATTCAATATTGATTGGAAAATGAGTAACTTTGCACGCAAATTTTATAACGAGCAGTTATATAGAAGCTGCCGAAGACTTGGGTGCATCGCCATGGCAGCAGTTCTTCAAGATCGGGAAAAGGAGGGAAAAGGAGGGGAAAAAGGAGGATTTTATAGGGAAAAATGAAGTTTTTTGAAGAAAAAGAGAAAAAAGTTGCAGAAAAATTTGGTGGAATGAAATAAAAACACTACCTTTGCACTCGCTTTTGAAAACATAGAGCAAGGGTGGTTACCAGAGTGGCCAAATGGGGCAGACTGTAAATCTGCTGGCTATGCCTTCGGTGGTTCGAATCCATCACCACCCACTTTTCCCAAAACAACTCAAAAAATAAAGAATCCGGTTCCTTTAATTAGGTTTCGGATTCTTCGTTTTTATATACCCACCTACCCCCACTTTTATTTTTGGCTGGGCAAGGAAAAATTTCTCCCTGCCCAAGCAAAAATTATTTCCTGCAGAAGTAACTTATCATGCCTGCGTCTGTGTTTTGGGCCAATTCACTAAGAAGAGTTTACTCTTGGCACGGGTAAAGGCGGTATAAAGCCAATGAATATAATCAGGTGTCAACATATCATCCGTCATATATCCCTGATCTACATAGACATGTTCCCACTGTCCACCCTGTGCCTTGTGGCAAGTGATGGCAGTGTCCATTTCTCTCCTGAATACCAATGAAGCTTACTCCATTGCGCAACGAAGTAAGCTTCGATGGCGATTGAAGTAGGCTTCGATGGCGATTGAAGTAAGCTTTATGATTCGGAAACGTAAAATGCTATATTGTTGAAGTCTTGTTACCAGTTATATGGCACTTCTGTTTCTGTGATTGTTTCTGTCTTGTCACCATTATTTTTTCCCATAACGATAGTTCCTTTTTCTGCATTGATGGAATAAGCGTTTGCATGACCTTTCCAAAAAATATTACCATTGCAATCGAAGATATATTTCATGTCTGTCCCTTCGCCAATTACCAGATAGTCTCCAAAGTAGTAGTTGCCACACCATACATCTTCATTGCTGTTGACAAGAGTCTTGATTATGGATCCTTCCTTGTTAATAAGATAAGCAGTTTTTCCAATGTGAGCGATATTGTTTCCGTTCTTGAAACCTCTTCCCATATTGTCATATGCCCCAAATGGCACAACTTCTTTTCCTGTATTGTCTATAGCGCAAACCTTATCTCCATTTTGGATGATGGCTAGTCCATTGCGTCCAAATGGATAAGCAAAGCCATATTTGGCTGGAATAACAATCTTTCCAGACTCATTCATAAAACCGAAAACATATTTGTTGCCAACTTTTTTTTTGAATGGCAATAAGCCTTCATTGAATGGTTTTAATAAGCTGAATGAATTAGCATATATTCCAAATCCATTATAGATGTTTTGGCTTCCATCCATGGAAAATCTATCATAGAAAGATTTTAGTTTAGCTCCTTTTTTGGAACCATCTGTAATGACAAATGGCTTTGAACAAAACCAAAGACATTCTTTGTCTCTTACTTTAGGTGAGAGATAACTACAGCCTTGCTTCTTTATTTCCATAACAGCTAAATAGTATTGGGCTTCATAGTTGAAAATGTCTTGATAGGCGAGGGTACGAAACATTCGGAAAGCCTCTTCATACTTGTGCTGTGAATAGAGGCGTATAGCTTTACCTATTGACAAATCATTGTTGTTGTCAACGATACCTGTAATCATGTTGCCTCTTATCATAAACATGTCTGATCCTGTAAAGTTAAGATCTTTGTTCTTAACAAAAAGATTTGCGGTGACACATCTCAATGGTGGTTCATTGTCTTTCTTGTTCTTGATGTCAGGTGCTGCGTCGTCATCCAATTGTGTTATGTTGGACAACTGGAAGTGAGTCTTGCCACATAGGCTCTCAAAGCCATTGAGATAGGTGTCCATGACTTTGTCTCCGTTTCCCAATACTTCTTTGGAGCGTTTGATAAACTCTAACATCAGTTTGTCGTCCACCCTGCAACTTTTCTTACCTTCACACATCTGTGAGATTTTGTCTCTCATTTCGATGTCATCTTCGTCCATCCAAGTTGAAAGATAATTGCCATATTTTTGGATGGTAGTCGTTGGAGCTTGAGCATAGGTGGAAAGAAATGTCAAGCACATTCCTGCTAATAAATAAATTCTTTTCATATCTTACTTTTTGGTCTTGTATAAATGTTATTTAGGAACTGCTTCTTTTCATCATTGCTCATCTTCCATAAGTTGTCGATGAGCCAACCTGAATTATTGCCTTCTCGATCAAAGTATTCAATACTGAAAGCATATTCCGGTATCTGAAGGAATGTCAGTTTCACATTGTCGATGAAGTCGATTTTCAAGAGACCAGTTTGTACCATTGTGAAAAATACGGTAGTGGGATCTACTTGGTAGTATTTATTGGCAAAATTGGTGACACACTTTTGGTAGTCGGTTGTTATACGATGAAGTGAGGTGAATCTAGTCTCATGGTCGTCTGGCATCAGCATGATTCTTTCATTCTTTATTTTGGGTGTCAACTCAAAGAGTTTACCATCTGCCTTTTGAATCACCCATTTGTACATATCCTCACCTCGTTGCTCTATGGTGAGATAAAGGAAGAAAGATGTGTCCTTGCCTTTGTAACTGCCTTTGCATTTTACCTTGGCAAACCAAAGAGAATCTGCATAATGGAGTTGGACTTTATGGATGATAACTTGTTGCATCATAGAGTCTGCAACCTTTAGTTTTGCATCGTTAGCAGATTTATAGTTCGCCAGATTTAATAACATGAGAAGATTTTTCTTCCTTGCATCTTTGCTTTTGCTTGGAATGTCTTTTCTCATTTCTGTCCCGTTGAATCGGCTGAAGAATTCGTCCACGAGTTTTACTCTTGCATCGTACATGCTTTTGTTTAACTCGTTGACAAACTGTGCTCTTGTTGTCAAGGGTACAATCAACAATAGTAAGAGGTATAGAATTGTCTTCTTTGATTTCATTTTCTTTGACATGATTATGTATATAACTGATGTAAAGATTGCCTAGCAAAGGATGCCATTCTTCACGTTTTTCGGTTGACTCCTTAGCAAGCCTCAAGCTGTCTTGATGCCTATACGTAACCGCATTATCTATAGATATGACTTTGCATTCTACCCATATTGTACTTTGTTGGGAGTCTGGTGTTTTGCAGTTCCAATTAGGTACTTGAATGGAATCTAATGTAATGTCCGATAAAGATAATTGAGAAGTTCTAATACTCTTCAGAAGGGAATCAATCGGGAAACTCTGAAAAACTATGCTATCTTTATAGATAATAGCATATGCGTTTGGCGAGAAAAGTGCCTTTGCTTTTTTCTCATAATAACATCTCGTTTCCAATGACTTTTGCTCGTTAGACATAAACTGCAAATAGTCTTTGAACAAGCCGATATATTCATAGATTCTTTTTTCAAGAATCGTATCGCAGAGGATTTCTTGCGCCCGTCCTTCTATAGAATAGGACAGGCACAAGAAGATGAATGCAAGCAAATGTCTCATCATAACTTGCGAGTCTCGTCTGCTGTGACATCACCAAGTAAAATCATCAGCTCGGTTCCATTTTCCGTTTCTTCTGCGAAAACATAACATTTAACGTGCTTACGAGTGATGTCTTTGTATATAGGTCGTCCATCTTGATAACCAATAAAAGCTTGTTCAAAGTAGCAAGTGCACACAAAAAGATTCTCGCCAATCTTTTGTAGTTGGCTTACCTTTATGTCTGCAATGTCTGTTGAGGTAATGTTTACTTGACTATATCCTAAGTCAATAAGACTTTGGAAGTAAGTCTTCATCAACCGTCGTGATTTAGTCTTTCTTTTAATGGATGTAACTTCCATTTGTACGCCTTCTTTTCTTACTCCATCTTCCTCGTAGCTTTCTCCGCAACCAACAAAAAGATTAAGAGCTTTTTTCTTATAGTAAAGGCGTGTGTTTGCTTTCTTATTCTTGTTGGCCATAAATGAGATATAGTCGTTCATTTGACCAACTTTCTCTGCGGCACGTCTTTTGATTTGTTCTGTCAGTTGGTTTTGTGCGAAAACTATACTCGTCATTATGATGGTGAAGAACAACATCGCCAGTCTTTTGTAAAGGATGTTCTGTTTCATATTATGTTGTTTTACTTTTTATATATTTCTTTTACGACTAATGCAATTTTGCCATTTGTACCTTTTAAGTATCCGCAAATGGCAATTTTTCTCAGTAATCGAGATGTCGCAACTCTACCGTTGAAATCTTCAAAACTACTTCTATCAATAACAAAATCATTGTCTTGGCTTAGTACTTTGACTTCACTGATTTCGTCACTATATGTTTGGGTAAACCTTTGCTCTACCTCTATGCGGTCTTCTTCGTTGATGCTTGTGTCTGTGAGATAATCATAGATTGTGGCAATTTTGTTGAGGAGATTTTGGGCAGTTTGTTCTTCTGCATTTTCATCAGATGTACTTCCTTCTTGCTTAGAAGTAGGTTTTTCAATGTTTTCTTGTTGAGGTGCTTCTTTCTTTGCGGTTTGCCGAGGAGCCGATATCTTTGTCACGTGAGTTTCGAAGATAGGTGTTTGTCTGTTCTTTGTAACTTCATTGACTGTAGATTTTGTTTCTGCCAACAATGCATCCCAAGAGGGAGCTAATTCTCCTTTTTGAAGGGCATCAAATATATGCACTAGTACGTTTGTATATGTGTCGAAATAGCCGAGATTACTCTCCGCGCATCCTGATGTCTGACCAGGTGAGGCTGATGTGACAAGTACATTTCCTTTGTAGCTGAGACATAGTTCTTGAATTCTTGCAGCTTCTTGGTCTGTCATATATGTATTTCCGTTATTAGGACTAAACTGAGGAGCGATTTTTGAGGTAAGACCTCTAGATTCTGAATTGCAGCACATTCCAATGGTGACAGTCAAACGAGCTCCTTTCGACTTGAGTTGGTTATATACCCAATCGAGTGGGATCATTCTTTCATTGTAGGATTGTCCCAAGCACATTTGTGGATATACTGTAGATTTATCGTTAATGGCTCTTCCGCCATGTCCTATATAGTAGAACATAATGATGTCATTAGGTTGACAATGCAAGTTTTGAATGGCTTTCTTGCAGTTTTCTGGAGAAAGGCGTGAGTCATAATAATCTTGTATGTTTGCGGTATACCCTTTGGAAGCTAAAGCAGCATTGATAAGGTTGATATATCTACCATATAATACTTTTCTTCCTAAAATATCTATCTCTCCAACATTTTCATCTTTTGTATCGATAAATGTAAGCCAGTGAATGGTTTGAGCGTATGTCATAGCTGACATCAGCAGCATAGACAGAAGGAAAATTACTTTTTTCATTTGTTGAGTCTATTATTGTAAACACCTGTAATAAATTTATCCGTAGGATAGAGTATGGCACAGAAACGTAAGAGTTCATAGCCTTCTATGTCGAATCGTTTAATCTGTTTTGATTCCGTATCGTTAATCGACCATTTACCAAGTCCTAAGTCCACATAAACATAAACCTTCTCCTTGTTGGATTTTTTCAATTCAAAGCCAATACAAGGGGTGAAATGTCCATAGACGATTTTGTCTTGTTGTGTCATTTGTGGATTTGACAAAAGAAATCTCAATAAGAATTGATATTTTCTTCTCAATTTCTTGAAGTCGGTTCTAATACTTTTGCCCTTTTCATATTTGCATAGAAAGGTTTTGGTATGTTTTGATTTGACTATGATTTCTGAAATACTATCACCGATTGCTTTGCTCCAACAACTGTCTGCCTTTAAAATTTCTTTAGAGGTAGCTTGGCAGCTTACACTTGTCAAAATTAGGACAAGTGCAAGCAAAATATGTTTGAAAGATGATTTTCTCATGGTTAGAATGCATAAGATGAAACAAGCATGAATGTTCCAAATGTGGATTTCTCGTTAAAGTTTAGCTTCTCACCATCCAATACAGCATCTTTGTTGTAATACTTGTAGAACTGATGAGAGTAGCGCAAGTTCCAGTGCCAGTGAGTTGAAGGAATGGTAAAGCCTATGCCGACAATGCCAGAGAATCCACTGTTGACAAGATCTTTGTTTTTAATTGTTTCACCATCAGTTTTTTCTTTGTAACTTAGTGCGTAGTCATAACTTCCACCCAATTCCAGAGTAGGACAGAATGCACCTGTTGTGTAACTGCCAAATCGAACTTTCAGCAATGCGGTTGGAACAAACATCGTCTTAGTTGCATCTCTGTAATCTTCATCGCCAGTCATTTTGTATGCCATGTTTTCTTGTTCGTAGTTTGCCTGGATTTCAAATCCCAATGGAACCGTTCGAGACATATAGCCAAGGCGGTAACCAACGGAGTAGTTTTTCAAACTCCAATCCATCTTGTGTCTGAATTTCGCTTTGTCGTCATCAATCTTCATACTTTTGATGGCGTGCCATTTATAAGTGAACATTGGCATCCAAAATTTAGCTGAAGCTGGTAAATCTCGCTTAATAGTTCCTTCTTCCATATCTACGCCACAGTAAATGGCGGCGATGGCACTTTCTGCTACCATAGCTGCACCAGAATAAGCAGGATTGGTTGTTGTGATGATAGGACCAACCGTCCATTCACTTCTTTGAACTTGGGCATTTGCTTCTGTAGTGAAAACTGTTAGCAATGATGCAATAACGGCAAGTTTCATCATGTTCTTTTTCATATCAGATGTTGTTATACCAACGACTCCCAAATTGGCAGTTAATATAATAAATAAGGTATATATATAAAGAAAGCGTGGAGCCAGTCCTGTCACTCGTTCCACGATTCGTAGGCCTTCGCATTGCCCCAACTTGCCGAAACGAGCAACGCTGATACAACGCCAATACAACGTCAAATCTCATGCAACATTCAAAACGACAAGAAAATGCGCGTAAATGCTAATATATACAGCATATAGCAGGCATTTGATAAAGTGTATAATTTGTTATTTATTTGTTACTTTACCATTTAATTTTATAATTTATCATAGTTAATGGTTCGTAATTGGTTCTTGTTTTGGGTAACAAATCCAATTATTTTTCGTATCTTTGCACCGTGAGTAACAAATCTCGCAAAATGACAATAAGTAGAATAAATAACAAAGTAACATGAGAAGTAACAATGAACCTGTGCGCATACGCTACAAGGATTTGGCGAATGGCACAAAGTCGATTTATCTCGACACTTACAAAAGTGGAAAGAGGTCGTATGAGTTCTTGAAGCTTTATCTACTTCCTGAGGATGATGACAAGGCTAAGGCTGTCAATGCCGAGACCTTGCAGAAGGCAGAAGCTATCAAGAACCAACGAGTGCAAGAAATCTTGTCGGGAAAGTTGAAAACAGTGAAGGCTTCCTTGGAGCATCCTGCTTCTACAACAACTTCAAGCAAGAAGACTGCACGAGTAAGCAAGAAGGAGAAAGTCGGAAGTGCTAAAACTGGCAAAAGTGCCAATGGAAAGGAAAGTGAGGTAAACGAAGTCGTCGGAGCTGTTTCTGGCAGAGAAGGACACCAATGGAAGTTTATTGACGATGACGGTGAGGACAGAGCCATAGATGGAACAATCAAAAAACATAGAGGCAGACCCAACAAGCGTGAAGCTGTCACTCTTCGTTTCAAGAACCTTGCCAACGGCAGCAAGTCGCTCTACTTCGACATATATTATAATGGTGAGCGTAAGTACGAGTTTCTGAAGCTCTATATCAACCCAGAGATTACCGAGACTGACAAGCAGAATAATGCCTTGGTCATGGAAACCGCAGAGCGTCTGAAAGAACGCAAGATGCGAGAGGTTGTCAATGGAGAGACTTTCACGGATCCTTCTGACGAGCTGAACCAAGTGGAGAAAGTTGAGGAATACACCAGTTCTGTGATAGTCCGTAGTCGCAAGATGCGCAATGGAGACCGTTCCCTCTTCCTTGATATATATTATGGTAAGGGACAACGTGCCTATGAGTCAGTTGGTCTTTACCTTCGCAAGGATGACAGCGAGGAGAAACACAAGGAAATCTGGAAAGAAGCGGAGAAAAAGGCCAAGGAACGCATGAAGGCATTGAAGGACGGTACCTTTGAGAAGCGTGTCGGCAGAAGAGGCTACAAACCGCATGGAGAAGATCCCGATGCCAACGTGGACAAATACAAGGAGTATCTTGCCACCAAGAAGGTGAAGACAGAGATTGCCGTTGCAGAGACTGAGCGCAAGAGAAATTCCAAGATCAAGGAGCCTGTGAGAATCCGCTTCAAGGAACTTGCCAACGGCAACAAGTCGATCTATCTATCCATCAATGTCAACGGTCGCCGTACCTATGATTATCTGCGCCTTTATCTCATACCAGAGGTTGACGCAGCTGCCAGGGAGCAGAACAAGCAGACGATGCAAGCGGTGTATGCCATCAAAGCACAACGCATCATGAGCATCACCAACGGTATCGCAGGACTCAAAGACAAGTCGAGAATCAAAATGCGACTTGTGGATTGGTTGGAGATATTCCGTGACGCACAAGTGGAGCGAGGAAGACAATCTGCCCGAAACTGGGTGAACAGCGTGCTGAATGCAGTGAGAGAACATTCGCCAAACGTGACACTCGCAGAGATGACCAAGGAATACTGCAATGGTTTCATGGTGTTCTTGTTGAACGACTATATCACCTACAAGCACACCCATCCATCAAAATCCACGGTGATGAACTATCTCAAATGCCTCAAAGCAGCCTTCAACATGGCTATTGAGGAAGAGATAATGGACGACAATCCCGTATTGCGTCTTCGCATGGATGTTCTGAAAGGTGGCGGTACCAAGCGAGAGTATCTGACCGTTGACGAGGTGAAGAGACTGATTGACACCCCTTGCAAGCGTGAGGATATCAAGGCGGCGTTCCTGTTTTCATGCTTCTGCGGACTCCGTATCAGTGACGTGAAGAGTTTGAAGTGGAAAAACATCATCACAGAGGGTGACAAGACACGAGTTGAGATATTACAGTACAAGACCAAGCAGCCCCTCTATCTTCCTCTCAACAAGCAAGCCCTTCGTTGGATGCCTGAGCGTGGATCTGCGAGTGACGAGGACAATGTGTTTCCAACACTGCCAAGCAAGAACTACGACTGCATTCCAGAATGGAGCCGTGCGGCAGGTATCAGCAAGCATGTGACCTACCATGTCTCAAGGCACACGTTCGCAACGATGGAGCTGACCATGGGTGCAGACCTATACACTACAAGCAAACTTCTCGGTCATACGGAGGTGCGCACGACACAAATTTACGCAAAAATCATCAACAAGAAAAAGGACGAGGCTGTTTCCCTATTAGACAGTGCGTTCGAAGAATAAAAATGGAACATAATAATACATCAAACAACCAAGGACGAGACGACTCCTCGTTCTCTCTTTTTACCCCAATGCAATGAATGCACCTTCGCTAACAGTGTAGGTGGCATTTGTGGTACCAACAAATTGTGGCTGTTCTTCAAGGAAGCCCACGAGTGCTATCAGACGGAAGTTATAGGATGCGGTAAACTGTATCACCGCTACAAAAAAGACTTTCTCAACAGCCATTCCTATACGGACTGCCAGTATGCGGCAGGAAAGAACGAGCACAAGAAGAACTTCTACATCATGGAGGAGTTTCTTGAAGAACGTGAGGACTTAGTAGTCATATTCTTTACCAAAGTGGATTTCGAGTATCATGACTACAAGGCTCTTCATCACAAGTTCAACACCACGGAGCCGCCTCCAAACGGTCAGTATCTCCATGGTAAACCACCGTCAATATTACAAACAGCACAAGACACCAAACCGAAACAGGACTTTCAATGTTACTTTGATTCTACTCAGTTGAACCTCATTGCGCGCCATGCCAATGAGGTTCATTTGTTCTCAGCCGATGTGTCGGAAGAGGATATGCGAAAACTCTTCTCGTGCCAAGTCTGCAAGCAGCTAAAGGCGAGAAGTAACAGACGTGTGGCATTCTTCTTTGACATGCTCTGCAGCAAGAACTTGATTTGCAAGCAATGGCAATCGGTCATTGCCAAGCATAAACTCATCCTGTCTTCATCAACAGACAAACCACTTACAACAACCAAGCTGTCCTCAGCAACCAGTGATGCCAAAAGTACCAACGCCAGTATCTATGAGGCTATCCGCAAGAAAGTGCAAGAAATAGCAGAATGCGGTAAAAATGATAGCAAGGACACCATCTGACAGATGAAAACCTTGACAGTTGGCTTGATAGTCGGTTGACAGTCAAGCGCCCTTCCATCCGATTGGGCAGAAATGCCCTTACCTTTGCCCTCCGTAATCAGAAACCTGGTTATGGAGGGCGACCTCGTTATGTGTAACGATAAATAAAATTACGACAATGATTGGACAGACAACAAATCAGGCAAACAATCCGCCAAAGGATGGCACTATCCTACCGCCAACGATAGACGTGGATAAACACGAGTTGACAGAACAAGAACTGGCAGACATGACACCAATGAGACTTGCCGAGCGCATTCAACAGATGGAAGAAGCATTCAAGCTGCTTGGACCAGTGGAGGATGTGCTGAACCGCATCAAGTGCTTGGAGAAATGGCTCTTTGCAGGAAAAGACGTGCTCACCCTTGACGAGGCAAGCGTATTCCTTGACGCTTCAAAGAGTCAGCTTTACAAACTGACACGTACCTTTGCCATTCCCCATTACAAGCCAAACGGCAAGACCATCTATTTCAGCAAGGAAGAACTGGTGGAATGGATCAAGAAGCACCCTGTGAAAACAAAAGAGGTGTATGAGCAGGATGCCATACGCTATGTGATGAACAAACCCTTGAAGAGCAGATGACGATGGAAGAAATGAACGACATGAGCCTCTTTGAAGGCGCAGCGGACAATGCTGATTTGTTGGAAAAGTTGCTGAAGGCATCGCTTATCCATGCGGATGAGACCTACCAGACACCGCCACAGATAATATGGGTGGACAACTCGACCATAGCCACGCTTGGCAACTTCAGTGCCTCCACAGGCAAGGCGAAGAGCCGAAAGACGTTCAATGTATCGGCATTGGTGGCAGCCTCGCTCGCTAATGGAAAGGTGCTGCAATATACGGCAAAACTACCCGATGACAAGCGTAAGATACTCTACGTTGATACGGAGCAGAGCCGTTTCCACTGTCACAGCGTGATGCAGCGCATCCTCCGGCTTGCAGGATTGCCCGACAACATGAACAGTGAGAACCTTGTGTTCTTCGGACTGCGAGAGTACAGTCCCAACCTCAGACTGCGACTGATAGAATATGCCTTGCAGACGCAAAAGGGCTTTGGCTTGGTCATCATTGACGGCATAAGGGACTTGATGCTCGACATCAACAATCCGAGCGAGTCCGTCCATATCATCAACAAACTGATGCAGTGGTCAAGCCGCTATGACCTGCACATACATTGTGTCCTACACTTGAACAAGGGTGATGACAATGTAAGAGGTCACATAGGAACGGAACTCAGCAACAAGGCAGAGACGGTACTGGTGATAAGCAAGAGCAATTCGATGGCGAATGTGAGTGAAGTGAAACCGCTCAACATCCGAGACAAGGACTTTGCGCCCTTTGCGTTCCAAATAAACAAGGAGGGACTTCCAGAGATTACCAAGGACTATGTGGTTGACTCCACCACAGCCAAACAGCCGAAGATGACAATAGCCGACATTACCGATGAGCAGCATGACAAGGCTCTTGGAATGGCTTTTGGCAAGAAAGTGGTGTCAGGTTATGAGAATGTGATAAACGCATTGACGAGAGGATATACAACTATTGGTTTTGCCAGAGGTAGAACAGTGATGTCAAAGCTGCTGACCTTCCTATTGAAGAGCAAACTGGTGGTGAAGTGTGGCAACAACGAGTATTGCAGAATGAAGGATTATCCTTCGCTTCCGCTGCTTGAAGGGCAGGAGGTAAAGAAGTGAGGATGAAGCGAAAGTCACTTCAAAAACCACTTCATTCACCTCGGTGTATATATAATAGTAGAACGGACGGATTTTGTGAAGTGGCATCATATTTAACTACATGGACATACGACAAAATGACTTCACAAAACCGTTCATTCACTCTGGTGTATATATAATAAGCGCACGAATGAACAAAAAATGAATGAAAGATGAACATACAACAAGCAAAGGAAATCAAACTCACGGACTATCTGAGCGCATTGGGACATCAGCCCCAACGATGCAGCAAGTCCACATCTTATTATCTGTCGCCATTGCATGCGGAGACAAAGCCATCGTTCAAGGTGAACTTCAGCCGAAACCAATGGTATGACTTTGCTCTTGGCAAGGGTGGCAACATCATTGCTCTTGCCCAACTTCTCTACAATACGGATGATGTGGGTGCTGCATTGCAGCATATAGCAGCGGACATGAACAACCCAAAGTCCACAAAGGCAAAACCTCCCATACCGACACAAGTAGAGACAGACAAGATGGACAAGGTACATATCCAAGAATTGTCCTACCCTGTGCTTATGTCGTATCTGCGTTCACGCCATGTGGATGCGGACATAGGTAAACGCTATTGCAAGGAGATCTGGTACACGTTTAAGGGCAAGCGGTATTTTGGTATAGCCTTTCCAAATAACAGGGATGGTTATGAGCTGCGTAACCCATATTATAAAGGTTGTTTGGGCGAGAAAGACATATCCTTGATACATTCACAGCAAGTTGGAGTGCAGGACAGATGCTGCATCTTCGAGGGGTTTATGGACTTTCTTTCGTACAAGACTTTGGAAAAGCGAGGCGACAATGTGATTTGCATACAAGAGCCATGTGATTATATCGTGCTGAACTCCATCAGTAGCCTTGGGAAATGCATGGAACGATTGGCGTGTTACACTGCTATCCATTGTTATCTTGATAATGACCAAGCAGGAACGGTGGCTGCCCATACAATCATGGACTGTTATCAAAACAGGGCAATCAACGAATCCATAAGATATGCAGAATACAAGGATGTCAATGATTATCTTATCGGCAGAAAATCCATTATTCCGCATAAAGAGGATGTATAAAACGATAATTTTCTACGGAGAAAGTCAATATTCTCCGTAGAAAACTATATTTTGCGTGATTTTTGCGTAGATTTCCGTACAAACATACTACACTTTTGAAAATATGTAGTAACTTTGTACAGAATTAAAGATGCAAATCATGGAAAAGCGTATGACAAATCCAAAATCTGAAGGCTACATCTCTGCAAAAGATATGGCAGGAAGAGCTGCATACTATAAAGTATTGCAAGCCGCCAAGAATGGCGAACTCACCAGAATAAAAAGAGGTGTGTATGCAACCGATGACCATTTGGCAAGTCAAATGCTTGATGTGGAAAAGGTTGTTCCTGGTGGCGTGTTGTGTCTGTATTCCGCTTGGTCACATTATCAGTTGACTACACAGGTACCACAAGAATATTGTCTTGCAATAAAAAGAGGCCGAAAAATCACCCTTCCAGATTATCCCCCAATTACACTATACCATTGGAGTGATACCGCCTTTAACCTTGGAATTACGAATACTGAGATTGAAGGTTTCAATGTGAGGATATATGACGTGGAGAAATGTGTCTGTGATGCAGTAAAGTATAGAAACAAAATCGGCATAGATGTGTGTACGGAGATTATAAAGGAATATCTGAAGCGCAGAGATCGTAATGTCAGCAAACTGATGAAATATGCCTCACAACTGAGAGTTGCCAAAACATTGGGAACATATCTACAAATGGAACTATAAAATAATAAATATGACAACGAAGAATTATGCTCGCTCGGTAAGAGCGAAACTGCTTAATATATCGAAAGAAGAGAATGTCTTCTACCAATCGATATTGACACGATACTTTCAGGAGCGTCTGTTGTACCGTCTGTCGGTAAGTCCATACAAAGAACGCTTTATATTGAAAGGTGGTGCATTACTGTATGCCCATGAGCATTTGAAAGCAAGACCAACATTGGACATAGACTTCCTTGGTCAACAGATTAGCCGTGAGTTGGACAATATCAAGGAGACATTCAGAAATTTATGCGACATAGAATGTCTGGAAGACGGAGTTGTCTTTGAAAAGGACAGCATTAGCGTAGAAGAAATCACTCTCAAAAAAGAATATAATGGTGTGCGAGTGCATGTCAAGGTAGGACTTGACACGGCAAGCCAAGTTATTTCCATGGATGTAGGCTTTGGCGACATCATAACTCCTGCACCCGTTGACCTTTCTTATCCGGTGTTGCTGGACACATTACCAGAAGTTGACATCTTGGCTTACTCTTTAGAGACCGTGGTGGCTGAAAAGTATCAGGCAATGATAGACCATGCGACAGAGAACAGCCGCATGAAAGACTTCTTTGATGTGTACAGAATACTAAAAGCAGGAAATATTGACTTGAACACATTGCAAGAAGCCATCACAGCCACGTTTGAGAATAGAGGCACCGCCATCTCTACGGAAAATAGCCTTTTCGAGGATTCTTTTGCGACAGATGCCAAACGAAATATTATGTGGAATAGTTATTTGAAGAAAATCAAATTCAAGGAGCCACTAACCTTCCAAGAAGTTTGGACATATATCACACAGGAACTGAAACAATACATGGAAAAATAAAGGTATTACGATATACCTTATCAAGCTCTCCCATTCGGAGGGCTTTTTTTATGCCCTTTTCCCAAACATGCGAAAACTAACAGAAGAAGCTGATTAAAGTATGATTGAGAGTATGAAATATAATTATAATTTGAATATATCTTAAACTTTGATGGCCATACTTTACAAAATTCTTTTATGTCGGATTTTACTCTTTACTTTGCACTTGCAACTGGCACTTTTGCCACTGCATAGAGTATAAATCATCAATAAAACAAAGTATTATATGAGTCCATTTTTGATATTCGCAATCAGCCTTACCATTGCATACGCCATCTACTATGCGGTGATGATAACCAGAGACCTGTATGGTAAGAAGGAAGAAGCCAAGAGCAACGAGGAAATGTTTGACATCAGCAACATAACGGAAGAGGAAGCCGCAGTAGCCGTCAATGAAAGCGATGGTGGCTTTAGCGTTGCCGACAAGCAATACGACACGAGTTTCCAAGACGGCACATCATACGATGAGGGCTATGGTATGGGAACGGAGAACAACGGAATGAGTGATTATTCTCCAGAAACGGATTCTTCCGGCAGAGAAGATGATGTTGATGAAGACGAAGGAAATGATGTCAACCAACAGAAGCCGAAGAACACAGCCGAGTCGTTGCAGGAAAAGATGGATGGGCAGATGGAGTCCACTTCTCCCATATGGATAGACGGACTATGGCAGGACGACTTCACGGAGAGCCTATTGAAACAAGGTGAAACAAAGCCAGGACAACCAAACATCAAAACAATACCAGTCAAGGATGAAATTTAGCCATATCATAAAGAATGTAGTAAGTTCCTTTGTCTTTGCGCTGCTCCCCCTGTCAGCATCAGCCAAATGCGGTAATGTGGACTATAGCTGGGGAGCAGACGCACTGGCAGGAATGCACGACTATGTGGTGACGATGATGCTGTATGTGCTGTATCTGACATACGCTGTCGCCGCCGTGATGGTGATTATATCCGCTTTGCAGATATACATCAAGATGAATACAGGGGAAGATGGAGTTAGCAAGTCCATACTGACACTGATAGGAGCCTGTCTGTTTATGATAGGCGCATCCATCCTGTTCCCAGCATTCTTTGGCTACCAGATTTAAGACTCAACTGCAGAAGAGTATATCATGTGAAAGCGACAACACATTTCTATATAATTATAATAAGGTGTTGCCAAACGAATCATTAACAAGTAAAACAAGAAAGAATGTTTAAGAAAACAACGAACTATTTGAAGAAGACCGCCAAGAGCGTTCTCTCTTCAGGACGCTTGAAGACATTGGCATTTATGCTCCTTGTGGGCGGTGGCATTGCCATGGCGCAAAACTCGGCAGGTGACTACACAGCAGGAACCACTGCCTTGACAACTGTGACGGAGGAAATAGCCAAATACGTGCCTATTGTGGTCAAGCTCTGTTATGCCATTGCAGGTGTTGTTGCCGTAGTGGGTGCCATCAGCGTTTACATCGCTATGAACAATGAGGAGCAGGATGTCAAGAATATCTTAGTCCTCCGAAATGCGTTTGAAAAGACAAGAAAGCAAATGAAAGCAAATGCACTAAGTATCAATGCTTTAAGCGATAATTTGAATTTTCCGATGTTTGCGGAACTCACTCTTAAAAAGACATAAAAGACTGTTTCTTGTTTCCGTTTTGTTTCTCGTTTCTCGGTTTGTTTTCTTATCTTTACATCAGTTTTCCGAAGTAAGGGAAGAGAAAGAAAAGCAAATGTCAGCATTGGAAACCATATCTGACATGAACTTTCAACAAGAGGGAGAAAGACCCTCCAGGCAGCAGAATACAAAAACAAAATAACACTTTATACATCATGGCAAGACCAAAGAAACAAGTAAAGCTGAAAGAGCCGATTAAAATTCGGTTGAAGTCGCTCGCAGATGGCAACAAGAGCATCTATCTTGACATCTACTATAAGGGAGTGAGAAAGTATGAATACCTCAAACTCTATCTCGTCCCCGAAATCAATCCCGTCTGTAAGGAACAGAACAAGCAGACTATGGCGATTGCAGAACGCATCAAGGCAGAGCGCATCAAAGCCCTGCATGGTCATGGCATACAGGACTGGGAAACCGTCAAGCAAGGTTCAATGCTTCTCACTACTTGGATAAAGAAGTATTGTGAAGGTGGTGTCGGCATCAAGAAGTCAACACTCCATTGCCGTGTGGAAATGCTGCACACCGTGGAGAAGTATCTTGACGAGACAAACAAAGGCTTCATTGCCCTTGAAGAGGTCAATGCGGAGTTCTGCCGTGGTTATGTAAAATTCTTGCGTAACTTCCCAAATTCCCATATCAAGTATGGCGAGCCAAGACCTATCAGTGAGAATACGGCAAGCCGATACCTCGGAATGTTCTCCACTGCTCTCAATAACGCTGTGCGCCAAGGCATTATCCGAAACAATCCGATGAAGGAACTTGATGCACGTGAGCGCATCCAACCCAAGGAAGGCAAGAAAGAATACCTTACTATAGAGGAACTTCGCACCCTCATAGCTACGGATAGTTACCGCCCAGAGGTCAAGGAGGCTTTCATCTTCGCTTGTTTTACAGGATTGCGATTAAGCGACATGTACCGTCTTGCGCCGATGCACATCTTCAAGACCGCTGACGGAAAAGGCGAATACATAGACATGGAAATGCAAAAGACGGAGAAGCCTGTTATAATACCTCTCTCGGAAGAGGCTAAGCGTTGGTTGCCGAAACCAAGAGGAAATAATATTCCTTTCTTTGACATTCCGACCACACAGACCGTTATAGGCAGGGCTCTCCGCAAATGGGCGGAAGCGGCAGGGATTGAGAAGCATATCTCATTCCATTGCTCACGGCACACATTCGGAACGATGATGCTCACGCTCGGTGCAGACCTTTTTACCACAAGCAAGCTGATGGGACATTCCAACATTCAGACCACGGAAATCTATGCTAAAATCGTGGACAAGAAGAAGGAGGAAGCCATCAACCTCATTGACGGTATGTTCACATAAATCATTGACAACGAAAACATATAGAGACATGACAATAACTATCAGACAAAAGGCACTTGCCAACGACAACATAAGCTTGTATCTTGACATCTACGATGGTGGCAAGCGCAAGTTTGAATTTCTTTCCCTCTATTTGTTGCCAGAGGTTGATGCAGAGACCAAAGCAAGGAACGAAGAAACATTGCAACGTGCTCACCAGATAAGGGCAGAGCGTATTCTTCATCCAGAGACCATTCCAGAGGTAGGTCATTTGATGATTGTGAAAGAAATCCCCAATGACGAGTCTCCCGAAGTCTTAGATTGGATCCAGACTTACATCGACTGGATGAGCGACAACACAGACTATTCCAAGGCTATTGTTGACCAATCAAAGTATCTGAAATACCTAATGAGCGAGTTCCTTGCCAACAAGCGCAGACCTCACATCACTCTGAGGAAGTTCGATAAGGCATGGTTCAAGGCTTTCTTCCTTTGGTTGAAGAACGATTATGTACCACAGAAGTATGTACGAGTTGAAGCCAAGCCTTTGTGTGAAGGCTCCCTGCATAATGTTCAACAGCGCATAGTGACGGTGTTCAACAAGGCTGTCAAGTTCGGCAAGTTGAAGGCTAACCCTTTCTACCAGTTGGAGAAGTCAGACATCTTTCCCAAGCCGAAGTCATCACATAAGCAGTATCTCACTCCCGATGAACTGAAAAGGTTCATGGCTTCAGATGAGAGAAGTCCAGGAGTTGCAGAGACACAAAAGGCTTTCGGTTTCGCCTGTCTGACAGGACTTCGTATCAGCGACATCAAGGCTCTGCGGTGGAGTGATATCAAGAGGAACGAGGAAACAAACACGCTTGTAATCATCCAAAAGAAAACCAAGGCTCTCAATGCCGTACCAATCGGCAATACCGCCTTGTCATGGATGCCACCCAAAGGCAATGATGATTTTGTGTTTCACCTTCCTGCCAAGGCTAATGTGGATGCAGCCCTTAAAAGGATAGCTAAAAAGGTGGGCATTGAGAAGAATATCTCTTTTCACTGCTCCCGACATACATTCGGAATTTTGGTACAGGCGGTTACTGGCAACATTGAGACTACCAAGAAACTGATGGGACACAAGTCACTCAAATCCACCGTCATCTATGCAGATGTGCTGACGCATGAAAAGGTCAAGGCTGTTGACAATATGAAGAAAGCCTTTCGAGGTCGCAAACAGCGTGAAGAGAACAAGCAAATACCGAGGACAAAGCGGATAGCAGCCACCAACACCCATCCACGCAAAACCACATTTACACAGGATAAAAGTAAACAGAGCTTTTCAGGATAACAACCAGTTAATTTCACTTTTGTAGTCCCCATTTTTCGGGCAGGGATTTCTCTCTGTCTTGGGGGACTACACTTTCAAAACAAGCAGTACAACGAATTACAAACAATTAAATTACAGGATAATGAACAAAACTATCGACACCGAGACTCTTCTTTTGAAGGTAGAGTCACATGAGCACCGCATTGGGATAATGGAGAACCTTCTCCGTGATGCCAAGCAAGTATTGACACTGGAGGAAGCTGCCTTATTCATGGGTATATCAAAGAGCAGTCTCTACAAGATGACACACAAGCATGAACTTCCGTTCTTCCGTCCCAACGGCAAGATTATCTACTTTGAGAAGTCCGAGCTTTTGAACTGGATGCGCCAGAACCGCAGTATGTCCGAGGCTGAGACCAAGGCTGCAGCGACCAAGCACATGAGTGAACTTTGTAAATAGACATGGCGATGATGAAGGACGATATTTCCCATGAGGAGTACAGAAGCAAGTTGGCAAATGTCGCTGACCTTGCCGTGAGCTACATCAATACTGGCAACGGCTACTTTCGGATGCGTGATGCTTTCAATGGACTTGCCGAACAATGCGGAGCCAACAAGGGCATCAATGATGAAGCAACTGTCGGCAGAAGAAAACTTCTTGCCCAGTCTGTTTGCATTGAGTGCATTTCACGATTAAGCAGCCATTCTAATGACAGGTTGCAAGGCGAGCTCTATGTTATCGCAGAGGACATTTCCCCTAGGAGAGGACGGCACAGATGATTTTCTCTTTACTGAGAAAAACAGTCTTGCCATTTATGGTTATAATATTCAAAATTTACAGAAGATGGATAAACAAAAGATACATTACTGCTTCACGCTGTCCGATGTACAGATGGAGTATCTTCGCTGCAAGAAGTACAAGATTGACCGCATGGAATGCTTCATGTCTCTTGCCTCTCTTGCTGAACGTGAAACAACACTTGTACCTATCAGCAAGACCCAACAAGTGGAAATCTTGTGTGGGCAATGTATGGTTGACAATACCCAACTTGCCAAACTCTGGGATAAAGACCGCAAGACCGTACCCAAACTTTTACAGGCTATGGAGGCTGTGGGCATTTTCTCTTTACAAAAAGTTGGAGACAACCGCATCATTACCCTGCATTCTCTCTCTGGTTGGTATGTGGACGGAAGATTTGTCAAGAACGGCTTTTCATTGAAGCGCAATGCGGATGGCTCTGCAATCATCCACACGGAAGTTCCACAAGCAAGAGTAATTGTTACGACAACAGAGGATGATACAAGGTCGGACAAGGAAGATGGGCATTCTGCCAATGGAATATCCGATACTGACAACAATGGCAATTCTTCCACAGCAGATATTTCTTCTTCCCTAAATTCGACTTCATCTAATGACAACAGAAGTGTGGGTAAGGTCGGAACGAATGACAATCTTTCAGATGCTGTTACAGGTGGAATTTCCCCACAGCAAAACTACTCCAGACAGTCTGTTGGCAATCCTTCTTCCCTGCAAGAAGCAGATGCCAAACAGAATGAGGGAGAGCACAACACATATCCACAGCATCAGTTTGGAGGTCAAGCACAACAATCTAACGGTTCTAACGCCAATGGCTACAAGACCAACGAATACCATAACGGCAATCAATAGGCATACAGAGGCTAATAAGCCAACATACAGAGAAATCATCCCAAAGGACGATTGACCGACATAGGCTACCGCACCACTGTTATACGTTTAAGCAGCTTTGGGGATGGAGGCTGTTAAAAGTGCCGTCATTTTATAGGTACTTTTCGAGAAATCCTTTTGTACTACATTATTTGTGACCAAATTTATGCAGTCCTAAAAGTTTCTCGGGCTACTCGCAGGCTCGCAGACCTATGTCCTTCTTTTTTACTGATTTATATTCATCCCTTTAATCATATTCAAAGATATGGCTAAGAAAAAGAAGATTATCAAGAAGACACCCACAAGGGTGCATTCCTTCCGCTGTACCGATAAGGACTGGAAGGAACTGAAAAAACTCGCTAAGGAATGTGGTATGAGCATAGGCAAGTATCTCGTTGAGACTGGCAAGAAGCATCACCCACGTCAGCGACTCACTCCAGAGGAAAGCAAAGCCCTGAACTCTCTGACTGAGGCACGTACCGACTTGATAAAAGTCCGCAGTAAGTTGCACGATGCTTCACCCGAGGAAAAGCAGAAGATGTTCAGATCTCCAAAGTTCATGAAGTGGTGGATTGAAGCCGTTGAACGACTCATCAAACACTGGTATAGCATTGAAGACAACCTTACTTCTCCTGTACTGACCAAAGTTCAAGAAGACGAATGATTATACTCGCAAGACCAGTAGCCTATGGCGGCAATGCCGCAAGGTACGCAATGGAGAAGGAGGATGCAACCGTGGTCAAGGTGAACCACATGCCTGACTATCTCGATGCCACCGAAATCTGGTATCGGATGAAGCATCACTGCCAGTTGCATCAACAGGACAGGACTGTTGGGCGAAAGTTGGAACGCTTCATGACCACGTTTGTACTCTCCCCATCCAAGGAAGAGTCAGAGAACTATACCTTGGATGACTGGGCAAACCTCGCTGATGAAGGATTGGAAGCTTTGGATTCAGTCGGACTTTTACCCAAAGGCTTTAAGGAGAAGGTCAAGACCAATTTCCGCAATTCTATGAGTGTTGCTGCCTTGCATCGGGATTCCAAGTCTGGAACCCTTCACCTGCATCTTGACTGTTGCCGTGTGGATAATGACGGCAAGACCAACGATGTTCACGATGTTCACATCAGAGCAATAAGGGCTGCGGAAATTATCAACGCAAGGCATGGTTGGGAGCAACCTCAGGAGGTTCGTGAAATGCGCCAACAAGATATAGCGGAGTTTTGCGAATATACCCTTCAGAAGATGGATAGTTTCGACATTGACCGTTACTTTGATATGCTTCGCATGAGAGGCTATGAGGTCAATCCAAGGTATGACACTACTAACTGCAAACTTGTGGGCTACACCATCGGCAAGAATGCCTCAGTGTTCAAGGCTTCTGCCATCGGTCGAAAGTTCATGGTATCACAGCTTGAAGCCACATGGAAGAAGATGCATCCTAAGCCTACTCAGGTCAAGATGCGACCTGCTTCACCTTCCGTTTCACCGGCTCGCCCTGCTCGCCATGTTGCTCAGACAACGAAACCTACCCAGTCCAATTCTAAGCCATTGCCAGTTGCTACCAAGACTGCCTTCAATGTCAATGTTAGCGGTGAAATGAAGAGAATCTATATTCCGAACACGGTCAAGGACATCTTCCTCAATGAGGTTCAGGTTCCTGATTCTGATATGACTGCATCAAGAGAGGACATTTCTCATGTAGGTATGCTTCTCTTCCTTGATATGATTGATGCAGCAACAACCGTGTCCGAATCTTGTGGCGGTGGTGGTTCTGCTCCTTCCTCTGGTTGGGGTAAGGATGATGACGAAGACGAGCGTGAGCGGGCTCGCCGTTGCCTCCAGATGGCTCATGCCATGTGCAAGCCACCGCAGAAAAGACGTTCATTCCACCGTTAGACAAATCCTACATATCAATGAGAAGAACAAAACATGTAGAAGAACTCATCGAAGATGACGAGCAGAAGCCTGACTTCGATGACATGATGAACGAAGTCCAGGAAGAGATTGAAGAGCATGATGCCGAGGATGCTGTTGTCAGTCGTACGCCTGAACTCAGGCAGTTGAGTGAGAACATTGACAAAGCGACCAACACTTGGATCAATGCAACTCTTCAACTGGAGTCTGCCATCCGTAAGTACAATTCAGCTCAGACTGCTCTTGGCAATGCCGTTGACACTATCAGTGGTAAGGTTGACACCATCAATACCCACATTGACAATGTTCTGAAGGATGCCCCAACCAAGTTGAAGGTTTCAGTCAGAGTCGATGATGTTGACTGGAAGAAGATTCAGGACATGTTCGACAAACAACATGAATGGATGACCACTCAGATGCAGAAGCATATCCGTGAGGTCAATCAAATGTTTTATGAAGAACGTAGAAGGGTTCAGGAAAGGTACAAGGAGTACGACGGAACCTACCTCGGACACTATGTGCAGTATTTCTTCTGGTTCTTCTTTGTCCTTGGACTCGTTATTTTCGGCTTGGCTATCTTCCTGATGCTCGACAGTCACTACCACTGGACGAAGTAATCTAATGTTTATACCCTCCAAAATCCCTACGAAACTTGGCATAGTCTAAGTTTGTAGGGATATTTTTTTTCTTGAAAACGTCATTTTCTTGAAAATGTGCACTATTGCCCGTTGTGGGAGCCAGATAGCATGAGTAACTTTGCACCGTCAAAATAAACGAGTGTAAACCTAATTGTTATAAAGTAAGCATTCCGTAAACCACGTATAGATGGTTATGGAATACTTTTTATATAGTCCGCTAAATGGGAATTTACAATTCTGATATACTTCAGATGTAGGTTGCCGTTTCTAAAGCAATATAAAGTTTGTTTAAACTATGGTTGGCATTGTTCAAGCCTTTGGCTTCATATCCATTTGTATCCAAAATGTCACCTGTTTCAAAAAAAGCATACAACTTCAAATTGTAGAAGTCGCACACAGATTGAACTCCAGCCAATTCCATTTCTACAGCGATGCACCCTTCTTCCATACGTTTGCGTACAAGTCCTTTTGTTTCTCTGATCATCGAATCTGTCGTCCATATTTTACCTGTAATATATGGTACAGATAATTTGTCGAAAATTATGGAAAGTTCCTTGCTTGCGGCTATATCAATATAGTCGGATGGTGCTGCAAAATAATATGAACACCCGTCCCCTCTGTAACTTTGTGTCGGTATGATAAATCTACCTTGTGTGGTTGTACGGTCAAGACTGCCACAGGAACCGAACATAATGAACTTTGATGCTCCAGTTAGCCAGCTTGCAAGATGACATAGAGAGGATGCTACTGCTGAACCTATTCCTGACAGGTAGAAAGTTATCGTAACTCCTTTATAAGTTGTTTTATAGATATGCGTATCGCCATTGCAAGCCGGCATAGTTGCAATAATTTCAGATTCGTAGGAATCAAGTAAATGCCGATGAATCTCCTTCGAGAATATTATCAGGCATATATCTGCAAAATCTCCACGTCTGCCGTAGAAATCAAACAGATTGATCATTGGTTCAGTTTCAATATCATAACTATCAGTAATCATAGCATATTGAATCAGATGTGAGTTTTATATTGCTCCGGTATCTCAAGATTGAAAGTTCTGCATAATAACAGGACGTCGTGGACATCATTTTCATCGTATTCATATCCAAGATGGAACTGTACCTGTGCCTCCGGGTTTATGCATGTTACCTCAATATTCCCGATATTTCCTTTACCTGAGAAAGTTTCGCTTGGGAAAGTGTATCCGTCATATAGAATTCCATCTTCGACATATTCGAAACAATGCAGATCGATTATTCTTCCGTTGTCATCTTTCCAGACAGTATGGCTATCGGTCGTATAGTCCATTACAACTTCTCTGTATCCCTTCCAGGTAATCACGGATATGGCCTTACCATAGTCTTTCTTCTCTACGAACAGATCGATGTCGTTATGTATTCTTGTTTCTCTGCCTATAAGTGCATCGACACCCCAACCGCCGTCCAGAAACACCTTTACAGATGCTTCAGACAGCATTTCAAGAATCTCACATGCATCAAAATAAGTGACCATAAAATTGCAATTAAAATAAACTTTGGTGCAAAGTTAATAAAATTCCGTGAGACTAAAGAGACTTATACGTAGAAAGTTAAACATACAACTGTATTTTCGCAGAAAATACTATAAAATGCCACCTGAAAAGCCCACTTTTCGTGCACATTTTTCCAACTAAAGCCATTTTTTCAACCTGATTGCTGAAACGACAATAAGGTTCACAATACCTGATTTTGCACCTTCAGGAACGCAGCACAAAATGATAGAAAATGAAAATTTCCGTTCATTTCCGTGTTAAGATATGTTAAGCAGATGTTTTCATTTTGGGGTTTTTGAAATTTTTGTTTCCAGTTTGTTTCTTTTGGTACTTT
Source organism: Segatella hominis (assembly GCF_004535825.1). Classification (GTDB taxonomy): domain Bacteria; phylum Bacteroidota; class Bacteroidia; order Bacteroidales; family Bacteroidaceae; genus Prevotella; species Prevotella hominis. The sequence goes on along the minus strand of NZ_SGVY01000030.1, from coordinate 16,423 downwards.
TTGCTTTTTGGGAGTGTTGATATTCAGCACTTTACAATTCGGAAGCAGATTCTCAAGAAAAAGATCATGATGATTGTAGGAGCATGTATCTTCCTCGTGGCAGCAGCACAGGCATTGCCATTGTTCTTCGGTGTGACCAACTAACGAGTGAGAGTTATTCCGTGCATATTCAGTAAGTGAGAAACGACGTGAAGAATGGCAAGAGAAGAGCAGGAAATCCGCTACCCCGATTACCCACTGTTCAAGGGACTCCAGAAGCCCCTTGAATTCATGGGAATACAAGGGCGGTATATCTATTGGGCAGCAGCCACGGCAGGAGGAGCCATCATCGGCTTCATTGCCGCCTACTGTCTGATGGGTATTATTGCAGGACTGATAGTGTTGGTCGTGGCAATCACTACGGGTGTAGGTCTCATCATGTTCAAGCAACGGAAGGGACTGCATACCAAGAAGAACGACCAAGGAGTGTTTATCTATGCCTACAGCAAGCGCATATAAAAATGTGAAACAAAAAAAGTATCGACATGACCAAGATGTGGATGACAAGTAGAAAGTGAACGACTGGTAGGCTCATTCACCCCCAAGGGTGTGGGTCTACCTTTATTCGTTTCTGCGAAAAGAACATTGCATCTTCGACATAAATGAATAGTTATGAGCATGAAAGCAAAGAACATAATAATGATGGCATTGGCTGGCATATTGCTAATCGCTTGCAAGGATAAGACCTACAAGCCACCCACATTGGATGCCATGAGGAGTGCTGACAAGGCAAGGGCTATTTGGGCGAGAGAAACAGAAGAACGTCCTGCAACTGTGGAAACGCAAACAAGCAGGATGGATTCCACTGCAAAAGATAGTATATCACCCCTTTATAGCGAGAAAAGCTCCAATACCTCTTATAAAGAGAATGACAACAAATCATCCAGTATGGGAGAAAATCATCAATCATCCGAAGAAACAGAAGAATAAACGAATATGGTACTATATGTAATCTTATTTTTCGTGGCAATCTGCATTGGCATGGCCATATCGGTCTATGCCTTTGGTACTGGTGGCAAGCGGAAGAAAATCTTTCAGGACATCTACTTCTCCGTGGAAGACACGGACGGTATCGGTGTGCTCTATACAAAGACTGGAGAGTATTCTGCCATCCTGAGAATGGAGAACCCAGTGCAGAAATATTCTGCCAATATAGACAGCTATTATGAGTTCACCAATCTGTTTGCTGCCATCGCACAGACTCTGGGTGAAGGCTATGCCCTGCACAAGCAGGACATCTTTACCAGAAAACAGTTCAAGGATGAGAGTGGCAAGGGACACGAGTTCCTTTCCGAATCCTACTTCCGCTATTTCAACGGAAGAGAATATACGGACAGCATGACCTATCTGACCATTACGCAGGAGAACAAGAAGAGTCGTCTGATGTCTTTCGACAACAAGAAATGGCGAGATTTCTTAGTGAAAATCAGAAAGGTGCAAGACCAGCTGAAGGATGCCGGTATCAAGTCGGAGTTCTTGAACAAGCAAGAAGCAAGTGTGTATGTTGACCGCTTCTTTGCCATGAACTTCCGTGACAAGATGGTGAGCATGACAGGATTCAAGGTGGATGACGAGATGATAGGTATGGGTGACAGACGCTGTAAGGTATATAGTCTGGTGGATGTGGATTGCGCCAACTTGCCGACACAAATCCGTCCGTTTACCAACATCGAGGTGAACAACACAAGTATGCCAGTGGATCTGGTAGCATTGGTGGACAGCATTCCTGGTGTGGAGAGTGTGGTGTATACCCAAATCATCTTTGTGCCGAATCAGAAGCGTGAGCTTGCCATGCTCGACAAAAAGAAGAACCGCCATGCCAGCATGCCGAACCCAAGCAATCTGATAGCCGTAGAGGACATCAAGCGAGTGCAGGAGGTGATAGCGAGGGAAAACAAGCTGTTGGTATATACCCACTATAATCTGATAGTGACGGTGAAGCCAGACACGGATATACAAAAGTGTACCAACCATCTGGAGAATGCCTTTGGCAGGATGGGCATCCATATTTCGAAGCGAGCCTACAACCAGTTGGAACTGTTTGTCAACTCTTTCCCCGGCAACTGCTATGGGATGAATGCCGACTACGACCGATTCTTGACCTTGGGCGATGCTGCCACCTGCCTGATGTACAAGGAAAAGATTGTGCATAGCGAGGACACACCCTTCAAGGTCTATTATACCGACCGCCAAGGAGTACCAGTAGCCATCGACATATCAGGAAAAGAGGGACGAAACAAGCTGACCGACAACAGCAACTTCTTTGTCCTCGGTCCTTCGGGAAGCGGCAAGAGTTTTTATGTAAACTCCATGGTGCGCCAAGCCCATGAGCAGGACACCGACATCGTGTTGGTAGATACAGGAAACTCGTATGAGGGACTATGTGAATACTTTGGAGGCAAATACATATCCTACACAGAAGAACATCCTATCACGATGAACCCTTTCAAAATCAAGCGAGAGGAATGGAACATCGAGAAGTTGGGATTCCTGAAGAACCTGGTGATGCTGATATGGAAAGGAAGTCAAGGCACAGTGAGCAAGACCGAAGACAGACTGATAGAACAAGTCATCAACGAGTATTACGATGCCTATTTCACCACCAAGAGAGTGAGCAACCTCTGTTTCAACACTTTCTATGAGTTCAGTACTGAGCGACTGCCGAAAATATGCGAGGAGAACGGTCTGCATGGCATAGACCTGTCATCCTACAACTATCTGTTGAAGGACTTCTATAAAGGAGGCAGCCATGATGTGACGCTGAATGAGAACATGGACAGCAGTCTGTTTGATGAGACCTTCATCGTCTTCGAAATCGACAGTATCAAGGATGATCCACTGCTTTTTCCACTGGTGACGCTCATCATCATGGACGTCTTCCTGCAGAAGATGCGCATCAAGAAGAACCGAAAGATGCTCATCATCGAGGAGGCCTGGAAAGCCATCGCCTCACCCATGATGGCGGAATACATAAAATATCTGTATAAGACCGCCAGAAAATTCTGGGCAAGCGTGGGTGTGGTGACACAGGAGATACAGGACATCATCGGCAGTGAGATAGTGAAAGAAGCCATCATCAACAACTCGGATGTGGTGATGCTGCTCGACCAGAGCAAGTTCAAGGAACGCTTTGACACCATCAAGGCGATACTCGGTTTGACCGATGTGGACTGCAAGAAGATATTCACCATCAACCGCTTGGAGAACAAGGAAGGACGCAGTTTCTTCCGTGAAGTGTTCATCAGACGAGGACAGACCAGCAATGTGTATGGTGTGGAAGAACCGCATGAGTGCTATATGACCTACACCACGGAACGAGCGGAGAAGGAAGCATTAAAACTCTACAAGCGAGAGTTGAAATGCAATCACCAACAAGCTATCGAAGCCTATTGCAGGGATTGGGATGCAAGTGGTATCAGCAAGAGCCTCGCTTTTGCTCAAAAGGTAAATCAGGCAGGAAAAGTACTGAATTTAGGGAACAAAAATAAAAAGTAATCAAAGATGAAACGACTTCTATCCATCATAACACTGATAGTCTGTGTGTTGGCAAAGGCTGACGCACAGTACTACAGCGTGAACTATGACAAGCAGACTGTGGCTGCTATGTCTGCTGCCTACGGAACGGAAGCCGTGGCAGAGGCATACTATAACGAGCAGGTGCAGAACATATTGAAACACTATAATGCTGCAGAAGTGGCGAGTGCCGGTATCTACGCCTCCAAGTTTCTGGAGCGCAAGGCAATGACGGAGTTGGGCATTTGGAACAGTAGCACAGAGAACTACTATTACCGCCGTATCTACAACATGGTGAGCAATAAAATCATGCCGAAGATATGGACGGTAGCAGGCATGATGCTGAAAAGTCCGCAGACAGCCCTCTATTGGGGAAGTTATCTCGTGAAGATATGTGATGACACCAAGAACCTGTGTATGCAGTTTGAGAGTGTGGTAACAAACAGCACCCTCACATTCTCGGACATCGCCTTTCTACAAATCAACCAGGAGATAGCTGCCATACTGAAACTTTCAGAGATTGGCAACGTGGATTGGAAGAAGATGTTGGACGATTTGTCGAAGGTGCCAGGCAATTTTACAGTAGACAATCTGAAAGCCGACATCGACAATCTGTATAAGGCAGGAGCCAACCTTGCAGGAGCAGGAATGAACAATATCGGCAATGCCCTTTTGCAGAGCAGCCAGTTCAACGACCTCTTCCAAGGCAAGCTCAGTGCAGCCATCGACATTGTGGATAACTATTCCTCGCTGTTCAAAAGTCTCGACAAGAGCGTAGGCAACACCCTCTTGGGCATGATTGGAGGCAAGGATAACGTGGCAGGACTTTTCTCTCTAACCAACTATAACCTCACCTCATGGATGACGGACTATCTGGATGAGACGGCAGGAAACTACTACACGCAAAGATGGTATATCGCCCGACGAGACCAAGGACGAGAAAAACTGTGCGACTATGTACCGCCCACCGATGACAACAGCATCTTGAAAGGCGACCACTGGTACAGAATCAACACCAAGGATGCCAACTTCTATCCCAACAGCAGCCAAAAAGAAGCCATCCTGCAAAACTCGGAGAATCATGCAGGATGGTCAAGGACAAGGGTGCAACAGCTCAGCAACCAGAATGACGGCTTTACCTACGGTATCAGCTACTGGCTGAACAGCTACATCATCAGTAGCAAGAAAAAAGGACAGAAACAGAAGGCATACGCCTACGAAATACAGGTGTACAAGAGTTGGAACAGGACAGAAGAAGTGTATGAGGCAGTCTTCGACTCCTATTCGATGGACTTGAACACCTTCAATGCACAACTGCAAGCCCGGTTGAGCGAATGGAATGACAACGAGGAAGGCTATACCTATTATATAGGCAGTGGCGCACGCAACTACTATCAGGCAACCGATGCCGCCAAACTGAAGGGATGCGAGAGCGTGACCATTAGTGTGACATGCAGCGACGGTGTGCAGTTGGGGCAAGGCACCACACAATACAAATGCAAGAGTTGTGGCGGTTCGCTGAATGACCACAGCAAGAAATGCGCCATGACAACATCGGTGACAGAAAACACCCTCGACCTCTCGGACTTGTATAAACAAGAGCAGGAAGCCAATGCCAAGATAGCCTCTCTGCAATCTCAAATCAGTCAGTTGGAAGCCGAGAACAAGTCACTTGTCAAGCAAATCGCCAATGCAAGTGTGGAAGATGCAGCCAAGTATCGGGAGCAATACAACAAGAACAAGGCTTCCATCGAACAACTGAACAAAGAACTTGCCACATGGCAACAGAAACAAAGGGAAATAGAGGAAGCCAAGGCAGAGGCAGGAAAGGACAATGACGTGGCGACGGATGACTACTATCGCATACCAGCCATTATGAACGACTGCAAGAGTGCCTACAACCTGACTTGGCAAGGGGAAGGAACATGGAGCGGCTATACTTACATTCGAAAAGCCACCATGCCCAACATCAACGGCATCATCACCTTCAAGGCAACATTGAAGATTGCCCGAAAGCCGAAATATTTCTTGGGCATCAAGATACACAGAGCCATCCTGCAGATCAGTTGGGAGCTGACATCGGAATACACCAACACCTCGGTAGTGGATGTGATGACGCTTGACCCAAGCAAGACCGAGCAGGAAAAGGCGGACGAAGTGAACAAGCGCATCTCGGAAATCGCACAGGAATTTCCATCGTGCAAGATAACCACCGAATATGCTAAGAGCGCACCTGCCGATGACAATAACACCGATGATACCCTTCATCTGCTATGGTCGAGCGATAGGTTAGAGATAGCCAGAGAGGTGGACAGCAGAATCACCAAGATATACGCAGACTTGGTATCGTTGGAGAAGATGATGCACTACAAGCGCAACATCATCGACGTGCTGATGGACATCGCTCCACATATCAATGCTGACGAAGGACGACGGTTGACACTGGTGGAGAAATGCAAGAAACGTTGGTTAAGGAAAGCTGCCGACACCAAACATTCAGATGATTATCACGGCAAGTTTAATGATGAAGACAATGAAAATGAGAAATAGAAGAGAATACAAGGCTGATGCAGCGGAGAGGGTTGCAGGGTCAGTGAGCAAGAAGCGACGAATGGATATTGTGAGAACATTGCTGGTAGCAATCTTGTTCCTCGCCCTCCCCTCTAAAACATTCGCCCAATGGGGATTTGATGTTGCCAGTGTGGAAGCCTACATCAATGACCACAAGAAACAGCGGAGCCTGTTGCTTGCAAGAAGCACTTTGGAATACAGCAATAAACTATTGCACAGTTACAGTAAGGACGAGACCAAGGCATACAAGGAACTGAACGTTGACCTTGACAAATACACCAGGGCATTTGATGTGATAGATGTGCTATATCAAAGTTTACGAACCAGTCTGAACGTGTACTCCACCTACGAGGGTGTGAGCGACAGAATATCGGACTATAAGAAGCTGTTGGATGACTACAACAAAAAAGTCATCAAACGAAAGCGCATTTCGCTTGCCGATACCATACTGATAGGTATTAACCGACGAGCCATAGAGAATATCGCAAATGAAGGCGAATACCTCTACAAAAGCGTGAGCGACTTGGTGCTGTATGCCACAGGAGCGGCAGCGTGTTCCACGGCAGACCTTCTTGTGGTATTGGAAAGCATCAACACCTCGCTTGACAATATAGAGAAGCATCTGAACAAAAGCTACTTTGAGTCGTGGCGATATATCCAAGTGCGCATCGGCTATTGGAAAGAAAAGGTTTACCGAACCAAAAGCAAGCAGCAAATACTGGAAGATGCCTTCGGTCGGTGGCGAGTGGCAGGTAAACTCGGATATTGAGAGAACGAAGAATTTATAATCCCATATATAATAATGTATAGGCATGGATAGAAAGAAAACAAGAATAGGAACCATCATGTTGATGTTGGGAGTCGCTATCAGCGGCAATGCCCAAAGTGGTGTAACATACAATCATGACAGTTCGAAAAAGAACCAGATAACGGTGATGGAAATCGGTAGTGGTAGTCTGTCACCAGAATTGTACTATCAGTTACTGCACAGCAGTTACAAGAAATCGGCTGCCAGCAAGAACAAACTCGGTTTTCGTACCACGGCAGGAATCGGAGCTTACAATCAAGTGGAATATGCCGAAGCCATCGACTCTGCCCTGACCAAAAGAGCAGAGATTGAGGCGTTGAATATGGCAGACCGTCAGATTGACCTCGCCTGGAAAGTGGAAGGAAGCAAAATCAACAGCAAGATGGATGCCTTCAAGAAGAACATCGACCGCATCCTGCCTGTAGGCGGATCCATCGGTGACAAGCAACGCTGGACAGAATACTATCATGTCTATGAGACTGCCATCAAAGCCACCAAGGATGCCTATATGCCCAATGCCAAACGCAAGAAGATGTATCTGCAGATTTACGCAGACGTGGCAAAGCAGAACGAGACGCTTGTGAAGCAACTGGTGCAAATGTCGAATGCCATCAAGACCAAGGAACTGTTGGCTGCAAACGGCAACTACCAGACCGCCAACAAACGAAGCATCATCAGCAGTGCATCCAGCAAATGGCGAGAGGCAGGAATGGCAGTGAGAAACGATGCATCTTCGGGCAGTAATAATGGCTCGAATGAGGATGACAATGATTTGAAAATAAACAGATAAGGAGTTATGGCAGACAACAGTAGCATATTATCCGACTTCGGCATCAACATCTTGGAAGAAGAAATTGATGACGTGATTTTCCAGACCAACGAGTTTCTGTGCGACGCTACTTTTACAGGCTCAAACGGACCTTTTTGGTGGGTCGTCCAAATGTGTATGGCACTCGCAGCCCTCTTCTCCATCGTGGTGGCAGCGAACATGGCCTACAAGATGATGGTGAAGCATGAGCCACTGGATGTGATGAAACTATTCAAGCCACTGGTGATAAGCATCATCCTCTGTTGGTGGTACCCACCAGCCGATACTGGTATGACAAATAGTGGTAGCAGTTGGTGCGTATTGGACTTCCTGAGTTACATTCCAAACTCCATCGGAAGTTATACCCATGACCTTTATGAGGCGGAAGCCACACAGATAGAGGACAAGTTTACGGAAGTTCAGCAGCTTATCTATACCAGAGACACGATGTACACCAACGTACAAGCTCAGGCAGACATTGCCCATAAGGGAACAACAGACCCGAATCTGGTGGAATCGACCATGGAGCAGACAGGCGTGGATGAAGTGACCAATATGGAAAAGGACGCAGCCAAGCTGTGGTTTACCTCACTGACTGCAGGAGCCGTAGTGAACATCGACAAGATAGTAATGCTGATAGCATTGATTGTCTTCCGTATCGGTTGGTGGAGCACCATCTATTGTCAACAGATACTGTTGGGAATGCTGACGATATTTGGACCGATACAATGGGCGTTCTCGCTACTGCCGAAATGGGAAAGCAGTTGGGCGAAGTGGCTGACAAGGTATCTGACCGTGCATTTCTATGGAGCCATGCTCTACTTCGTGGGCTTCTACGTGCTATTGCTCTTCGACATCGTGCTCTGCATACAGGTGGAGAACCTGACGGCTATCACCGCCAGTGAGCAGACGATGGCGGCATATTTGCAGAACTCGTTCTTCTCGGCAGGGTATCTGATGGCAGCAAGCATCGTGGCTTTGAAGTGTCTGAACTTGGTTCCAGACTTGGCAGCTTGGATGATTCCTGAGGGCGATACCGCCTTCTCTACCAGAAACTTCGGTGAGGGTGTGGCACAGCAAGCCAAAATGTCGGCACAGGGAACACTTGCCCATGTGATGCACTGATAAGGGCAAAAAAGTAAAAAGATAAAATAATAGCAAAATAGCAATGGTAATCAAGAATTTAGAGAATAAGGTGAAGTTGGTGACTATCATCTGTAGTCTGTTTCTGGTTGGATGCGTGCTGATAAGTATCAGTAGCATCTGGACGGCAAAGAACATGGTGGTGGATGCACAGAACAAAATCTATGTATTGGACGGCAATGTGCCTATTCTGGTGCAGCGCACGACGATGGATGAGACACTGGATGTGGAAGCAAAGAGTCATATCGAGATGTTCCATCACTACTTTTTTACATTGGCACCCGATGACAAGTACATCAAATACACGATGGAGAAAGCCATGTATCTGGTGGATGAGACAGGACTGGCGCAGTACAATACACTGAAGGAAAAGGGCTTCTACTCCAACATCATGGGAACGAGTGCCGTGTTCAGTATCTTCTGTGACAGTATCAAGTTCAACAAGGAGAAGATGGAGTTTACCTACTATGGCAGACAGCGCATCGAGCGCAGAACCAATGTGCTGACACGTGAGCTGGTGACGGCAGGACAACTGAAACGAGTTCCGAGGACTGACAACAATCCACATGGATTGCTGATAGTGAACTGGAGAACCTTGCTCAACAAGGATATTGACCAGAAGACGAAGAGCAACTATTAAAGGTAAAAGGGTAAAAAAGTAAAAATGTAAAAAATAAGTGAAAAGAAATAACGATGAACACAAAAGGATTTAAGCAGATGCTCATTGGGGAGAAGATGCCCGACAAGGACGACCCCAAATACAAGGAACGCTATGAGCGAGACGTGAGAGCCGGAAGGAAGTTTGCCAAGATGTGCAGGATAGACAAGACGGCAGCCAAGGTGCAAAGGTTTGCCGACTTGCACAAGACACTGTTCCTGATCATCGTGTTCGGATTTGTTGGTGTGAGCTTCAGTTTCAACATCTATCGCATGGCAAGAGCTTACCATTATCAGGGCGAGCGACGCACCGCCACGGAGAGACAGGACTCGCTGATAAAGGCTCGCCATCAGAATAAGGGGAATGCAAAGAACATAGTAAGGACCAATGAGGATGCACGCCATCCTCATAAAGACAAATAACGATGAAGCTGACAGAAAGAATCAATTTCAGACAACCCAAGTACATGCTACCTGCGATTGTCTATCTTCCACTGCTTGGTGCCTCCTACTTTATCTTCGACCTCTTTGATACCAAGGTGGCGGAGAAGAAGGATGCCAATATGCAGACCACGGAATATCTGAATCCGAATCTGCCACAAGCCCATATCAAGGGCGGTGACGGTATTGGAGGCAAGTATGAGAACATGTTGAATGCCTACGGCAAGATAGAAGATCATAGTGCCGTGGAGAATATAGACCGAGACAATGAGCAAGAAAAAGAAGAATACCAAAGCAAGTATTCGGATGCAGAACTGCAACAGTTGGATGCCGAAGCCAAGAGGCAAGCAGAAATGGAAAAACAGAGAGAAGCCCATGAGCGACAAAGAGAGAATGAAGCGTTGGCGGAACTGAACAAGGCACTTGCCGAGGCAAGACTGAAGGGACAGCAAGCCACACAAGCGAACATCTCGACTTCTGCAGCCACCTCTCCTGCCGACTCGCAAGACTCAGCCAAGGGCGGTATCAACATCGAAGGCAAAATAAAGGTGAATGAGAATGCCAGAAAGGAAGCGGACGAGAATGACAAGCCAAGTGAAGTGGTAAAAAAGGTGAAGACATCATCGGACTACTTCAATACATTGGCAGTGAATGAGAAAGAGCCGACACTCATCAAGGCTATCATTGACGAGAACATCAAGGCTATGGATGGAAGCCGTGTACGTTTGAGACTGTTAGATGATGTGGAAATCGGTGAAATGGTGGTGAAGAAAGGCGCATACCTGTATGCCACCATGAGCGGTTTCAGTTCGCAACGAGTGAAAGGAACGGTGAAAAGCGTGCTGGTGGATGACGAGATAGTGAAAATCAACCTGTCACTCTATGACACAGACGGTATGGAAGGCTTGTATGTGCCAAGCAGCCAGTTTAGAGAGACCACCAAGGATGTGGCAAGCGGAGCCGTGACCGGGAATGTGGATATGAATACCACCAATACTGGCAGCAGTTTTTCACAATGGGGCATGCAGACCATGCAGAATGCCTATCAGAAAACAAGCAATGCCATAGGAAAGGCTATCAAGAAGAACAAGGTGAAACTGAAATATGGCACCTTTGTGTATCTGATAAACTCGAAAGATACCAAGAGCAAGTAAACATTAAACACAACAAAGTAAACATTACATCAATATGAATATCAAGAAGACCATTGGCACATTGATGATGTGCGCTATAACAGCCACACCCATGATGGCACAACAGACCAGTGCGGAGAGCTATCAGCCCTGCACCTACCAGGAAATGGAGCAGCTGACCGTGAACGAGCAAGTGACAACAGTCATTACGGCAAGCGAACCCATCCGCTTTGTGGACATATCCACTGACAAGATAGCAGGAGACCAACCCATCAACAATACTGTGCGTTTGAAACCCAAGGAGGGACTGCATGAAGATGGTGAAGTGCTTGCCATCGTTACCATTGTGACAGAACGCTACCGTACCCAGTATGCGCTGCTCTATACAACAAGATTGCAAGAGGCAGTGACGGATAAGGAGATACAACAGATAGAAAAGAATGCATATAACAATCCTGCGGTAACCTTGTCCTCTACTGACATGGCTCGCTATGCTCGTGAGATTTGGAGTTCGGAAGCCCGTGTGAACAATGTGAAGACCAAAGCCCATAAGATGGTAATGCGACTGAACAACATCTATTCGTCGGGCGACTATTTCTTCCTGGATTTCTCCGTGGAGAACAAGACTGACATTCCATTTGATATAGACCAAATACGATTGAAGTTGACGGATAAGAAAACCGCCAAGGCTACCAACTCGCAGATGGTAGAGTTGCATCCAGTCTTCATGTTGGAGCAGACCAAGCGTTTCCGCTATGGCTACCGCAATGTGATAGTCATTCGGAAAATGACATTCCCGAATGACAAGCAATTAACCATCGAAATGACGGAGAACCAAATCAGCGGTCGCACCATCTCATTGAAAGTGAACTATAGCGATGTGTTGTCAGCCGACTCATTCAATCCGATTTTTCTAAAATAGCAATCATATCCAATGGAAGAAAGCAAGGAGCTACAAGGATTTTACAAGATATTCAGGGCGGTCATCTACATATCCGTGTTGATGGAGTTCTTTGAGTATGCCATAGACCCAAGGGCGATAGACGGCTTTGGCGGTGTGGTGTGCGACCTGCACGACCGCATCAAGCAGTGGTTCATCTACCATGACGGCAACCTGGTGTATAGCAAGGTGGTGACGTTCTTGTTGGTGTGCATCACCTGTGTAGGCACGAGAAACAAGAAACACTTGGAATTTGATGCCCGAAGGCAGGTGCTGTACCCCTTGGTGAGTGGCGTGCTGCTGTTGATATTGTCCGTGTGGCTCTTCGGCTATGCGATGGACACTCGTCTCTATACCCTAAGATTGAACACCATTCTCTATATGGTGACAACCATAATCGGAACGGTATTGGTGCATATCGCCTTGGACAACATCTCGAAGTTCTTGAAGGAAGGACTGATGAAAGACCGTTTCAATTTTGAAAACGAGAGTTTTGAGCAGTGCCAAAAGGAGGAATACAACAAATACAGCGTGAATATACCCATGCGCTACTACTATAAGGGCAAGTTCCGTAAGGGATGGGTGAACATCGTGAACCCATTCCGTGGCACCTGGGTAGTGGGCACACCGGGTAGCGGTAAGACATTCTCCATCATCGAGCCGTTCATTCGACAGCATAGTGCAAAAGGCTTTGCCATGGTCGTTTACGACTACAAGTTCCCTACCTTGGCAACCAAACTGTACTACCACTATAAGAAGAACCAACAGTTGGGCAAACTGCCAGAAGGCTGCAAGTTCAACATCATCAACTTCGTGGATGTGGAATACTCCAAGCGAGTGAACCCGATACAGCAGAAGTATATCAATAACTTGGCAGCAGCGAGCGAGACCGCAGAGACATTACTTGAATCCCTGCAAAAAGGAAAAAAGGAAGGCGGTGGCGGCAGCGACCAGTTCTTCCAGACCTCAGCCGTCAACTTCCTCGCCGCCTGTATCTACTTCTTCATCAACTATGGCAAAGAGCCATACGACAAGGATGGTAAGATACTGATAGCAGAGAAAGTACTTGACCCGAAGACCATGCAGATGAAGCCGACCGGTAAGGTGTTTAACCATGCAGGAGAAGAAGTGGAGCCAGCCTATTGGTTGGGCAAATATAGCGATATGCCTCATATTCTTAGTTTTTTGAACGAAAGTTACCAGACAATCTTCAATGTGCTGGAGACCGACAATGAGGTAGCACCCTTATTGGGACCGTTCCAGACTGCCTTGAAGAACAAGGCTATGGAGCAGTTGGAGGGTATGATAGGTACACTGCGTGTCTATACCTCACGTCTTGCCACCAAGGAAAGCTATTGGATATTCCACAAGGACGGCGATGACTTCGACCTGAAGGTCAGTGACCCGAAGAATCCGAGCTATCTGCTGATAGCCAATGACCCAGAAATGGAGAGCATCATTGGAGCATTGAACGCCCTTATTCTCAATCGCTTGGTAACACGAGTGAACACAGGACAAGGCAAGAACATCCCCGTGAGCATCATCGTGGACGAGTTGCCGACCCTCTACTTCCACAAAATAGACAGACTGATAGGCACAGCCCGAAGCAACAAGGTGAGCGTAGCCCTGGGCTTTCAGGAGTTGCCGCAGTTGGAAGCCGACTATGGCAAGGTTGGTATGCAGAAGATTATCACCACCGTAGGCAATGTGGTGAGCGGTTCGGCACGAAGCAAGGAAACTCTGGAATGGCTATCCTCTGACATTTTCGGAAAGGTGGTGCAACTGAAGAAAGGCGTGACCATCGATAGAGACAAGACGAGCATCAACCTGAATGAGAATATGGACAGTCTTGTACCAGCCAGTAAAATCTCGGACATGCCGACAGGATGGATCTGCGGTCAGACGGCAAGGGACTTTGTGGCAACCAAGACCGGCATGAATGGCAGTATGAACATACAGGAGAGCGATGAGTTCAAGACCAGTAAGTTCTATTGCAAGACCGACTTTAATATGGCAGACATCAAGAAAGAAGAAAGCGAGTATATGCCACTGCCCAAGTTCTACACCTTCAAGAGCCGTGATGAGCGTGAGCGCATCCTCTATAAAAACTTCGTGCAAGTTGGTGAGGACGTGAAAGCCATGATAGCAGAGATATTCAACAAGAAGAATGCCAAGTGACAAGCCAATGACACTCCAAATGCAAAACAAAAACAACATCCATGACGAAAAAGATAAGAATATATATTACCCTAATGCTCTTGTTTCTGTGCCAAAGCATAGTGGCACAGAACAAAACACCTACAAACGATAGCCCAAGCCAAACCGACTTGGGCATCTTTGCTTTGCCACCCTTTGAACGAGCCGTACGGTGCATCAAGTATTACGAGGGATGGCACGATATTAAGCGCAACTATCCCTATATCGGATGGGGACATCGGATATTGCCACATGAAAAGTTTAAGAAGAATCTTACTTATCAGCAAGCCGATACTCTGTTGCGCTCAGACCTCACCAAGTTATGTGCTATGTTCCGCAAGTATGGCAAGGACTCACTACTCCTTGCCGTACTTGCCTACAATGTCGGCCCCTATAAGATATTAGGGAACAAAAGATTTCCGAAGAGCCGTCTCCTGCAAAAGATTGAACGAGGATTGCGTGACATAGAAAAAGATTACCTTGACTTTTGCAGATGGAGAGGCAAATGCATTCCGTCCATCAAAAGGCGAAGAATGACAGAACTTCAACTATTATACATCCCATAAAAACGAAATATTACTTCATCAACCATCGAAGTAGCACTTCATAGCCTGTCGAAGTTATACTTCATCGGCACTTCAAGTATATTGGTCTCGTAACATACAAAAATTGCATAAGAACAGCATTTGTTTATACAAAATTTCTGAGATATTAAAGCAAATATGCTTAAATAGTCTTAAATTTGTGTTGTAGTATTTATATTTCCTGTCATTTCTTGTCTTTTCTCAATAAATTTTCGTATTTTTGCAGTCGGATTGTATAGCCAGACCGCAGTTGTCGCTGTAAGACGAGTTCTTTCATGATAACCGAGTCGGCAGCCTACGCCGTGCTGAGTGTAGTGAAGTCAACCATGACATATCTATACGAAAGCGGGCTTTGGGTGGGAAGACAATCCAGACATAATGGAAGGCGTTTATCGACGCTGTGTTTGAGACACACTGAAATCTTCCAAAACAATCAGTATCAAAGTCTCGAATATGGTCAACGGTAGATGTCCCGGGTGTGATTATATCAATCCCGTGGAGACCTTGTAAGCATGAATTGTACCCTTTTGGGTGCAGTTAAATGTTTTATATAGGTCTCTTTGCGGTAGCGATTTTCATATCGGCGTGGGCTCTGACGTTGTCTGTTCGACTTTGATAGGCAGTTGGAAGAGCCTCAGTGTGTGGAATGGACAACAGGACGATTCCACGCTTTTTTTGTCGCAATTTAACGGATTTCTGTCTAGAAAAAAGTTAGCACCGATATGAAAGTCGATGAATGGACATCAGAAGATGTACACACCTCAGGAGGTGGTGAATTCCCTCCTTGCGCTGGACTTACCTCCAACGCCCTCCCCGAAGCTCAAAGCATTGTTTCCGCCGAGAGTTCACAAACAGGGGTGTCCACCAGAAATGCCCATATAGCAAGTAAGCCTAAAGCGCAAAAAGAGGAAGAAATTCCTCATTGGTATGCTTTACGCACCACCTATGGTAGGGAGAAAAAAGCATACGACTACATGACTGCCAAAGGTATCACGGCTTTCTATCCTACTACAGATACTGTGAAACTTATAAAAGGTAAGCGCAAAGTTGTTACCGAGTCACTTTTACCAAATATCTTCTTCGCCTACGGTACTGAAGAGCAACTCAAATCTTTCGTTTACGACAACGTAAACCTCCCATTCCTTCGTTTTTATTATCGCCACGTCCACGTTGGTCGCAGAATAGAGAAGACTCCATTAGTAGTTCCAGACTATCAGATGGAAAGTCTCAAAATCATCTGTGCTGCCGATGCGGACAATACCATCGTGTCATTAGTCGAAGTGCCAAAGTTCGAGAAAGGACAGTTGGTAAAGGTTATTGATGGGGCATTTAAGGGAGTAGTTGGCAGAGTCGCACGATGGCAGGGGCAACAGAGAGTTGGCGTGGTTGTTGATGAACTGGTAACGGTGTGTACAGCATACATACCGAGTGCGTTTTTACTTTCACTAGGAAACAATTAATATAACCTTAATTCCGCAACACTATAGTTTAACATTATTTATAAGTGCCTGAGCAACAAAAAGTTGCCCAGGATTTTGCCATGTCAGAATTTTCACTTACCTTAGTGTTGCGAAAAGAAGACAAGCAAAA